>NZ_WBYH01000004.1:0-357651 GCF_013283425.1 Marinobacterium sp. xm-a-127
ATCTGAGCCATGATCAAACTCTTCAGTTAAAAAGTTCGACAGTCATAAATGACCATCTAAATCTTGCTCAAGAAAAACATTACGCTAAATGAATTCACATATAGGTTGCTTGTCTTGTTAAGCTTTTATGCTCAACCTCAACAAGCGCCCACACGCATTACCTGATTAATTGTTAAAGAGCGTGCCACCGATCTCTTGGTGGCTGCTTGAGCACTCGTCTCAAGCGAGGTGCGTATATTAATGATCACTCTAGTGCATGTCAACATGTTTTTAATATTTTTTGAAAATTTAAAAACTGTCTTATGCGTCAGAAACTTTCAAACATTTGCTTAAAAAACAAACAGTTAATTCGCACCTCTCGGCTACTGATCAACCTGTAATCAGGTATGACCCCGTAATCGAGAGCGCGAATTATACTTAGGTTAAACAGAGCGTCAACCCTTGTAGGAAATAAATTTAACTTAATATGGTCAGCGGAACGACTGTGCTCCACAGAATGACGCTTGCAGCCATGATTGTGACAAGCGCTACCAGTCCAACCGTCAATATTGATGTTGAGAACATAAAAGCTCTCTCCTCTTCAATATGCATTATCACGGGTACACCCGTGTAGAGCAAATAGACACTAAACACTACCGCTAGCATTCCGACACTGACGCAGAGCCATAGCATTGGGTAGAGACCAATGAGTCCGGCAAGCAACATCGGCGTTGCAGTGTATAACGCTAGGCGCGCACACTCATCAACACCCGCGTTGGCACCGTAGGTTTTCTCCATCCATCGGATGCTGTAGGTTAACCCGGTAATGACGCCTAATATAGCAATGTAAAATGCTACCGCGGCTCCAAAGGCGGATTCACTTGCCAAGAGGTGATATTCACCGTAGGAGACACTCCAACCCACCTGGGTAGTTCCTATGAATAGAGATATAGGTGGTATAAGTGCCAGTAATACCAGCTGAATAATGACGCTGTTTAGTGTTAGTGAAGAGTCTTTATCAATTGACTTCCACTCTTTTATTGGGTGATAGAACACACCCGAAAGATGCTGCAGAATCATTGTTACACTCCTTTCAAAGCTGAACTTTGAGTTTGTTTTTATTGATTCATCACATTCAATATAGATTACGTCTGAGATTTATGTGTTAGTTCACTCTCGCTTTTTTAGGCTTTCTTTTTCTAAACAATCGCTCTATCAAAAGTAAAGATATTAAAAGCGCATAGATCATCGCCTCTAAAATGCTAGCCCTTATGAGTAGTACTAGGTGTAACAGCGCTAGTAGAGAAGCTGGGTAGATCAATTTATGAAGCGTTGTCCATTTACGACCCAATTGTTTCTGCCACCCTTTTGTGGATGTAATTCCCAAAGGGATGAGCAACAAAAGCCCAGCCATACCCAACATAATATAGGGTCTGTCCGTTAACTCTCTAATCAGCAGATCAACACGCCAGCCAAGAATAAAAGTCGAGACTGCCAAAAGATGGAGCACTGCGTAAAAGAGTGCATACAGCCCCACCATTCTCCGGTTCTGCAGCAAAAACTTTATATCCAAACGCCTACTGAAGGTTGATGCACAGAGTGTCAGGATCAAAAACCGAATTGCCCACTGCCCTAATTCATCAACGAGCTCTTTCGCTGGATCAGCTCCCAACTGATTGCTATATGCCAAGTAGACCAGCCATATCAATGGCATGGCCATCGACGTAAAAAGTACTATCCAAATGAATCGTCTATTTAAATCTCTATTCGTTAATACCATTTAGAGAGATCCATCCCAGAATAGAGAGGTGCCACCTCTTCATAGCCGTTAAACATTTGAGTCTCTATGATTCTAGGATTAAACAGTGAGGACGGCAGCCTTCTCTCTGTCGCTTGCGACCATCTAGGGTGGTCTACATTCGGATTAACGTTGGCATAAAAGCCATACTCCTGGGAGGCCGTTAAGCGCCAAGTGTTTTGTGGCATGGTCTCTCTGAATCGAATCTGGACAATCGACTTAATACTCTTAAAACCATATTTCCAAGGCACAACCAATCTCAAAGGCGCACCGTTCTGTGGAGGCATCGCTTGCCCATAAACACCAACTGCCAGAATTGTCAGTGGATGCATCGCCTCATCTATTCTTAACCCTTCTCTGTATGGCCAATCGATGGTACTGAAGAGTGAACGCTGACCCGGCATCTGCTCCGGGTCTTCAAGCGTGACAAACTCAACGTATTTAGCGTTTGAAGTCGGATTCAATTGCTTTATCAGTGAAGCCAGAGAGAAACCAAGCCAAGGAATGACCATCGACCAAGCCTCTACGCATCGAAAGCGGTAGATCCTCTCCTCTATGTCCACTTTTGCAAGAAGATCCTCTAGGTTATAGATACCCGGGCGCTCTACCTCACCCAATATCTCGACCTGCCATGGGTCTGTCTTAAAATTCTGAGCTCTCTCATACGGATCCTCTTTATTGAGGCCGAACTCGTAGAAATTGTTGTAGGTAATGACCGAATCGTAAGGCGTCAACTCCTCATCTACGCTCCACGTTGTCTTTGCGCTTTCGAGCTTCGGCCTTAACCAGTCAGGACCGGGATAGAGAGGCAAATTGGAACGCTTAGGTTGTGTCAGCGCAAAGCTAGGCATCGATGCAGCACCTGCGACGACACCTAATCCTTTTAACAGAGATCTTCTGGATAAATAGACCGATTCCGATGTGATTTCGCTGCTTAGAATTTTGGAAGGCTTACCGATCAACATAATTAATCTCCTATCGCTATATCTCTAATATTAGTCGCTAAGCTGACAAATGCCTTACAAATAAAAAAACCACCCGAAGGTGGTTTTCTAATGATGTTTTAATCTGCTTGCCGTTTTCTACTTCTAAGCAGCCATTGAATAGGGCCAGAAACAGTGTAAGCAAGAAAAATAAGCCACAGGTAGAGATCAGGATCTGTTGCTAGAAAGGCGACAACCAATACGATCACAATCATTTTCACAAAGGTGATCTTACCTTTTAAGTTGATCTCTTTCCCGCTGTTGTAGAGCACATTACTCACCATAGAGAGACCAATGAGTGCCACATAGAGAGCGATCAACCAAGCAAATGGGGCTGGGTCTATCCCTTTTTCGGACATAAACCAGATCAATCCGGCAATAGTTGCCGCTGCTGCTGGGCTAGGGAGACCCATAAAGTAACGCTTATCCAAAGAGCCAATCTGAGTATTGAATCGAGCCAAACGGAGTGCAGCACAGGCGCAGTAGATAAAGGCAGCCACCCAGCCAAACTTACCCAAGCTGTGTAACACCCAAGTAAAACTGACCAGAGCGGGAGCCACCCCGAAAGAGACCATATCTGACAGCGAATCGTATTCAGCGCCAAACTTAGATTGTGTGTTTGTCATTCGAGCCACACGACCATCTAAACCATCAAAAATCATAGCAACAAAAATGGCGACTGCCGCTGCAGTGAAATGACCGTTCATGCCCGAAATGACAGCATAAAAACCTGAGAACAGTGCTCCCGTCGTAAATAGGTTTGGTAACAAATAGATACCACGAGGTCGCTTTACGCTCTCTTCACTGGTCGCGTCAGACGTCTCTGGGTCAATGTGGTCAGTCATGTTTAAGCCCTTAAAAAATATGCTGCAAGTCTAACGAATCTATAGAAGAAGCGACAGATACCATTGATTAATTTGATCACCCCAAATCAACATCAGCCATCCAGCTAAGGCTAAAAATGGGCCAAACGGCATGGGTTTAGTGAGATCCTGACGACCAAACAACGCGCTCATAAGTGCATAGATAACACCCGCAACGGATGAGATCAGAATAATGCCTGGAAGGATGGCATAGCCGCCCCAAGCCCCAAGAGCCGCCAGCAACTTAAAGTCGCCGTAGCCCATACCCTCTTTACCTGTCACCCACTTAAACAGCCAGAACACCAACCAAAGAACCACATAACCAAGCATCACTCCAATCACAGCAGAGTCCAACGGGACCCAGCCAAACACCAGATTAACCAGTAGACCCGCCCAAAGAAGGGGCAAAGTAATCTGATCGGGCAACAGTTGATGATCAGCATCGATAAAGATTAAAACAATCAGTGAATAACTGACGAACTGCATGATCACCATTTGAAGAGTAAAGCCAAAATAGAGCGCAACGGAGAGACCCACTAAAGCCGTCAACCCTTCGATCAATGGGTAACGCATTGATATCGAACGGGCACACCCCGAACAGCGCCCTTTCAAAATCAACAAATAGGAGAGGATTGGGATATTTTCATACCAACGTATTGTATGTCCGCACTGAGGGCAGCGTGAGCGTGGCTTAGACAAGGAGATGGGTTGATCATCGCTTATCTCCTGTTGATCCAAGAATTCAGCGGCTTCACGGCGCCAGCTACTCATCATCATGATCGGCAGGCGATGGATCACAACATTCAGAAAACTGCCAACTAATAGAGAAAATATAACCACTGCAGGGAGGTAGATCGACTCTAGGGTCGATAGATAAGCGCTCATTGCATCGCCTTATTATTAATAACCCTTTTATCCTATCATGCGCAGAATATTCCAGATATTTTTGCGCTAAAAAAACCCGACCAATGCCGGGCTTAGGATCAAATGACGCCCAACTCTTTGAGGCGCTCTTTTAAATAGCTATCAGCCGTGTATCGGTCTGACAGAACCACATCTGGCCTCGGATGAAGAAATAGCGGCAGTGAGATACGCGATTTTTTGGTTGCACCACCGACAGGATTGATCACTCGGTGTATAGTCGACGGGAAGTAACCTGCAGACGCCTCTTGCAGCATATCGCCTATGTTGACGATCAAATTTCCAAACTCAGCCGGTACATCAAGCCACTCACCTGTTTTGCTGAGAACCTGCAAACCTGGCTCACTGGCTGCGGGCAAAATGGTAAGCAAGTTTATGTCACCGTGTGCAGCCGCGCGGATGGCACCCGGTTCTTCATTACCATCAAAGGGAGGGTAGTGAAGCACACGGAGCAGCGTCTGCTCACTGCCGTTGATCATGTTGGGTAGTGGCTCACGGTAGCCTGCTCTTACCTCTTCAGGACTAAACGCTTCGACCCAACCCAGCAACTCAGAAGCTAATGAACTGGTTTGAGAATAGTAAGCCTGCAGTTCTTCCCGCAAATCCTCGGGACACTGCCCCCAGGGGTAGTAGTGAAAGTACTCTTTGATGTCTTTAACTGTATGATCTTTCGCCACTTCAGAAATTTTGCTGGAGAAAAAACCATCCTGAGTACCGACGTTATAGTCAAAGTCAGATTTGCGATCGCTATTAAAAAAGGCCTGCCAATGGTCATAAATGGCTCGAACCTGCGCTTCGGCAATAGGGTGATTTTTTAGGACGCCAAAGCCGGTCTCATGCAGTGATTTAACAAACGCCTCACTAGCACCTTCCGATTGATAATCGACCGCTTCCAAAAAATTCGACATACCACTAGCTCCAGTAACTGTTTGTCATTGCTGTTTCGAAAAAATCGACCACGCCAGCATCATCAACACCCATGCAGGCCATCTGATCAGGACGATCTTTCCAATAATCCAGCATATAGGGTATGCCATATCGACTCATGATGGTTTGACCCATAGCAACACCCTCGGTCGCAACACAGATTGGGCCTGAAACCGTTTCAAATAACTCAGGATGAACAACATAAGCGAGGGCCGAAACGTCATGCGAATAACAGCCATCAATATTCCGTACGCTAGAGTAAAAGTCGATATAGAATTTGGCCGCACTCTGCATAAATGAACCCACCTTGGCGTTCTCTGTAGCAATACGATCAAACAGTGATCGAGGCAACATAATCTGATGGGTTACATCGAGCCCTACCATGACCAACGGCCAAGCCGCAGCCATCACTTTATCGGCAGCGTGCGGATCAGAGAGAATGTTAGCCTCAGCTACCGGAGAGACATTCCCATCACTCGCAATCACGCCACCCATAATCACAACCTGCTTAATCTTGCTAGGTAATTCAGGGTCCAGCTGCAGCGCTTGAGCTAAGTTACCGAGAGGACCAATCGCTACAATAACGATCTCACCTGGGGTCTGGTTGGCTTGATCGACAATGAATTCAGCCGCCGATTGAGAGAGTGCAGTCCGCTTAGGGGACGCTAAATGGAGATTACCAAAGCCATCGACTCCATGAACAAAGTCAGGAAAATCCGCTAGAGGTTTGATCATCGGGGTTGCAACTCCCTGCGCAACCGGCGTTTCAGAGCCGGCCATTTCAACCAGCGTAAGGGCATTCTGAGTAGCCTGATCAACAGAGACATTACCAAAGGTGGTTGTAAGGCCCAATAGGTCAATATCTGGGTGTGCCATCGCGGTAAAAATCGCCATCGCATCATCGATACCAGGGTCTGTGTCTAAAATAATCTTGTGCTGTGCCATTGTTATGCTCGATCTTTACTGTAAGGGGTGCCAATCGCTTTAGGTGCGATCGCCCGACCAATGAAACCCGCCAATAGAATAACGGTGAGAATGTATGGAAGTGCCTGCATCAACTGCACATCGATTTCGCCAACAACTGGCAGTTGAACCCCCTGCATGCGGGTTGCAACTGCCTCTAAGAAGCCAAACAGAAGACATGCAAAGAGCGCGGGGAATGGACGCCATTTACCAAAAATAAGTGCGGCTAAGGCGATGTAACCCTTACCGGCCGACATATCTTTAATGAATCCTGCACCCAATGCGATAGAGAGGTAAGCACCCGCCAAACCACAGAGCAGACCAGCCATAATGACAGCACGATAACGCAACCAAGTGACTGAAATCCCTGCGGTATCAACCGCTTGTGGATTCTCACCGACTGCACGAAGCCGTAATCCAAAACGAGTTTTAAAAACAATCCAAGCGGTCAGCGGTACTGCCATCAAAGCGACATAGACCAATAGATTGTGTCCACTGAGTAGCTCTGTATAGATGGGCCCTAGTAGCGGAACATCCGACAGCCACTCACTCAACGGCCAGGTTAGAGGGCCAAAGCGCTCTTCTGAAGTTAGAGAAGGTGTCTGCCCACCGCGACGGAACCAGGCGATGCCCAACACAACGGTCAAACCGGCTGCTAATATATTGATAGCCAAACCACTGACCACCTGATCACCTCTGTGGGTGATACAGGCAAAACCGTGCAGTAGCGCCATCATGATTGAGACCAATATCGCCGCGAGCAAGCCTAACCATACCGAACCCGTTACAGCGGTCATTGCCGCCGCCGCAAAGGCACCCGCTAGCATCTTACCCTCTAAGCCGATATCTACAATGCCCGAGCGCTCTGAAAAGAGACCCGCCATGGCACATAAAATTAACGGTGCCGCCAGACGAAGTGTGGAATCTAACGCAGAGATCAACTGAACAGAAAACTCCATTATCGCTCCTCCTGACTTGAGCGGGAAACCACTGCAAAGAGTCGTTCCAGCGGTCCACGCATCATGTAGGCTAGAGCACCACAGAACAGAATGACCAAGCCTTGAATCACCACAACGAGGTCACGTGTGATGGTTGAAAACTCAAACGCCAACTCTGCCCCACCCTGGAATAGCGCACCAAACAACAGGCTAGCGATAATAATCCCCAGGGGATGATTGCGCCCCATCAAGGCGACAGCGATGCCAGTAAACCCAGCACCTGATACAAAGTCTAATCCGACACGCTCTTGAGCCCCCATCACCTCGTTGATTGCGACCAATCCGGCCAAAGAGCCTGAAATCATCATCGCAATGACGACCATTCGTTTTGGATTGATTCCGCTATAGACCGCAGCTGACTCATTGAAACCGATCATGCGAATGGCATAGCCCCAACGGGTTTTCCATATAAGCACCCAGACCAACAGACAAGCCAACAGGGCAACAAAAAGGGATAGGTTAAGCGGCGTCTGAGTAATCTTGATTCCGAGAAACGCAAAGAACTCATGCATCAGCGGCAGCGTCGATTCGGGAGCAATCGCTCGTGTCTCTGGTGACATGGAACCCGGCTGAATCAACACATTCACCAATAGATAGACCATCAATGCAGACGCTATGAAGTTGAACATAATGGTGGTAATCACCACGTGACTACCACGATAAGCTTGCAAATAGCCGGGTATAAACGCCCAAGCAGCGCCAAATAACGACCCAGCAATAATTGCCAGAGGTAGCAAAGCCCACCATGGCAAAAGATGATCTAAGGCGAGACAGATGAGCCCCACACCTAAACCACCTATATACGCTTGCCCCTCCCCACCGATATTGAATAGCCCCGCATGAAATGCGACCGCCACCGCCAAACCGGTAAAGATAAAATTGGTCGTGTAGTAGAGCGTATAGCCAACCCCTTCATCGTATCCAAAGGCGCCACGAATAAGCACTTGCACCGCCTCTAGTGGGCTTTCACCAATCAGAGCAACCACAACACCGGCTGACAAAAACGCCAACAAGACATTGATTAACGGAATTAGCCCAATGTCTGCCCAGGCAGGGAGCTTTGCACGACGACTCATGATTGAACCCCCTGCTGAGCCATTTGATCACCACTTCTTGAACTGGACATCATCAACCCTAACGAGCGCGCATCGGTTTCTGAGGCCAACACATTACCCACGATGCGCCCTTCTGACATCACCAACACTCGATCGCACAACGACAGGATCTCCTCTAACTCTACAGAGACGACTAACACTGCACTCCCCTGATCACGCAGCGCAACAATCTGCTGATGAATAAACTCGATCGCGCCGATATCGACGCCACGTGTTGGTTGCCCCACCAGTAGCACCTTAGGTGCGGCGTTCATCTCACGTGCAATACAGAGCTTCTGTTGATTACCACCAGAGAAACTGGCCGATTTGAGATTGGGATCCACTGGGCGAACATCAAAGGTGCTCATTAACTCCTGACAGTGCTCAGTGATGGCGGAGCGATTTTGCAGAATCGAGCCATTAAACTCTGGCTCATCTTGAAAGCCCATGATGGCCGTCTCTTCTGCGCTAAACGCACCCACCATGCCATCACGGTGCCGATCCTCTGCCACATGTCCGACGCCGAGGTGACGAATCTGTTTAGGTGTCATTTGATGCTGAGCATCAATGCAGATCCCTTCAATATTAATCCGCCCCTGCTGCACATCGAGCATGCCCGACAACAGACCTAGAAGCTCGGTCTGGCCATTACCAGACACCCCTGCAACACCAACAATTTCACCTGCACTCACCGTGAACGAGACATCGTCCAAACGAGGCACATTGGCGTCATCACGCCAGGTTAGCGAATCTACTTTAAGCAGCGCTGCGCCCGGATTAGCTTGTTGTTTATCAACCCGTAACAGAACCTTGCGACCGACCATAAGCTCAGCGAGCGCTTCACGACTGGTCTCCGCCGTGTTAACGGTCGCCACCATCGCCCCCGCTCGCATAACAGAGACCTGATCACTGATCGCAATCACCTCTTGCAGCTTATGGGTAATCAGTAGAACGCTGACGCCCTGTGATTTCAGTATCTTTAAAATCGCAAAGAGTTGATCCACCTCTTGAGGGGTTAAAACACCAGTAGGTTCGTCAAGAATCAGTATTTTAGCGTCGCGATAGAGCGCTTTGAGAATCTCCACACGCTGCTGCAAACCGACTGGTAGATGTGAAACCACCGCATCCAGATCGACATTCAGCCCATAACGATCTGAGATCTCTTGCAGTTTTTTACGTGCTTTAGCGAGTGAATGAGTTAAGGACCAGCCACCTTCAGCGCCCAACACGATATTCTCAAGTACCGTGAAATTATCCACCAACATGAAGTGTTGATGGACCATCCCAATCCCTAGCTCGATAGCGCGTTTAGAGTCAGTGATACTCACCACTTTGCCATCCACATAGATAGAACCGCTATCGGCCTCGTAAAACCCATAGAGGATACTCATCAGTGTCGACTTTCCGGCACCGTTTTCACCAACGATGGCGTGTATCTCACCTTTAACGACATTCAGATCAACGTCGACATTGGCTTTGACTGCACCGAAGTGTTTATTGATCTTCGCTAACTGAATTGAATAAGAAACAGGATCCCGATTGGGATCCTGTATAGGTTGTGTCACCACTCGGTTAGACCTCTATCTTAGTCGAGTGCTGGACAGCTGTTGTCGCTCATGTAGTCGTGAACTTTGATTTCACCGGCGATGATCGCTTTTTTCGCAGCTTCAACGGCCGATTTCATTTCAGCGGTGATCAGCGCTTCGTTGTGCTCATCAAGCGCCCAATCGACACCACCTTGCGCTAGGCCAAGCGCCTGGAAACCTGCCTGCCAAGTACCATCTTGCATCGCTTTAAGCGAGTTATATGCCGCCACATCAACACGCTTAACCATGGAGGTTAGCATCGTACCTGGCTGTAGGTAGTTCTGGTTAGAGTCGACACCAATTGCGTATTTGCCAGAGTCAGCCGCAGCTTGGTAGACACCAACGCCCGTACCACCCGCTGCTGCATATACAACATCAGAACCACGGTCGAACTGACTGACAGCCAGCTCGGCACCTTTCGCTGGGTCATTCCAAGCGCTAGGCGTCGTACCGGTCATGTTACGAATCACGTTGATATCTTTGTTAACGTACTGAGCACCTTGAGCATAACCACACTCAAACTTACGAATCAGTGGGATATCCATGCCGCCGACAAAGCTGACGGTCCCTGTTTCTGATTTCATTGCCGCAAGCATACCGACAAGGAACGATCCTTCGTGTTCATTGAAGACGACTGACTGAACGTTTGGCTTATCAACCACCATATCGATCAGAGTGATGCGTGCATCTGGGAACTCACCGGCCACTTTATCAACGGCTGCAGCTTGGGCAAAACCAACGCTGATGATTGGGTTAGCGCCGCGTTGCGCAAAACGACGGATCGCCTGTTCACGCTGTGAAGCATTAGTCACCTCGAATTCACGGTAGTTAACACCGCTCTCCTCTTTAAATCGCTCCATACCGTTGTAAACAGACTGGTTAAACGATTTATCGAACTTACCACCCATATCAAAAACAACAGCTGGATTCAGATCTGCCGCTTGAGCCGATGCTGAAGCTACCGCAACTGAAAGAGCGAGTGTTTTCAAAACTACACGTTTCATTATTGGTGTTCCTTACTTATTGATCGAAGTTAAATGGGCCGTCAGAAATCTGGACCGATCAGTCAACCTTATCCCTAAACAGAGAGGCAAACAAGTCTATTTTTAGACAAAAAAAATCCCAGCAAACGCTGGGATTTTCGAAGTATGAAATGCGTTAAACGCTCAGTACTTTCTCGCCGCGGGCAATGCCTGATACGCCCGAACGGACCACCTCAAGGATCGATGCGGTACCTAAGGCTGCAATGAAGGCATCCAGCTTAGCTGAATCACCAATCAACTGAACGGTGTAAGTATTCGGCGTAACATCGATGATGTGACCACGGAAGATGTCCGCGGTACGCTTAATCTCTGCACGCATCTGACCGTTAGCTTTCAGCTTAATCATCATAACTTCGCGTTCGATGTGGTCGCCTTCCGATAGATCAACAACCTTCACGACATCGATTAGCTTGTTCAACTGCTTAGTGATCTGCTCTACAACACGGTCATTACCGATGGTTGTTACTGTCAAACGCGACAGTGTTGGATCTTCAGTTGGAGCTACCGTGAGCGATTCAATGTTGTAGTTTCGCTGTGAGAATAGACCAACAACACGTGACAGTGCACCGGGTTCGTTCTCTAAGAGAACTGAAATGATATGACGCATCGTTTAAGTCCTCTCCGTTTTGTTCAACCACATATCACGCATAGAGCCACGTGGAACCTGCATTGGGTAGACGTGCTCAAACGGATCAACATAGATGTCCATGAAGACTAGACGATCTTTCATTGCGAACGCTTCACGCATTGCACCTTCTAGATCTTCGTAACGTTCCACCTTCATACCAACGTGACCGTAGGACTCAACTAGCTTGATGAAATCAGGAAGTGACTGCATGTAAGACTGAGAGTGACGTGACTCATAGTTCATATCTTGCCACTGGCGAACCATACCTAACGACTGGTTGTTTAGATTGATGATCTTCACTGGCAGATCGTACTGTTTACAGGTCGATAGCTCTTGGATATTCATCTGAATAGAGCCTTCACCGGTAACACAGGCAACGTCAGCTTCAGGGAAGTTCAACTTAACCCCCATGGCAGCCGGCAGACCAAAGCCCATAGTCCCTAGGCCACCCGAGTTAATCCAACGGTTTGGCTTATTGAACTTGTAGTACTGGGCAGCAAACATCTGATGTTGACCAACATCAGAACAGACGAACGCATCACCATTAGTCACTTTAGAGAGCATCTCGACAACCTGCTGAGGCTTCATCTTGTCGCCTAGTTCGTAACGGCCACCGTGGCGTTGACGCCACTCATCGATCTGTTTCCACCAGCTTGCGATCGCTTCAGCATCTGGCTGAGTCTTCGCTTCAGCCACCAACTCAAGCATCTCTTTAAGAACCGCCTTAGCAGGACCCACAATCGGCACATCCACATCAATCGTTTTAGAGATCGACGCAGGATCAATATCGATGTGTGCAATTCGCGCTGTAGGACAGAACTTATCCGTGCCGTTGGTAACACGATCATCGAAACGCGCACCCACCGCAAGAATAAAGTCTGAGTGGTGCATTGCCATGTTGGCTTCGTAACTGCCGTGCATACCCAGCATACCCAATGACTGACGATCAGTACCTGGGTAGCCGCCAAGACCCATTAGGGTATTAGTCACTGGGTAGTTAAGCTCTTGAGCCAGTTTAACCAGCTCTTCGCTTGCGTCACCCATGATGACACCACCACCGGTGTAGATCACAGGACGCTTAGCCGCTAGCAACATATCAACGGCTTTCTTAATCTGACCGCTGTGGCCACGGCTGATAGGGCCGTAAGAGCGCATTTTCACGTTTGCTGGGTAGTCGTATGGGTAACGCTCAGTTGGCGTCGTCATATCTTTAGGGATATCTACAACCACTGGACCCGGACGACCGCTCTGCGCAATGTGGAATGCCTTCTTGATGATCGAAGGAATATCCTCTGGACGCTGAACACTGAAGCTGTGTTTAACAATCGGACGCGAGATACCTAGCATATCCGTCTCTTGGAACGCGTCCTCACCGATCAGGTAGCTCATAACCTGACCTGTAATCACGACCATTGGAATCGAGTCCATGTAAGCCGTAGCGATGCCAGTGACCGCATTCGTAGCACCTGGGCCCGATGTTACTAGCGCAACACCTGCTTTATTAGTTGCACGAGCGTAGGCATCCGCCATGTGAGTTGCCGCCTGTTCGTGACGAACAAGAATGTGCTCAACCTCATCCTGTTGGAAGATCGCATCGTAAACGTGAAGCAATGCGCCACCAGGATAGCCGTAGATGTACTTAACGCCTTCATCACGAAGCGCGCGTACGACCATTTCCGCACCTGAAAGTAGTTCCACCTTTTTACCCTCAATATTGTGTTGTCTATTCAACACTCTGTCTTTGTCTGATTCATGAATGAGTGGGTGCAGCGCCAGCGGGATTGTCCGCCAAAACGTCATCAATACGGGTGTGCGCTAACACAAAAAGCACTCGATACTACTGAAACAAGGATCTCTCTATCAGCAGCGTTAGACCTGAGCTGGGTAATGCTTAGTAAGCCTTTTAATGCCTGCTATACGCGGGGTTATTTACATATAACAGTAAGCTTTAAATTTTCGCACTGCAGCGGACTAACTTCAACCGTCGTGGCGGCTAAATTGTCTAAAAAAAGAACAACTTTTCAACGATTTCGACAATTTCACAAAAATTCGCCCTCCCGCTAGCGCGACTTCACTGTGCGAGTTATAGTTCAAGAAGGTCATAGGGAGAAAAACAATGGTTTCGATTTCCGATGTAAAACAGAAAGATCGCGTTATTGAAGAGCTGGTTCGCTTTACTCGAAAGGTACTGATGGAGCCGGAGATTTGCTCTACAGCCAAAGAGATTGCGCGCAAGCACATGAGCCAAGAGAATGCGGTTCAGTTAATCGCTGATGAGCTCAATGACACCACCAGCGTTCACATTGGTTTAGAGCGCAGTGAGGCCGATGAGCTATTCATTGAGTTGCTGATTGAGGTGGTAAAAGATGAGCAGGCTCTTTACTAGTCCACCTCTTCTTTAAATTGACGCCTTAAGGCGCCTGTTTCAGCCAACGAAGCGTCGACTTTGGCGCTTCTGCGCTGAGCTGAGCCAACACACCCGGTAACAGATCTTCCAACTGCTGATCGAATTGCCAAGGGGGATTGATCAGTAACATTCCAGATCCGTACATACCTCGTTCTTTGGGCTCTGCCACGATAAACTGAGAATCCAACACTCCAACTTCCGGTAGCTGTCTAGCCATCGCTTTCAGCATATTCTCATGACGATTGGCAGCCAGCAGTGGATACCAGACAGCAATTTGGCCATTGGACCAGCGCTGCATTGCCTCCCCGACAAATCTCGCCACCTGTTGATACTCCTCTTTCACCTCATAAGCGGGATCGATCAATAGAAGTCCTCGATTAGGTTTAGGGGGGAGTAGTGATAAGACTCCTTCATAGCCATCTCGGTGGTGCACCCCAACATTGGCAAACGGGCGCATATTGCGCTTTAACTCTTTAACCTCTTGTGGGTGCAGTTCCATTAGGTGAATCTGATCCAGCTCACGCGCATTTAGGGCCGTCAGTGTCGGTGATCCAGGGTAGTAAAGAAGCTGATCGGATTGAGACACTTCAGCAATGGCTGACAGGTATTGCTGCACAGCTTCCGGCTGTTTTTGTCCCCAAAGTTTGGCGACACCATCACGAAACTCACCGGTCTTCTGCGCCTGCTCTGACGATAGGTCATACAGCCCACGACCTGAGTGCGTCTCTAGATAACTCCAAGGTTTCGTCTTTTTGTTGAGCGCGTTCAGTAGAAGCTGAAGGATGAGATGTTTGTGAACATCAGCAAAGTTTCCGGCGTGAAAGCCGTGTTGATAGCTAAGCAAGGGAGTGCCTCAAAGTTTAGTAGACGCGCAATAATAGCGGTTTAAACAGCGCTTTCACAATAATGGGGTCTGACTGAAGGCCAGACCCCTAATTAGCACTGTAGTCACACTAGCGGAAGGTAAATTCACCGTCCGCCACATCGACCGCAATTTCAGCTCCAGGCATGAAGTCACCAGCCAATAGACGCTGCGCCAATGGGTTTTCGATCCACTGCTGAATCGCACGTTTGAGCGGCCTTGCACCATAAATCGGCTCAAATCCGACCTCAACCAGCTTATCCATTGCCGTTGATGTCAACGTGAGTCCCAGCTCATGCTCAGCAAGGCGTTTACGCAGACGCTCCAACTGAATGGTTGCAATGCCTGCTACCTGCTCTTTGCGCAAGCTGTGGAACACGACGACTTCGTCGATTCGGTTGATCACTTCCGGTCTAAAGTGGGTACCCACCACCTCCATGACCGCGCCTTTCATCTGCTCATAATCCTGATCATCGCTGTAACCCGCGATCAGATCTGAGCCTAAGTTAGAGGTCATCACTACAATGGTATTGCGGAAATCAACGGTACGCCCCTGGCCATCAGTCAAACGACCATCCTCTAACACCTGCAATAGGATGTTAAAGACATCGGGATGCGCCTTTTCGACCTCGTCCAACAGTAGAACTGAATAGGGCTTGCGACGAACCGCTTCGGTTAGATAACCGCCCTCTTCATAACCTACATAGCCTGGGGGTGCACCAATCAATCGAGCAACCGAGTGTTTCTCCATGAACTCTGACATATCGATGCGCACCATCGCCTCTTCAGTATCAAACAGATAGCTGGCTAGCGCTTTACAGAGCTCAGTTTTACCAACCCCAGTAGGGCCCAAAAATAGGAAGCTGCCGTTCGGACGGTTGGGATCAGCCAGGCCCGCTCTTGAGCGGCGTACCGCATTAGAGACGGCTTCAACGGCCTCACCCTGACCGACGACTCGTTTGTGCAGCTCTTGCTCCATGCGCAGCAGTTTGTCACGCTCGCCCTCGAGCATTTTATTGACTGGAATACCGGTCCAGCGTGAGACCACTTCAGCCACCTCCTCTTCGGTGACTTTATTGCGCAACAGTTCCGTTTGAGCCTCGGCTTCATCTTCGCTATCGGCCGCTTGCAACTGCGCCTCTAGCTCTGGGATCTTGCCGTACTGGATCTCTGACATTTTCGCCAGATCGCCTGCACGACGCGCTTGCTCCATCTCAATACGCGCCTGGTCTAACTGCTCTTTAATCTGCTGAGAACCCTGCAGTACCGCTTTATCCGCCTTCCAGATCTCTTCTAGATCCGAGTACTCTTTCTCTAGATCACGAATGGTCTCTTCGAGCTCTTCTAAGCGTTTTTTAGCCGCTGAATCCTTCTCTTTTTTCAGCGCTTCGCGTTCCATCTTCAACTGAATCAAGCGACGCTCCAGACGGTCCATCTCTTCCGGTTTGGAGTCCATCTCCATGCGGATACGGGATGCGGCCTCATCGATCAGATCGATCGCTTTATCAGGCAACTGACGATCGGTGATGTAGCGCTGACTCAGTTTTGCAGACGCGATGATTGCGGAGTCGGTAATGTCGACGCCGTGGTGTACTTCGTAGCGCTCTTTAAGACCACGTAGAATCGCAATCGTATCCTCTTCACTCGGTTCATCAACAATCACCTTCTGGAAGCGACGCTCAAGCGCTGCGTCTTTCTCTACATACTGACGATACTCATCGAGAGTGGTTGCCCCAACACAGTGCAGCTCACCGCGTGCTAATGCGGGCTTCAGCATGTTGCCGGCATCCATCGCACCGTCGCCCTTACCGGCACCGACCATAGTGTGAAGCTCATCGATAAACAGAATGATTTGTCCCTCCTGCTTAGAGAGCTCATTAAGGACCGCTTTTAATCGCTCCTCAAATTCACCGCGGAATTTTGCACCGGCTATCAAAGATCCCATATCGAGCGACAACACTCGCTTATGTTTCAGCCCCTCTGGCACTTCGCCGTTGATGATGCGTTGCGCCAGACCTTCAACGATGGCGGTTTTACCCACGCCCGGCTCACCAATCAGTACAGGGTTGTTTTTCGTGCGACGCTGGAGCACTTGAATGGTGCGACGAATCTCATCATCGCGCCCAATCACCGGATCAAGCTTGCCGCTCTCAGCACGTTCCGTTAAATCAACACAGTATTTATCCAGAGCTTGACGGCTCTCTTCTACATTAGGATCCATCACCACCTCGCCTCCCCTTACCGCATTAATCGCTTCAACCAATTTCTCTTGTGTAAGACCCGCAGCCTGTAGGACTTTCCCTGCATCGCCTTTATCACTCAGCATAGCCAGTATGACGAGTTCACTCGCCACGAACTGATCGCCGCGCTGCTGTGCGAGTTTGTCGGTTAGATTGAATAGACGAGCCATATCTTGAGATAGGCGAATATCACCATCGGGCGAACTGACCACAGGCAGTCGCTCAAGCGCCTCACCCACTTTACGGGTTAACTGCGGCAGCTCCGCACCAGCCTGCTTGAGCAGGGGACGAATAGATCCACCACGTTGATCGATCAACGCGGCGAGCAGGTGGATAGGTTCAATCTGATTATGATCCTTACCGACGGCCAATGACTGAGCATCTGACAGTGCTTCCTGCAATTTTGAAGTAAATTTATCTGGGCGCATCTTAGCCTCCACTGATAGCGGCCTCCCGAAGCAAGGCCAATGAATGTTTCTATCTTTTATGTGAGGGTAAGTCTGACAATTTCAAGGTCTTTAATAAAACTTTTACGACATTATTTTAACTATTTAACACCCCTCTATTTGACACGCGGTAGCTCTAACCAACTGGTGGTGTAGCGCGGTGAGAGCATTTCACGCTTCATATCCCAAGGATTTCGGTCAATACGACGAGCAAACTGGACACGACCTGTTTTGTAGTTAATCTGATCCAGAGTGGTCATCAGCGCTTCACTGCGACTGTCCCCTTCCGCACAAAAGAGCGTCTGCTGCTGAAGCTTGGGATCGTAAAAGTCGCTCAACATCACGCCCGCTTTGGCAAACTGATAACCACTTAACCAGATACGCTCTATCAGACGCATCGACGCGGCCAATAACTGTCGCGTATCATCCGTTGGCTCCACCAGTCGTTCACTGGTGGAGTTAGCATATTGCGGCTGACTCTTTGCAAACGGACTGGTGCGCAAAAAGACCTGCAGATGCTGAGCCACCTGCCCCTCTTTACGCAGCTTCTCTGCAGCACGAGTAATGAAACCGGCAATCGCTTTACGCATCTCCGCTAGCTCGGTGATGCGTTCACCAAAGGAGCGCGACACGACAATCTGCTTCTTGACCGGCGGGGAATCGTCAAAGGGGATACAAGAGACCCCGTTGAGCTCAGATACTGTCCGTTCCAACACGACAGAGAAGTGTTTTCGTATCCATTTAGGGTCAGCATCGGCAAGATCCAATGCACTTTTAACGCCCATCGACTTCAGACGTTTACTGATACGACGCCCAACACCCCAGACATCACCCACCTCGGTCATCGCCATCAGCTTACGCTGTCGTTCGACCTCGGTTAAATCAACCACACCGCCCGTAGAGAGGTACTTTTTGGCCCCCTGATTAGCCAACTTCGCCAAGGTTTTGGTGGTCGATATACCAACACATACCGGTATACCAACCTCCCTCTCCACTTTGCTTTTAGTGAAACGACCAAACTCCAACAGAGAGTAGTTTTTCTGCAACCCCGACAGATCCATAAAAGCTTCGTCAATTGAGTAGACGAACACTCGCGGGGCGATCGCTTCCAGCGTATTCATGACACGTGCAGAGATATCACCGTAGAGTGTGTAGTTCGACGAAAAGGTGCAGATACCGTGTTGTTCTATGAGCTCTTCAATCTGAAACCGGGGCACTCCCATTTTGACGCCTAGGGCTTTCACCTCGGCACTGCGCGCGACGGCACAACCATCGTTATTAGAGAGCACCACCATCGGCACGCCCTGCAGATCTGGACGAAACAGTCGCTCGCAAGAGACGTAGAAGTTATTGCAATCGACCAGCGCGATCACTTGCGACACTACTTCAACACCCTGACAACACTGACCACCACACCAAACACCTGCAGCTCACTCCCCTCTTTCAACTCGATGGGCGAGTAGCGTCGGTTCTGTGGAACCAGACGCACGCGTGGACGTAGCTGCAGCGTCTTCACCGTCATCTCACCGCTGACACTGGCAATCACCACGTCACCGTGCTGAGCGGTCAGCGATCGATCAACCACCAAGACATCCCCCTTGTAGATACCCACACCGTCCATAGAGTCACCATCGACACGGACGAAATAGGTGGCATTGGGGTGCTTAATGCAGAGCTCATTAAGACTCAACGTCTTATCAATGTAGTCCTGAGCCGGTGATGGAAACCCAGCGGGCACACTCTCTGTATAGAAAGGAATGTTTAAATGGTCAGCGGTAAGATCGACCGCATCAGCTATCTGCGTAATCGCCATCGTTAATACCTAATCAATCGACAAATATACTGTATGGATAGACAGTATATATCGACTGCTAAAAATTAGGCAATCTGATTATCGGATTTTATGAGTTGAGTGAGGCTTGCAGCTCTGACACGAGTGTCTCGACCAGCTGCGCAGCAGGCATAGATCTCGCCAACGCAGCACCCGTGCCAGCCCAGTGTGCGGCATACCCCTCATCGCCCTGTGCAGCAGCGGCTGTAGCCAACTGTTTCATCGCATCATAGGTAAGAGGGTAATCGGGAATATCCGCTCTGTTGTCAGGATCAATCTCTGTATGGGCTCGGTTGATAATGCCGCGAGCCGGTCGACCGGAGATGGCTGATGTGATCTCGGTGTTAACCGCAGCGCCACGACTTAGATTGGCTCGATATCCAGCATTGGCCGAAGATTCAGGGCAGAGCACAAAGGCTGTTCCCATCTGTACAGCCGCAGCGCCAGCATGCAACGCGGCTGCAATATCAGCCCCTGTCATAATGCCGCCCGCGGCGATAATCGGCCGTTCAACAAAAGAGGCCAACTGAGTGACAAGATCCGTTGTCGTTAGACCTGAATCTTGGTGAGGATCGAAGAGACCGCGATGCCCACCTGCTTCGACACCCTGAGCCACCAAAGCATCAACACCCGCAGCAATCGCTAACTGCGCTTCGCTCAACGAGGTGACACAGGCTAGCGTCAGGATACCCCTGTGTTGTAACTGCTTAATCCAAGCGGCCTCGGGCAGACCAAAGTGAAAGCTGACAACCGCAGGCTGCGCCTCTAACAGCACCACCAACATGTTGGGATCATCTAAAAAGCTTAGGTAGATCTCATTCAATTGAGCGGGTGGATTCGCTTCGAAACGCTCAAAATGCGGCGTTAGACGCTCAATCCAGGCTTGCTCGACCTGAGCACTACGCAGAGGCTGCTGATGACAGAACAGATTGACGTTGAACGGTTGATCCGTCAAAGCCCGCGTGCGCTGGATCAACTGACGCGCGGTATCGGCATTAACGGCTCCGACCGCAATAGAGCCCAACGCCCCCGCATTAGAGACCGCCGCGGCCAGTTCAGGTGTCGACACACCCGCCATCGGCGCCTGAATAATAGGGTGGGTAATGCCGAGTCTAGCCAGAGCGGAGCTACTCATTAGCTTCCATCCAAATTAGGCTGGCCATACGCCCAGTTTGAGCTTGGCGACGGTAAGAGAAAAAACGCTCTGAATCGGTGTACGTACATAAACCGCCGCCAAAGATCTGGCGAACACCGGCTCGGATTAGACGCAATCGAGCTAACTGGTAGATATCAGCCATCCAGCGCTCTCTATGCGAGGGACTCGGCTTAAACGCGTCACACGACCGGGTCAGATCGTCGACGAAACGGTCATACACCTCCTGACCCACTTCAAACGCATCAGGACCAATCGCCGGCCCCATCCACACCATGACCTCAGACGGATCATCAAACTGCGTAAGCGTCTGTTCTAGCACACCTTCCGCTAGGCCACGCCAGCCGGCATGCGCAGCCGCCACTTTGCTACCTGATCGATCGGTAAACAGAACGGGCAAGCAGTCTGCCGTCATGATGACGCATGCAACCCCAGGCTCCGTTGTGTAACAGGCGTCCGCTTCACGAATCTGTTGATCTGGGAACGCCTCAACCACTTCAACACCGTGAACCTGCTTCAGCCACTGTGCAGGTTTTACCAAAGAGAGTGAATTGAGAAGAGACTGACGATTATCCAAAACAGCTTGGGGGTCATCCCCAACGTGATCACCTAAATTAAACTGATCAAATGGCGCTGAGCTGACACCACCCTGGCGCGTCGTACAGAGCGCTTTAATGTTCGGCGGTGCCGGCCAGTCAGCCCAGATTAGGTTCATAGTTCGTAATCGTATCTCGTCGCATCTTTATCAAGGACGGTCAGCAAGCGCTGCATATCGTCGGGAAGATCGATTTCCCAGCTGCAGTGCTCACCGGTAAAGGGGTGCCAAAGCTCCAACTTTTTCGCATGCAGCGCTTGGCGACGAAACCCTTTCAAGGTCTGCACCATACGCTCGCTGCAGTTCTTCGGCAGACGGAAGCGACCGCCATATAAAGGGTCGCCGACCAGTGGGTATTTAATGTGCGCCATGTGAACGCGAATCTGGTGCGTACGGCCTGTCTCGAGCTTCAGGCGAATGTGAGTGTGTGAGCGAAACTTCTTCAACACGCGGTAGTGTGTGATCGCCTCTTTACCCAGACCCACCACGGCCATTTTAAGACGATTCTTACTGTGACGGCCCATCGGCTCATCAACGGTACCACCACCAATCATGACACCCTGAACAACCGCTTCGTACTCGCGACCCATCGAACGCTCTTGCAGCTGTTCAACCAGATCCGTCTGCGCTTGAATCGTCTTAGCCACAACCATCAGGCCAGTTGTTTCACGGTCAAGGCGATGCACAATGCCGGCCCGCGGCACCTGAGCCACTTCTGGGGCGTGATGCAACAGAGCATTCAACAGCGTTCCTTCGGCATGACCCGACGCAGGGTGTACCACCAAACCCGAGGGTTTATTCAGTACAAGAATGTGTTCATCTTCAAACACGATATCGAGCGGGATATCTTCACCCTTATGCTCTTCAATCACCGCAATTTGAGCGTCGACGACAATCTTTTCACCACCGGTCAGCTTGTCGCGCGTGCGCAGTACTTTGCCATCAACGGTCAACTCCCCCTCTTTTATCCACCCCTGCAGGCGTGAACGGGAGTAGTCGGGAAAGATCTGCGCAACGGCTTGATCGAGACGTTTACCGTAGAGTTCATCGGGTACAACGGCTTCAAGGTGAATATGTTCTGACATTATTGCTCTATCTGGCTCTAAGAGTGTTTTGGTGAGCTAAGCTCTGTGTTTAAATAAGGAATATTGAATAGTATATCTCAATAGAGATCGCAGCGCTGAACCGCTGTGCATAGATTAGGATGTCAACATGCGTTTTAACCGACTGATTCCCGCTCTTTTCGCTGCCACCCTACTGGTGGGTTGTAGTAGCAATGGGGAGAAAATAGAGCCCGATGTTCCAGAGGAGCAGCTCTATGAAGAGGCGCTAAGTGCAATTGATGCGGGCAATAATCAGCTCGCGATTGAGAAACTACAGCTTCTTGAAGCGCGCTACCCATTTGGCCGTTACTCCGAACAGTCACAGCTAGAGTTGATCTACGCACACTTTAGAATGAATCAAAACACCTCTGCTGCAGCCGCAGCTGATCGATTCATTCGTCTGCACCCTAATCACGACAACGTCGACTACGCCTACTACATGAAAGGGTTAAGCGCCTTTGAAGCGGAGCGCTCTTTCTTTGCTAAATACCTACCGATAGATGTGGCTCAGCGTGATCCAGGTGCCGCACGCGACTCCTTCGACAGTTTTACAACCTTGATCAACCGCTTCCCAGACAGCGAGTACGCAGCCGACGCGCAACGTCGTATGCAGTACCTCAAAAACCGTCTAGCCACCTACGAAATCCACGTCGCCCTCTACTACATGAAACGTCAGGCATGGTTAGCAGCCGCAAACCGTGGTCGTTACGTGGTTGAGAACCTGCAAGAGACTCCAGCAACACCGGATGCCTTGGCGATTATGGCAGAAGCTTACACTGAGCTTGGACTGACTGAGCTGGCTGCTGATGCGAGTACTGTCTTGGCCATCAACTTCCCTGACTACCAAGTACGCTCATTCAAAGCACCACGCAATGATCTGATCTACACAGCAAGCTTTGGCCTTCTCGGTGAAGGGACAGAACTGGCGGAGCCGATTCAACCAACCAGCTCACTGGCTCAACCGGTCCGTGCCGATGAAACGCCAGCAACAGAGGCGACTGACACATCAGAGCAGCCAGATGAGGAGCGTTCTCTATTCTATCGCATCACCTTCGGACTGTTCGAATAGTCAGAAATAGATAGAAGAAAGGCGACCAATGGGTCGCCTTTTTTATGCGTTCAACACTCTAAATTGAGTGGCTAACAGTGGGCAGCCTAGCCAACCCACTTACGTGCATTACGGAACATACGCATCCATGCACCATCTTCACTCCACTGATCTGGAGCCCAAGAGTTCTGTACGGCACGGAACACTCGCTCTGGGTGAGGCATCATGATGGTGACACGACCGTCGGCAGAGGTAACACCGGTAATACCCTCTGGCGAACCGTTCGGGTTCGCTGGGTAGTTCTGTGTCACATCACCGCGGTTATTCACATAACGCAACGCCACGGTACCTGAACCACTTAGATTAGCCAGATGCGACGCATCGGCAAATTCAGCGCGACCTTCGCCATGTGCAACAGCGATTGGCATACGCGAACCTTCCATACCCGCTAGGAACAGTGAGTTCGATTTCTGCACTTCAACCATCGCCACACGAGCTTCAAACTGCTCAGACTCATTGCGCACAAAGTGTGGCCACAGCTCAGCACCTGGAATCAGTTCGTGTAGATTAGAGAGCATCTGACAACCGTTACAGACACCCAGTGCGAAGCTGTCTTGGCGCTCGAAGAAGGCACTGAATTGATCACGCGCACGGTCATTAAACAGAACCGATTTCGCCCAACCTTCACCTGCTCCCAGTACGTCACCGTAAGAGAAACCACCACAAGCCACCAAACCTTTGAAGCGATCCAACTCAATACGACCAGCGAGGATGTCACTCATGTGGACATCAACCGTATTGAAGCCGGCACGATCAAACGCGGCAGCCATCTCAATCTGACCATTAACGCCCTGCTCACGCAGAACGGCCATCTCGGGACGAACGCCAGTAGAGATAAAGGGTGCCGCGATATCTTCATTCACATCGAACGAAAGATCAGCATTCAGACCAGGATCTTCAGCATCCAACAGCGCATCAAACTCTTGCTTAGCACAGTCTGAGTTATCACGCAGCGATTGCACCTGGTAAGAGGTCTCTGCCCACCAACGCTGCAGCGTTACTCGGCTCTCAGAGTAAACCTCTTCATCATCGAAGCTGATGTTCAGCAGATCATCTGGGTTCAAAGCACCGACCACTGATGCGATATCGCCGATACCGGCTGCATTCAACTCAGTCAGAACCTGCTCAGTATCTTCACGCTTAACCTGAACAACCGCACCTAGCTCTTCCGCGAACAGCGCTGCTGCAATTTCAGACTCATCAGACGCAAGGAGATCTAAACTCAGGTCAACACCTGTGCGACCGGCAAATGCCATCTCTGCGATGGTCGCAAAGAGACCACCGTCTGAACGGTCGTGGTAGGCCAACAGAAGTCCCTGCTCATTCAGACCTTGAATGGCGGCAAAGAAGGTCGCGAACTGATCCGCATCATCAAGATCTGGAACATCAGCGCCTACTTCGTTAAACACCTGCGCCAGCGCTGATAGGCCCAAGCGGTTTTTACCCTGCCCTAGATCTAACAAGATCAAATCCGTTTCGCCTTGATCGGTGCGAAGCTCAGGAGTCAGTACACGGCGAACGTCAGAGACGGGTGCAAAGCCAGAAATCACTAATGAGAGTGGCGATGTTACAGACTTCTGCTCATCAGCATCCTGCCATACAGTGCGCATCGACATAGAGTCTTTACCCACAGGAATCGTAATACCCAGTTCAGGACACAACTCCATACCTACCGCACGAACGGTATCGTACAGTTTCTCATCTTCACCTGGGTGACCTGCAGCACACATCCAGTTGGCTGACAGTTTTACATCACTTATAGCTTCAATTGGAGTGCCCGCAAGGTTGGTGAGTGTCTCACCAATCGCCATACGGCCGGACGCTGGGCCATCAACAACAGCTAGAGGTGTACGCTCACCCATCGCCATTGCTTCACCGGTGTATCCGACAAAACCGGTCGAGGTTACTGCACAGTCAGCAACGGGTACCTGCCAAGGACCGACCATCTGGTCACGAACAACTTGACCAGTAATCGAGCGGTCACCAATGGTGATCAAGAAAGATTTAGAAGCAACCGCTGGCAGCTTGAGTACACGCTCAATCGCTTCAGCCAGTTTAATGTTGCTGCTATCAAATGCAGGCACTTCGTACTGTGCACGAGTGACCGAACGGTGCATTTTAGGTGGTTTACCAAAGAGCACGCTCATCGGTAGATCCACCGGTTTGTTTTCAAAGTGTGTGTCGTTCAGAGTGAGGTGGTGATCTTCTGTCGCTTCACCAACGACAGCATAAGGACAACGTTCACGCTGACAGATCTCTTCAAAACGGGGCAGATCGGCCGGTTTAACCGACATCACGTAACGCTCTTGCGCTTCGTTACACCAGATCTCCAGCGGTGCCATTCCGGGCTCATCGTTGTTGACGTTACGTAACTGGAAGTAACCACCACGGCCACCGTCTTTTACCAACTCTGGGAATGCGTTCGAAAGACCACCCGCCCCTACATCGTGGATAAACTCGATTGGGTTGGCTTCACCTAGCTGCCAACAGCGGTCAATAACCTCCTGACAGCGACGCTCCATCTCTGGGTTACCACGTTGTACAGACGCAAAATCAAGATCGGCTGATGAACTGCCTGAACTCATTGATGAGGCAGCGCCACCGCCCAGACCGATCAACATTGCAGGCCCACCTAGGCAGATCAATTTAGAACCGACCTCGATCTCACCTTTTTCAACGTGGTCAGCACGGATATTACCCATACCACCGGCTAGCATGATCGGTTTGTGGTATCCACGCACCTCTTCACCGTTTGCGCCCGGTACCGACTGTTCAAAGGTACGGAAATAACCGTTCAGGTTTGGACGACCAAATTCGTTGTTGAACGCTGCACCGCCAATCGGACCTTCGATCATGATATCGAGTGGCGACACAATGCGTTCAGGCTTACCGTATGTCGATTCCCAAGGCTGTTCAAAACCAGGAATGTTTAGATCAGAGACAGTAAAGCCGGTTAAACCTGCTTTAGGTTTAGCACCACGACCTGTGGCGCCCTCGTCGCGAATTTCACCGCCAGATCCCGTTGCAGAACCCGAGAAAGGGGCAATCGCCGTTGGGTGGTTATGGGTCTCAACCTTCATCAGGATGTGTACAGGCTCATCATTGTAGCCGTACTGTTGAGACTCAGAGTTCGGGTAGAAACGCGGTGCCTGCCAACCTTCGATTACGGCTGCGTTATCTTTATACGCAGACAGTACTTTTTCACCGCCTAACTCATTGGTGTTCTTGATCATACCGAACAGAGATTTCTGCTGCGCTTCTCCATCGATATCCCAAGAGGCATTGAAGATCTTGTGACGACAGTGCTCTGAGTTCGCCTGTGCAAACATCATTAACTCTACGTCAGCTGGGTTACGACCTAGCTCTTTGAAGCTATCGACAAGGTAATCGATCTCATCTTCAGCCAGTGCCAGACCTAAGGTTTGGTTAGCGGTAGCCAGCGCTTCACGACCACCCCCTAGGATATCAACACGACCCATTTCACGTGGTTGCTCATGTCTAAATAACGCGTTTGCTTGCTCAAGATCACTCATGACCGCTTCAA
Source organism: Marinobacterium sp. xm-a-127 (assembly GCF_013283425.1). Taxonomy (NCBI): domain Bacteria; kingdom Pseudomonadati; phylum Pseudomonadota; class Gammaproteobacteria; order Oceanospirillales; family Oceanospirillaceae; genus Marinobacterium; species Marinobacterium sp. xm-a-127. Next base: position 27,073 of record NZ_WBYH01000004.1, read on the forward strand.
CCATGCGATCATGAAGCACGGCTTGAGCATCGCTCAACTCTTGCTCGCTGAGCTCTGAAGCACTCTCGACGTAAAACGCTGTACCACGCTCAATACGATCGATCGCATCCAAACCACAGTTGTGCACGATATCAGTCGCTTTAGAAGACCAAGGTGAAATAGTACCTGGACGAGGAACAACCAGAATAAGTTTGCCTTTGGGATCTTGCTGATCCGCTTTTGGCCCATATCGTAAGATACGCTCAAGAATTAAGTGTTTCTCAGAACTCAACTCAGAGTTCATATCGGCAAAGTGAACAAACTCCGCATAAAGTCCGGTAACTGACGGAACTTTTTGGCTAACAGCGTTAAAAAGCTTAGCGTGACGGAAGGCAGAAAGAGCTGGAGCTCCGCGCAAAACGAGCATGGTTTCAGAGGCCTCTTGGTGATCCTGCGAATCAGGCGTTGGAAAACGTGCAATTTTAGCGCAAACTGACGCAATTAGGGAGAGCTAGCAGCTAATCATTACGAATGTTTATCCTTCGACAAGCACCAAGATTAAGACCGTATATCTACACCGCCGGCATACTGTTTCTAGCGGTCTGGATTGTCTTGTCCAGCGTCAATCGTAAGCCTCTCATCGAACAGATCCAAGATAGAGGCTACCTTCGCGTTGTATCGCTTGCTGCGCCTCTAGCCACTCTCGATATTGACGGAAACCGCACCGGCTTCGAGTATCAACTGGCGACTAATTTTGCCGACTATTTAGGGGTCGGAATCGAATTCATCATTGCAAAAGATCACCAGCATGCATTTCAGGCACTGCGTGATCGGCGAGTCGATATTGCAGCGGCTAATTTACACCTAGCCCCTTCACGAGAATCAATGTACTACGCTCACCCCAGTTATAGGGGGAGTCGATCACTGGTCATATATAGAGAAACTCAAGGGTTTAAGCCTCCCAAATCACTCTCTGATATCAAAGAGGGTGAGATACTTGTACTGGACGGCAGCGCAGAAGCACTCCAGTTGCTGAGCATCAATCCTAGCGTTGAGGTTGAACTGCTTGAAGAGTTGAATCATTTAGATCTAATGACCCTGCTACAGAACAGGGAGGCAAGCTTCGCCATTGTTCCATCTGATCTTTTTAGCCGAGTAAAGAGTTATCATCCTGAACTCGCCATAGCCTTTGAGCTTGAAACTGACACACCTGCCGTTTGGTACTCACTCAAGAGCGAGGATCAAACCTTAAATTTGGCAGTTAAAGATTGGCAAGACAGACCCGCAACCGATGCTCTGATTGGCCAGCTTAATCGAGATTCATACCCCCCCAAGAATCCACTTAATTTTGTCGAGACTCACGCCTTTCGCTTAGCGTTAGAAGAGCGCTACGAACCATTAAACCCCTTCTTCATTAAAGCTGGAGCACTTGTCGAAATTGACCATCACATCCTGGCCGCTGTGGGCTACCAAGAGTCACACTGGGATGAGGACGCTGTCTCAAACACAGGGGTTCGCGGCATCATGATGCTGACGCAAGCGACTGCTGAAGAGGTGGGAGTGGACGATAGAACAGACCCTCAAGAGAGCATTCTTGGGGGTGCAAAATACCTTCGAAAAATGGAAGAGAAAATTCCTGATCGAATCCCAGAGCCGGAACGACTTTGGTTAGCGATGGCTGGATATAATGTCGGCTTTGGGCACCTAGAAGACGCCCGCATTCTGACTCAACGTGGCGGCAAGAATGCTGACAAATGGGAAGATGTAGCGCAGTTTTTACCACTGCTTGAAGATCCAGAGATTGCAGCCAACACCCGTCACGGTGAAGCTCGAGGCAGCGAGCCCGTTACCTATGTAAATAACATTCAAAAATATACGCAGATCATTGAACCGTTCAGGCGCTTGAACCAAAACCGCACTATTAAGCTTGAGCCTCTGGATTAGAAGTCTCATCATAGCTATCCAGCTTAGCTTGTCGCTTCTCCTCTCTGCGACGAGCAAAGAAGTCACTGATCATTGATGAACACTCATCAGCCAACACCCCACCTTGTACTTCGACTCTGTGATTAAGCCAAGGCTGATCAAAAAAGTGAGTTTGGCTGGTCGCCACTCCCGCCTTGGGCTCCAATGCACCGTACACCAATCGTTTAATTCGTGAGTGCACAATAGCCCCAGCACACATAGAACAGGGTTCGATCGTGACATAGAGTGTTGCATCAACTAGGCGATAGTTCTCAAGACGATTAGCGGCATCCCTGAGCGCTTGGATCTCTGCATGTGCTGATGGATCACAGCCGCTGATCGGACGGTTAAAGCCACAACCGATGACTTGATCATCAAGGACAACTATTGCGCCCACAGGCACTTCGTTGTGCTCACCCGCCTGCGCCGCTAGCTCAAGCGCCTTCCTCATCCAATACTGATCGTCCACATTACGTCCTAAGTTTTAAAAACCTATGGTAACCCGCCCCCAAAAAACAAAAAAGCCGCACAGTATGCAGCTTTTATGTATGTTTGGGTTGAGTAGTAATTACTCAGCTTTCAACTGGTAAGTGGAGCTACGAGGCCCCTCTACTCGCTTGATCAGTTTAACATCTTCAAGTTTCTTAAGTGACTTAAAGAACTGCGAACGAGACACCTTAATCCCTTTTGCAAGGGCTGAATCTGCAAACACATCATAGCTCAATGATGCCTTAGCGGTGTTCTGATCAGCCACTTCCCAAAGCATGTTCAACACCTGACGATCAGAGTCGGTCAACGAATCTAACCCCAGCTCTTTTGAGGTTGAATCAATTAACTTGATTAACCCTAGGTAAAATTTCAAAGTGCTCATGGATACTTCCTTATAATTATTGCGAACTTTAGTCGCTTATATCTATTGTAGCAGACTTAATAAGACGGGTGACAATACAGCTAAAAAAATTAAAAAAACTGGTCTGACCAGATGGTCAGGTATCTGTTTTAAGTCGATTCACCAGAGTCGACTTAAACAATAATAGTAGCGAGAGAATAGCCACAGTCCCCAACAAGTCGCCAACGATAAACCTAAAGGAGAGCCAACCTGTAGACTCTTCGGTAAATATAAGAGTGTGCAGCAGCGCATTAAAGAGAGAAGCAACAAACGAGACGGCCATCACCAACCGAAACAGTGCCACTTTGCTCTCATCTACAATAGGTATGGCTGAGAATAGCGGGGACATACGGTTAAAGTTCCAGACCACCAGAGGAATAAACATTACCAAGGTGCTAACAGCTGCATCCAGTACAATCGAAGGCGTGGGAACAGACCAAATGATGTAAGCCAACAGATGAGCAGAAAAAATCGGCAATAACGCTCTGTAACCGGCCAACACAACCGCAATCGCTTTTAGACCATGAGGCAGATAGAGAACACTGGCCCCTGAGGCAGGCAGAAGGTAAGCCTCTAGAGGAAAGACCACTTCGTATTGAACCGTTAGGGAGAGAGCTAGCAGAACAAACAGTATGATTTGTAGCAAAACAGCCCCCTTCTTAACGCCCTTTAAGCAACCACTTAGACCCAATCAACCACAAAACAAGAGTGGTTAACACACCCAGAATATCACCTAAGAGGTAACGAAATGCCAGCAGAGAGACACCCGATTCACTGTACCAAGCCGCGTTCAGCAGAGCATTCATGAGTGCAGCAATCAATGCAACAGAAAATACTAAACGGGAGACTTGTGCATAAGAGACCAAACCTTTGTCAGAGCCTAACACTCCAGACAACAGAGGGCGTTGCGATACATAGTTAAACATCAACATTGGAATGAGCAAAACCAGTGTGCTGACCGAAAAAGAGAACAACAACCGCTCTCCTTCAACTCCAACAAGCAGATCAGTCGATAGATGAGCAAACGCAATGGCGATCGAAACGACTGGCCCCAAAAGGACAATTAACAGCGCCTTCACCCCATGTGGAAGAAATAGAAGACTGGCGGGGCCTTCTGACCAGTTTGACAAAAGCACCGCCTCTGCAGGCCAAATGAACTGAAACTGAAGCAGCATAGAAACCATTATCAACAGATAACTCATTAATAACAGCTTCAAATGATTCATCCCTAAACCTTCAGTAAAGATTAACCAAATACTGGGTAGCCCAGTTTCATATGAGCCATGGCAATAGCGCCAAATAGAACAGCCGTGACGATGGCGGCAATCAACTCACGAACAAGACTGGTTGGTCGCTTTTCTAGCTCATGCTTACCCGCTTTATTAATCAGTATCACGCTGATCACGGCCCAAGCAAGCAGGCCACCAAACAGAACAAACGACGCACTGTCACCATTAACCATCAAGTGCGCAATTGCCCAGGCTTTAACTGCGCTCAGTTGCAGATGGCGCACACGATTTGCCAAGGCACTTTTAACGACTGAAACGACCATTAGGTAGACAGCCAGCAGCATCAACAGGTTATTGATTCCCACCATCGCTGGATTACGACCCCAATAGTGAGTCGTCTCAACTTGCTGATAACCAAACACCATCATTAACACTGAGATCAGAATCGCAACAGCGACCAAGCCTTTTCCGAGATTGCCTAAAGAGGCTCTAAAAGCGGGTGCTATTCGCTTAAGAAGGTGTGCAAGCGACCAAAGAAAAACACCTGAACTTAGAAGAAACATCGATTATTCCCACTCAGTAGTAACGTTAATAATTTCCTGTTTAATATCAATCATTTACTACCTCATAATAGTTAGCGTGTAAGTAATGTGTAACTCCACCACTACTTTGCACGTTTTATTTGCGCTTGTGCAACTATTGCAATTCAATAGTTTACGCAATCCCTTGTTGCACATTGTAAGACGAAGAACGTGCTTTAACCAAACACGTTCTTCTGTTCTTTCTGTTCACTTGTTCTTTTGTGTCACTCGTCTGCCAAACTGCGCTTGTTGTTCAATAAGAGTGTCTAACTCACCATTTTCTGCAGCTTCACGAACCTTAGCTAGCACATCTGCAACCTCTGCTTCAGCAGCTAGTTCGATTGCATTCTTACCTTTTGCAAACTCTAAAGGCTTACTGCCATAGCGCACTACAAGATTTATCTTTCTATCAACACTAGCAGTCCACCAACGCTTAACACGTTTAGCAACTTCAACTTTGCGTTGGTTGCCATGTTCGTCAGTAACCCACTTGTGTTGCGTAGGTGTGTAGTCTTTATTTGCTGCAAGTTGGATTTGTTCATCAATCTTTGCAATCAGCTTGCGACGACGAACAGCGATAGGGTTGTTGTTTTGAAGTGGATTAAAAGCAACGAAATTCAGTGTATCAAGTACAGTCATAACAGCCTCCTTATTAGCTAAAAGCATTGTGCTTTCAGAGCCTTAGGGGTGTCATCCGAATTTTGTTCAAATCTCATTCATATAGAATTATGATTGTTGTATCGCGATAAAGGATGGAGAACATAGCTATGAGCTTGAATATGTTAGTTGCCCAAATAGAACAAGAAATTCAAAGTATTTACAAACAGCATCCTGGCAAGCCCCTAGTTTCCTAGACAACCGCTAGCTTTTCTAAATACCGTTTTTCATACTGAACTGGAGATAGCCCATCGTTGTTCCCGTGGCGACGTTTTGGGTTATAGAACAGCTCAATGTAATTAAAAATATCAGCTCTCGCATCGTTGCGAGTATGATAGATTTTCCGTTTGATCCTTTCACTTTTCAGATTAGAGAAAAAGCTCTCTGCAACCGCATTATCGTGACAGTTACCACGTCGGCTCATGCTAGCTTCAAGCTTGTGATCTTTTAAAAACGTCCGCCAGTCGCTACTTGTATATTGAACACCTTGGTCTGAGTGAATAAGGACATTTTCTGCTGGTTGCCTGCGCCATATAGCCATCATCAGAGCATCAATGACCAACTCTGCGCGCGGATTGTTCTTCATGCTCCATCCGATGACTTGTCGGTTAAATAGATCTAACACAATCGCCAGATACAGCCAGCCTTCATGTGTTCTGATATAGGTAAAATCAGTGACCCATGCCTTGTCAGGGGCGTCCACTTCGAACTCGCGCGCAAGGGTGTTCGGAACTACGAGACTCAAGTCACCGCCGCTAAAGCCTCTGTGCTTCTTGTAACCTCGTTGTGAGCGAATATCGTTCTGACGCATGATCCGATGAACTCTGTTCTTCCCAACGCTTTCGCGATCGTCCTTTAGATCTTTAGTGATGTTTCTATAGCCATAAGAAAAGCCACTCTCCGCCCAGAACTGCTTAATCTTTTGCAGAAGCCTCTTATCCTCTTTAGCACGCTGAGATTCAGGCTGCTTAAGCCAGGCGTAGAAACCACTGCGATTTACTTTAAGCACGCGACACATCGCTGAAACAGAGAACTTCTTGAGTCGTGATTTTATGAACGCGTATCTTTCCTTGACTCGGCTGCAAAGAACGCGGCGGCCTCCTTTAAGATATCTCTCTCTTCAGTGACTCGTCTTAGCTCGGCTTTGAGCTTCCTAAGCTCTTCTTGTTGATCATTGATCGTATGATGTTGTGAGCTCGACGACCCATATTTCTTGACCCAATTGCGTAATGCAGGTTCTGAAACTCCAAGTCGACTAGCAACTTCACTAAGTTTGTAATTGCGCTCAGTGACCTGTTTGGTCGCTTCGATCTTGAACTCTTCGGTGTAACGTTTTGCACTCATGGATGATCACCTCTTGTTAGGCGTTATTCTAACGCTAACAGGTGTCTACAATACTAGGGGCTTGCCAGATTTCTGTTTCTAAAAGGCTTTTCAACGTACCTCCAACTGAAGTACGCGAGTACTAGAGAAGTTAAACTTAAATGTGACATAAGTAGCAATGAAGGATGCTCAAACGAACGGATTCGTGCGAAGGCAAATAATGGCTGATGCCAAAGGTAAGCTGAGTAACTAATTAAACCAATTCCAACCAAACCTTTAGTGCTAAGTAACTTCGCAACGATTGTTTCTTTCTCTGCGTATAAAATTATCAGTGCCACGCCAAGTACTGGCACTAATGCATACACGCTAGGAAAGGGCGTAGCCTCATCGTAGAAGAAAATTGAAAACAAGATTGCTGCTAAACCAACAAGAGCTAAGGGATTATTTTTTTGAACACCTTTCTTTTGAACAACAAACGCAGCTATTGAGCCAGCGAACAACTCCCAAGCACGTGTCGGCGCTAGATAAAAGTTCGCCGTAGCTTTGTTGCGCCAACCCCACTCACTTAGAAGTAAACTGATTGCAGCCATCACTACAATCATCCAAAACACTCTGTTCTTACCAAAGCGCCAAGCTAAAATTAAGAAAATAGGAAATATTACATAGTACTGTTCTTAAACAGCGAGACTCCATGTATGCAGTAAAGGTTTTTCTTCTGCTGCTGCTGCAAAGTATCCACTCTCTCGCCAAAACAAGATGTTTGATGCAAACAAACTTACGGCGATAAGACTTTGTGAAAAGTCTTTCATTTGGCTTGGTAACATCCACACCCAAGCAAAAGGTATGCACACAAGCATTACAAAAAAAAGTGCTGGAAGTATTCGTCTTGCACGTCTTTCGTAGAAGTTAACGATACTAAAACGCTTGTTCTCTATGTCTTCAATAAGGATTGTTGTAATCAAGTAGCCACTGATTACAAAGAATACATCTACGCCAACAAACCCCCCACTAAACAATTCAAATCCAGCGTGGAATAGAATAACTGGGACAACAGCAAGTGCTCGCAAGCCGTCAATTTCAGCGCGATATTTCAAGTTAACAATCCTTTAAGTGAAGTTTAGGCGATAAAGTAAAGGTTACTTGTCTTTAGCTTTTCTGCCTTCAGCTAACGAGCCTTTCAACATGCCAGCAGTAAATCCAAACTCTTTGCAAAGACGCTTTACTTCCTTCAGTGCGTTAGCACGTTCGTTCTTCTTTGCTTCAACCATTTGCTGCTGAATTGCTTCCATTTCAGCTTTTAACTCGTCATAAGATTTCATCTCACACCTCCGTTGGTTATGTGTCAGTCTTATATTATAGATTTGTTAAGGGGATGAACAGCACGTTTTTTCTACGCTTGCTGTAGTGCAGTGAATTTAAGGTGAGAGTATTTGCACAGCGTCTCACTATGCCAGTCAGTCATTGTGTCAACCATACAGTCAAACAGCTAAAAACCATGCACTTTTGACTGGTTTCTTAACGTTTGTCTCTGTCGTCTTGTTGATTTGGTAACGGTGGTTGTGGACGAATAGGCGTAAAGTCTGTTCGTTCTGTGTCTTTTGGCGTCGTCTGCTGCTGTGGTTCTTGCTTGACTATCTTTGTCTTTGGAACAGCTACAGAACGTGTAACAGTCTTTGTTTCTGGTTTTGCCATCTTCTTTGCAAGTGCTACAACACTGCTGCTTGTACCTAGCATCAACTCAAGTGCTGCCCACTTTGTCTCGTCGTCTACACGTTCAATTTCGCTGCGTATGGCGTTCAATGCTTGCTGTATGTCTTGTAATGCACTCTTGTTCATACTGTTATTTAGCAACTAGCAGAATGGGGTGATGTAAAATCACCACCGCAACGACAAAAGTACTCCACCGCAGAAAACCGCAGCACGAAAATTTACTGCTTAAAACCCAATTTCGGATGACGCGGTAGTTGGCTTGAAGCTACAGTGCTATTTGTCAAACTCTCACCTCGTCTTTCCACCACCCCACAGCATCACTGTTTATCTGTTTGTGACACTGTTCGCTCAGCTCAATAAAACGCTTTCCTAGCTGCGTATGGCGTTCTGTCGCCGTCATACAGCGTCCGTAGTGCTGTAATTTGCTTGCACATATAGCTAACGTACCCACGCTTGGTTTAACACGCTTAAAACGCAGCGTACGCATGTAGCACTCGCTTCTACACAACCAATCTTTGCTAAATTCGCTTTCGCTACTCACAGCACCAATCTGCTGCAATAACTCAAATACTTCGTTTAGAACCGTTTTCCGCATGAAATTTTCCTCAGTTGATAAATAACAATATGCATAGCTTGTAAGTGTTGCTGTGTATTTATCTGCACACAGTGCCCAACTCAAAGACATCGAGTTTGCCAACGAAGGTTGTAGCCAACAGATTTTGTCAGCACACGCAGTGTTCTAGCAGAGACACTCAAAAGCGGTAGCTTCGTAATCGCTATATAAAACAAGACGCATGATAAGTCTGTGGATGATGGAACTGCAGAAGCTGCGTAGCACACTGTGTAATGCTACGTAGTTGCGTTGGTACTTAGGCAAGTAAACGGTAATAGCCCAACCATACCGAAACTTAGCAGCAGCTAAGAAGGCTTGTTACACAGTGGCTGATAAGCAACTCAAATGAGACGCTTGTAGCTGTTAGAAGGCTGCTTAAGCCTTCTTATGGCTAAACACAATCTAAATGAGCCACATCAATAACGATAAGAAAATAATACGCAGTGCTGTATGTGATTGAGCGAATGCGAAAGAACAAACGGCACAAGTAGTGTTAGCGAAGCTGACACTCAAACAGCAATTAGAATAAGTAAGAAAATTGTGCTTATCTTACATTTCCACATAAGTCTTTGATGTATGGAAGGAATTATATGAGCACTTATTGGTTGCTCAAATAGAACCTCAGAAAATACGCTGTATGTACGAAAACATTACATTTAGGTGGTGACATATGGCACAAGCAAAGACACTTAGCAAAACAGAACTCAAGCAACTAATAGACGTAACAAATTCGTGCAGTCGTTATCCACTGCGTGATAGCACGATGCTGCTGTTTACGCATTTGTGTGGTTTACGTGTTGGAGAGGTAGCTGCACTGCGCTTTGATGACGTGCTGGACGCAAACGACACTGTACGAGACGAAATGACACTTGATGCAGCACGTACTAAGTCAAAACGAGCACGTAAGATATTTCTACCAAAGCAAATGCAGCGTCAGTTACAAGCGTACGTTAACAGCGTTTCTAAGCATCCGCAGCACGGTTATTTGTTCTCTACACAAAAGAGTGTGCGATTTAGTGCAAACACTGCTACACAGCATCTACAACGCTTGTATGCACGTGCTGGAATTTCTGGCGCTACGTCACACAGTGGAAGACGTACTTGGTTAACCACGCTAAGTCAGAAAGGTGTGAGTGTGTTTGTGTTAGCTGATATGGCTGGACATAGAAGCATACAGACAACACAGCGTTACGTAACAGTTAATGATGAGATGAAGAGAAACGCTGCTGAGTTGATTTAGAGAACTTCAATAGTGCCATCTTCTCTACGTCTGTAGTCAGCTACAGCGTTGGTTAAACGTATTTCGTCATTCAAGTGATAATACGTCTTTTCAATCTGTGCCACGCTAGTGCCACACATATCTGCTATTTGTCTAAACGTTAAGCCACTCATAATACGTTGCGTAATCATAAAGTGACGTAAGCTGTAGGGTACTAAGTCACGCACTTCCCTATCAGCTATATCAGCTAACTCAATCATCTTGTGGAAGTGGTATAGCAGCGTACGCTTGCTTAGTTCGTTTTCGTTATCAACTGTAAAGATTAACTCGTCAGCTGTTTTAGGTTTAGATATTTCACGCAAGCGTTCAAAGTACTGTCCATTACGACACAAGAAGGTGCGACTTGTACGCACTTTACTTGTCTCTGCACGAACATGGATACGTGCTAGCTTTTGTTCTTCGCCATTCACTTTATGACGTTCAATCTGCACATCACTCCAACGTAGCTGTCGCTGCTCACCAACACGCAACCCACTGTTAGCTGCGATTAGAACGTAGTGCTGCACGATTTTTCGCACTCTTAGTTCTGCATCATCTAGCTTGTTATGCTTGGCAGTATAAGTGCGCATAGCACGATACAGTGCTTCGTATTCATCGTTAGTCAGTGTTGCACGACGAATAGCTTCATTGCCTTTGTCTAAGCGTGGCAGCTTCTTAAAGTCAAAGCCATCTATGTGTGTTTCGCCATTCTTATGTAGCCACTTCATTAGCGCATTAATTGTGCTTTGTTCGTTTTGAACTGTGACTTGTTTGACGTTGCCGTTGGTGGCTTTGTGGCGATGGTAGAAGTAGTTTTCGCAGTCAGTGCGTTCTAGTTCTTTCAGCTTAGTGTCCTTGCCAATGAAGCTAAGAAAGTGCTGTAAGTGTGTTGCGATGGTTGTGTGTCGTCCTTTGACTATGTGTCCAAGTTCAACGTCTCGCATACGAAAGCTAAGATACTTCTCCACACCTTCTTTTGTGGTTATGGAGAAGTAGGATTTGCCTTGCTGTAGATTAGCGTAAATCTCTAAGTACGCAGCTTTACCCTTTTCAATTGCAGTAGCTTCACTGCGTGTACGTAGGCTTTTACGTGCGTACTTATTTTCTTTTGGCAACCACATACGAAACTGCCAATACTCACCTCGCTTGTATATACAAGCTTCGTCAAATATTGGTATTTCGCCTTCAGCAAAGTGCTGTTTCTTCAGTGCCAAATCTTAGTCTCTGAGTTACTACGAGTTTCAGTAGTCACACGTTTGTGCAACATTTTGTGTAACTGTATGAAAAAAGACTAAGGAAATCAACGATTGATTTCTGAATGTGAAAGTAATGTGTAAGTAACTAATTCAATAAAATCAAATACTTACACTTAAATAACTACTCCCACTCAATGGTTGCTGGTGGTTTGCTCGAGACATCGTATGTCACACGAGAGACCTGCGGAATTTCATTGATAATGCGGCTAGAGACCGTCTCCAGCAGCTCGTAAGGCAGGTGTGCCCAGCGAGCGGTCATGAAGTCGATCGTTTCAACGGCACGAATCGCAATCACCCATTCATAACGGCGGCCATCACCCACAACCCCTACCGACTTAACAGGTAGGAATACGGCAAAGGCTTGGCTCGTTTTATGGTACCAATCCGCTTTGTGCAGCTCTTCGATAAAAATTGCATCCGCTTCACGAAGAATGTCGGCATACTCTTTCTTAACTTCACCCAAAATACGAACCCCCAAACCAGGACCTGGGAAGGGGTGACGGTAGACCATATCGTATGGAAGACCCAGTTCAAGACCGATCTTGCGAACTTCGTCTTTAAACAGCTCACGCAGTGGCTCAACCAACTCAAATGCCATATCTTCAGGCAGACCACCTACGTTATGGTGCGACTTGATCACATGCGCTTTGCCCGTCTTCGAGGCAGCCGACTCAATCACATCAGGGTAGATGGTGCCCTGAGCCAAGAAACGACACTCAGTTAATTTAGCCGCCTCATCATCAAATACTTCGATGAACGTATTACCGATAATCTTACGCTTTTTCTCAGGATCCGCTTCACCTTTAAGACGACCCAAGAAGAGATCTTCAGAATCAGAACGAATAACACGAACACCCATGTTGTTCGCAAACATCTCCATGACCTGATCGCCTTCGTTTTTACGAAGAAGACCGTTATCGACAAAGACACAGGTCAACTTATCGCCGATCGCTTTATGCAGAAGCGCAGCAACCACAGAGGAGTCCACACCACCCGATAGGCCCAGCAATACTTTATTGTCACCCACCTGAGCTTGAACACGCTCAACCAGATCCGCAATGATATTGGCCGGTGTCCAAAGTGCTTCAGTACCACAGATGTCACGCACGAAGCGCTCAAGAATACGCAGTCCCTGCTTAGTGTGAGTCACCTCTGGGTGGAACTGCACGCCATAAAGCTGACGAGCAGGATCACACATAGCGGCAACGGGTGCTGATTCAGTCGCGGCGATGATTGAGAAGCCCTCAGGTAACTCCACGACCTTATCGCCATGACTCATCCAGACATCCAACGACATGACACCGTTATTGGCCATGTGGTCTTCGATGCCTTCCAGCAGGCGACTGGCGTTATCCATCAAACGGACACGTGCATAACCGAACTCACGCTCATCCGATGAAGCCACTTTACCGCCTAGCTGCTCCGCCATGGTCTGCATGCCGTAACAGATACCCAAAACCGGAAGACCTAGATCGAAAACAACCTGTGGGGCACGTGGCGAATCCAACTCCGTCACAGACTCAGGTCCACCAGCCAGGATGATACCTTTTGGATTGAAGGCACGAATATCGGCTTCGTCCATATCCCAAGCATAGATCTCAGAGTAGACGCCGATTTCACGAACACGACGTGCGATCAACTGGGTGTACTGCGATCCAAAATCTAGAATAAGTATGCGTTGCGAATGGATATCTTGGCTCATTTCTTTCTGATTCCAACTGCGGGCAAGCTGCCCTTAAAACTAAAAATGGGGCAACCTGAGTTACCCCACTGAAATTCTAACTATCGAGTCTTAACCGACGCGGTAGTTTGGTGCCTCTTTCGTAATACTGACATCGTGCACGTGGCTCTCGCTCATACCTGCATTAGTGATGCGAACAAACTCTGGTTTAGTGCGCATGGTATCGATATCGCCTGAACCGGTGTAACCCATAGAAGCGCGAAGACCACCCATTAACTGGTGCACAACACCGGCCAATGGACCCTTCGAAGGGACACGACCTTCAATGCCTTCTGGGACAAGCTTATCTTCACCCGCTTTCGCATCTTGGAAGTAGCGGTCTGAAGAGCCCGTTGATCCTGACATCGCACCTAACGAACCCATACCACGGTATGACTTGAATGCGCGGCCTTGGAACAGTTCAACTTCACCTGGTGCTTCATCAGTACCGGCAAGCATAGAACCCACCATAACGGCAGAGGCACCGGCCACAATCGCTTTAGAGATATCACCAGAGAAACGGATACCACCGTCAGCAATCAGAGGCACGCCACGCTCAGCCATCGCCGCAGCCACATTGGCTACCGCACTGATCTGTGGCACACCGATACCTGCGACGATACGTGTCGTACAGATAGAACCAGGGCCGATACCTACTTTAACGCCGTCAGCACCCGCATCCGCTAACGCGATGGCAGCATCTGCTGTTGCGATGTTACCGCCGATCACCTGTACATCTGGGAAGTTCTGTTTAACCCAACGAACACGATCAATAACACCTTTTGAGTGACCGTGTGCCGTATCAACAACAATGACATCGGCACCCGCTTCAGCCAGTGCTGCAACGCGAGCTTCTGTATCCGCACCAGTACCTACCGCAGCACCTACCAGTAGACGACCGCGAGAATCTTTAGCCGCATTAGGGTAAGCCTGCGCCTTGTTCATATCTTTAACCGTCACCATACCGGTCAGTTGGTACTGCTCGTTTACGGTTAGAAGTTTCTCGATACGGTGTTTACGCAGAAGGTCAGAGATCTCTTTGTGAGTCGCATCTTCACCCACCGTCACTAGACGCTCTTTGGGTGTCATGATGTTAGAGACTGGGGTGTCTAGGTTCTCTTCAAAGCGAACATCACGGCTAGTGACGATACCAACCAGGTCGCCGTTCTCAACAACAGGAAAACCAGAGAAGCCCACTTCACGAGACAGCGCGATGATTTCACGAACCGTTGTAGTCGGCTGACAAGTGACTGGATCAGTAACAACACCCGCCTCGAACTTTTTCACTCGGCGAACATTTTCAGCCTGCTGTTCGATGGTTAAGTTTTTATGAATGATGCCGATACCACCCTCTTGCGCCATAGCAATCGCAAGACGAGATTCAGTCACGGTATCCATCGCCGCAGAAACCAGTGGGATGTTGAGTTCGATACCCTTGGTCAGACGTGTTTTCAAACTAACGGCGTTAGGCAACACTTCTGAATAAGCGGGAACGAGAAGTACATCATCAAAGGTCAAAGCCTCTTCAACAATTCGTAACATTCTAAAAAACCTGTCTAAATGGGCAAAAAATTAGCCCAATACATTACTAAAATTCGCCTTTTTTATCAATCTAAAGTCGCAGTAAATAGCGGCATTTTTCACCCTTTTTTCTGCGCCGCACAATAGGATTTTTTCTGTTAAAAAGAAGCAACAACCGCTAGCATGACCGGATGAATGTTCAAACCTCTTCAAATCGAACAGCCATCGCAGTTAGCGAACTGAACAAGCAGGTAAAATCGCTGTTGGAGAACTCGTTTCTTTCGATCAGGGTCGTTGGCGAAATCAGCAACTTAGCCAAGCCAAGCTCTGGCCACTGGTACTTCACCCTTAAAGATCAGAAAGCTCAGGTTCGCTGCGCCATGTTCCGTGGTAACAATTTGCGGGTGAACTTTGCCCCCAAGGAGGGTGACCAGGTGGTTGTCACCGGACGCGTGAGTCTTTACGAAGGGCGTGGCGACTATCAGATGATCTGTAGCGCTATGGAGCAAGATGGCCAAGGGCAACTCCAAGTCCTATTCGAAAAACTAAAGCTAAAACTGCAAGCGCAAGGGCTATTTGAAGCGGACCGCAAAAAACCGATCCCTGAACACCCTAAATGCATAGGCGTGATCACCTCCCCCACTGGAGCAGCGATTCACGACATCTTGACGGTACTCAAACGTCGCTACCCTGGACTACCCGTCAGACTTTACCCAACGGCGGTTCAAGGCAATGAAGCCACTGGGCAAATTGTTAAGGCGATTGAACTGGCAAACCGCGAAGGGATCGCGGATGTACTCATTGTGGGTCGCGGTGGCGGTTCGCTTGAAGATCTCTGGCCCTTTAACGAAGAGGTCGTTGCGCTCAGTCTAGCCAACTCAAACATCCCGACCGTTTCGGCGGTCGGGCACGAAGTCGACTTCTCCATCGCCGACATGGTGGCGGATTTAAGAGCCCCTACTCCGTCAGCAGCAGCCGAATTACTCAGCCCCAATGGCGCAGAGATATTAGCCAACATCAATCGAGCTGAGCGCGCTCTTAAACAGCGGTTTGATTGGTTATTGTCAGCAAAACAGGCACAGTTAAAGAGCCTACAACAGCGGCTTAGACACCCCGGAGAGCGTATCCGCGAACAGGTTCAGCGTAGTGACGAATTGGAGCTGAGACTGCACAGCGCGATGAACCGATTGATGCGCGACAAACGCAGCCAACTCAATCAGAACCAAAGCCAGCTTAGTCGTCTCAATCCGAGTAGAACTCTTACTGCTCATCAGGAACAGGTTAAACAACTGATGAGTCGGTTAGAGAGTCTTACGAAGAGTAAAATTGATCGACGAAAGCTGGAGCTGGCTGAAAAGGTGGGCCGCCTTCAGGCCATTAGCCCGCTAGCGACGCTTGAGCGTGGCTATGCATTGGCGACGACTGATCAGCACGAGGTGATACGCGATTCACGCCAAGTTAAGGCCGGGCAGAGTATCAATATTCGACTGCAAAAAGGCTCCATCACATCAACGGTTACAGATATCCACACCGAAACCAACGATTGATAAGCACACTAATAATTAAGGGAGAGAGTATGCGATTACCCCTGTTTCTGATGACACTGTCACTGGCTCTATTCAGCCTAACTGCAAAAGCACTGCCCACAGAGTCTCGTGTACCGGGCGGTATCGCCATCGTAGACCTAGGCCTGCCCAGCAGCGAACCTGCACCTGAAGTGACGTATGACGGTTACCGAGTGATGGTTGTCGATCAAGAGGGACAGTGGACTGCCGTTGCCGGCATTAGCCTTAAGGCAACCGTTGGCAAAGCACAGGAGCTCAAATTCAGTGGCAAGACTCTAACCTTTCAATTAGACGATAAAGCCTATCCAGAACAGCGTTTGAAGATTAAGCAGCGTAAATACGTCGAACCCGACCCCAAACAGGTTGCACGTTGGAAACGAGAGTCGGCTGAGCAAAAGAGCGCCTACAAACTGTTTACCAAAAGCGAAGACCCAATACTGACTTTGGCTATGCCTGCTGAAGGCCCCTACTCCAGCGCCTTTGGACTTAAACGTTTTTTCAATGATCAGCCTCGTGCACCCCACTCTGGACTGGACATTGCTGCACCCGATCGATCACCGATTAAAGCAGCGGCTAAAGGCAAAGTAACCGCCGTAGGAGATTACTTCTTCAATGGCAATACCGTGATCATCGACCATGGCCATGGCCTATCCACCATGTACTGCCACATGAGCAAAATTGACGTTAAAGTCGGTGATCAAGTCGATCTGGGACAACAGATCGGTCTGGTAGGTGCCACCGGACGAGTGACGGGACCCCACCTACACTGGGGCGTGAGTCTGAATAACCAACGCGTAGACCCACTGCTATTCGTTCAACAGTAACGAATATGTTACCCTGCGCGCCGTTCTTAAACGAAACATTTGGATAATCATGAGCGACATTACATTAGAAACAATTGAACAGCGCGCCAGCTACGGCATTGGTCGTCAGATGGGTGACCAACTGGCACAAAACGGTTTTGACGGCGTAGACATCAACGCAGTTGCCTTTGGCCTTAAAGCCTCTTTCGCCGGCGAAGCGATGCACGTAGAACCAGAAGATCTACAAGCGGCATTCAACGAGCTGACTGAACGCCTACGCGCTAAACAAGAAGCAGAAGCCAAAGAGAAAGCGGCTGCTGGCCAACAGTTCCTAGACGACAACGCAAAGCGTGATGAAGTAACGGTGACTGAATCGGGTCTGCAATACGAAATCCTATCAGCAGGTGATGCGGATGCTGAAAAGCCAACAACGGCTAACAAAGTACGCGTTCACTACCACGGCACATTCACAGACGGTTCTGTCTTCGACAGCTCTGTCGAGCGCGGTCAACCGATCGAATTCCCCGTAACAGGTGTAATCGCAGGTTGGACTGAAGCCCTTCAGTTGATGCCTAAAGGCTCTAAATGGCGCCTATTTATCCCTTACAACCTAGCCTACGGTGCGCAAGGTTCTCCGGGCGGCATCCCTCCTTACTCAACGCTTCTATTTGACGTTGAGCTACTGGACGTTCTGTAAGCGATGAGCTTGCACTTTCATCGAAGCGGTTCTGGTGAACCGCTTTTGATGTTACACGGCCTATTCGGCAGCTGGGAAAATCTTGGCGGTCCCATCAAAGCACTGCAACAGCAGTTTGATGTCATCGCTCCCGACATGCTGAACCATGGCCGCTCTCCTCAGGTTGATCAGTTTAACTACAGCACCTTTGCAGACTCCGTCCTGGCACTGGCCGACCAACTTGGGTTGCAGCAATTTAATCTATTGGGGCACTCTATGGGCGGAAAGATCGCCATGGAGCTGGCACTGAATAATCCCGAACGAGTCTCACGATTAATCGTGGTTGATATTGCTCCCGTGCAATACCCTCACCACCACACCGATGTGTTCAAAGGGCTAAAACAGGTCCCACTGAACGAGATCAAAAGCCGAACCGAGGCTGATCAACACCTAAGTCATCACATTGACAATGCTAGTATTCGAGCCTTTCTTCTGAAGAACCTCTATCGCACAGAGGCTGGGTTTGATTGGCGAATGAACATAGAGGCACTTGAGCGCGAGTATGATCAGATCGCCAGCCCAATGAGTGAGGGGGAATACCTAGGCCCAACTCTTTTCATCAAAGGCAGCGAATCAGACTACATCAAGCCTGAATACCAAAACGAGGTGGTTAAACGCTTCCCCAAAGTTCAACTCAGAATCATCGAGGGGACTGGGCACTGGCCACACGCAGAGAAGCCTGCGCTTTTTACAAAGATTGTTGAGCGGTTTTTACACTCCTAGCGGCGCCCAATCCAACTGATCTGACCCACCCTCTTCGCTAGCGAGAGAACCTAAATAAGGCGCTGGAACCACTCGGCTCAGCCACTCGATTACTCGTTCATCAGAGTCACTCTCGGACGGCGACACGACCCAGCCGGCTAAAGCGAGACCATCGCGACGAATCGCTTCGACGGTTAATAAGGTCTGATTGATCGCATTCTCATTTAGACTGACGACCAATATCACTGAAAAGCCAAGCGCCTGTGCGACGCTAGCCATCGACTCACGATCATTGATGGGCGCCCGCCATCCACTGACTCCCTCGACCAATGCCAGGTTGACCGAACGCATCAGTGCACCGCTCATGTAGGCTTTAATTCGATCAGCACTCATTCTAACGTCCGCCATCTCAGCAGCAATGTGTGGCGAAGCATTTGCGGCTAGCGAGAAAGGATTCACCTGAAGATAGGAGAGCTCAATGGAGGAGCACGCCATTAAATTCAGCGCCTCTTGGCTCTTTAACTCTCCATCCACTTCACTGCAGCCAGTCGCAACGGGCTTAAGACCCAGAGAGCTAAACCCTTTCTGATTAGCCTGCTTTAAAAGCGCACAACTGAATTCATTGACGGGTGAAGAGACCTCAGTGCCCGTCACAAAAAAACGCTGCTTCATACCGCGCACTGCCCCTTTCAGATTAAGTTTGAGCGACTATTTTACAGAGTTAAAAACGCTGACTAAACTAAATTTATCATAGGCAAGGAGGCCAGACTGATGTTTCAGATAGAGTCGATCGTTGAGTGGCTATTTGACTCAGCAAAATGTCCATTATGCAGACTAAGCAAACCGTTCAATGAGCCACTCTGTTTGGGTTGCTTTGCAGACCTTGCTAAAAACAGCACCCCCTGCCAGGTCTGCGCTTACCCTCTTAATCAACCAGACGAATCCTGCCCAGACTGCTATGGCGAGTGGTTTCATTTTGATACCGCACAATCACCACTGATCTACCAGTTCCCCATGCGAGAGCTATTCCAGAAGATCAAACAGGGAAAGAATCCAGAGCCCCTTTTCTGGATGAGCCAGCTGCTGGCAAAGCAGATCGATCTCTCTCGATTCGGCACCCAACCCACACTGATACCGATACCCAGTCACCCAATCGATTGTGCACTGCGTGGCTTTAATCAAGCGGAGATCATTGCCCAACATTTGAGTCGCTATTTAAAGCTCCCCCTTGATCGACAATCCCTTCAAAAAAAGCGTCGAACAGACCATCAAGCCTCACTCAATCGTGCAGAACGTAAAACCAATTTAGGTTCGACCTTCTACTGCAATCAGCCAGCGCCCAGTCACGTCCTATTGATCGATGATATTCATACCACCGGGACCACCTTTGACCGAGCATCTGAAGCACTCAAAGCAGCGGGTACGGTTTACATTGAAGCGATTAGTATTTGTAGAACGCCAGGACGATAAGACTTTTCACAAACCTTTCTTAACAGTATGGTGATGTCAGTATCAAACTAGGACAGATTGATGAACCGTATCGATGGAAAAGTAGCAATCATTACAGGCAGCACTCAAGGCTTGGGCGCAGCCATCGCACACCAATTTGCCCAAGCAGGCGCAGCAGGAATTGTTATCACCGGCCGCAACCAGATCAGAGGCAAACAGGTCTCTTCAGAGATCGCGGAACAGTATGGCATTAAAACCCATTTTGTTGCGGCTGAACTCGATCAAATAGACCAGGTTCGCAACATTGTGGCCGAGACCGATCAGCAGTTTGGACGGGTTGATCTATTGGTGAATGCGGCAGGATTAACGGATAGAGGCAACCTACTGACGACCTCTCCAGAACTGTTCGATCAAATGTTCGCCATCAACACAAAGGCGCCCTTCTTTCTCATGCAAGAGAGTGTCAAAGTGATGATTCGCGAGAAGATCAAAGGAGCCATCATCAACATTGGATCGATGTCAGAACATGCCGGACAACCTTTTCTATCCCCCTACTGCGCATCAAAAGGTGCCTTGGCGACACTCACCAGAAACTCTGGCTATGCCCTGTTAAGAAACCAAATTCGCGTCAATCAGCTCGATATAGGCTGGATGAACTCTGATCACGAGCGAGAGCTGATCGCTCAAGAGACGGGGGATGATTCATTTATTGATCGGAAAGCAGCCACCCTTCCGGCAGGCAGAATTCTTCAGACTGATGAGGTCGCTAAAGCGGTGCTATGGATGGCTTCAGAGGACAGCGGCATGATGACGGGATCCGTCATTCAGTTCGATCAAACCATTTGGGGGGCCTACGATGACGCTGCCGTTCCTGATAGACCGATTGAAGAGATGTAACTGAATGCACAGTATTGAACCGATCGGTTTCATCAAAACACCATTCAAAGAGAAGTTTGGCGCACCGCGCCAGCCTGGCCTTGCGCCCTCCGCGCAAGCTGTATTGGAGCTAGTCTCACCCTACAACGACCCTGATGCCGTTAGGGGGTTAGAGCACTGCTCTCACGTTTGGCTGATTTTTCAGTTCAGTGAGAACCTGAATGCCGGCTGGAAGCCTTTAACTCGACCACCCCGCCTAGGTGGCAACGAGAAGCTAGGCGTGTTTGCCACACGCAGCACACATCGCCCCAACGCCATGGGGTTATCGGTTGTGAAACTCGACTCAATCAATACAAACCAAGGGGTTCACCTGAATCTGTCCGGTATCGACCTTGTCGATGGCACTCCGGTCTTTGATATCAAACCCTACATCCCCTACTCCGACGCGCTGCCAGATGCCGTTTACCCCGGCATGGAACAGCCCGAACCCTTGCAACAACCTATTCAATTTTCTGAACAGGCCTTAGAGGTTATCTCTAAAGAGCCACAACTATCGACACTCATTGAAGAGGTTCTAAGGCAAGACCCTAGACCCGCCTTTCACTCTGATGAGACACGTATTTACGGAATCAGTTTGGAGCGCTTCAACATTCAGTTTTCGATCAGTAGCGACCTAATAGAGGTTTTATCAATTGATCAATCTTAATGTTGCCATTAAGGTTAGCCCTTATATTAGATCCATCTAATTTCACAGGATTAAACAATGAATGATGTGACATCTCGTCTAGCCCATATGCCGGTGGCTCTGTTCGCAACGGTAATGGGAATGGGTGGCTTAACCCTCGCTTGGAAAAAAGCCTCTGAGGTTCTAGGTATTACTAACCTTGTGTGGCAAGTACTGTTAGTGATTACGGCCGTTCTATTAGCAACACTGGCAATCAGCTACCTATTAAAGATGCGCCGTCATGCTCATCAGGTGATTGCCGAGTTTAATCACCCCATCAAAATCAGCTTCTTCCCTGCTTTTTCCATCGGCTTAATGCTGATCGCGGTCGCAATGGCGGAGATCATGACACCTCTGGCAACGGCCGTCTGGTGGATGGGCGCTTCAATCCAACTGATCTTGACGCTCTATTTGATGAATCAATGGATACACCACGCTCGCTGGCAGGTACAACACACAACCCCTGCTTGGTTCATCCCGATTGTGGGCAACATCATCGCGCCCATTGGGGGGGTTACGCTGGGCTTTACCGAGGTCAGCTGGTTCTTCTTTGCGATCGGCATACTCTACTGGATTGTGTTAAAAGTTTTGGTCTTTAACCGCATCATTTTTCATGAACCACTCCCTGAGAAGTTACTGCCGACACTGTTCATCATGATCGCGCCGCCCGCGGTAGGATTCATCGCCTATTTGAAACTCAATCAGGGCGTTGTCGATAACTTTGCACACATTCTCTACTACGCGGCGATGTTCTTGGTTCTGCTACTTGTGTCGCAGCTCCCACGTTTTGCAAGAATCCCCTTCTTTGTCTCTTGGTGGGCCTACTCTTTCCCAATTGCCGCCTTCACCATTGGCACACTGATCATGTTTGAGCAGAGCCAGACTCTCTTCTATCAAACATTGAGCCACCTAATGCTGACACTGGTCTCTATTTTGCTATCGATTCTAATTGTGAAGACGGTTAAAGCGGCTATCAAAGGATCTATTTTCCAACCCGATTGATTCCCGTCACTCCGTGCTCTAAAGCCCAGAGCAGTGCGTATCAAAGATTCAACCATAGGATCGCCCCATGTATCGACACACACTGCTCTGGTTCACCAACAACTTACGCCTTGATGACAACCCCGTCTTTAATAAAGCCCGTAACAGCGAACAGCTAACCTGTCTCTTCATCCAACACCCCAGGGATAAGCGCACCAATCGATTTGGTTTCAAAGGAATCGGTAAGCATCGCCAACAGTTTTTAAACCAAGCACTGTCAAGCTTGCACAGCAAACTTAGCCTGCTGAACCAGGCGTTAGAAGTGATTGAAAGCGATTACGTCGAAGCGTTAAGCCAGGTCATTTTACGTGATCAAGTCGAGCATTTAGTCACCTCTCGACACACTGGCAGCTATGAGCAGAGCGCTCTTAAAGAGATCGCATCACGCTTTCCGCACCTAGTGATAACAGTGTTAGAGACGCACACTCTTTACGGTGAGCGACAACTTCCCTTTGCCCTAGCGGAACTGCCGGATAGCTTCACACCCTTTAGAAAGAAGATAGAGTCGATCGAGGTTGATGCCCCTATTGCTGAACCTGACAGCCTACCTCCTCTCGGCGATAAACAGGGTTCCACATTCAACATGGATTGCTCTAGCGAGAATGCCTTCAACGGTTCTGAGCAGAGCGCGTTAGACCATCTCGAACACTATTTCTCCAGTGATCTACCCGCCACCTACAAGGAGACTAGGAATGGTCTGGATGAGTGGGCGTGCTCGACTAAATTCAGTCCCTGGTTAGCGCTAGGGGTATTGTCACCCAAGCGCATCATTGAGAGGCTGAATCGTTATGAGGAAGATGTGGTTGCAAATGACTCGACCTACTGGATATTTTTTGAACTGCTGTGGCGTGACTATTTCCAGTGGTATGCCCACAAGTGGGGCAACAAGATCTATCACCAGACTGGGCCATTTAATCGTAAGCCCTTAACCTCTTTCTACCCAGAACGAATGAAGTCCTGGATTGAAGGCACCACCCCCTACCCAATCGTCAACGCTGCCATGCGTCAGTTGAAAGCAACGGGTTATCAATCCAATCGCGCCAGACAGCTGGTGGCGAGCTGCTTAGTGCATGAGCTTGGCATTGACTGGCGTTACGGTGCGGCCTACTTTGAAGAGGCGCTGATCGATTTTGATCTGGCCAGTAATTGGGGGAACTGGCAGTACTTAGGTGGAGTTGGTGCAGACCCGCGCGGCCATCGACAATTCAATCTGGCGAAGCAGACACAAACCTATGACCCTGAGGGGCTATTTATACAGCGTTGGGGCGGTGAAGAGATGATGCTGCCAATCGATCGTGTCGACTACCACGACTGGCCCATCGAGATGAAATAATGCACCACAAACTCAATCTACCAAGCAAAATCTGTGAGCAGTGCCAAAAGCCCTTCAACTGGCGCAAAAAGTGGGAGCGCGATTGGGAGCAGGTGAAGTACTGCTCGGAGCGCTGTCGACGCGAGGCTAAGCAACAGCGATGAGCACCCTTAGACTGGTACTCGGCGACCAACTCAACGCCAAACACAGCTGGTTTCGTGACAAATCAGACGAAGTTACCTACCTCATTGCTGAACTGCACCAAGAGCAGAACTACGTTAAACACCATCTGCAAAAGATCACCGCTTTTTTTATGGCGATGCAGCGCTTTGCCGAGGCTCTTAAAAGCGCTGGTCATCAGGTCATTCATTTAACGCTTGATGAGACCGCCGATTTTGAATCCCTAGACTCATTGATCAACCATTTGATCAAACGCCAGGGTTTTACACAGATTGAGTATCAGCGACCTGATGAGATACGTCTTCTTGAACAGTGTCGCAACCTATCACTACCAGAAGGGACCGGTCTGCGTGAGTTCGACACCGAGCACTTCCTACTGCCATTTGAAGCGATCAGCAAAGAGTTTAAACCTAATACTGGACACCGTATGGAGGCCTTCTACCGGCGCATGCGGGTTAAACATGGCTACCTTATGCAGGGCAAAGAGCCCGAAGGCGGTCGTTGGAATTACGATACCGAGAACCAAAAAGCGTTTAAAAAAGCGGATCTTGCGGACATTCCAGAACCCCTGGTGTTTGCTCACAACACAGAAGATATTCGAAACCGTTTAGATCGACACGGCATCAACTACTTTGGTGAGATGGGCACACAACTTGTCTGGCCAATCACACGAAGTGAAGCGCTGGAGTTGCTGGAGTTTTTCTGCACTCACTGCCTACCTCTATTTGGAAAATTCCAGGATGCGATGACGGCGAACTCGGAGCACAAATGGAGTCTCTACCATTCACGAATCTCCTTCGCTCTGAACTGTAAAATGATCTCACCGGCACAGGTGATTGAGCGAGCCATTCAAGCATACCGCGAGCAACCCGAACGTATCGATCTTGCTCAGATAGAGGGCTTTGTCAGGCAGATTCTAGGTTGGCGCGAGTTTGTTCGTGGCATCTACTGGATCAATCTACCTGCATACCCCAGCATGAATGCCCTGAATGCAGATAGGCATCTCCCCGACTTTTTCTGGGATGGTAAGACCAAAATGAACTGCATGCACCAGTGCATTGATCAGTCACTGGAGTACGCCTACGCGCACCACATTCAGCGACTGATGGTTATAGGGAACTTCTGTTTAATGGCTGGCATTGATCCTAAACAGGTTGATGCCTGGTATCTAGGCATCTACATCGACGCCATTGAGTGGGTAGAGATGCCCAACACCCACGGTATGAGTCAGTTTGCCGACGGCGGCTTGCTAGCTTCCAAACCCTATTCAGGATCAGGCCAGTACATCAATCGAATGAGCGACTACTGCAAAGGGTGTCACTACGATGTGAAACAACGCTCGGGGGATAACAGCTGCCCATTCAATAGCCTCTATTGGCACTTCCAACATCGCCACGCCAGCCGTTTCAGCAACAACCCACGCACCGCGATGGTCTATCGTAACTGGGATAAAAAGCCTGAAGAGGAGAAAACAGAGATTCTGCAAACAGCCGAGCACTATTTGCAGAACCTAAATGAGCTCTAGGGTAAACTAAACGACCTCGCAACCTTTAGAAAGATGAGCAAGATGCATAAGTTCAATGGAGTCATTCTAGCCGGCGGTCACTCATCAAGAATGGGGGCTGATAAGGCTCTACTGACACTGGATGGAGAAACGCTGTTAGCGCGTGCCCAACAGCTATTATCTGAATGTGGGGCAGGTAAAGTAAGGGTTTGCCGAAATGATGACAATCCAGCTCATATACAAGATCAGTTTAAAGACTCCGGTCCTCTAGGTGGCATACATGCAGCACTGGCTGAAGACTCATCACGGCCAACCTTAGTGATACCCGTTGATCTGCCACTAATGCAATGCAGCGAGTTAAGTCGACTCATAGATGCGGGGTTTACCCATCAGTGCACTAGCCACTTCGATGATCTCTACATTCCCATCTTTATTTGGAATCCTGAATCTCTTATCGATGGACTGACGCAGCGACTTGTTGAGGGTGAAAGACTCTCTCTCAAGCGTTTCTTTTCTGAAAGAGAAGAGCGCTCTATCCCCTGCATAGACGAGCAACAGCTACTCAATGCCAATACGCCAGAGGAGTGGCAGGAGATATTAGAGCGCTTTCAATCGCTCTAAAGAGGCTTTCGCTGCGTGTGACAGTTCAGATCCATCCGCCTCTAGATAAGCAAAAATTTGCTCTTTCATACCGCGTGACCAAAAGCGTTTTAAGTGCACAGAGACCTTCTCAGCCACCTGATCTTGAGACTCTCCAGAAGTGATATTGGCGGCGATTTGATTAACCATCTCGATCATCGATGCCAATTGATGCTGTGACATTCTAAATTTCCTTATTCAACTTTGTGTACTGCACCTGTCGTCCGGGGCGAGCAAAACCGATCAAACGAATCCCAACCGCCTCGGCCTGACGACAAGCAAGATCAGTGGGAGCTGATAGAGTAACCAGCTGGGCAATGCCAATGACGGCCGCTTTCTGAACGATTTCGTAACTCCCTCGACTGGAAATAAGTACAAATCCGTTCTCCACTTCAGCGCCTGTTTGCATGAGATAACCCACCAGTTTATCCATCGCATTGTGACGCCCAACGT
Organism: Marinobacterium sp. xm-a-127; assembly: GCF_013283425.1. Lineage (NCBI taxonomy): Bacteria > Pseudomonadati > Pseudomonadota > Gammaproteobacteria > Oceanospirillales > Oceanospirillaceae > Marinobacterium > Marinobacterium sp. xm-a-127. Next base: position 53,755 of record NZ_WBYH01000004.1, read on the forward strand.
CTTCAAACACTCTTAAGATCTCACCCGACAGAGAACACCATGCAGCAGCATGCACTCCCCCGGTTGCTGTTTGCAGCGCTTGATGTGACTGCAAATGCTGAACCGTTAAGTCGATCGATTCAGGGCTAACATTGACTGTCTGGGATACAGCTGCAATAGGTCGAATCGCCTGCTGTATCGACTCTACACCGCATAAGCCACAGCCAGTGCGTCCTGCAAGGTTACGCCGCGTCTCTCCCAAACGACGAGCGGCACGTTGAGTCACCTCAATTTCAATTGAAACACCTGCCGAATCAGGCAGATACTCAACATCGATACCCAATATTTCGTCAGCCGACTCCACAACCCCTTCGGTTAATGAAAAGCCATAGGCAAAGACCTCAAAATCCGCTGGCGTTGTCATCATCACCGCATAAGAGAGCCCGTTATAGACGAGCGCTGTGGGTATCTCTTCGGCTACCTCATCAAACAGGCTAACCTCAGATTGATTAACCTGCCATCGGGATACCTGTCGCGTTCGACTCTGCTTCATCACGGGTTAGGCTTTCTCACCCGTCGCTGACGCCAAGAAGTCTCTCTGACGTTTATCAAACTGCTTAAACTGAGACTGCCAATCGGACTCACCGGTGACTTTATTAACCTGCACGGCTGTCACTTTGTACTCAGGGCAGTTAGTCGCCCAATCTGAATTTTCAGTTGTGACCACATTCGCCCCGCTACCTGGGTGGTGGAAAGTCGTGTAGACCACACCTGGCTGCATACGATCTGAGACCAGCGCCTTGAGCACAGTGGTGCCCATTCGAGAGGCAATACTGACCGAATCACCTGTTTGAATACCGCGATCCTCGGCATCGATCGGATGGAGCTCGAGTTGATCTTCAGGGTGCCACTGCTGGTTCTCTGTTCGACGGGTCTGAGCACCGACATTGTACTGACTCAAGATTCGACCAGTGGTCAGAAGCAGAGGGTAACGTCGATTCGATCGCTCTTCAGTCGGCACATACTCAGTGATCGCGAACTGAGCCTTTCCGATTGGAAAACTATCCATGTGCATAATCGGCGTACCTTCAGGCTGCTGATCATTACATGGCCATTGAATGCTACCCTGCTCTTCTAAACGCTGATAATTCACACCTGCAAATGAGGGTGTTAATTGAGCGATTTCATCCATAATTTCTGAAGGATGCTGGTAGTTCATTGGGTAGCCTAAAGCATTCGAAAAGGCCTGAGTAACCTCCCAGTCGGCCATCCCAGCAAGCGGCTTCATCACCTTGCGAACACGGTTGATACGTCGTTCAGCATTGGTGAATGTGCCATCTTTCTCTAGGAATGAAGAACCCGGCAAGAAGACGTGGGCAAATTTGGCGGTCTCATTCAAGAAGATATCCTGAACCACCAAGCACTCAAGCGACTTCAATGCAGCTTCAACATGAGCCGTATTCGGATCAGATTGGGCAATATCTTCACCCTGCACATACATCCCTTTAAAGTCACCATCGAGCGCAGCATTAAACATATTAGGAATACGCAGACCGGGTTCGTTATCAAGCGACACATTCCAGACAGCTTCGAACTTCGCTCTGACCTTGTCATCTGACACATGCTGGTAACCGGGTAGCTCGTGTGGGAATGAACCCATATCACAGGAACCCTGCACATTGTTTTGACCACGTAGCGGGTTAACACCAACCCCTAAGCGGCCGATATTACCGGTCGCCAGTGCCAAATTGGCAATACCCATGACCATTGTGGAACCTTGCGAGTGTTCGGTAACACCTAAGCCATAGTAGATTGAACCATTAGGAGCTTTGGCAAAGGTACGTGCAGCGTCGCGAAGTGTCTCTGCTGCAACACCAGTAATCTCTGCTACGGCCTCGGGTGCGTGTTTCGGATCTGAAATATGCTCACGCCACTGCTGATAGCTTCCATCATCGACACGCGAAGCAATAAAGTCACGATCCTCTAAACCTTCAGTAATCACCACATGAGCAAGTGCATTAATGACGGCAACATTGGTTCCGGGAAGTAGTTGAAGATGTTGTGACGCTTTAATGTGGGCACTTGAGACGAGACTGGTAGAGCGAGGGTCTGCCACAATCAGAGATGCACCCTCTCGGACACGACGCTTCAACATCGAGGCAAACACAGGGTGTGCATCCGTCGGGTTGGCACCGATCACCAAAATAGCATCAGAGTGCAAAACAGACTCAAATGTCTGTGTCCCAGCCGATTCACCCAAGGTCACTTTCAATCCAAAACCGGTCGGCGAGTGGCAGACACGCGCACAGGTATCAGTGTTGTTGTTACCAAAACCAGCGCGGATCAGTTTCTGTACTAGATAGGTCTCTTCATTAGTACAGCGTGATGAAGTGATGCCACCGATACTTTCACGACCGTATCTCTGTTGAATAGATCGCATCTTGTTAGCCGCATAAGTGAACGCCTCATCCCAAGAGACCTCTTGCCAGGGCTGATCAATTGAGTCACGAATCATCGGTTTGGTCACACGATCACTGTGTGTTGCATAGCCAAAGGCAAAGCGACCTTTAACACAGGAGTGTCCCATGTTCGCTTCGCCACCCTTGTAAGGCACCATGCGAATGAGCTGATCACCTTTCATCTCGGCTTTAAAAGAGCACCCCACACCACAATAAGCACAGGTAGTCACAACTGCGTGTTCAGGCTGACCTTGATCAATGACCGATTTTTCCATCAATGTAGAGGTCGGGCAGGCTTGGACACAGGCGCCGCAAGAGACACAGTCTGATTCCATAAAACTGTCATCAGCGCCAGCGGTGATCTTTGATTCAAAGCCACGATGCCCCATGGTTAACGCAAAGGTGCCCTGAACTTCTCCACAGGCCCGCACACAGCGAGAACATGCAATACACTTGGTCGGATCAAAGGTGAAGTATGGATTTGATTCATCTTTCTCACCCTCAAGGTGGTTCTCACCATCAAATCCATAACGAACTTCACGCAGACCAACGGCACCGGCCATATCTTGAAGCTCACAGTTACCATTAGCCGGACAGGTCAGACAGTCCAGCGGGTGATCAGAAATGTAGAGCTCCATAATGTTACGACGCAACTTCGCCAGAGCGTCATTTTGCGTTGTAACACGCATGCCCTCCTCTGCTGGTGTCGTGCAGGAGGCAGGTTTACCTCGACGGCCTTCAATCTCTACGGCACAGAGTCTACAAGAGCCGAACGACTCGAGATTATCAGAGGCACAGAGCTTGGGTATTTGTATACCGATCTCCGCTGCCGCACGCATAACAGAGGTACCCTCAGGAACTGATACCTGAAAGTCATCTATCCAAAGAGAGACCATTTTGTCTGATTGACGCTTAGGCGTCCCGTAATCTTTGTCGGCTTCAAAAAATTGGACGGTCATTAGTGGACCACCTTGGCAAAATCTTCAGGGAAGTGACGTACAGCACTCATAACGGGGAAGGGTGTCATTCCTCCCATGGCACATAGCGACCCATCCACCATGGTTTCGCAAAGATCTTCAAGCAACGCCATATTCTCTTCACGAGATTGGTTTTGCTGAATTCGATCAATCACCTCAACCCCTCGGGTAGAACCGATTCTGCAGGGTGTGCATTTACCGCAAGACTCAGAGACACAGAACTCCATTGAGAATCGTGCTTGCTGCAACATATCGACTTGATCATCAAACACGACAACACCACCATGGCCTAACACGGCTTGCTTGGCAGCAAAGGATTCATAATCGAGTGGCGTATCCCATTGTGATTCGGGAAGGTAGGCTCCTAAAGGACCACCGACTTGAACAGCACGCATAGGGCGGCCGGTAAAGGTACCGCCGCCAAAATCGTCCAACAGTGTTTTTAACGAAGGACCAAAACCGAGTTCAACGAGGCCGCCTCGTTTAATGTTTCCAGCCAACTGAAAAGCCAGGGTCCCTCTTGAACGACCAAAGCCAACATCGGCATAGGCTTTAGCCCCTTCGCGAAGAATAAATGGAACTGAAGCCAACGTAAGCACGTTATTGACGATCGTTGGCTGACCAAAGAGTCCTTTTATCGCAGGCAGTGGCGGTTTAGCACGAACCATACCACGCTTGCCCTCAAGGCTTTCTAGAAGCGCTGTCTCTTCACCACAGATGTAGGCTTTAGCACCGAGACGCACCTCAAGATTGAAGCATCGTCCCGATCCACAGATATTAGTGCCAAGGAAGCCTTCGCTCTCTGCAGTGTTAATCGCAGCATTAAGGATACGGTGCGCTTCAGGGTACTCAGATCGAAGATAGATGTAACCCTGTTCAGCACCCACAGCCAGAGCCGCGATGGTCATCCCTTCGATCAACTGATAGGGATCCGCTTCCATAGCTAAACGGTCAGCAAATGTGCCAGAGTCACCCTCATCCGCATTACAGACAATGTACTTCGTTTGGCCAGGGTCGGCATCCACATCATGGACCGTTTGCCACTTTATACCCGTTGGAAAGGCAGCACCGCCTCGACCACGCAATCCTGACTCTTTAACCTCATCAACAATCTGCTGCCCCGATAGATTTAACGCTTGGCGCAAACCGACAAATCCACCGGTGGATTTGTAAAATGTGATTGAGAGTGGATCATCCAACCCAGCTCTGGCAAATGAAAAACGCTGCTGCTGTTTTAAATAGGGAATCTCTTCAGTCAGCCCAACAGACAATGGGTGAGATTTGTCTGCATTCAAGATCGCATTTACCAGTGATTGATCAACCTGTTGAGTTGTTACTGGGCCAAATCCAACACGCCCTTCTGGCGTTTCGATCTCAACTAAGGGCTCAAGCCAAAACATGCCCCTAGAACCATTCCTAACAATCTCAATTTCCTGCCCTGATGCACTGGCAAGCGCTAGTATAAGATCAGCCACGGCATCAGAACCTAAGGCTTTTGCTGTCATATCTTGCGGGATAAATAGTTTAGCCATTGGTTAGCTCCAAGTTGTGCGTGCGAAGCCCATCCATCAGGTCGTCAAACTGTTCAAGCGTGACACGAGCATAGGTTTGATCGCCAATGCGTATAGAGGGAGAACAGGCACAGTTGCCCAAACAGTAAACGGGCTCGAGTGTAATCTCGCCATCAGCGGTCGTCTGGTGGTAATCGATACCCAAAGCTTGTTTAGCGTGAGCCTCTAAAGCGCGGCCACCCATAGCCTGACAAGACTCTGCTCGACAGATCTCGACCTGATATTTCCCAGGCGGTGTCATTCTGAACTGGTGATAGAAGGTAATCACGCCATATACATCGGCTTTAGATTGATTGAGCGCAGCCGCTATGAGATCGATCGACTCAGGCGGAATGTAACCGACGGCGTTTTGAATCTCATGCAGAATAGGCAACAGCGCGCCTGGCTTATCTTTCAACTGCTCAATTGAAGAAACAACGCCATCAACCCACTGTTCTGTTGTAAAACCCGTAGGTAGAGAGGACGCCTCTGAATATGCATTTTTATTCATATTTAATCGCACTATATTGGCTGATTTTTTGTTTAAAGAACCTTATCATTGGTTAAAGCCTATACAAATATGCATTTTTATTCATATGAACAAGATCAAAGTCGAGCCTAACTGGACATTTACCGACAGCAGCGGACAGCAACTAAGTCCTCAGCTTTTTGCACTCTTACATGCACTGAAAAAATCAGAGAAACTGACAGACGCTGCTAAACAGATTGGCATCTCATACCGACACGGCTGGAACCTGATCAAACAGTGGACCGATTTTTTTGGAACACCTCTGGTAGAGATGCAGAAAGGTCGTGGAGCGAAGTTAACAATACTGGGGGAAAAACTGCTTTGGGCCGAAGAGCGAGTCCAAGCGAGACTTGGACCTCAGATGGAGAACCTCGCAACCGAATTGAATTTAGAGATCCATAAAGCGCTAGAGATACACAACCCGATCCTAAGCCTTTACGCCAGCCACGGCTACGCGGTTGCACTACTCCCAGAACACATTGAAGAGCTAGAACTTAATCTGCAATACATGCCGGCCGAACAAGCGATCCGTGCTGTGATCGCTGGGGAGTGTGATATTGCAGGCTTTCATCTTCCAAGGGGAGTGGGCGGCAGCCAATTGATTGAACAGCACAAACGACAACTGTTAAGTGATGACCTTACTGTCATTCGCTATATTACCCGCCAACAGGGGTTGATCGTTCAATCAGGGAACCCTAAACAGATTAAGTCGCTTAACGATTTAATACGTTCTGATGTTCGATTTATCAATCGGCAGGAGGGCTCCGGCACCAGCGCACTGTTTAATGAGTTGATTCATCGCGCAGAACTGGACCCGGAAAAGATTAATGGCTACACCACTCGAGAGTTCACACACTCAGCCGTTGCCGCCTATGTGGCATCAGGCATGGCAGATGTGGGCTTAGGTGTAGAACCTCCGGCACGAAACTTCGGGTTGGATTTTATCCCGCTTGCGCTGGAGCACTACCTTTTAGTCTGTAAAACAAACAGACTTGAACACCCTCCGGTTAAAGCACTTATCGGGCAACTCACCAGCCCAGGACTCACCTCAGCCATCGAAGCCCTGCCAGGTTACCAGTTGGATGGAATAGGCTCCCAAATGAGCACTGATAAGCTCTTTGCAGCGATAACCTAATTTGAAAAGCTATGAGAGCACTACAGTTTTCAGACCGTTAACAAAGACGCGCTGTTCGGTGTGAGCACGAACGGCTTTGGATAACGCCAGGTTCTCCATGTTACGACCCATATCTCGCAAGTCATCAGGGCCAAAACTGTGATCAACACGACCCACCTCTTGTTCGATGATCGGACCTTCATCAAGATCAGAAGTAACATAGTGAGCGGTCGCACCAATCTGTTTCACACCGCGATCATAGGCTTGGAAATAGGGTCTAGCGCCCTTGAAGCCTGGCAAGAATGAGTGGTGTATATTGATGCACTGCCCTGCCAACGCCGAACAGAGCTCTGGCGACAGAATCTGCATGTATCGAGCCAGTATCACCAACTCAGAACCTGTCTCTTTGAACGCTTGCAGAATGCGCTTTTCACGAGCAGCTTTGGTCTCAAGTTTTGTCTCCAGGGTAGGCAACAACTCGAAATCTAAGCCGTAGAAATTGGCGACAGGCTCAAGGTCTGGGTGGTTAGACAGAATGCCTGTCACTTCGATATTGAGCTCACCACGTTTCTGCTGGTAGAGCAGCTCCATCAGACAGTGATCGTGTTGCGAAACCAGTATCAGAGTTTTCATGGGCGCTTTAGCGCTGCGCCACTGAGCGTTCATCTCTAACGCATCCGCAACTTCACGATTAAACTCGTCGGCTATCAGGTCTAAATCCAATGGCGTGTGAGTAGTAAACTCTAAACGGCTGAAAAAACGACCCGACACCTCGTCATCAAACTGCTTCATTTCGACAATGAAAAAATCACGATTCGCTAAAAAAGTAGTGATTGCGGCCACCAATCCAGTACGGCCGGGACACTCAACCTTGAGTGTGTAATGATGTGACGTAGACACGCTGTTTCCTAATAGTGCAGTTCGAACTCAATTAGCTCGAATATCTAATATGCGTTTAGAATAAACGCTTCATTTTTATATGCAATCCACCTGAGGATACAAATTGTGATTCGCGACGATGACCTAGCTTTTTTCAAACCCAAAGCTCGCCGCTACGGTACTGTCATATTTACAGGACTTTGGGCTGCAGCCGAGTGGTTCTTTTGGGGTGCTGCCCCATTCTGGTCAATACTCGCTACGGGTCTGTTTGGATACACCTACTGGCGATTGATTCACACCTATCCTAAAGAGTTGTAGCCACTCAGTTACTTCACTCCTGACCAGAACTCAGATGAAATCTGGCGTGCCAATATGAGTGCCGTCATTAGCTCATTTTTGGGAACCGAAACACCCAACCGCTTCGCTTGTTCAACAACAAATCCATTCAACGAATCGACCTCAGTTAAGCGCCCCGCCCGCACGTCCTGCAACATAGAGGGCTGATGAAAGCGGTGTTCGGCACAAGCGAAGTTGATTAGGTTATGCAGCGCCTCTGTGTCCACAGTCGCATCCATTGCGTTCGCGACACTGACAGCCTCATCGGCCAACGCGTGAGCTTCCCGCTTCAATGCCTCAGTGTCGTTAACAATACCCGGGCCGGCATCAGTTAAAGCACAAACTCCGTTCATAGCGACATTGAAACAGGCCTTCTGCCAGATCTTGTTCAAAGGCTGATCGACATTGGCAGCAGTAATACCCGCCTCTGTTAGTATTTTCTCCAACTCAATCGCTGCAGAAAGCGCATGCTGATCATTCGGATTGAGTGGGCCAAACCAAGTATCGCTAAACCCGTGCGAGCGAACAAAGCCAGGCTCAACCTGAGTTGCGGGAATCATCGTAACGCCATGAATCACAGACTGTTTAACATGTTCAGCGATTCGCAGACCATTACCCAAACCGTTTTGAAGCGTTACTATGATCGATGAAGGTGATAGTTTTGGTTCAATGGCCTTGATAGCCTCTACACTTTGGTAGGTTTTAGTGAACAGCAGTACAAAACGAGCATCGCACGCGTGCTCTAACTGCACCGCACTTGGGTGAACAACAAAGGTATCATCACTGGTTTCAACTTTGAGCCCCTGAGCGTTTACCACTTCAGCATTACTGCTTGAGCGATTGACCAGTTGTACACTGTAACCCGCCTCAGCAATGCACCCACCGACATATGCACCCAGTGCGCCAGCTCCTAAAATCATCACATCATTCATAGACACTACTCAGCTTTTAGTCCCTTCATAAATTCGAGGGTAGCACCGATTCGAGGTACCTTCTCGGTACTCTGGTGATATACAAGATAAAACTCTCTTTGTACCTCAATCTCAGGGGTCAAACGTACCAGTTGATCACTCTCTCTTAGTAGAAACCTGTGCAGCATACCGATACCTAAACCAGCTTTAACTGCTTCAACCTGACCAATAGGAGAGTAGATTGCTGTTTGTGATTGCCACTGAGGCCATACAGAGCGAGGTGTATTGAGTTTGTCCGAAAAAAGAAGGTCTTCCACATAACCGATCAAACGATGCTCCGATAAATCCTCAATAGAGTCCGGCATACCGTATTGATCAATATATTGTTGAGATGCATAGAGACCAAGGCTATAGCTACCTATGCAGATAGAGTCCAGCTTGGGTTCGGTTGGTTTACCCACCATCACCGCAATATCGGCTTCACGCCTTGATAACGAAAAGCCGCGTGACTGAGGAACAATTTCTATATTTAGATCTGGGTTATCCTGAAGAAAAGATGACAACTGCGGTGTCAGCACGCGCAGCGCAAACCCCTCTGGCGCTGCGACACGCACAGTGCCACTGACGGAGCTGCTATCACTACCAAAGATTTCGCCGGCTGCTTCTATTTCGGCCTCTGCACGCTCGAGGTAATGCATCAAACGCACGCCTTCGTCGGTCAGTTTCAGTCCTTTACTCAGGCGGATAAAGAGCGGAGTTCCAGTCCTCTGTTGCAAATAAGAGAGGTGACGAGACAGTGTAATCGTCGAGATATTTAGGCTCTCAGCCGCCTTTCCCATCTGCCCTGCCCTAGCAACGGCAAGAAAGTAACGAGCATCTTCCCAGTTAAATGTTGAACTGCGCATAACCCACCCAATTGATCTATCAATTTTGATATATCATACATTAATTATTTTATATTGTTACAACAAATATGATGATGTCTAATAACTCCATACCAATAAAGGAGAAGTTCTATGTCTATCGTAGGTAACTACATCGGCGGCCAGCACGTCGCTTCAAACTCAGGTCGTACAGCACCTGTCTACAACCCTGCGACTGGCGCACAAACTAAAGAGGTTGCGCTTTCAACTGCAGATGAGACTCGTGCAGCGATTGCCAATGCACAAGAAGCTTTTAAAACTTGGAGCAAAGTGACTCCACTTCAGCGCGCTCGCGTCATGTTTAAGTTTAAAGAGCTAGTAGAAGCTAACGCTGATGAACTTGCTGAGCTAATTACTTCTGAGCACGGTAAAGTCTTCTCTGACGCGAAAGGCGAACTAACTCGTGGTCTTGAAGTTGTTGAGTTTGCTTGTGGTATCCCTCACCTTCAGAAAGGCGAGCACAGCCTAAACGTTGGCCGTGGCGTAGACAGCTACAGTCAGATGATGCCTATGGGTGTGTGTGCGGGTATCAGCCCATTCAACTTCCCAGCAATGGTTCCAATGTGGATGTTCCCAGTAGCAATTGCCTGCGGTAACACCTTCGTAATGAAGCCATCTGAGAAAGATCCATCAACGACTATGCGTCTAGCAGAGCTGCTTAAAGAGGCGGGCCTACCAGATGGTGTATTCAACATCGTAAACGGTGACAAAGAGGCAGTAGACGTTCTTCTTACAGATGAAGCAGTTCAGGCAGTAAGCTTCGTAGGCTCTACGCCAATCGCTGAGTACATCTACTCAACAGCGAGTGCACACGGCAAACGTGTTCAGGCTCTTGGCGGTGCTAAGAACCACATGATCGTAATGCCAGATGCTGAGCCATCACAGGTTGTTAGCTCTCTAATGGGTGCTGCATACGGTTCTGCAGGCGAGCGTTGTATGGCGATCTCTGTTGCTGTCTGTGTAGGCGATGCGGTTGCTGACCACCTGATCAAAGATATGACTGCAGAGATCGAGAAGATGTCTGTAGGCAACGGTATGTCTTCACCAGAGCCACACATGGGCCCTCTAGTTAGCCGTGTTCACGCTGACAAAGTATTGGGTTACATCGATTCAGGTGTAGAAGAAGGAGCAACGCTTGTCGTTGACGGCCGTAACTTCAAAGTGGTTGATCACGACAATGGTTACTTCGTTGGCCCAACGCTGTTCGATAACGTTAAGCCTGGCATGCTCATCTATAACGAAGAGATCTTTGGTCCTGTGCTTTCGGTTGTTCGTGTTAACAGCTATGAAGAGGCACTGAACCTAATCAACGAACACGAATACGGTAACGGCACGGCTATCTTCACACGTGACGGTGACACGGCTCGTAACTTCTGTGAAAACGTACAAGTAGGCATGGTCGGTGTCAACGTGCCAATCCCAGTACCTATGGCATTCCACAGCTTCGGTGGCTGGAAACGTTCGCTATTCGGTCCACTGCACATGCACGGTCCAGACGGCGTTCGCTTTTACACTCGCATGAAGACAATCACAGCTCGCTGGCCAACCGGTCTAAGTGCTGGTCCAGAGTTCACAATGCCAACAATGAAGTAATCTTCATTGAGCAACAAAAAGACGACCCTTGGGTCGTCTTTTTTGTTTATGCTATCCACTCAACCTTACGAGATCACACATTGAACCCTCAATACCTTAAATCTGACCTACTCATGCTGCTGGCCTCCCTGTTAGCTGCCATTAGCTGGATATTCTCTAAAGAGGTTCTGCTAGGTCTTGAACCCATTCTATTCATGGGCTGTCGATTTATGTTGGCGGGGCTCCTGATTGCCCTGTTCGCACGCAGTGAGTTGTTACTCTTCACCTTACGTGACCTTTCGCGGGTGACCTTGGTTGGTGTGATATTTGCCGCAGGCCTAGGGTTTTGGATATTAGGCCTGTTCCACGGAACTCATATCGGAATCGGCGCGTTTCTGACCAGTTTAGGTGCCATTTTTGCACCTCTTTTGGCGCCACTATTTGGTGACCAACCCACACGTTTTGCCTGGTTCGCGGTGCCGGTTGCTGTGATCGGTGCTGCTTTTCTCACCTTAACATCTAACTTTGTCTTTGGTTTGGGTGAGTGGTACTACTTAGCGTCAGCAATCTCTTTTGCAATCTACCTAAACATCAATAGTCGCGCCGCCGGTAAAACACCATTAAGAGCACTGACGTCGATTCAACTGCTGACAGCGGGCGCTGTTCTGTTGCCGATCTCATTATTAACCGAAAGCTGGACCATTAACGCCGAGATCTCGATTCTAGGCTGGTTTCTTGCCAGTGTGTTAATTGGGACCAGTCTGCGCTTTTTTGTTCAGACCTACTCACTGAAACTTGGCCCCGCAAGCCGAGGTGCTCTGATCCTGACATTGGAGCCTGTTTGGGTGGCTATCTTAGGTATGATTTGGCTGAAGGAGACGATGTCCGCGTCACAACTACTTGGTTGCACGTTGATTCTGCTCGCGGTTTTCATATCCAGAGCAGACCTATTGTTAAAGGTTTTCTGTAAATCGAAACGACTAAGATCCAATGGGCATTCCGCATCTTAAAATCGATGCACTAAAGGTTTAATACATTTATCTACTTTTTCGCATTAGAGTGATCGATCACCTTTAGGAATTGAGCATTGTGAGCAGCACAGATTCAAACAGACATTTAATCATTGAGCGCAACAAAGTTATCTTTGCTGGCATCTGTTCAATGATCCTGACGGTTGGCATAGCTCGATTCGCTTACACACCTCTGCTACCGCAAATGCTAGAGCAGACAGATCTCTCAAAGTTAGTGGGAGGCTGGTTAGCAACCTACAACTACATCGGCTATTTAGTCGGAGCTATCTTAGCGGCGAATATCAAAGAGCTGTCAGCAAAACTTCATCTCTACCGTTTTTATCTAATTCTTGCGACGGTCACTACGTATGGTACTGGCCTTACAGAGGATCACCTGCTCTGGTCAATACTCAGATTTCTCTCTGGCATCTCCAGTACCGCGGGGCTGCTGCTCGCCTCTGGACTGGTCATAAACTGGTTGCGCGCCAATCATTTCAAGCCACAATTAGGGGTCCATTTCATCGGCATGGGCATCGGTATTGTCTTTACCGGTTTGATCACAGCCCTATTTTCGGCCGATCTAAGCTGGGATCAACAGTGGCAAGACCTTGCATTGATGGGCGCTGTGTTTCTAATTCCAGCTTGGCTTTGGATGCCCTACCCACCTAAATTTGAAGCAGGTACGTCAAATCAAACTGAAGAGCCTGATTCGCGGTTCATGAATCTACTGATCGCCACCTATTTTTGTGCCGGTGTCGGTTACGTCATTAGTGCTACGTTCATTATCGACATACTACAGAACACCCCTCAGTTAGCCGGCAAAGGTGGTTGGGTGTGGGTCATCGTGGGACTTTGTGCGGCGCCGTCGGCACTGATCTGGGACAAGGTAGCTAACCGCATCGGACAGATACAAGCCCTGCAATTGGCCTACATCATTCAAATCGTTTCGTTTATCTTGCCGCTTGTGACCGACCACAGCTTGGCCAGTTTCATTGCCGCCGCTTGTTGGGGAGGCACCTTTGCCGGAATCGTCAGCTTAACCTTGGCTATTGTCGGACGTGCATTCCCCTACAACCCAGCGAAAGCGATGGCAAAACTGACCATCAGCTTTGGGGTTGCTCAGATCGTTGCACCGATTTTTGCCGGTTATGTTGCAGACCTATCCGGCTCCTACCTTGGAGCACTCATCGGTGCATTGGTTGTGATGATTGCAGGTATGATGTTTTTGCATAAGATTGGCTATAACCTGAAGTGAATGACCAAATAAAAACGCCAGGCTGCAACTAAGCAGCCTGGCGTTATTAGCAGATGCGTAAAATTACTCTTTTACATCTTCGTAAGGAAGACCTACATACTGCTCGGCAATAACACGACGACCATTTTCGTAGTTCATGAAGTAGCTGAGCTCAGAATCCATAAAGCGCTGACGCATTTCTGGATCAGTACCTGCATCGCTAACTTCGTCACCAAAGTCGTGAAGCATGTTAGTCATCATCCAGCTGAAACGTTCACCGTGCCAAACGCGGCGCAGTGCGATTTCAGAGTACTGATCAATGTATTTACGATCACCCGTTTCATAAACTTTAGTCAGAATCTTGTATAGCGTTGCCACATCAGAAGCAGCCAGGTTAAGACCTTTAGCGCCTGTTGGCGGTACGATGTGTGCCGCATCACCGACTAGGAAAAGATTGCCGTACTGCATTGGCTCACAAACAAATGAACGGAGCGGTGCAATAGACTTCTCAAGTGCTGGTCCAGTAGTAACATTGTCAGCCGCCTCTTTAGGTAGGCGCTTTTTAAGCTCTTCCCAGAACGCTTCATCAGACCAATCTTCAACCTTGTCAGTCAAAGGTACCTGAATGTAGTAACGTGAACGAGTTGGTGAGCGCTGTGATGCTAGGGCAAAGCCACGCTCTGATTTCGCATAAATAAGCTCATCGTGACATGGAGGCACATCAGCCAGTAGACCTAACCAACCGAATGGGTAGACACGCTCGTGCTCAGTACGTACATCTTCAGGAATCGTTTGACGTGAAACGCCGTGGAAGCCATCACAACCCGCGATGAAGTCACACTCAAGACGGTACTCTTCTCCACCGTGAGTGAATGTCACATAAGGATTATCACTCTTCACATCATGTGGCTGAACATCCGATGCTTCATAGTAAGTATCCAAGCCTTCAGTTGCTTCACGAGCAGCCATTAGGTCTTCAGTAATATCGACCTGACCGTAACAGACAACGACGTCACCGCCTGTCAAACCTTTAAGGTCGATACGATGATTTTCACCATTTACTGCAATGACGACACCTTCATGAACGTGACCACACTTGTCCATGTTTTCAGCAACACCGGCTTCACGGACTAGATCTGCAAAGCCCTGCTCAAGGATACCTGCGCGGATACGACCCAATACGTAATCACCTGTTACACGTTCAAGTATGACGTTAGAGATCCCTTTCTTGTGTAACAGTTGTCCTAACAACAGACCCGAAGGGCCGCCACCAATGATCGCTACTTGTGTCTTCAATGTTTTCATTATTCTGCTCTCGAGATGATTCAAAATCGTTCAAACATAATGGACCGACGGCTCTGCTCCCAACAGGGCCATTAACGATCATTAATAGTACTTTTCCGATCTTAATTAGAGTCGTAGTTATGAGAACTACGGTAGACAGCAGGGGTTTGATCAGTCAGTTTCTTGAAGAAACGCGAGAAGTAGGCAGGGTCTTTAAAGCCCAGATCAAAGGCCAACTCTTCGACACTACCGCGGGTGAACACCAGACGACGCTTGGCTTCCAGCAGCAATCGCTCTTGCACCATCGCCTTGGCGGTTTTACCCACCTCCTGTTTACAGAGGCGGTTAAGATGATCGGCCGATATTCCAATAAACGACGCATACTGCTCTACCGACAGGTGGTCATAAAGGTGTTGTTCGATCAGCTTCCGGTATCTTATTACCGGTTTGGCGGCTTGAAGTGATGGCGCGGTGTCGGCATCAGTCACTAGCAAACGACGCAGCTGCATCAACGTCGCTCGGGCTAACCACTCTGAAACCAGAGAATGCCCCATATCGACAGAGGCCAGTTCCCGCTCGATCATTCCTATATAGCCTTGAATCTCCTGGACAATACGCTCCTGGCCCACCAAAGAGATCACCGATGCACCAGCAAACAGGGAACCAAAATAGGGTTCACAACGCTCATAGGACTCGTTGGTCAACAGCGGTTCTGCCAATGTCAGCACGACACCCTCAGTTTCGGGCGAGAATCGAAAGCCGTGTACAACGCCGGCTGGCAATGAAATCGCAAAGGGGCCTGTGAGAGACTGTTTTTGATCATCGATGGTCACTTCAGCCATGCCATCAAAGACAAAAATGATTTGGAACATCCGTCCATGTCGGTGTGGTTGGATCGACCAACCATTATCACGACTGCGGCTCGCGATGTTCTCAACATGCACAAACACCGGATCATCGATATTAGATTCACCGTAGAGCCCAAACTGGGGAATAGGGTTCATGCTCGTTGAGGCGGTCATGCTTTTACTGAGCCTCAGCTCGATTCGATAAACGAGTCAGCATATCGACCAGTAGTTCGCGCTCTGAATCTTGTAACGGCTCATAGAAGGCCTCTTCGTTAGCCTGCACCTTCTTCTCTGCCGCTTGGTACCACTCGTTGCCATGCTCAGTCATTCTGAGCGCATAGGATCGTCTGTCATTCTCGGCAGCACAACGCTCTAGCAGATTCATTTTTTCTAGCTTATCGATCGCTGCGACCATAGCCGAACGGTCAGTACCAAGGGTATTCGCCACTGCGGTCTGCGTCAGGCCAGGGTTGCGGTAAACAATTTCCAACACTGAAAACAGACCTGGACTGATGCCTAACTCAGCACAACCTTTGGAAAACCCATTAAAGGCAGCAAGCTGAGCACGACGCAGGTGGTAACCCAGGGAGCTCCCCAATAGGCCAAGATCCACATCTAATTCATTTTTACGTTTTGAACGACTCGCCATTCTTTACCCTTAACACTAATACAGCAGCTATAAAGCACTTAAAAAGATAGGGATATTGTAAACACACTTTGTACTTAAATTAAAATTGTTTAGTTACTAAACAGTTTTAGACCAAAGCATATTGCTGAACCCTTTAATTGTTTATATGATAAACAAATATCAGACAGACACTGTGCTTCATAGCACCCAAACAAAATGAGGCTTCTTATGAGCAACTACACTTACATCCAGTTCACTGTTGAAGACGGCATCGGCCACCTACACCTTAACCGTCCTGAGAAGAAAAACGCGATCAACGACGAACTGTGTCTTGAGATCGAACAGGTATTTATCACCATGCCTGAAGATGTACGTGTCGTGATTTTCTCGGGTGCTGGCCCAGAGTTCTGTTCAGGTCTTGATCTTGCGGAACACAAAGCACGCCAAGGCCTAGATGTTGTTAAGCACTCAAACATGTGGCACCGCACCTTTGGACATATTCAAAACTCAGGCCTTCCAGTAATTGCCGCTATGCAGGGTGCTGTTATCGGTGGTGGCCTTGAGCTAGCAACCTGTGCACACGTTCGTGTTTCTGAAAAAGGCACTTACTACCGCCTACCAGAAGGCCGCCACGGTATCTTCGTGGGTGGTGGTGCATCACGTAACGTTGCACGCGTTATCGGTGCCGGCCGCATGACTGAGATGATGCTAACGGGTCGTGATGTCGACGCTGAGGAGGGCTACCGCCTAGGCCTATCACACTACGTTGTTGAAAATGGCCAGTCACTGGAGAAAGCAAAAGAGCTAGCAGCACACATTGCCACCAACTCACCCTACTCAAACTGGGCTATGACAACAGGCCTTCGTCACATCGACAGCATGTCTCATGACGACGGCATGTACACTGAGTCTCTACTTTGCGGTATTACACAGACTCACCCAGACGTTGTTGCTCGTCTAGAGAAGTTCCTAAACCGTAAAAAACAGCCACAGCAGTAAGCGGCCGGAGTTCACTATGCAGATTGCAGATAAACTATTTCTAGTGACTGGCGCTGGCTCAGGCCTTGGTGAAGCAGTGGCACGTCGTCTAAGTGCGATGGGTGGCAAGGTATGTATCGCAGATATCAATGAAGCAGGCGGCAACCGTGTTGCAGCCGATTTGGGCGACTCGGCGATCTTTTGTAAAACTGACGTCTCTGATGAAGCTTCTGTAAGCGCGTGTATTGAAGCAGCAACAGCTAAGTTTGGTGCACTCTCAGGGGTTGTTCACTGTGCTGGTGTTGGCGGTGCTAAACGTCTGGTTGGCCGTGATGGCCCACACGACCTTGCGAGCTTCCAGCGCATTGTAAACATCAACCTAGTCGGTACATTCAACATTGCACGTTTGGCTGCGAACGTCATGCAGAACAACGAACCAGGTGATTCTGGCGAGCGCGGTGTGATTGTCAACACGGCATCGGTTGCTGCATTTGATGGTCAGATTGGTCAGGCGGCTTACTCTGCATCTAAAGCCGGTGTAGCAGCAATGACACTACCACTAGCGCGTGAACTAGCGAAACTTGGCATCCGCATCATGACGGTTGCTCCAGGTCTATTCCGCACACCGCTGATGGACGAACTACCTGAAGAGGTTCAGGCAGCGCTTGGGGCATCTGTACCTTTCCCTTCACGTCTTGGTAATCCAGATGAGTTTGCAATGCTTGCACAGCAGATCATCGAAAACCAGATGTTAAACGGTGAAGTGATCCGCCTTGATGGTGCGATCCGCATGGCCGCCAAATAATCATTAAGCAGAGGTAAGTTAACGATGAGTGACTATCAAGCTCCGCTAAAAGAGATGCAGTTTTTGGTTCAGAACGCTGTTGAAAATACCGGTCTGAACGCCAATGAAGCTTTGGCTGATTTCGATGCCGATACTGTGGCAGCCATTCTAGAAGCGGCCAGTGAACTGGCTGGAAAATCGCTTTCGCCAATGAATGCTGTGGGTGACAACGAAGGTTGTCGCTTTGAAGATGGCAAAGTCTTCACACCTACCGGTTGGAAAGAGGCGTTCGATCAGTTCGCAGCAGACGGCTGGATGGGCCTAGCCCTACCTATGGATTTCGGTGGTCAGGAGCTGCCTAAATTCATCGCGCAGCCTGTTAACGAGATGTGGCATAGCGCTAACCTTTCGTTTGTCATGTTCCACGCAGTCATTCAGGGCTGTAGTGAAATCCTAATGAAGTTCGGCACGGAAGAGCAGAAAGCGCGTTACATCGAGAAGTTCATCACCGGCGAATGGACTGCTGCCATGGCTTTAACTGAGCCTAGCGCTGGTACTGACTTGGGTGAGCTCAAAACCAAAGCGATTCCTCAGGATAACGGCCAATACCTAATTAAAGGTCAAAAGATCTACATCACCTACGGTGAGCACGACATGACTGAGAACAAGGTTCACTTTGTTCTAGCTCGCACACCGGATGCGCCTGAAGGTAGCCGTGGCATCTCTCTATTTGCTGTACCCACTTACCGTATTAATGACGATGGTTCACTGGGTGAATTTAACGACGTTGTCTGTACCGGCATCGAACACAAAACCGGTCTACACGGTAGCCCGACCTGTTCAATGAGCTACGGTGACAAGGACAACTGTTTCGGCGAATTAGTCGGTCCAGAGAACAAAGGCTTGATGGCAATGTTCATTCTGATGAACGAAGCTCGCCTATCTGTCGGTGTACAGGGTGTAGCTCTTTCTCAAATCGCATATCAGCAGGCGTGTGAATATGCACTTGAACGTCCACAGGGTCGTCACTTTGCTACTGGTGAGCGTCGCGTAGCCATCGCACAGCACCCCGATGTTGCGCGTATGTTAATGACCATGAAGTCATTTGCGACTGGTCAGCGCGCGTTAGGTTACCTAATCGCGGCACTGTTCGATCAATCAGAACACGCAACGGACGAAGCTGAAAAAGCTGCAGCAGAGTCGCGTATTGCACTACTCACTCCTATCTTTAAAGCCTTCGCGACTGAACAGGCCAACCTAATGACCGGCACCGGCATTCAGGTATTTGGCGGCATGGGCTTTGTTGAAGAGACGGGCATTGCACAGTTTATGCGTGATGCTCGCATCACGACCATTTACGAAGGCACTACTGGTGTTCAAGGCAGCGACTTGCTGTTCCGTAAGATTCGTATGGATAAGGGTGTAGCACTGACTCAGTTACTTGAAGAGATCGATGCTGTCGCTAATGAGCTCACTACAAACACGGATCTTGCCAAACTGGGCCAGGACCTTACCGCAGCAACCGCAGCCGTTCGTGACACCCTCCCTGCCCTGCTGGCTGAAGAGGCTGATCTACTGCAACTGAATGCTGGCGCAGTCCCAATGCTGGATGCACTGGGCTTCTTACTGACAGCATGGCAACTTGGCGAGATTGCATTGAAAGCAACTGCTGAACAGAGCAACGATCCAGAGTTCTTTGGCAACATGATTGCGCTAGCCAAGTTCTACAATGCGCACCAGTTACCTCAGGTGTATGCAAAAGTGGCTAACTTCAATTCCGCAGCTGACGGGATTGCGGACTACAAATTTGATGCTTAACGCTTAGATGCATTAGGCATCAGGAGATAAAAATGACTGCAGAATTTCATTCAGTAAATATCAAGGACTTCGGCGTGACGATTGAGAACGCTGCCGAAGGCGTGCAATACGTCACCAGTGCAGAGCCATTGGCTGATTACCCAGTTAAGCTAACCGATAAACTGGTTCACTGGGCTAAAGAGACACCAGACACTGTACTGATCAGCCAGCGCGGTGAAAATGGTGAGTGGGAATCACTCACCTTCGCACAGACACTTGAGCGTGTACGTTCAATTGCCAGCTGGATGCTGTCGCAAAACCTGAGCAACGATCGCCCAGTGGTTATCCTGTCAGGCAACTCGACAGAACACCTATTGGTTGCTCTAGCGTCGATGTACATCGGTGTACCTTTCTCACCCATCTCGACTGCATATTCGTTAATCTCGAGCGACTACGGCAAACTGCGTCACGTCTTTGACACACTGACACCGGGTCTTATCTTTACCGATAACCTAGGTCCTTACCGTGATGCCATTGACGCGGTTAACATCGATAAAGCACCAGTACTGACCTGTTCAGCAGACCACGCAACGGATGGCTTAAGCTATGATGTGACCCACCTTGACCTGGCGCTCAATTGCGAAGCTTCAGCAGAAGCTGACGCAACACACGCCGCTCTAACTGGTGATGCGATCGCAAAGTTCTTATGGACTTCCGGTTCAACCGGCATGCCAAAAGCGGTGATCAACACTCAGCAGATGATCTGTGCAAACCAAGAGATGGTGCGTTCGGTCTACGCATTCCTGAAAGATGAGAAGCCCGTTATTCTGGATTGGCTACCATGGAACCACACCTTTGGTGGTAACCAGAACATCGGTATGGCGATCTACAACGGTGGTACTTTCTATATTGATGAAGGTAAACCGGTACCGAAGATGATTCACCACACTATGGAGAACCTCAAAGAGATTTCGCCAACCATCTACTTCAATGTGCCTAAAGGCTACGAGTTGATGGCGAAAGAGCTAAAAGCGAACCCTGAAATCGCTAAATCGCTGTTCAAAAACTTGAAGATGTTCTTCTTCGCCGGTGCTGGCCTAGCTCAGCACGTCTGGGATCAGCTTGACGAGCTTTCGGTTGAACACACTGGTAAGAAAGTACCTATGGTGACAGGTCTTGGCGCCACTGAGACGGCACCGTCTGTCTTGTTCGCATCCGTTGAAGAGTCTGCATCAGGCGTTGTTGGCAGCCCAGCACCCGGCATCACGCTTAAGCTCATCCCTAACGGTGACAAAACAGAAATCCGCGTGAAAGCGGTTACCATCACCCCTGGATACTGGCGTAACGAAGAGCAGACTAAGAAAGCGTTCGATGAAGAGGGCTTCTACTGTCTAGGCGATGCGGTTAAATGGATCGACGCGAACGAACCTAACCGCGGCCTTCTGTTTGATGGCCGTGTCTCTGAAGACTTTAAACTCGATACCGGTACTTGGGTCAGCGTAGGCACACTGCGTGCTTCACTGATCCACCACTTCGCACCTTACGTGCAAGATGCGGTAATTTGTGGTCGTGACCGTGGTTACATTGCAGCGATGCTCTTCCCAGACTGGGCTCACCTTCAGGCACTGGTTCCTGGTGGCAAAGAGATGGACAACGAGACATTGGTTGCTCAACCACACGTCAAAGAGGTGATGGCAGAACGTCTTGAACAGATGGCGGGCACCAGTACCGGTAGTTCAACACGCGTTAAACGCATCACAGTACTGTCTGAACTGCCATCGATCGACGGCAACGAGATCACAGACAAGGGCTCGATCAACCAGCGCGCTGTCATGGCTCGCCGTGCTGATATAATGGAATCACTATACGTTGAGTCATCTGATGACCACGTGATCTCACTTTAAGGGGATAGAGAATGATTAATCTAGACGAAATCATCGCCATCGACTTCCACACACACGCGGAAGAGCCCTGCTCTTGTGATCGTGATGACGGCTACTTTGAGTTCCAAGAAGCGTTCGCGAAGTACTTCAAGAACCCAGCTGGCCACAACATGATGCCATCACCCGATGAGACTGCGGCTTACTTCCGTGAGCGCAAGATCGCATCGGTTATCTTCCCAGTAGACGCAGAACGCAACACCGGCTTCAAGCGTTACGAAAACGAAGAAGTAGCGCGCATCTGTGCTGAGAACGATGACATCCTTATCCCGTTCGCATCAATCGACCCTGCTAAAGGCCGTTTAGGGGCTCGCGAAGCTCGTCGTCTAGTGCGCGAGTTTGGTGTGAAAGGCTTCAAATTCCACCCAACCATGCAGGGCTTCTACCCGAACGATCGCTCGGCGTACGTTCTATACGAAGCGATCGCTGAAGAGGGTGCTATCGCCCTATTCCACACTGGTCAAACCGGTGTAGGTGCGGGTGCTCCAGGCGGCATGAACATGCGTCTTAAGTACTCTCGGCCAATCTACCTAGATGACGTCGCTGCGGACTTCCCAGACATGACCATCGTTATGGCACACCCAGCCTTCCCATGGCAGGAAGAGCAGCTATCAGTACTGACTCACAAGCCAAACGTCTACATGGATCTATCAGGTTGGTCTCCAAAGTACTTCTCACCAATCCTGCTGCAGTACATGAACAGCATGCTGAAGAAGAAGATGCTGTTTGGTTCTGATTGGCCTGTCATCACACCTGATCGCTGGATTGCTGACTTCGAAAAACTCGACGTCAAAGAGGAGGTAAAACCTCTGATCATGAAAGAGAACGCTGCACGCATTCTCGGTTTGAAATAACCCTTCAAACTGACAAAAACGGGCCTCTAGGGCCCGTTTTTTTATTGTCTGAACTCACTTACTGCACTGCTTATTTGTCATACTCAATCAAGAAGGCTTGGAGTTTTGTCAGCTCGATCGGTTTAGAGATCACGATATCAGCGCCGGCCTCTAACATAAGATCGGTCTCTGCGCCGATGGTGGCTGCCGTCAGACCGACAATTGGGCCAGTATAGCCTCTCTCACGTAGCCCTTTCACTAGACCGTAGCCATCCAGTTCCGGCATAAAGATATCAGACAACACCAGATCAAAAGCACCCTCGGCATAGGCGTCTAGGGCCTGTTGGCCATCGCTGTTAACAACCACACTAGCGCCCTGCTTTTTCAACATCTTGGCGGTTAGCATCTGGATGACGTTATTATCCTCTGCCATCAAGACTCGCTTACCCTCCAGTGTATTATCGATCGGCTCTGGAGTTTCACTAGTCTGTTTGGATAGATTGACCACTAACTCGATCACAAATTCAGCGCCGCCCTGTTCAGAGGTTTCATAATGAAGATCCCCGCCCATCAAAGCCACTATCTCTTTGCAGACAAACAGACCCAAGCCAGTTCCCTCTGCGTTAGTGTCACCGCGTTGATATGCCTCAAACAGAGTATCTATTTTAGAGTCAGAAATACCCTTACCGTTATCTGAGATTCGAATCGTCAACGCCTTGGTGTGATTCCCTTTTAGTTCGCCACTAGCATGGAGTTGAACCTTATCCCCACCCGAGTGAATGATGGCGTTTTTAATGAGGTTCGCTATGGCCTGTCTGAGCAACGTGGATTGGATATGAACCGATTCACTGGTTAAATTCGATAAGTCCGCGGTAAGTTCGACACCCGATCGCTCTGCAAGAGCCGATAGGTTTGCAACCTGAGCCGTGAGCATTTCATCTATCACAACATCTTTAAACGCGGCTTTCGCCATACGTTCTGGCTGAGCCACTGCACGCAAAGTATCGATCACACCCAAAAGATGCTCAATATTGCTTTCGACAAGGGCTTTATCCAGCGTCTCTCCCTCTTCAAGATCATCCAGCATCATCTGCAGACTGGCCGCTGGGGTGCGCAATTCATGGCCGATTACGGCGTACATCTGCTTTTGCCGCTCTTGTTCGGCAAGTAATTTTTGTGAAGCTGATACCGCTTTTTCCTTAGCCTTGTGCTCTTCGGTAACATC
Source organism: Marinobacterium sp. xm-a-127 (assembly GCF_013283425.1). NCBI lineage: Bacteria > Pseudomonadati > Pseudomonadota > Gammaproteobacteria > Oceanospirillales > Oceanospirillaceae > Marinobacterium > Marinobacterium sp. xm-a-127. The sequence goes on from NZ_WBYH01000004.1 coordinate 77,545, forward strand.
GATTGATGTACCAAAGGCAAATAACTTATCGTCTTTTAATAGGGTTGTTGCCGTTACTTTCACAATAATAGGATCGGAGTTTACCGGTTGATAAGTGTGAGTAAACGACGTCACCGCCCCGATACCAGCCTCGATAGCATGCTGAACATTTGCATTAAACCCTGCTCGCTCTTCTTCAGGTATTTTAGACAGAACCTGATCCATCCCAACCGTATCAGCTTCAGACAGCCCTTCGCGCGCCATTAAAACTTTGTTACCCGTCATTGTTCCAGACTCTAGATCAACCTCAAAGAAACCGAAATTCCCACTTTCAGCCATAAGATCCAACAACTGGTTTTTCTGTTGCGCCGATCTCTGTGCATTAGTCTCATCAGTTATATCCAAAGATAAGCCAAGGAATGAAACTCGACCATTGAGCTCTCGCCTGATTCGAGTCACACGGTAGTAATGCAGATCGCCATTAGCCAAGTAAAACGGGTGCACAAAAGATTGCAGTTCACCCTTGTTAGAATGAGCCAAATCCTCTCTGGATTTGATAAAAGCTTGTCTAATATCTTCCGTCTGATGAGCGTAAAAGAGCTCTATTGAACGCTCCTCATCTGAGTCATCAATACCCAATCGCTTAGCGACTTCAGAATTACATTTAAAGGTTCGAGTCCCAGGGAAGAACTCAATCAAACCAACTCCACCAGCATTTGAAATAAGATTGATTTGGTCGGTTAAGTCTTCGGCCTCTTTGGCGAACTGAACCTCTTCAGTGATATCAATTGAAACACCGATAAATAGCTTTTCACCCTCACGTTCTATGGACTGACCGACCACTTTAAAATTACACAACACTCCACTTGGCTGGATACGCATATCGTGAACAAAATTCTTATGAGTGCCTACCGGACCTTTGATTAGTTTATCAAACACTTCACTAATAGCTGCCAGACTCTCCTCTGGAAAGCAGTGCGTATAGTCGCTAAACACTATCGGGGTATCAGACTCCGACAGACCGAATCGAGATGAATTGACGGCATCCCCTTTTAAAATTCCAGTTTCCAGACCGTATTCAAAAAAAGCGATGTTAGCCTCAGATGAAACCGCCTTTTGTCGAGCACTTTCCTCTTCAAACCATTTATTAGAGTTCATATGTTGACTTAACAGTTGAAACAACACCTCAAGCCCAATGATCGTCAACCCGGTAAAGGTGACGAACTGAAGCAGCACTCGAACCACTGATAGATCAAAGATAAAAACGGCAGCAGCGCCTACTGAGGCATTCATTACGGCTAAGAGAGCAAAGACCGCAAAACGAGGAAGCAACAGACACATCAACAGTGTGATGATCAGGCTGTAGGTATAACCTACCGTTGGGTTTGAATAACGAAGCGTTGCCACTGCACCCGCTATAAAGATAACCAGGATCGAAATCATTAGTCGGTGCTGATAACGCAGCGGAATAGAACGCAGCGACGCTATGATCAAACAGATGAACAAGACACCCTGGGCCATCACTGGCCCGAACGAACCATCAATAGCGATAGCGCCCCACAGGCTCAGCACAAGTGCTGGCAGCGATAGCAACACCATAAAAAAGGCGACTTTAATCGCTAACTTGTCATAAATCGTTTTTGAAGCACTGTTCATATATCAACCAACTTTTAACTATTTTGCGTTGCAAATTGCAAATACATAGAGAGAATTTGCAAAATAACACCGCTCATTCGAAACAGATGGGGCTAAAACAGCTCAATAAAGCCCTAAATAAAGTTAAGCAATTTTCAGGCCAACTTATCCTCAACTAGAACGCTTTTGATTAAACAGCATCAAACCAAGTACCAACGCAACAATCGGGAAGATCACCAGATTAAGTACCTGCCAACTGGTCGAGTTGAGCAGCAAACCGGACATAAACGAGCCGACCGCGACAATTGAGAAAATCAAAAAGTCGTTTAAACCTTGGGCAACGCTCTTATCCTCTTCCGGAACGCTCTGCGCCACCAACGCCGTCGCACCAATGAAGCCAAAGTTCCAACCGATACCCAACAGAATCAGCGATCCCCAGAAGTGGGTCAATTCCAAGCCAAACAGCGCGATCAATCCAGAGAGTGCAATGAGTAGAAGTCCTATGGCTGTGATACGCGCTTTGCCATACTTAGCCATTAATTTCCCGGTAAAGAAGCTCGGCGCAAACATTGCCAACACGTGCCACTGAATTCCCAGCGCCGCTTGATGCACCTCGTGACCGTGCGAGACCATGGCGATCGGTGCGGCCGTCATAATAAAGGCCATTAGGCCGTAGGAGACCACACCGGCAGCAACCGCTGTCAGATAGGCTGGGCGCTTAAGCAGAGCCAGCGCTTCCAGCTTTGAGCCACCCGACTTCACTTTAGAGGTAGACTCTACCGGTTTCAGCTGAGTCAGCAGCACAATGGCCAGCAAACCCAACACGGACATGGACAGGAAGCTACCGGCATATTGCGCCTCTAGTGCGCCTTCGGTCCAGACAACGACCTGTGGACCAATAATCGCAGCCGCTAGACCACCAATCATAACGCGTGATATCGCCTTACCTTGTTCTTCACTCGCCACCCCTTCGGTAATGGCAAACCGGTAGCTCTGAACATGCGCCGCGTAGAAACCCGCCAAGAAGGTACCGCTACAGAACCAGATAAACGACTGGTTGATGATCGACGTCCCCGCGACAATGCCCGCCAATACGCAGACCATGGCGGCAAACAGATAAGCGGCTTTTCGACCGAACTGTCGCACCATAAAGGCCGCTGGCAAAGTACTGAGTGCAACACCTAAATTGAACAGAAACACCGGCATGGTGATCAGATCTTGCGGTGCATTAAGAGAGAGACTGACCAGGCCGCCCAACGAGATGATGATCGGCGGGGTCGAAGCCCCTAGTGCTTGCGCAACGGGGTAGAGTTTTACATTGGTTGAGGCAGAAGACATAAGATTTCCTTAAAAGCACTAGTGCTGTGTGCGATAACAGGCTAAGTTCTCATATAGGGATTAGTGTTACAAGAAGGATTTACAGCCCATGGCACGTATTAAAATTGATATGCCCGATAACTACCTATTTTCGACGGTAATGGATGTTCGTATCAGCGATATCAACTACGCAAACCACCTAAGTAACGACAGTGTGCTGAGTTTTGTACACGAGTCACGTACCCGTTTTTTGCGACAGTACGGATATACAGAGTTGGACGTGGAGGGGTTAGGCATCATCATGACCGACAGCGCCATTGTCTACAAAGCGGAAGGCTTCCATGGTGACCAAATCCAGATCGACATCACGGTCGGGGACTTCAACAAGTATGGCTGCGACATCTTCTACCTGATGACCAACAGAGCCACAGCCGTTGAGATAGCCCACGTAAAAACTGGCATCGTCTTCTTTGATTATGACGCACGCAAAGTGGTGGGATTACCAGAGGCGTTTCGAGCTAACTTGTTAAAAGAGGCTTAGTCATGCAGTTAATGCTCTCACATACCTCGCCCTATGCACGGGCGGTGCGCATCGCGATCATGCTTAAAGGGCTAGACTCAGAGTGCAGCATGGTTTGGGTTGATCCCGCATCAAACACTCCTGAACTGGTTCAGGCCAACCCCAGTGTCAAAGTCCCCACGCTGATTCTGGATGATGGCACTACCCTGACCGAAACCCTGCTGATCATGCAGTACTTGGAGCGCCGCGCACCCAACCCTCCGCTTTTTCCCAATGCTCAAGCCATTCAAGAGATGTCGCTGGCAGGCAGAGCCATCGGTTTACTCGATGCAACCGTCTGGATGATGCTCTTTAACAAATCACTGGCGACTGACGAGAACCGTAACAGCGTACTACCTACTCGTCGCTTACGAGCCATTGAACGCCTGTTAGATGAGCTCGCTGAACACCCGCCAAGAGTCGTTGGAGCCACGCCTGGAATGGGCCAGATACTATTACTGTGTGCGCTTGAATACTTAGAGTTTCGCTTTCCAGAAATGAACGCGACCGAAAGAGCGAAACTGGTAGAGTGGTGTAAGCCGTTAAAAGCATCTGAGCCGTTTCATCTGACCGAGTTTTATTGACGGTGTCAGCGAGCTCCCAAGGTCTTGGTGACTGGCTTCAGCCTGTCATCCGCTCACTACAAACAGTGAATCTCTAGAAAAGGCTGCAACAGCAGATGACAGGCTAAAGCCAGTCACTTTCCTGCTGTTTACTCATCCGGTGGGTATTCGTAGCTGTGTGCCAGGTTCTCGAAACGGGTGTACTTACCGATAAAGGCCAATCGAGTGGTACCGATCGGGCCATTACGCTGCTTACCAATGATGATCTCTGCAACGCCTTTCTCGGGTGAATCTTCGTTGTAAACCTCATCACGGTAGATGAACATGATGACGTCGGCATCCTGCTCGATCGCGCCCGATTCACGAAGGTCGGAGTTCACTGGGCGTTTATTTGGGCGCTGCTCTAGGGAACGGTTAAGCTGCGACAGTGCCACCACTGGACAGTTCATCTCTTTCGCTAGCGCCTTCAACGAGCGAGAGATCTCAGAGATCTCGGCAGTTCGCCCTTCACTCTTACCGGTCTTAATCTGCATCAACTGCAGGTAGTCGACCATAATCATGCCGATTTCACCATGCTCACGCACAATACGACGGGCACGGGTTCGCATCTCGTTGGGGCTGATACCCGGCTGATCATCAATATACAAGGGTTTGTTCTTCAGCATGTTGACGGCCGCAGTCAGCTTTGGCCAATCATCATCTTCCAACTGACCGTTACGTACACGCGTCTGGTTGATACGACCAAGCGATGACAACATACGCGTCATCAACTGAGCGGCAGGCATCTCGAGGCTGAAGACTAGAACCGGCTTGTCATCCCCCATCAAGGCGTTTTCCACCAGGTTCATAGCGAAGGTGGTGTTATGGACACAAATATCTTCAGCGACAAAGTTGTGTAGTTCAGGGACGGTTAAATCATAAACCTGATCATTTCCAACATAATCGATCGAAACTATCTCATCCCAATATAGATCAGAACTAGAGAGACTCATCAGATAGCTATCATCAAAGAGCTCTGCATAAAAACGAGCTTTTTGGCGACTTAACGAACGCTTACTTACACCCTGTAAATGTGGATTAAATCCATTCGGACACTCTAACCCTTTCTGTGCAAATAGATCTGGCCAGCTCTGCTCGCCTTTCAGTTCAAGGATATAGTCGTTGACTGAATCCGGCAGTGCATCTCGGTTTGTGTGAGATCTTTTTAATGACAACTCAGCTTTGGCTTTTGCAAGACGATCCTCTTTACCAATCATTCCTATCTGAGTGATAAAGGTTTCTATCGATTCGCGCGAAATCAGCTCAACTTCGAACTGGTCACGCTTGTGGTGCGTCTTAGTTCTTAGCTTGGCAACTATTCCAAAACGCAAAAGCAAATGTTGGATATCACTCGCTAGGGATTCACTGGCACTGCTGTAACTAATCCGAATCTGCCCAGTTGAACTGAATGAGACTCCACCATCACATGCAAAAATACGATTTAGGAAGAGCTTCAAATGACTTTTTGGCAAGCTAAAAACTGCTTCTGGAATAACCTTTTCATGCGCTAAACAACCCCAAACACCCTGCTCTTTCAAGAACACTGTCACCGGGTTAATTAACGTTGAACTAGACTCATAAACCTCATGAGTCTCCTGTTGAAATTCGCTTCCAAAAAAATCACAAAGGGACTGGTAACCTAATGGATTTGGCACAGAAACGGCATTACGCCAGGCACTAATTGTCGACGGCTGGAGTGATAATCTATTGGCTAACGACTTACCTGAGAGTCCAAACCTTTGCATCGCGTTTTCTAAATATGCTGCAAATCTAACTCTCATTAGATTGGTATTTTCAGAGCGCCCAGAAACACGGTAGCTTGGCGCACGATGATCGTAACTCGTACGAGTCACCTTAACCGAATTAAACTGTTCAACGGCCTGTTTAAAGTCAGCAACAATGGTTTTATTTACATTAGTAAAGATGGGGTTAGTTTGCGTGGTACCGCCATCGCTTAAGAAATAAGCCAGTGCTTTAACTTGATACTCTGGCAAGGGTGTCGAGCCAAAAATTGGCAGCACCCTTGGCACACCAATTTTTTCACCAGTGGAAATATCGGCTAGTTTCTTCCACCCTTTACCCGTTAAAAATGGGTGAGTTAACGTTGTTTTAATCGATCGACCGAGTGCGGTTTTGACTTCAAATACAGGTTTAACGCCGTCATCCACAAACTGTGAAGCACGGGCTTCCACTAACTTAAACTGATCATTAACTGCAGTAACTGAACCATATTGTTCGGCAACCATCTCATCGATCGTTAATCGTGAACCCGTTTTAGGATCGACTAATCGTGAACCTGAAACAATGCATTTACCCATCGAGGGCCTTGCGGCGACGATGATCAGATCTGACGGCTGGAGACCACCGGTGCGTTCGTTCAGGTCGTCAAAGCCAGTGGTTAGACCGGTCAGTGCATCGCCATTACTGAACAGCTCATCAATACGTTCAACGGCCGCTTTAAGCAGTGGGTTAACCGATTGAGGGCCACTCTGGTTGGGACGGTTCTCTGCAATCTGAAAGATCTTAGATTCCGCCTCATTCAACACCTCATCGGCCGAACGACCATCAGGGAAGAAGGAGGAGTCTGAGATCTCTGTTGAGACCGAAATCATCTGACGCAGCAAGGCACGATCGCGAACGATCTCTGAGTAGGCTCGAATGTTGGATGTACTTGGCGTGTTGCGCGCAAGATCAACTAGATACTCTAGCCCGCCAGCACGTTCCAGCTCGCCGGTACGGTCCAGCTCTTCAGAAAGCGTCACCACATCGATTGGACGACCTTGATCGATCAACTTCTGCATGGTGCGGAACATCATGCGATGCCCACCGGTGTAGAAGTGCTGTTCCAGACAGACTTCCGACACAACGTCCCATGCGTTGTTGTCCAACATCAAGCCACCCAGCACCGACTGTTCCGCCTCTATCGAGTGAGGGGGTACTTTGGCCTGTGTGAGATCGTCGTCTTGGAAATCGAGCATGGTCTAATTACTGCAGAAATAAAATGATTAGAGCAAGTAACTATACCTGTTTAGGCATAAAAAAACCGCGCCGAAGCGCGGTTTTTTTTAAGAAAGCGTCTGATTACTCAGCAGCGATCTTAAGGTTCACTGTAGCAGATACTTCTGCGTGTAGTTGAACAACGATTTCGTATTCGCCAATGTTACGTAGAACACCGTTTGGAAGACGAACTTCGCTCTTCTCTACTTCAGCACCAGCCGCAGTGATCGCTTCTGCGATGTCACGTGCGCCGATAGAGCCGAACAGTTTACCTTCATCACCAGCAGTAGCTGTGATAGTTACTTCTTTGCCTTCTAGAGCTTCACCGCGTGCAGTCGCAGCAGCAAGTGCTTCAGCAGCAGCCGCTTCTAGTTCAGCACGACGCTCTTCGAAGCGTGCAACGTTGGCAGCAGTTGCAGAAACTGCTTTACCTTGTGGGATCAGGTAGTTACGACCAAAGCCAGCTTTAACGTTAACTTTATCGCCTAGTGCACCTAGTTTACCGATCTTCTCGAGGAGGATAACTTCCATCTCTCAAACCTCATTTAGGCTGCAGGTATACCTGCAGTAAAAAATTAAACAATCACCCAAAGATAGCTATAGAGCTATCAATCACTATTAACGGTCGTGACCGTCAGTGTATGGAAGAAGTGCTACGTAGCGAGCGCGCTTGATAGCAGTAGCTAGCTGACGCTGGTACTTAGCTTTAGTACCAGTGATACGGCTAGGTACGATCTTGCCAGTTTCAGTGATGTAACCTTTTAGGACGTCTAGATCTTTGTAATCGATCTCAGTAACGCCTTCTGCAGTGAAACGACAGAACTTACGACGACGGAAAAAACGTGCCATCTGAATATCTCCTACTTAAATTATTCTTCAGAAGCTGCTGCTGGAGCAGTTTCTTCAGTTTTAGCTGGCGCTGGACGCTCTTCGCGACGAGGCTTACGCTCTTCACGTGCTTCAGCAGCTTTGATTGGAGATGGCTCTGTGATCGCTTCTTTAGTGCGAATAACCATGTTACGTAGCACAGCATCGTTGTAGCGGAACAAGTTTTCTAGCTCGTCCATTACAGCTTGAGTAGCTTCGATATTCATAAGAACGTAGTGTGCTTTGTGTACATTGTTAATTGAGTAAGCCAATTGACGACGACCCCAGTCTTCTAGACGGTGGATCTTGCCGTTATCGCCTTCGATCAGAGTCGTGTAACGCTCGATCATTGCAGGCACTTGCTCGCTCTGGTTCGGGTGAACCATGAACAGTACTTCGTAGTGACGCATTGTAGCTCCTTACGGTTTATTAGCCTTTGGATCGTCAGTGACCGGCCCCTTTACAGCCGATCTTTCCAAAAGCAAGGAGGTTGATATAAAAAAGGACGCGTGATCATACTGATCTGCGCGCCCTTTTGCAAGTCCAGTGCGGGATTATACGTCGTTGATCTCCACGCTGTGAGTAATCTCGACTCCACCGCCTTCCAACATCTTAGAGACTGAACAGTACTGCTCTGCCGATAAACGAGCCGCGCGCTCAACCGCGGCCGGTTTAAGATTGTGGCCAGTGACCTTAAAGGTCAGATGGATCTTAGTGAAGACAGCAGGCACAGCGTCTGCTCGCTCAGCATCAATGGAGGCAACACAGCTCACCACATCTTGGCGCGCTTTTTTCAGAATGCTCATGACATCAACACTGGCACAGCCACCTAAGCCAACCAGGATGTATTCCATTGGACGCGGCCCAGTCTCTAAATCACGATCAATATGTGCTTCAAACTTAGAGTCGGTAATCGCTTTAAAACGCTCTTTCCCTTCCCAGCTCACTTCAACGTGCATAATAAAATCCTTTTATTTAAACAGCTCAGCCAGACGTTCACCCGGCACGTCGGCACGCATAAATGCCTCACCCACCAAGAAGGAGTTAACCTGATGCTGACGCATTAGCGCCACATCGTCGGGCCCTAAAATACCACTCTCGGTGACTACAATACGATCATCAGGAATGTCCGCCAACAGCTGTATGGTGGCATCTAAGCTAACGTCAAAGGTGTGCAAGTTACGGTTATTAATACCCACTAGGGTGTTGCCCAGCGGCAGAGAACGGAGCAGCTCGTCACGATCGTGCACTTCGATTAGCACATCCATACCCAGCGATATAGCTAGGTCGTTGAGCTCTTTCATTTTGGCATCATCCAGCGCCGAGACGATCAGCAGTATACAATCCGCACCCATAGCACGCGCTTCATAGACCTGGTACTCATCGACAATAAAGTCTTTGCGAATGACCGGTAGCGAACAGGCTGCACGAGCCTGCTGTAGGTACTCAGTAGCCCCCTGAAAGAAATCAACATCGGTCAATACCGACAGACAACTTGCACCGCCGACGGCATAAGATTGCGCGATATCAGCTGGGTGGAACTGTTCACGTAGCACCCCTTTACTGGGGCTCGCTTTTTTAATCTCAGCAATGACGGCCGAGCGACCTTCTGCCAATGCATTTCGCATCGATTTCACGAAACCGCGCGGATCAGTGGCACCGCCTCGGTTCGCTTCGATTTGAGCTTTCAGATCAGTGATAGAGACCTGCTCTGAACGCTCGGCAATCTCTTCAAATTTACGATCAATAATTCGGGTTAGTACCGTAGGGATATTTGACATTAGGCTTCCTTAAACGCCTGACTGAAACGAGCCAGCTCTTCCATTTTCGCTAACGCCGCACCGGATGCGATCGTCTCCACCGCCAACTGGACACCCGCTTTGAGTGACTCAACCTTGTCCGCTGCGTAGAGTGCAGCACCCGCATTCAGCGCTACCATATCGGCCGCTTTAGGGTTGGCGCCACTCATCGCTGCTCGAATCAGAGCAAGACTTTCGTTCGCATCAGCCACCTGCAAACCTTCTAGGGTTTGTGCTTCAAGACCCGCGCTTTCGGCTGTAATTTCGTACTCTGTTACTTCACCATCTTTAAGCTCGGCTACTTGCGTAGTAGTCGCCAGCGAGATCTCATCCAGACCATCATTAGAGTGAACAACCAAAGCGTGTACGGCACCCAAACTGCGCAAGGCTTCAGCCATTGGACGACACAGAGACTCATCAAACACACCCATGAGGTAGTGTTTGGCACCCGCTGGGTTGGTCAGAGGACCTAGAACATTAAACAGCGTACGCATCGCCAACTCACGACGAGGACCGATGGCATGCTTCATCGCACTGTGATGCTGAGGCGCAAACATAAAGCCGACTCCCACCTCATCAATACAGCGAGCAACCTGCTCTGGGTTCAGCGCCAAGTGAATACCCGCCGCCTCAAGAAGATCTGCAGCACCTGATTTTGAAGAGACCGAACGATTACCATGCTTTGCTACAGTACCGCCCGCAGCTGCGACAACAAACGAGGTCGCAGAAGAGACATTAAACAGGTTTGAACCATCACCGCCGGTACCAACAATGTCGACTGCTTGAGGGTCTGTGACACTCACCGGCACTGCTAGAGAGCGCATAACATCGGCTGCTGCGGTAATCTCTTCTACCGTTTCGCCTTTAATGCGAAGCGCTGTTAGAAAAGCACCGATCTGAGCGTCGGTCGCCTCGCCTGTCATGATCTGGCGCATAGCCGCGGTCATCTCATCACGCGATAGGTGATGTCCCGCAACAACTAGGGCTAATGCCTCTTTAATATCCATGGTATTTCCTTTCTTCGTGCCTGCAGTGCACGCGCAACTGTTATAGCAATCGCTGTTATCTTTTGGTGATGCTGTACGATGCCCAATCCCAATCGGGTTCGCAACCTCTTTAGAGTAAATTCCTTAGCCTTTTGGGCGATCACTAAACCAATTGCATTAAATGCAGAGCGAAGTAGAGCCAAGGGACCACCAGCGCCATCGAAAACGTAGAGACAATCCAGTTTGAGTTGGCCAGATCAACATCCAAATCGTAATAGGCGCTGGCTACCACTGAGTTGACCGCAGGGGGCATGGAGCTCAATATCAACACGACGCCGAGCGCCAAGCCACCGGCGTATTCGCCCAATCCAACCAACCAGGCCATAGAGAGGGTCAACAGCGGTACCAGAGTGACGCGGGTAATGGCCACTTGCAGTGAATATTTGGCGTAGCGCGCGATACTGGTCACTTTCAATCCCAAGCCGACCGACACCAGCATACTGAAGGTCCCGATCGGAATGACCCAATCATTCGCACTGTCTAGAAATAGAGGGCGGTCTATTCCGCTGAGGTTAAACAGAAACCCAAGGCTAAACGCCGTTAAAATGGCGATAAGAAATGGCTGCTTAATCACCTTAATGAGTCGCTGAAAACGAGTCAGCCCCTCACTCCCTTTACCTGAAACCCACTGCGCGACCGGATACCCCACCAAAAAATAGAAGATCTCCTCAAACAGGCGATAGAGGGTAACCAATGCAAAACCTGCTTCACCCAAAAAGAGGTAGACCACCAAGGAGCCCATGGCACCAATGTTGGTAAAGCTGGTGGTTAGACCCATCACAGCGCGACCGGGACGATCCTGTTTATTCAATAGCCCTAAGCCATACCCCAACAGACCGCCGACTATCAAAGCAAATAGGCAGATCAAAGGCAGTGCCAGCAGAGTCGTATCGGTAAACTCGAGCACCCAGATCGCTAATAGAAAGGCGATGGGTATCATCACCATGATACCTAAATCACGCGTCACACGACTGAGTGTTGTTAACGCAAAAGGGAGCCTAATAAGAGACGCTTCAACGACTCTGCGCAGCAGGTAGCCACTGCCCAGACCAGCAAAAATAATGAACAGCGAAAAGGAGAGCTTATCCATAAAGCGCTAACCATCAATCCTTGAAAGTTAATAGCCAATTAGTGGTGAAAAGAGTCCAGTGACTCGACTACTTGATCTGGGTTGCACTCTTCAATAGGGCGCCCATGATTGTATCCGTAAGGCACTGCCAGAGCGGCTACGCCGGCAGCATGAGCGGCATTAATGTCATTGGAAGAGTCACCCACCATGAGCGATTCGTCGGCATTCACACCCGCTTTAACCATGATATCCAGTAACTGATCAGGTTCGGGCTTACGTTTAGGTAGCGAGTCGCCACCGCTCACAAAATCAAACAGATGAGCAATACCCACCCCTTCAATTAATGGTGTTGTGAACTGCATAGGCTTATTAGTAACAACCGCCAGCTTAATGCCTTTTTGACTCCAACGCGCTAGCGCCTCTTTAACCCCAGGGTAGGTACAAGCCGTCACGCCATTAGACGCTTCGTAGTAGTGAAGAAACAACTGATAGGCGTGCTGATACTCCGGCGTATTTTGAAGATCAGCTGGATAGTCCATTGCATCCGACAGCGCCCTAGCGACCAGCGCATGCGCACCATTACCAACCCAGGTTCGAATTTTGGCATCACCCGCCTCGGGTTTACCAACAGCTTTCAACATCTGATCAACCGCGACGGTAAGATCTGGAACGGAATCGACTAGAGTTCCATCCAGATCTAACATGATGAGCTTGGGCGCTTGATCGGCAAAGAGTCTCATCGCGTGGTAGCTAGCTCCGCTCGCATTGTGTCGATGGTTGCTTTGTAGTCATCGGTATTGAAGATCGCAGAGCCTGCAACGAACGTATCGGCACCCGCTTTAGCGATCTCTGCAATATTACTGGTCGTTACACCACCGTCTATCTCCAGTCGGATATCCAGACCAGACTCATCAATACGACGACGTGCTTCACGCAATTTATCCAGCGTTCCTGGAATGAACTTCTGACCACCAAAACCTGGGTTCACCGACATTAGAAGAATCATGTCCACTTTATCCATGACATGATCAAGGTAGTGCAGCGGTGTCGCTGGGTTAAACACAAGACCTGACTTACAACCACCGTCACGCACCATCTGCAGTGAGCGATCGATATGTTCAGACGCTTCAGGGTGGAAGGTGATATAACTAGCGCCAGCGTCAATGAAGTCACCGATCAGACGATCGACCGGCTTAACCATCAAATGCACATCAATCGGCGCTTTTATGCCATGGTTAACCAGTGCCTTACAGACCATTGGGCCGATGGTTAGGTTAGGAACGTAGTGATTATCCATCACATCGAAGTGGACAATATCGGCGCCTGCTTCCAATACGTTTTCAACCTCTTCACCTAAGCGAGCAAAATCCGCTGACAATATCGAAGGGGCAATCAAAAAATCTTTCATGGGTCTAACCTAGCTGTTTAATTTCGTTCATTTTAAGTGAGAGCTAAAAGAGACAACAGAAAGAAAAACTGAAGACTCTTTTAATGGGCCGTTAACTGGCTTTGCGGACCTCTCGAATCAGGTCATAGGCCGTCTGGATCTCTTGTGCCTTCTCTTTAGCCAGCTGCATCATCTCTTCTGGCAAACCTTTTGAGACCAGCTTATCGGGGTGGTGCTGACTCATCAGCTTACGCCAAGCCCGTTTTACCTGTGCATCGGTGGCACTGGCATCCACACCGAGTACACCATAGGCCTCATCGATACGCTGCTGAGTCGGTGCACCGCCCTGCCAGTGCTGATGAAAGCTGCTTTGCGCCTGCATTCGACGAATCAGAGCATCAATGGCATCGCGTTTAAGACCCAGTCGCTGACAGATATCGACAATCACCAAACGCTCAGCATCGCTGATTTCACCATCGGCAAAAGCCGCTGCCATCTGCAATTCAAAAAAGATCATGCGCAGGTCGTTACGATGTCTAAAGACTGCAGCAAGTGGGCGCAACAGTGGATCCAGATCAAAGTCTGGGGACTTACCCTCGGTAAAGTACTCTATCGCCTCTCGGCGCTTGGACTCATCGAGTTGCATTCGATCCATCACGGAGCGGGCGTATGCGATCTCATCTTCGGTCACCCGCCCATCCGCTTTTGCGATACGCCCCATGACGGCAAAGGTCGCTCGGAAGAAGATTAACTGTGGTGCCATCTGCTTGGCTGAACGAATGCCACGCTCTAACTGAAAGCCTAAAAAACCACCAAAAATCAGACCCCAGATACCACCGGTAAACAGGCCTACCAGTGCACCTAACACTACACCGGTACGGTATCGAAAAATTTGTTCGCCTATGGCTTGAGGATTCATCAACCCGCCTCTTTCAAAAAGGTTTCAACATCGGCAAGGCGATCCACCGTACCCACATCATTCCAATATCCGCCTAGCTTAGCACCGGCCACTTTAGACTGCTCTATCATTCTGCGTAAAAGCGGCGCTAATGCCGCTTTTTCGTTAAGCGCCAACGCATCAAACTGTGAAGGTCGTAACAGACTCACACCCGCAAAAGTCAGCTTTTCATCACCCTGAAGTAAGACTCGCTGATCTGACAAGGCAAAGTCGCCATCAATGTGCCAGCTTGGATTATCAACCAACCAGAGTTTAGCCAGGTCGTCTGAATCCAGAGTTAAATCCAGTTCTGAGTACTCTTGGGAGAGGTAGACATCCCCATTGACCAGAAGAAACGGCTGATCTGAGCCCTCTGTTTTGAGCATAGGCAGTGCTTTACGAATACCACCTGCCGTCTCAAGAGGCTCCTGCTCGGCAGAATAACGCAATGAGCAACCAAACTGCTCACCACTGCCCAGTGTCTGCTCAATCTGCTCACCGAGCCAAGCGTGATTAATCACAATATCGGTGATGCCCGCGCGCACCAGATTTTCGATCTGATAAACAATTAAAGGCTTTCCCAAAGCCAGTATCAAAGGCTTGGGGGTTGTCAGTGTCAGCGGGCGCATCCGAGTTCCCAAGCCCGCTGCTAAAATCATAGCTTTCACAGTTTTGGCCACTCTTTAGGCCAATCTGAAGCGATGTACTGGCCAAGCAGCTCGTGTTGACGCATGGCGGGTATCAGCCCTGATAGCGCCTCTTTTAAATCGGAGAATTCCGAATGGGCCGACGCGGCTCGGTAGAGGTATTCGAAGGTCAACGGAATATCTTTAAGGTAGCCCGATTTCCCATCACGCAGGTAGAGTCTGGAGAAGATACCCAACACCTTGAGCTGACGTTGCATCCCCATCAGATCGAAGAGTTTTTTAAAACCTGCTGAGTCTGGCAAAGAGAAACCGACATCCATCAGCATGAGGCGGTAGTTTTCTACCCACTCAGCGACGACTGACTCTGGCCACTCGATGTAGCTATCACGTAACAGTGACACCAAGTCATAGGTGACAGGACCGATCAATGCATCCTGAAAATCGATCACACCCAGTCCGCCATCGACTAACGGCATTAGATTGCGCGAGTGATAGTCGCGATGCACACAAACTTGAGGTTGACTGAACGCCGATTCGATCAACTGCTGATAGGTCTTCTCTAGAAGGCTATCCCAGCCCTCTGTGATGCCAAGCATCTCACCTAAGAACCACTCTGGGAAAAGATTCATCTCACGTGTCAGCACGGCGGCATCATAGTTGGGCAAGCCCTCAGCCGGCAGCATCTGAATACCCAACAGCGTCTCTAATGCCTGAAGATAGGACGCATCACCTTCGGATTTCAGGCGATCTAAGAGCTGCTGATCAGCAAAATCCTCCAGCAGCATAAAGCCTAAAGCAAGATCATCAGCCACCACTTCAGGCACATGAATGCCTTTTTCAGACCACTCTTTAGCGATACGCACAAATGGCTCTGAATTCTCTTTCTCTGGAGGAGCATCCACAGCGATTAACTTTGCTGTTGGCGTCGCCGCACGGAAGTATCGACGGAAACTGGCATCACCGCTGACAGGGGTAATCTCTAGCTGGTCGCGATCGGCATAGGGCCAAACCTGTCTAGCCCAGTTTTTTAATTGCGCTTGGCGCGAACCCATTTACGTTAACCTCTGGTACTGAAGAGCGGGAATCTTTATTATAAGTGCCCAATATTACTCGACTTTTGAGGCTACTTAAACGTCGTCTCGGTAGCCAGCGGATCGCATTCAATGCCCTTCGAAAAAAACGCAATTACAAAAATCATTTTAGGCTTGGTTGTTGCAGGTGGTTCAAACGCCGCTAATGCAGCGGGCGCCTGGGACTGTCAGCAGACTGACCGAGGTTGGAGCTGTGGCGCTTCTGCCGATTACAAACCTGAACCGGTTCCGTTAACTCGCATCTCAGCAACTGAAGATGCGATCGAAGCACAGATCACAAAACCGCTGCCTAAACCGCTGCCAGAGCCCAAAAAAGAGCAAGAGCCCAAAAATGCTCTGACCGCCGAGCCAGAGCAGAAACCAGAACAGAAAATCGCCGCCAAACCTGCACCCGTTAAAACGGACGCTAAACCAGAGCCTGACACAAAAGCTGTTGCAACGACTGCAACGAGCGAAGCGACAGATGAGCCGATTGAGGCAGTCACTCTTCCAGCTCGGGCCATCATTCGTGACCCAAGCGATGATCGACGTGACATCAATCTAGACTGGGTACGTTTAGCACCTCTGGATGCTGAAGGGTTGGTCTGCAAAGGTCGTTATGATGAGCCTGACATCTGGGTTGGCGATCTGGCTCCCGGTAACGAAGAGAGCAGCACCGTCATCAACGCTGATGAGTCCGATGCCGATCTCGATGGCTTATCCATTTTACGTGGCAACGTCATCATCGAAGAGTCTGGTCGCCAGATTAAGTCCAACCTTGCCGAGTTTGAAGCGCAATCGCGACAAGCCCTACTGCGTGGCGATGTGCGTTACCGTGAACCCAACCTGTTGATGACTGCAGATGCCATGTCTGCTGACCTGAACAATAAGATCGCCATCGCCAATGAAGCGCGTTTCGTCATGCATGATCAACATATGCGCGGTGATGCAGAATCGATGACTCGCTTTGGTGATCAGCGAGTTGAAGCCGAAGATACACTGATTACCTACTGTGAACCGGGTAATAACGATTGGGGTATTCGAGCTGCGCAGATGGAGCTCTATCCTCAAGAGGGGTATGGAGAGGCGTGGAATACCCGCTTTGAAGTTGCTGGTGTACCGGTCTTCTACCTGCCCTACTTCTACTGGCCATTGAATGACACGCGCAGAACGGGCCTACTCTATCCATCCCTCAGCACCAGCGAGCAGGATGGTTACGATCTGGCTCTGCCCTACTACTTCAACATTGCGCCTAACATCGATGACACGCTAACGACGCGCATCATCGAACAGCGTGGTGTGCTGTTTGAAAACGAGGCGCGCTACCTCAACAGCTTCAGCATGAACACGCTGAATACCAGCTGGCTTCCCGATGATGATCTTCAGGGGAGTGAACGTTGGTTGATCGACTTCAATCATACCGGCACTCCGGCACCCAACTGGTCGAGTGATGTCAGCTTCACTCGCGTCAGTGATGACAACTACTTTGACGACCTAACGCCGGTAACGCTTGCGGTACCGGCTGCTGATGTTCTGTCTCAGCGTGCTCAAGTAGCCTATAGCGGTAATGGCTGGAGTGCATCGGCACTGGTTAATGATTATCAGATTCTAGATAACTCAACCAGCTACAAGCGCATGCCTCAGCTCAACTTCAGTACCAGCCAAAGTCTGAATGAGACAGTGCTGAATCTCGCCGTGCAGTACACACAGTTTGATTCAACCAATGAGAGCGCAACCGACGGCAGTCGTCTTCATGCCCGCCAGTCAATCGGTTACAGCGCGGAGACCACTTGGGGTTACCTACGACCTGAAGCGGGCGTTTGGCACTCAAGCTATGACTTCTCAGATAATAGCAGTGCGTCGCACACCAACCTGTTTGCCTCGTTGGATTCAGGCCTGATCTTTGAACGTCAGGGCGAGATTGCCACTCAGACGCTAGAGCCACGCATCAAACTGATACATGTTGATGGTGACAACACAAATACTCTGATAGATGGCGATAATTCATTCTTTGACTCTGGCAAAAATCCCCTTGGCTTTAGCTACGGCAACCTGTTCGATAATTTGGGCCACTCCGGTAATGACCGAGTTAGCCATACCGATCAAGCAACCCTAGGCCTAGAGAGCAAAGTCTACAGTCTAACGGGGCGTGAGCTGATCTCGGCAGGCATTGCACAGGCTCACTACTTTGGTGATCACGATGCTCGCCCAGGCGATTCAACCGGTACAGCAGATCAATCGGATTACGCTGTCTACGCCAGCTGGAAGCCCTCTGAAGTGCTGACGCTGAGCCATGACTCGCGCATTGATCGTGAAACAGCTGCGCTACTGACCGAAAACTATCGTGCCTACTACCGTCCAGATGATGAGCGACTACTCTACGCAAACCTACGTAAAACGCAGAGCAGTGACGGCAACAACACCTTCAACCAGATCGATCTGGCCACGCGTTGGCCGATCACGACAGAGTGGAGCGGCGTTGCACGATACACCCAAGATATCAAAGAGTCTGAAAACCTAGAGACGCTTGCCGGTATCGAGTACGAAAACTGCTGTTGGAAGGTCCGCTTTACCGGACAGCGAAGCATTGTCGACGGCAGCAGCGATTTCGAACGTGAGAACAAGTTCTACATTCAATTCATTCTTCGCGGTCTGGGCGCCTTTGGCCAGAGCGAAGGTCGTCAGTTCCTTGAGGATTTAACGGGTTATAACGAGGATGACCGTGACAACTTTTAAACATTTGATCGCATCGGCGATTTTTGCCCTCTCAAGCAGCTCCTTGCTTGCAGAGCCCGTTGCACTGGACCGTGTTGCCGTCGTAGTTAACGAAAGCATCATCATGAGCTCTGAAGTGGATCAGCGAATTCGTGATATCCGTGCTCAATTAACGGCGCGTAAAGCTCAGCTACCACCCGCTGAGGTTTTGGCTAATCAGGTTAAAGAGCAGCTGATCATTGAGAGTATTCAACTGCAACTGGCTGAGCGCCAAGGCATTCGCGTCAGTGATAGTGAGCTGAACAGTACGATGAACCGCATCGCTCAGCAGAACAATCTATCCCTGAGTGATTTCCGTAAAGCGTTAATCAACGAAGGACGTGACTATCAGCAGGTGCGTGATCAGATTCACCGTGAACTGATCATCAGCCGTGTTCAGCAGAGCAACGTCAACCGTCGAGTCAGCGTAACGGACCAAGAGGTTCAGAACTATCTCAATTCAGATCTGGCGAAGAACCAAGACCGCAGTGAATATCTACTGAGCAACATTCTAGTCGCTCTTCCTTCACCTGCGTCGCCAGAGCAGATTAAATCTGCTCAAGATCGCGCCAACCAACTCAAAGCCGAACTGGATCAAGGCGCTAATTTTGCGGATCTAGCAGTACGCAGCTCGGACGCACCCAATGCGCTTAATGGCGGTGACCTGGGTTGGCGTAAAGCACAAGAGCTACCGACCCAAATATTCTCTGCTGTGTCGGGTCTATCAAATGGCGAAGTCTCTAAAGTGGTTAGAACCCCTTCAGGCTTTAACCTACTGCAGTTGCGCGAGCGTCGTGGCGATCAAGCCACACTGGTAACAGAAACTCGAGCACGCCACATTTTGGTAGCCCCTTCAGAGATTCGCACATCAGCACAGGCTCAAGCCTTCGCTGAAGAGCTCTACTCACGATACAAAGAGGGCGAGCCATTTGAAGAGTTGGCGCGCCGCTACAGCGATGACCCGGGCAGCGGCTCATTGGGTGGTGAACTGGGCTGGATACAACCGGGCAAGATGGTTGTTGAGTTTGAACAGCAGATGGACAAACTGGCTATTAATGAGGTGAGCGAGCCTTTCGAATCCCGCTTTGGCTGGCACATTGTACAAGTACAAGAGCGTCGCCAACAGGACTTCACCACTGAGATGCGTGAAAACCAAGCCCGCTCAGAAATCCGTAAACGTAAGTACGATGAAGCACTCTCCACTTGGTTACGTGAACTTCGCTCAGAAGCCTACGTCGACATTAAGGTGAAGTAGTGGCTCTTCGAATTGCACT
The DNA here is from genome assembly GCF_013283425.1 of Marinobacterium sp. xm-a-127. Taxonomy (NCBI): domain Bacteria; kingdom Pseudomonadati; phylum Pseudomonadota; class Gammaproteobacteria; order Oceanospirillales; family Oceanospirillaceae; genus Marinobacterium; species Marinobacterium sp. xm-a-127. The sequence continues at coordinate 97,484 of NZ_WBYH01000004.1, forward strand.
GACCCCGGGCGAGCCGGCCGGCATCGGTCCAGACCTTTGTGTTCAGATTGCCCAGCAAGGCTCTGAGCACCAACTGGTCATCATCTGTGACCCTGACATTATTGTCGATCGCGCAAAACTCTTAGGCTTGCCGATCAAACTGCATGAGTTTGATCCAGACCAGCCTGCCGTTGGCTGTCAGCCTGGAGAGCTCTTTTACATTGGCACCCCATCGAATGCCGATGTTATTCCAGGCCAACTGGATCCGCTCAATAGCGTCTATGTTCTGAATACCCTTCGTTTAGCTGTAGACGGGGCTTTGGGTGGCATGTTTGATGCCATCTGCACAGCACCGGTTCATAAGGGTGTTATCAATGATGCCGGTTACCCCTTCACAGGCCATACAGAGTTTCTACAATCGCGTTGTGACGTCGATCAGGTTGTTATGATGTTGGCGACCGAAGGGCTACGAGTTGCTCTTACAACGACACACCTGCCATTATCTGAAGTGCCTCAAGCGGTAACGCAACCGCTACTTCGTTCGGTCATCGATATTCTGTTGGATGATCTGAAGCACTACTTTGGTTGTGACAAACCCAGCGTCTTGGTTGCAGGCTTAAACCCCCATGCTGGCGAAGGCGGCCATATGGGACGTGAAGAGATCGACACGATCGAACCGGTATTGAATAGCTACCGGGAACAGGGTGTTAACCTGATTGGCCCACTCCCTGCCGATACGCTCTTCACCGAACTTCATCTAAAAGACGCTGATGCGGTGCTTGCGATGTACCACGACCAAGGGCTGCCGGTTCTCAAGTACAAAGGGTTTGGCCAAGCAGTGAACATCACCTTGGGTCTGCCTATTGTGCGCACCTCAGTCGATCACGGCACCGCGTTGGATCTTGCCGGCACAGGCAGAGCCGATGCAGGCTCTTTGCAGACCGCCCTTAGTTATGCTGCCGAGATGGCTTCTAACCGTAAACAATCATAGGTTGATATGAGCAGTAAAAACCCTGGGCACGTGGCCCGCAAACGTTTCGGTCAGAACTTTCTGCACGACCCTACTATTATTGGTCGTATCATCTCTGCGATTAATCCAAAACCTGAAGAGCACCTCGTTGAGATTGGTCCCGGTTTAGGTGCACTTACAGAAGAGATTCTAGAGCTCGCCGGTGCGCTGGAAGCGGTAGAGTTAGACCGTGATCTCGTCCCAGTCCTGCGTACCAAGTTTTTTAGGTATGAAGATAAGTTTAAGATTCACGAGGCGGATGCTCTCAAGTTTGACTTCTCGTCACTGCAACAAGATGAGCGCCCACTTCGCGTGATCGGCAACCTGCCCTACAACATCTCAACGCCGCTGATTTTCCATCTCTTGAGTTTTTCAGGATTGATCAGCGACATGCACTTCATGCTGCAGAAAGAGGTGGTGGAACGTCTAGCTGCACAGCCGGGTGAAAATCACTACGGCCGCCTTGGCATAATGGCGCAGTACTACTGTCAGGTAGAGAAGCTCTTTATCGTACCGCCCGGCGCCTTTAATCCGGCACCGAAGGTCGATTCCGCCATTGTTAGATTGATTCCGCACAAAACGCTACCCATACAAGCAAAAAGTGCTGAGCTGTTGGCTGACGTTGTCAGAACCGGTTTCAGTCAGCGACGTAAAACTCTGCGTAACAATATGAAGGGTTGGATTACCGGCGAGCAACTTGAAGCCTTGGGTATTGATCCTGGATTACGCCCTGAGCGCCTCTCTCTCGCTGAATTTGTCGCCATCGCTGACGCGATCTATGATTTACGAAACAGCGCTGAATAAGCACTGCACGACGAGACTGTCTATACATGCAAGATTATGAACTGAGCCGAAACGTAGCGATCGATGTGACAACCGACTATCTGACCGACCAATCGGATCCAGAGACACACCGTTACGTCTTTTCTTACCACATCACCATCACCAACCATAACCCTATGCCTATCCAGCTACTGAGCCGCCGCTGGCTGATTACCGATGGTAATGAGAAGACACAAGAGGTATTAGGGGAAGGAGTTGTCGGTGAACAGCCCACCATTGAACCGGGCAAAAGCTACAGCTACACCAGCGGCACGGTCTTAGCGACTGAGGTGGGTGCCATGCAGGGTCACTACGACATGATCACCGACGAAAATGAGACCTTTCAAGCGACCATTGCCCCCTTCACACTGGCACAAACTCACGCGTTACACTAGGAGAACGGACTCTCTAAAATAGAGAGCTCTGTTCCGACGCGAGCAACTCAGGCGTTGCCCCCTGCACAGAGGGTTTTGCCTCTTTCAACTTATCGACAAAACGCGCAGCCAGTTCCGGTGCTTCAGCACAATCTGGCGTATGAAAGAAGAGATAAGGCACTCTCCCCTCATCGATCCACTGCAACACCTTAGTGACCCACTGATCTAAATAGCGATCAGACTCCTGCCACTGCATGGTCGATATGAAACGAACCTGCGGATGCTGACCAGTTGCAAGGACATGCAACGGCACCTTTGGCTTCTTCTGCTGAGCATCTAAGGTAGCTGAGTCCATGGCGGTTACTGCAAAAATGGGACGGGTGTCGAACATCACACGATTGACGCCTGTCTCCAGCAGCATCTGATTAAACGCCCTCTCCTCATCCCCTTTCGCAAAGAACTCAGGGTGACGAACTTCAACCGAGTAGTTGAAGGCTTTAGGTAGAGCCAACAGAAATCGATGGATATACTCAATCCCCTCACTGTTAAAGCTTTTTGGTAGCTGCAAGTTGAGCAGCCCGATTTTATGAGCCAGCGGCTCCAACACTTCAAACTGCTCGGCCACTTTAGGATTAGCCACCTCTAAAGCACTGCGATGAGAAAGATCTTGGTGGAACTTAAAACAGAATCGAAAGTCATCAGGCGTCTCATCCCGCCAACGCTTCACCGTATCCGGTTTAGGCAAACCATAAAAAGTCGTGTTTCCCTCAACCGATGAAAATTGACGAGCATAACGTTGTAGCGCAGTCCCACCCCCTGCCAAACAGCCACCCTCCCAAACAGGATGTTGCCACTGAGGTAAGCCTAAATAGTAATCATGCAACGCCATACTCCTTAAAATAGGCTACAAAGAGTACCAAACTAAAAAAATAGTGGAAGAATATCGTAATATTTTAGAAACAGGCTTGTAGCAACCTTAAACCTATGTATAATATGCCCCACGTTGATGCGGGGTGGAGCAGCCCGGTAGCTCGTCGGGCTCATAACCCGAAGGTCGTCAGTTCAAATCTGGCCCCCGCTACCAACGTAAAAAAGGGAAGTGTACTTCAAAGTGCACTTCCCTTTTTTCGTTGGTGGGGGCGAATATATGAGCACTGACGAAGTCAGTTCACCAAAATGCATGGATAGCATTTTGGGATGCCGAAGGCAGTCCGAAGGACGATTGCACAGGATGTGTAATCGCAAATCTGGCCTTGAACGGAGCACCAAAGGTGCGACGGCCCGAAGGGTGAAAACACAGGAAGTGTTTTCATAAATCTGGCTTGAATCTACGACCCAAAAACCACGTCGGGCTCACTCTTATTAGCTCCGCGGTGAAGGTCACCAGTTCAAACCTCACCCCCGCTACCAACGTAAAAAAAGGTATAGGCCCGCAGGGTTTATACCTTTTTTTTCGTCTGGCGGATGGGCCAGATGCAGAACTGGCGCAGTCAGTTCACAACCAATGCATGGATTGCATTGGTTGAACGGAGCACCAAAGGTGCGACGGCCCGAAGGGTGAAAACAGAGGAGGTGTTTTCATAAATCTAGCCAAAAATCCACCCCAGCCCAAATACCGTAACTACATAAAAACCAACGGTATCTGAAATGAAAGTCATCACTCTCCTATCAGCCTTACTACTAAGCCAGGTTTCTCTCGCCATCACCATCGAAAAAATAGGTTCAGACCTTTCTCACCCTTGGGGTATCGCTGTCCTTAACGATGAAGAGGTCCTCGTGACAGCAAGAGCCGGTGCCCTTTTGCGCATTAACCTTACAACCGGGCAGCAAAGAGCTGTTTTACCCACCCCTTTTGTAGCAAGTTTTAGGCAAGGCGGGCTTCTCGATGTCGCCTATGATGAACAATCAAATAGGGTACATCTTTGCTACAGCAAACCGTTAGAAGGTGGCGCAGGCTTAGCGATTGCATCGGCCAAATTGGATGGGTATCAGCTTTTAACACCCAAGGATATTTTTGTCTCCAACCATCGCTCTCCCTCCGGTGCACACTTCGGCTGTCGGATAGTCATAAAGGGCAACTACCTGTTTGCCTCTTTGGGCGACCGTGGTGATCGCAGTAACGCTCAAAACCCCTCCAATCATGCTGGATCAATTATTCGACTGAACCTTGTTGAGCCGGAGCCAGCCAATACTCAGCAAGATTGGTTGCCTGAGATCTACTCGATGGGTCATCGAAACCCACAAGGTCTTGCATTACAGCCTAATACAGGACTTTTATGGTCTCATGAACATGGTCCACGCGGTGGTGATGAGATCAATCTCATTGAGCAAGATAACAACTACGGTTGGCCAACCGTCTCTTACGGTAAGGAGTACATAGGTGGGGATATAGGTCTTAACTCATCACCCGATGGATATACCGATCCTCTCTGGGTCTGGGATCCAAGCATTGCACCATCGGGAATGACCTTCTATACCGAAGAGATGTTTCCCGAATGGCAGGGCAATCTTTTGGTTGGCGCTTTGAAGTTCACAAGCATCTACCGAATCGTCATAGATCCTGATAGCAATCTGCCCGTTTCAGAGGAGAGATTATTCAATGATGAGATGGGAAGAGTTAGAGACGTTGAACAGGCCAATGATGGCTCAATTTTAGTGTTGAGTGACGCACCCAATGGTGGCCTATATAGGATTAGTCGATAAATCATTAAGGTAAAACAGATGAACAACCAACAGTTAAACGTATTAGGCACGCCACTTGAAACGTGTAGCAGTGATCCGCTAACTGGCTATTACAGAGACGGATGTTGCAACACAGATGAATATGATCGCGGAACCCACACGGTCTGCGCTGTGATGACGGAGGAGTTTCTGCTCTTCTCACTTCGCAAAGGGAATGATCTCATTACCGCCCGGCCTGAATATCAGTTCCCCGGTTTAAAGCCAGGCGACTCTTGGTGCCTATGTGCTCAACGATGGGAGGAAGCTGAGGTTTCAGGGTGCGCCCCGAGAGTTAATCTATCCGCAACTAATGCAAAAACACTTGAGATTATCAGTTTCGAGACGCTTAAACGGTACAGCATAGATCTTCATTAATTTTCACACAGAGCTCAAGAGCTACCCTCTCCACAACTCCAGTATTTTCAATTACTATCAGCGTCCATTTTATGTAGTGAATTTCTAAGCCAATGAACAGCAACGCTTTACTATCGACACTCGTTAAAATCCGCTCTAACAAACTCTTCGAGCTCACCGTAATTGCGGTGATTATTGGCTCGGCGCTCCTTATTGGTGCCAAGACCTTTGACCTTTCTGACACCGCTGAGATGATTGTTGGTTGGCTGGATATCGCTGTTACCGTCTTCTTTCTGGTCGAGATCACGGTTCGTTTCATTGCCGATGAGAACAAGCGCACCTTCTTTAAGGATCCCTGGAACCTATTCGACACCTTAGTGGTTGTGATCAGCCTGATCCCTGTCAGTCAGGCCGATACCGCTCTGGTCGCACGTCTAGTTCGCGTGTTCCGCGTCTTCCGAATGGTCAGCATCATTCCAGAGCTTCGCATGCTGCTGAACTCGTTGATCAAAGCACTGCCTCAGCTAGGGTACGTCCTTCTGCTGATGTTCATCATCTTCTACGTCTATGCTGCCATTGGTGCGACGCTCTTTGCTGCGATTAACCCTGACCTTTGGGGTGATGTCGCAGTGTCGATGTTGACGCTCTTTAGGGTGATGACCTTTGAGGATTGGACCGATGTCATGTACGAAACGATGACGGTCTACAGTCTAAGCTGGATCTACTACCTATCCTTTATATTCTTAACGGCCTTCGCCTTCTTGAACATGGTAATCGGCATTGTCGTCAATGTGATGAATGAGGAGCATGAGCGCATCCTTAAAGAGGAAGCGATCGAGGCTAATGAGCCAACCATCGCTGATCTTCAAAAACAGCTGGCTGAGATTAAAGAGATGTTAAATCAGAGAGCGAATTAAAACGCGAACTGATCCACCAACAGATACCCCATCGCAACGTAGTTGTTGATCTGCGCGGGGCCAGAAGGGGCAACGTCAACGTAGTCTGGAAAAGCCTCTGCAGTGACGTTGCTCCAACTCGCAAAGGTTTCACACACATGCACATCCACGCCAGATTCACCTAGATCACGAACCCCTTGATGCAGAAGTGGGAACTTACTCTCATTCTCAGTGGTCAGAGCGAACTGTTCATTGCCGTGGCTAACCACCGCTATATCGAGATCTGGAAAAGCTGATCGCAAAGAGTCTATGGCGCCCATCAAACGAGGTTGAATCCGTTGCCACTGTTGTGGATTAGGCGCCAAAATTTCAAACACCACTCCTGGTGGCGCTTCTTCAAGTGCAAGGATCTCTTTAACCGTTTTAGCTGAGGCCGCGCCTGAAAAGAGCAGACTGAGCGGAAGCAATACCCTGAGTAACAGGTGGCGAACTGTCTTAAAGATCAAACTGAACATAGTAGACCTCCAAATCTCTTTTGCTTCAGCTTAGCTTATAAACTGGAAAGTGACTGCCTCAATGCCTCGGTTCTTGATTCTGTTATACGATCAGCCGGGAGGCGCTGATCAAGGCCAAGGCGAATCAATCGATCTTTCTCAGCGCCCGGTGCCATCACTAGACGCACCTCTTTACCAAGATCTAAGGCTTCGAGTATGACGTTCTCAATGGAGAGCGTCATGGTGTCATCTAAATAGCTGACGTCACTGAGATCAAAAATAACCGCATCGTGTTTAGCGATGTCTTTTCGCTCACGGGCTAAGGCTTTGGAGACACCAAAAATCATCGCTCCCGAAAGGTAGACCAGTAGGATACGGCCATTCGCCTCATTCAACAGGGACTGCTGTTCAGGGGTCAGCGGAATCTCATCATCGACATCGGACATAGAGCGAACCTTCTCAGCCTCAACATCGGATAACTTACGGATGATGATGACGTTCGCGACAAAGACACCGACACCCACCGCAACGATCAGATCGACAAACACCGTTAGTAGTAGAACGGCATACATGATCATCGTGCTGTATTTAGAGACTAGGTGAACCCGTTTAATGAACGACCAGTCCAGAATATCGACACCCACTTTTACCGCAATACCAGCCAGCACCGCTAAAGGGATATTTTCGATCAATGAACCTGCTCCAAACACAGCTATTGCCAGTGCGAGAACCCTTATAACACCTGAGAGTGGTGTTCGCCCTCCAGACTGAATATTGACCACGGTGCCCATAGTGGCACCAGCACCTGGTAGACCACCGAACAGACCAGACATGATATTGCCTAACCCCTGTCCAAACAGCTCTTTGTTGGAGTCATGCTCTGTTCGGGTCAGGTTGTCCGCCACGACCGAGGTAAGCATTGAATCGATACAACCAAGCATGCCCAACACCATCGCATCGACCAACATAATCTGAAGCTGATCATAGGTGAAATAGGGCAAGGTCATTGAAGGCAGTGACACATCGATCTCACCAATGCGTTGGACTCCATCACTGCTAAAGATGATCACAGAGACCAGAGTAATAAGAACCAGTGCAATCAACTGAGGCGGCACGAACTTTTTGTATTTTTCAGGCGTTTTAAACAACACACCCAGTGTCACTAAGAACAGCAACAACTCACTGAAGTGCACGTTCATGATCAACTCTGGCAAATGAGTTACGGTACCTACCACCCCGCCCGCCGGTGGAGATTGCCCTAACGCAGGGGCTATCTGCAGAATAATCAGTATGAATCCGATGCCTGACATAAAGCCAGAAACCACTGCATAGGGCATCAGGGTGATGTATTTGCCCAACCTGAGATAACCAAACACGATCTGGAATATCCCTGCCATGATCACCACGGTAAACGCCATAGACAGACCATTTTCAGGGTTCGCAGCCACTAGAGTGCTGATCACAGCGGTCATCACTACGGTCATCGGTCCAGTAGGCTCAGAGATCAGAGTAGCGGTTCCACCAAACAGCGCGGTAAAGAGACCGATTAAGATCGCGCCATAAAGTCCCGCCTCCGCGCCTGCGCCAGAGGCGACACCAAATGTGAGCGCCAAAGGGAGTGAGACCACCGCAGCGGTTAAACCACCGAGCAGATCACCACGAAGATTAGAGAGAGATAGAACGTTCAGTTTAAGCATTGATCAACGGCTCACTATCGGTCAGAAGCGTTCGATTTAAACAGACGTTTAGCGTAACGAAGCAGTATATCGAAGGGGGTTTCGTCGCCAAAAAACTTAGGATTCTTGATCAACAGCAGAGACATCACAACAATCCACACCAGCGTATTTTTAATCACCCAACTGGCATTTTCATTAAAGGCCTCTTCGGTATTTTCGGCACCCATTAAAAACATAAATGGGGCAACAATCCCAAAGAACGAGAGAAGAGAGACGGCAGCGCGAATTTTTCTGCGGTTATCCATGACAGACTCTGATTTGTGATTTTGGTTATTTTACGTGATCTGTCCGTAAAGGGGTAATCACACGGGTGAGTTTTATTCCGTTGAGTGTCAATTTTCATCTAAAAATAACCCTGACATTTCTATGGAAATATGTGACCATCATATGAGTAATTTCTAATGGATAATGATCATGAACCTACGCACCAAGTTACTGATGACTGCGACACTTTTAACAACCCTTGCCGGCTGCAGCAGTGAACTGCCTAAACCCGATCTAGTCGAAGGTGGCGAATGCGTCATCCATGGTGAACAAGCACCTATTTGGGCTTGTGGTGGCTACATGGAGGCTGATCGTTATGTCGGCGTAGGATCTGCTCCATTGAGCAAGCTAGGGTATGATTTTTCTCGTAAAGAGGCAGCCATTAATGCTCGTGCTGATATCGCACAACAGGTCGAGGCTCAGATTAAAAGCAAACTAGACTCCTATCAACGTTCAACGGGTGCCGATGAGATGACGGCTGAACGCGTCGTCACTCAAGTCGCAAGACAAACCTCCGAATTGACAATTAATAACTCACAACAAGTGAGCTACTGGCAGCACCCTGAAACAGAGGTCATCTTCATTTTGCTGGGCGTTGAAAAAGCGACGATCAATAACGCGATCGACTCTCAGATTGATCAACTAGATAAGTGAGTTGTTGATGAAACCTCTATTTACTCTACTACTGATAGCTTTATCACTTTCGGCTTGCTCCTCTAACGAGGTGATGCAAGACCCCTCTCCTCAAGCGCAACAACAGAGTGCCGAGCGTGAACTTAACAAACTGTAAATTAAAAAGCCTTGGCCTAGCGGTCACCGCTTTATTTCTTACGGCCTGCTCATCGACCGCTAAGATTACCCTGATCAATCCAGCCATCAGTGATCGGGCTGCCGCCACCAAAGTCGTTGCGGTGCTTCCATTTGAGAATGACTACTCCGGTGTGGCGAACAGCATTGAATCTCGAGTCACCAACCATAGGGTGGCAGGTGAGACCTTTTTTACCGTGGTCAACCGTAAGGATCTTGAATCAATTTTAGACGAGCAAAAACTTCAACACTCTGGGCTAGTCGATGAACAGACGTCTGTTGAGATCGGTCAGCTGATCGGTGCGAAAGGACTGATTACTGGTGAGGTGGAGATTCAGACCACCGACTACTCGCTCTACTACGTTACTCGTGTTGAGTGTGCCGATCAGAAGTGCAAAAAAACTCGTGAGCGCTACATCCCTTGTGATGAGATGCACTCCAACCTGCACGCTACCATCCGACTCGTTGATACTGAACGCGGGGACCTGATTCTCTCTGAACGCTTCACGGCAAAAGAGAGTCACGATGCTTGTCGTGACAGCGCCTACTCTCTTCCAACACCCGAGAGTGTCCTAAGCAACCTAGCTGATGAGATCACCGATCAGTTCATGACTTACATAGCTCCCTATGAGGCAACTGTCATAGTGCAACTGCTCGATGATCCAGAGATCGACTACAGCAGCGAGCAAGAGGACCTTTTGGAGTATGGTATCGAGTACGTTGAGGATCACCGCATCGACAAAGCTGAAGTGCTCTTCTCCGAGCTTCTAACCAGTACAGGTGACCAATGCTATGTGGCGGCTTACAATTTAGCCGTTGTTAAAGAGCAGCTCGGTAAAACTAGCCAAGCTGAGCAGCTCTACCGGTTAGCCGATCAGTTGGTAAAAGAGCCCAACAAGATCATTAACCAAGCCATTTTGCGTGTTGAACGTCAGAAGAGTGAACAGGCGCGTTTAGAGAACCAGCTATGACCCGCAGATTCATTCTCGCTTTTCTAATGTTGGCCAGTTTTGTAACGACTGGGTGTGCAAGCAGAGAACCCGTCATCCTTGTCGCAGAACCTAAGACTCCTGATTGGTTGATGAGTCCGCTAGTCAACACAGGTGATCAATTTTACGGTGTCGGTGAGGGAGGCAGCGCACAAGCCTCTGAGCAGGCTGCATTAGCTCATCTTGCCGAGAGACTGTTAGTTCAACTATCCAGCACACAAGAGCAGCGCCTTTCGTCGGTTAGAGACAGTCGTGAATATACTGAGCGAGTGGTGGAGTCGTCGATTCAAAGCAGAACCGAGCGTTTGCCTTTGGGTGGATATGAGATCCTTAAACAGGATGTGATTGCACCGCAACGAACCGCGACCCTGCTAGCGTTGAAAAAAACGGCCTTAATTAAGAACCTCAAAAACGAAATAGACCCCAGATTAACCGCCTCCTCTGCACAGCCAATCAAGACTCTCTCTGACTGGGCAAGTGCTCGACAACAGCTAACCGATCTAAAGGCTCAACAGCCATTAATATCTCTTATGAAACAGCTGGGGGAATCGGAGATTGGGGAAAAGTACAGCAACCAGGTTGCAGACACTGAATCTGCCATTAAAGATTACCAAACCAACCACCCGGTAATGCTAAAAACCGAACAAAGCTGCATGAGCTTTAAAGGCTCACTGGAGCGTCTAATCCTAGAAGCCGGTTTTGAGATCAACTCCTCATCTGGTGTTATAACCGTCGAGTGCCAGGTCATTGAAGAAATCAGTAGCGCCTATGGCATTCACATTGCCAAAGCCGATTTATCAATTCGCTTTTTGGATGGTCAATCTAAGGTGGAGCATGCCACAACTCTGTCCATTAAATCGGCTTCATCAGCCTCTGAGTCAACGGCCAAGGCGGGGCTGATTCAAGCGTTCAACAGGCGCATACAGGATGAAGAGGCTCTTAGGATCTTAGGGTTTTAAAGCTGAGCCAGACTCTGAAAGCTGCGCTACGCACTGCCAGCTCTGCTGACCACTCTCCCAATATTTCCGTTCAAATGCACTCATCGGTTGGTCAGCGCTGTATAACTGTACGCTAGTTTCATGACCCGCCAACGCCAGTGCCCTGACGAACTCCTCGATGTAGAGTCTCCAGTTGCTTCTAACGGTTAACTCCCCACCCAAGGTCAATAGATCACTGAATACAGGACTGGCATGCCAACGTCTCTGAACCTGAGCTGATTTAGGATAAGGGTTGGGGTAGAGAATAAAATGCTTGGCTAGACGCCACTCTGAAGCTGCAGCCAGGCGCCAAAAGTCGATTAAATCCGCTCGCACAAAGAGTAGGTTATCAAGCTCACCCGTGAAGCAGTTTTCGTGCTTACTAAGACGATAAGCAGAACGATCAACCGCTATGACATTGGCGTCTGGGTATCGATTGGCAAGATGGCGGGAGCTTTCACCAATACCACAGCAAGAGTCCAAGATAAGCTCTCCGGAACGACCTTTGAGCCAATCGGTCACCTGATCAAAGGCGACCTGAGTATGGTCGGCAATGGGTTTGCGAAATGGGTTATTTAAGTTACGCAATACAATCTCATCGAGACGCTCATGCAAACCGGCCTGATTGGTTGTCACGACCTTAGAGACACCCTGTTCTTGCTTACTCATCGGTTATTTATGATTCCAAACTTGTCAAAGCTTCGCGCTTTGTCTCTGCCCAAACAGCCACCAGTGTGGCGACCTGTTCAGCCGATAAATTTTTTCCATTACGAAGATGGGCTTCAAGAAGCAGTAGATTTTCGGTGAGCTGTGGCATTCCCAAAATACTGCTAGCGCCCTTCATTTTATGGATAAACTCAACATTTAGCTCATCGGACTCTTGCTGCAACGACTCAAGAGTTTGGGCGTATTTTTCAATGAATTGTGCAACATACTTTTTAGCCGTTTCATCACTGCTCCAATAATCTCTAGCCAGTGCTATATCAAAGTAGCTTTGAGGCCTATCTATATCGCATTGATTGGTGTTAGTTGAGATCGCATTTTCCTTCAGTGCTTCAGGCGCAATCAGTTCTGCAATTGCGACAACGGCTTTCTCAATATCGACCGGTTTAGTGATGTAGTTATTCATGCCGGACTCTAAAGCCTTTTCAATATCCTCAGCATAGGCGCCTGCCGACAAACCGATTATGGGTAAGTTTTCAAACCGCCGCAGGGCACGAATCCTTTGAGTCGCCTCAAGACCGTCCATGACTGGCATTTGCACATCCATCAATACCAAATCTATCGATGACTCTGCCTCTCTTAAGAGTTTGATCGCCTCACTACCATCATTGGCAAGAAGCACTGAGGCCCCTTCAGCTTCAAGAAATTCGCGAGCAGAATCACGGTTGAAAAGATTATCATCGACCACTAACAGTGTTCGGTTCAAAAGCCGCTGACTGGGAATCTGTTCTGTCTCAGGCTGGGTATCAGAATTGATGATGCGTTTTAATGTAGAACTGGTAACAGGCTCCATTAAACAGTCATAGGGGCTGTTCTCAAACTCTTCAATATGACTGACAGGACTGGTTACAGTGGCCAGTTTTCCAGACCAATCAACGCCCTTGCTCTGTAACTCACTCTGGATCTCTGCTTCTAGACGCTGCAAGTTTTTACCGGACATCTCTTCATCGACATTGACAGAGTCAAAGGAGCGATCCGCCTTTATGGCTGAAACGAGTTGATAGATCAGATAACTCTGCGTCTGTCCAACTTCATGATATAGACCCATGGCTTTGGCAACGGCCACAAGAGAGTTACGTGTAAAGGGGTTTTTACAGGCAATAAGAACTCTAGCCTCTGTTATAGGATCAGGTTCAATAACCTTCACAGGCAGAGTCAATTCGAAGGAGACGGTAGTGCCTCGGAACTGCTGGGACTCAAAACTTAACTCACTTCCCATTAATGAGAGAAGTTGCTGGGTAATGCTAAGCCCTAGACCAGTCCCCCCAAATTTACGCGTTATCGAACCATCGCCCTGCTCAAAAGGCCTTAGAATTTTAGCTAAAACCTCATCACTCATGCCGATGCCAGTATCACGAATCGCAAAGCGAAGACGGGGTACAGAGTCTGCATTGATCACATCAACCGTCAACTCAACATAGCCCCTCGAAGTGAACTTGATCGCGTTACTGATCAGATTGATCAAAATCTGTTCCAGGCGTTGCTGGTCGCCTGATATTTTGATGTTACCCTGATAGCTCGGTGTAATCGCCAGGTGAACGTTCTTACTTTTAACTGAGCTGGACATGAGTAGAGCAAGGGTTTCAAGCAGTTCAGCCAGATAGAATTCGGTCGTTACCAGTTTCAGCTTACCGCTCTCTATCTTAGAAAAATCCAGAATATCGTCGATCAGCTTTTGTAATGACTGCCCCGCTCTTAGGATTTTTTTCGCTTGTTCGAGCACGGGTTTATTGGCGTTTTCAGCACGCGCTAAGGTTTGAGCCAAGGTCAGTACCGCATTCATGGGTGTCCTAATCTCATGACTCATATTGGCCAAAAACTCGCTTTTAACCCGCGAGAGTCTTTCAGCCTCTTCTGCCTTATCAGTTAATGCTTGACGGAGTGCCTGCTCTTCCGAAACATCGCGCATTAAACGGATGGTATGAGCCTCGACTCCATCTTTAGCCGGCTGATAGATCAAGCAGATTTCACCCATTTTAGCCTCAGAACCTGGTGCTGGGCGCAGCTGTTTTTGAAATCGGATTACGGCACCTTGGCGTTTAGCTTCAAGGTGAAATTGGCGGGCAAACTCTGGAGTGATATCCATCAAATCAGGTATCGTTTTACCGATAACCTCTTTAGCAGAATGATATCCCCACCACTGAGCGGTCTTATCGTCAGCATCGATCACCTTCAGGCTCTCAACACCTATGACGGCAAACATATTACCCATCTTAGTTAAGGCATTGAGATAATCTTTTGAGAGTTTTTCAGAGGTTTGAACTTTTGCCGCCTGTTCCGCGTAAGCTTGATTCAAACGCTCTAGTTCAGAACGCTCTTGCTCTAACTGTTTGTTAATCTGCGCTATTTTTGAGCTCTGTTTCGATAGAAGTAGATAGCGGTAAAGCAGCAGAAATATGACGCCCAGTGTGGCGAAAAAGAGATAGAGCAGCTTTTGTAAGCTCTCTTTAGTGAAAGGGCTCAATTCACTGTTTGGCACCATGCCCCACAGCTCTTGTAGCGCCCTGATTTCATCAGGGCTGAAGCTATCGTAGGCTTTATCAAAAAGGGTTTTCAGCATTCTATCTTGCGGGTTAAACGCAAAATGCATATTTAACTGCAGTCCCGATTCAGACTCTAGCAGTCTAACTTGCAGATCCTCATTAAAGAGGTGGGTATGGTTGATCAGATAGTTGGCAATCGAATAGTTCTCTACAAAGAGATCAACCTTACCGTTCAACAGAGCGGCCATCATCTCATCAAATGATAAGTACTCTTTATAGCGAACCTGAGGATAATGCTTCTTAAAATAGCTCTCAAAAATTGAGTCTTTCTGAATACCAACAATCTTACCATCCAGATCGGAAAAGCGCGTGTACCCTTTTAAACTGACTAGCCCAGTCAACAGTTCTAGTGTCTGCTTTTCACTGAAAAGATAGCGCTGTTGGCGCTCTTCAGTCAGCACCATATTACCGACAACATCTAACTGGCCATCGGCCAATTTTTCCATATGCTGCGACCACTCAAACCCATTAACAAAGCGCAGTTCAAGACCTAGCTTTTGGCTAATTTGTCGAGTTAAGTCAATTAGATAGCCTTTCGGCTGACCCGCATCAACATAGTTAAAGGGGCGCCAATTGCTATAGGTGGGCATTCTTATGGTCTGTTTATTCTCGAGATAGTCACGCTCTTGTTGACTCAGTTGAGAGAGTAATTCGGCATCAGAAGCAGCGATCCGGGGAGCCTGTAGTGTTAACGCTAACAATAGAGCTATTTTCAATATAAGCTTCATACCTGGACCAAAGGATCGGGTTATTAATACAAAAACTGAACACTAGTTAGTTGATAGTGCTAGTTTAAGACCATACCCCATAAACAGTGATCCCGCTAACCCTTTCGCAAAGCCTGACAGTTTCCCCCCCTCTGCTAGAAGAGACTTGAAATAGATCGTCATAAGAATCAACACCGCAAGATAGATCTGTGAACAGAGTTGAACAACCAGACCCAAAATGGCGAAAGAGAGCCAGGGGTTGTCGTAGCTTGGATCGACAAATTGAATGAAGAACGAGACAAAAAAGAGTATTGCCTTGGGGTTAAGAAGGCTGATCGTCAGCGCTACTCTAAACGGGTGTTTAGAGTCCTTGGGCAAATCGATGTCCGAATCACTGTTTTGAGGTTTAGTGAAAAGCGATCTTAGCAGACCAAAACCGAGCCACATCAGATAGAGTCCACCGGCATATTTAAGCAGCGTAAAGAGAATTGGGGTGGTTTGAATCAGGCTCGCCACACCGGCGACTGACAGTGTCATCAACGTCAGATCCCCTACAAAAATACCCGCCGCGCCTTGAAACCCTGCGAGAGCGCCACGGCGCCCTGCTACCGTAGCGACGTACATAGAGTTGGGACCGGGCAGCAAAATAATAATGATTGTCCCAATAAGATAGGTGTAGAAATCCACTATTCCAAACATCTGTTACTCCCCGACAAACCAACTAAACGGCTGTTCTGACACGACAGCACCGGTTTTATCTAACTGCTGATCAACAACATCATACTGACCACCAGATAGTCGGAACAAGCAGCGAGATCGAGTGCCGTAGGTTTCACTGATAATCAACTGAGAAGAGAGTAAGCGCTCCCAATCGGCAGGGATACCGGTATCTGGAAGTTCAGCGTCATTCGCTAGGTTAGGGTCCATTAATAGACCAGATCCGTTCAGTTGAGTCTCTAGCAACACACCCTGTTCGGAGATCTGTTGGCGTGCCAGTGTCACTTTAGGCCATGGAGTATCAAGTGCATCATTACTCAGAGCATGTACTCCGGGTTCTATTGGCTGAAGGTCAGGACTGTTTGAACTCATCCAAAACAACGCCCCAGGCTCACCAACAATCAAATTAAAGCCGGCATATTGATCTCTATTCTCTTTTAACGCTTGAGCAATCTTCTGGATTGATTCGTTTGAGTTTAAGAACAGCAGTGGAATCTCACCCCGACTGCGAGCGCCCTCTACGCCAATATAACCAGGGCGAATGTTCGTCAAAAATGCGAATCGACCAGAGCGATTGAACCCCAACCAAGTTCCTTTGGCTTTTAAATCTTGGCCGGCCAACACCTCCGAAGAGTCACTTCGATGAACAGGCCACCAGTGCATAGGCAGAGCTGGCCTGTCATGGAACTCATCTCGATTGGCTACCAAGAGTAACGGGGTAGTGTGGTTAGGACGCCAGTTGAAAGCTAACAGACACATTGCAAAAATCAGACCGCTATTGAACGAGAGCAAGACGGCCGGCGGGCACCTTGGCATAGTGAATACGATGACCTGGCGCCAACTCGTAGAGATCGCCATTTTCACCGATCAGTTGAACCGGTACGGAGTACTTACGAGCAATCTCGGCATTCGCTTTGATGTGCTCAGGCTCACCATGCAATGGCACCGCAATAATCGGTTGTACCCAAGAGTACATATCGGCTAATTCAGCCTGACAAGGGTGGCCAGATGCATGAATCGGCGTCGAGCTGGTGGCCGATTCAACCACTTTAACTTTGCGCGCTTTAAAACGATCCAACATCCGCTCTACCAACCGCTCATTTCCGGGAATAAGGAACGAACTCATCAACACCAGATCGCCCTCCTCCATTGAAAAATGAGGATAGGAGTCTAGCGCTAAGCGATTCAGTGCTGCACGCTCTTCTCCCTGGCTACCGGTCGCAATCGCGAACACTTCTTCGGCTGGAAGATAACCCAAATGAGACTCATCAATGGGTTCTAGCTCATCAGGCCAGTAACCGGTCATTTTGGCGATGGAGTAGATGTTTTTTAGAGAACGACCAATCAGAGCAAAGCGTCGACCTAAAGCATCTGCTACACGGGCAACTGTGACAAGGCGGGCCAAATTGGAGCTAAAGCAACTGACCACAATTCGACCTTGAACCGACTCCAGCTGTTTCAAAATGCCGCGATAACAGATCGACTCTGATTTCGACATTCCCGGTTTCAGCGCATTGGTCGAATCACAAAGCAGTGCACGAATATTCAGTTTAGAGAGCCCTTTATAGAGTGACTCATCGAACGGCTCACCAATGACTGGGTCATAATCGATTTTCCAGTCGGCGGTGTGCAGTACCGTACCAACAGCCGTTTCAATAAGCAGAGACTGTGCTTCTGGAATCGAGTGCGTAATAGGTAGAAATTCAAGGGTGAAGTTACCGAGAGTAAATCGCTCCCGTTGGTTGATCACATGAATAGGTACTCGGCCATCTAAGCCATGCTGTGCCAGTTTTCTTCTTAGCACCTCTGCCGCGAAAGGCGAAGCGTATACGGGTGCTTTCAAGCGTGGCCAGAGGAACGGCAGAGCTCCCAAGTGATCCTCATGGGCATGGGTTATGACAATTCCCTTAAGGTTCTCTTTTTGACGCGAGATGAACTTGGGGTCGGCTGACACTACAGCTGCAGTGCGGTGCGATTCAGGATCAACCACCTCGTCAAAGGTGACACCACAGTCGATCATGATCCAGTCACCGGCGTGACCGAGAAGATTCATGTTCATACCGATCTCGCCTGAACCCCCTAAGGGCAAAAACCAGAGATCTTCCTGGCCGGGTGAGAGCAGAGCTGATGTTTGATCACTCATGATCAGTGTGGCACCTCAACACGTTGCACTCTGGGTTTTGAAAAGAGAATCACTAACATTAAGCCTGATAGGGTTGTAACCGCGAATCCGATCAGTAGAGGCAGAACAGTGCCATCAAACTGCATGCCGATCAGCGAGCCAACCAAGACACCCAGCAACATGGTAAAGGCCCCAATAGTGCCTGAAGCGACACCTGCGATTTTACCGAAGGGCGCCATTGCCAACGCGTTGAGGTTGCCGAACAACAAGCCAAAAAAGAAGGTCGTAACAATCATCATCAGGATAAACACCTGTAGAGGAACCGTCAGCTGCCAAGCACCAATGACGATCGCCTCTAGCAATGAAATTAGACCCGATAACGCCATGACAAAGATGACCAACTTTCTGAGCTCAAAGCGGTAGACCAGCTTTGAGTTCATGAAAGAGGATATCCCAACCCCAAGCGCCATCATTGCAAAGTAGACCGGAAAGAGTGCGCCAGTATCGTAGATGCCTTGAAGTATCCCCTGTACGGAGACCAAAAAGCCAATCAATGATCCATGTACCAAGCCGCCGGCAAAGGTGTAGATAAACCCTTCGCGGGTCGTCACAACCTGACGCATCGCCTTCATCACTGGTTTAAAGGAGAGAGTCGATTGATGCTCTGGATTAAGCGTCTCCTCTTGGCGTAGAGAAAACCAGATCCAGGCCGCCGTTGTCAGCACCAACAGCATGCCAAACACTGCTCGCCAATCGGCGACAAGCAATACCAGTTGGCCCAGCATAGGGACCACAACGGGACTGAATATAAAGATGGTCATGATCAGTGACATCACACGCGCCATGTCGCGCCCAACGTATTTATCACGCACAATCGCCATGGTAACAACACGCGGACCCGCTGCACCTAACCCCTGTAACACTCGTCCCACCAACATGACCTCAAAGGTCTCTGCAAACAGAGAGATCAGGGTGCCGATCAGCATCAGTGTAAAGCCAAGATAGACCGCAGGCTTTCGACCCCAGGCATCGGCAAGGGGGCCATAGAAAAACTGCCCTACAGCCAGACCCAACATAACGCTAGTAATAACAAACTGATAACGGTTGTTGTCGAGGGCGTTAAGATCAGATCCAATTTCATGCAGGGCAGGCAACATCGCATCGACATAGAGCGCCATTAGACATTGCAAAGCGGCCATCAAGAGCAAAAACTCTGGCTTCACGGGAGATTTGGTGTTCATACCATTCCAAATGACGCGCGTGGCATCAATCGAGTTAAAGAGGTGTACCTACCTCTTCGTCTTCAATCACCTCAGTCTCTTCTGAGGCTAGTTGATACCACTCCATCAACTCTGGGGTCTGCAGCAGCCAATCTCGGTATTGTGAGGCAGGCTCTGTCAGTTCGATCTGATAGGTATGAAAACGAGAAGCAATCGGTGCAAAGAATGCATCTAGTATACCTAAGTCGACTCCCTTCTCGCGAGCATTAATGAACCAAGGATCACTCCAGATCTGATCAATACGCTCAATCTCTGATCGCACCGTCTCAGACACACTGATCGATCGCTGTGCACGGCAGTTCATCGGTAGCGCATGCCTTAGATTGGCAAAACCAGAGTGGACCTCAGAGACTATGGATCTCGTTTTAGCACGATCTTGCAGGGATTCTGGCCAACCTAATCCTGCTAGATGCGCTTCACTGAGGTATTCACAGATTGCTAGGGAATCCCAAACCTGAAGCTCAGAATCGATCAGCACCGGCACACGCCCTGCATCACTGTATTGGGAGAGTTTTTCATGGAAGTCCGACTCAAACAGGGCTAAACGTTCCAGATCAAAATAGAGGCCTGATCGCTTCATAAAAAACCAAGCACGCAGTGACCAGCTTGAGTAGTTGTGGTTACCAATAATCAACTTAAGAGCGGATTGGTTGGATGTGGCTAAATTCCACATGCAGAGGCGCCTCGTTTTTTAAGATATTGTTGATGGTACTCTTCTGCAGGCCAGAAGGTTTGAGCCGGCACAATCTCAGTCACGATAGGGTTCGCAAACACGCCACTGGTTCCAAGAACCGCTTTTGACTGCTCCGCTAAGATGCGTTGCGTATCATCTTGATAAAAGATCGCTGAACGATATTGCGTGCCAACATCAGGTCCCTGTCGATTCAGCGTGGTGGGATCATGCCATTGCCAAAAAGAGTCTAAAAGGGCTTCATACGCGATAAGGTGTTCATCAAATTCGATCTGCACCACCTCGGCATGACCCGTCTGGCCAGTACAGACATCCTGGTAGCTCGGCTGATCGAGAGCACCGCCCATGTAACCCACTTGAGTGCCGGTCACACCCGTCAAATCGGAAAATCGCAGTTCAACACCCCAAAAACAACCTGCAGCAAATGTAGCTAATGCCATACAAACACCTCCAATAATATCGAATGGATGTACGTTACTCTTTCAGAGTGTCGATCAGCACAGAGTGCCACGCAACTCTTTTTTCATCTAAGGTCATCGATGCATGCGCCGGACTGGTCGACGGCAGCTGAAAAAAGTCTATCCCCTTTGCTTTAGCAAACTGATCAAACCCAGCTCGTTTGAATAGCCTCATCGCTGCCCCGCCATTTAAAACAATGCACTTCAACTTGGGCAAGCTCTCGATGAGTTGATCAATTGGATTGTAGTGAACAGTCGATGACTTGATATCTGAATCCAGTGATCCCGGCCGTTCGGCTTCAGCAACGACGTCCCAAAACCCAATCCCACCTTCCAAGGCTGCGGCCAACTTCTGTTCGTAACTCATTGAATTTGGCATCTGCAGCCAGTCACACAGAATAGGCCAAAGCGCATTTCTAGGGTGGGCATAGTACTGCTGCTCAGCGATCGATTTTTTACCAGGCAGTGAGCCTAGGATTAGCAGTTTAGTGCTCGTATTGCAGACTGCGCTAAACGAGTGATCAATCATCCTTTTGGGTCCACTGAAGAATTCCTATATGCTATGGCCTTTCAGCCTAACTAAGCGGTTTTAACAACGCAATGTCGACCTATGCCATCGGAGATATTCAAGGGTGCTATCGAACACTGATCGCCCTACTTGATTCACTCCAATTCAGTGAAGATGACCAGCTATGGATTGCTGGCGATCTGGTTAATCGAGGTCCTGACTCCTTAGAGGTTTTGCGATTTATAAAATCACTTGGACCTCGCGCGCGCATTGTTCTTGGCAATCATGACCTGCACCTGTTAGCACTTGCCTCAGGTGTCGATCGAAAGGTAGGAAAAACATTAAAACCGATCATGCAGGCGCAAGATCGCAATGAGTTACTGAGTTGGCTTATACAACAACCACTGATTCAACGCTGCGACGCCTTAGGCTATGTGATGACCCATGCAGGCATTCCCCACATCTGGTCCTTAGAACAAGCTGAGCAACTGGCGAAAGAGGTGACTGATTGCTTAAACAGCACCCTGTCCGTCCACTATTTCGAACAGATGTATGGCAATAAACCCGCCAAATGGAAAGATGAGATCATTGGCTTCGATCGATTGCGAACGATCACTAACTACTTCACCCGCATGCGCTATATTAAACCCTCTGGTAAATTGGACTTTGACGCAAACGGTGGATTAGACGAACAGCCTGAGGGTTTCCTCCCCTGGTTTGAACTACCGACACAGGTCAGTTCTCACAAACAGATTACCGGTCACTGGGCGGCATTAGGGCTGCGAGTGGCACCCAATCATTACGCTCTCGACACCGGATGTGTTTGGGGCGGAGAGTTAACGGCTTTGAGACTAGAGGATGGATCGATCTTCTCGATCTCAAGCCAAGAGTTAAATCGTTAAGAATGACTAAGGATACTAAATGAATCAATTTAAACACGTCGTTGCAAAAGATGCCCTAGAACTCATTGAGAAAGGCGCCGTTGTAGCCGACATTCGTGATGGACAGAGCTTTGCCAACAATCACATCAAAGGCGCTGTTAATCTAACCAATGACAACCTACAAGAGTTCATCGATAGCCACGAATTCGATTCGCCCATTCTTGTCTGCTGTTACCACGGTATGAGCAGCCAATCTGCAGCCGCTTTCCTTTGTGAGCGTGGCTTTGAAGAGGTCTACAGCATTGATGGCGGTTTTGAACGCTGGGTATTGGCCTTCCCTGAGCACTGCGAAAAAGGTTAACCATGCAGATCTATCTGGTGGGTGGTGCTGTGCGTGACGAACTACTCGGTCTTGAGGTTAAAGACCGAGATTGGGTCGTCGTCGGTGCCACACCAGAAGCGATGCTTGAAGCGGGTTATAGGCCGGTTGGCAGTGACTTTCCCGTCTTCCTCCATCCTGAAACGCACGAAGAGTATGCCTTAGCCAGAACCGAACGCAAAAGTGGCCGCGGCTACAAAGGGTTCACCTTCCATACTGATCCAAGCGTCACCCTGGATGAGGATCTACTCAGGAGAGACCTGACGATTAATGCGATGGCCAAGAGTGATACTGGCGTCATTACCGACCCATTCAACGGCCAAAAAGATCTAAATGCTCGCCTACTCAGGCACGTCTCTGACGCCTTTTTAGAGGATCCCCTCCGCGTACTTCGTGTGGCCCGTTTCCATGCGCGTTTTGCCCACCTTGGTTTCAAAGTCGCACCTGAGACCCTAGCATTAATGCAGGGTATGAGCGCCTCGGGTGAGCTGGACCATCTGACCACAGAGCGGGTTTGGCAGGAGTTTGAGCGAGCGCTAAATACTAAGACACCCAGTCAGTTCTTAACTACCTTAGCAAAGAGTCATGCCAACTACCTGCTGGCACCACTGGACAGGATTGCGTTGCAGGATTTGCATAGCGTCGATAGTCCACTCCTTGAAGCGGCTGAGGAGCGATTTGCTCTGTTGTGCCACCTTGCGAATCTGAGCACCGAGGAGGTTGACGCCTTAGCGCTCAAACTCAAAGTCCCCAACCGTTTCAAATCGCTAGCGATTGCCTTCTCTAGACACTCAGCGACTCTGTCGAATTTCCCAACAGCTGATGCCGAACAAAAACTTCAGTTAATCAACGATCTTAAATTGATCAAGCAACCCACCGCCGCTGAGCCTCTGATCCATATTCACGACGCACTGCAGCAGGATAACCGATTCAACTCTGCTGACTTAGCGACAGCCGTTGAGTCAGTCGCAGCTGTTCAGCCAAAACAGGTGATGGCTGATGGATTCTCGGGTGCCGAGCTAGGATCTGAGTTGCGTCGCAGACAGATTGAGAGATTGTCGACTCTCTCTGCTTAACCCTTCAAAATAACGGCTAGAAAATAACCGATCGAAAGTAACGCGCACAAAAAAGGCCGCTCAATGAGCAGCCTTTAATGATCGATTTTGCTTAAGAGATCTTACCGTGACAGGCTTTGTATTTCTTGCCTGATCCACAAGGACAAGGTTCGTTACGCCCTACTTTACGATCATCACGTTTGAAGGTTGCTGGTTGTTCTTCGCCTTCAATACCGCTATCAGTCTCTTCACCCTGCATTCCCGTCGCAGCATCGTGTTTGAAGTCCATAGCCTGTTTCTCAGCCGCTTCACGACGCTGACGCTCCATCTCTTCAACATCTTCAGGAGCACGCACTTGAACGTGGCTGATGATACGAACAACGTCGGCTTTGATGTTCTCTAGAAGCCCCTGGAACAGTTCAAACGACTCACGTTTGTACTCCTGTTTCGGGTTTTTCTGAGCATAACCACGTAGGTGGATGCCACGACGAAGTAGATCCATCGTCTGCAGGTGCTCTTTCCACAACTGATCCAATACTTGAAGCATCACTTGCTTTTCGAAGTTACGGAAGGATTCGGTTCCGACCAACGCCTCTTTCTGGCGATACACGTCAACAATCTGATCAAGAATGCGTGTGCGCAGAGTCTCTTCGTAGAGGTTATCGTCCTCATCTAGCCACTGCTGAATCGGCATCTCAACGGCAAAGCGTGTTTTGATCTCCTCTTCCAGACCCGGGATATCCCACTGCTCAGAGAGTGACTCAGGTGGAATAAAGGTGCTGATGGTGTCGTTAACCACCTCTTCACGGATTGCATCGATGGTTTCAGAGATGTCATCGCTCGACATCAACTCATTACGCTGATCGTAGATGACGGTACGCTGGTCGTTAGCAACATCATCATACTCAAGCAACTGCTTACGAATATCGAAGTTTCGGCCTTCCACTTTACGCTGAGCTTTCTCAATGGCATTGGAGACCATCTTATGCTCAATCGCTTCGCCTTTTTCCATACCTAGCGCTTTCATCATGTTACGAACACGATCGGAAGCGAAGATACGCATCAAGTCATCTTCAAGTGACAGGAAGAAACGTGACGAACCTGGATCACCTTGGCGGCCAGCACGACCACGCAACTGGTTATCGATACGACGAGACTCGTGACGCTCAGTACCGATGATGTGCAGACCACCCGCTTCAAGCACAGCTTCATGACGCTTAGACCAATCCGCTTTAGCGGCTTCGATCTGCTCTTCTGTAGCATTTTCACCTAGGGCTACAAGTTCAACTTCAAGCTTACCGCCAAGCATGATATCGGTACCACGACCGGCCATATTGGTTGCAATGGTGACTGCACCTGGACGACCCGCTTCAGCGATGACACCCGCTTCTCGGTCGTGTTGCTTGGCGTTCAGTACGTTATGTTTGATGCCTGCTTTATCAAGCATCTGCGAAAGAAGTTCAGAAGAGCTGACTGACGCAGTACCCACTAGAATTGGGCGTTGCTGCTCTTGGCAGTGCTTAACCTCTTTAACGATCGCTTCGAACTTATCCTCGATCGACAAGTAGACCAGATCGTTGTAATCGATACGTTGAATCGGACGGTTAGTAGGTATTACCACTACGTCCAGACCATAAATTTGACGTAGCTCGAACGCTTCCGTATCCGCTGTACCGGTCATACCCGATAGCTTGTTGTAGAGACGGAAGTAGTTCTGGAAGGTGGTCGACGCTAGGGTTTGGCTCTCCATCTGGATCTCAACACCCTCTTTCGCTTCAACAGCTTGGTGAAGACCTTCTGACCAACGACGGCCCGCCATGATACGACCGGTATGCTCATCGACGATGACAACCTGACCACCCTGAACGATGTAGTCACGATCTTTAACAAACAGGTGGTGTGCGCGAAGTGCCGCTAGGACATGGTGCAGCAGGGTTAGGTTCTGCGGAGCATAGAGACTATCGCCTTCCGCAAGAAGACCCGCTTCGATCAACATGCCTTCAA
Source organism: Marinobacterium sp. xm-a-127 (assembly GCF_013283425.1). NCBI lineage: Bacteria > Pseudomonadati > Pseudomonadota > Gammaproteobacteria > Oceanospirillales > Oceanospirillaceae > Marinobacterium > Marinobacterium sp. xm-a-127. Next base: position 122,974 of record NZ_WBYH01000004.1, read on the forward strand.
CTTTTTCATGACCCGCTTCGGTCAACTCAACGGTACGGTTCTTCTCATCGACGTGGAAATCTTCATTGATCACCTGCGTCTCATCTTTGACATCAATCTCACCTTCAAATTGAGTCAGATGTGGAATCAGTGTGTTGATCGCTTTGTAGGTTTCTGAACTGTCTTCAGCAGGACCTGAGATGATCAACGGGGTACGTGCTTCATCGATCAGAATCGAGTCCACCTCATCGACCACGGCAAAGTTGAAATCACGCTGAACCTTATCGGTCAGATTGAACGCCATGTTGTCGCGCAGGTAGTCAAAACCAAATTCGTTATTGGTACCGTAGGTGATATCACAGGCATAGGCAGCGCGTTTGGTCTCACCATCCTGACCTGACACAACGACACCCACTGATAGACCCAGTGCTTCGTAGAGTGGACGCATCCACTCTGCATCACGACTTGCAAGATAGTCGTTGACGGTTACGACGTGAACACCTTTGGCAGAGATTGCGTTTAGATAGACCGCAAGCGTAGCGACCAGAGTTTTACCTTCACCGGTGCGCATCTCAGCCACTTTGCCATCATGCAGTGTCATACCACCGATCAACTGAACGTCGAAGTGGCGCATACCCATCACGCGTTTTGACGCTTCTCGACAGTTGGCAAAGGCTTCAGGTAGGAGCTTATCTAGAGACTCTCCCTGTTCGAGTCGCTCTCTAAATTGAGCCGTTTTCTCTTTGATCCCCTCGTCACTGAGTGATTCAAACTCGGGTTCTAGTTCGTTAATTTGTTTAACGATGCGGCCCATACGTTTAAGTTCACGATCGTTTTTACTGCCGAAAATTTTAGAGAGGAAAGAGGTAAGCATGATTGGGTCAACTAGTGAGTCATTATTAATTAAGTTTTTTATGGGGGCACTCAGCCTAAAAACAACCTTTTACTGAGTAAACCCTTAGCTATTTTGCAAAAAAATAGGGCCGATCTAAGTCGGCCCTGTTTTATAACATGTTTTGTTCAATCAGACAGCAGCTGCTGGACGCTGATATGAAATGGGGGCTTTGTGATCGTCAGTTTCGAAGGTCACCACTTCCCATGCAGATTCATCTTCTAGAAGCGTACGAAGCAGACGGTTATTCAGGAAGTGACCTGATTTATCGCCGTAGAACTCACCGATCAAGCTCTTACCGAGTAGGTAGAGATCACCGACTGCATCAAGAATCTTGTGCTTAACGAACTCATCTTCGTAACGAAGGCCATCTTCATTGAGGATACGGTAGTCATCAACAACGATTGCGTTATCAAAGCTGCCACCCAACGCCAAGTTTTGAGAACGTAGGTATTCGATATCACGCATAAAACCAAAAGTACGCGCACGTGCCACCTCTTTAACAAAGGAGGTGCTCGAAAAATCGAGGGCAGCATGCTGAGTACGGTTTTCAAATACTGGGTGATCGAACTCAATCTGAAAGCCGACTTTAAATCCATTGAACGGAAGGAATTTAGCAATCTTACCTTCGTGTTCAACCTGAACCTCTTTAAGGATACGGATGAACTGTTTAGGCGCGTTCTGCTCTTCAATACCGGCAGACTGAATCAAGAAAACAAAAGGAGCGGCACTGCCATCCATAATAGGGACTTCTTCAGCACTCAACTCGATGTAGGCATTATCGATACCAAGTCCCGCCAGAGCAGATAGAAGGTGCTCAATCGTCGCGACACGAGCGCCGCCCATAGAGATGTTGGTAGACAGCGTGGTGTCAGAGACATTGTGCGCAACAGCAGGGATTTCAACCACGGGATCAAGATCCACACGACGGAAGATAATACCCGTATTAACAGGGGCTGGGCGCAAGGTCAGGTAGACTTTTTGACCTGAATGCAGGCCGATACCTGTCGCTTTAATGCTGTTTTTGAGTGTGCGCTGTTTAATCATCCGCGGGGGCAACCAATCCAGTTATGACGTATTAACAGCACATCATAAAGGAAAGCCACCCCGCTTCCTAGCGTTTACTCAAAAAATATTCAGGTTCCGTTCAGCGACGAAGATAGGTCGGAACATCTAAGTAATCGAGATCCGCGTAGGGATCTTCAGGCTCCGGCTTATCCAGCAGAGCTTCAAGATTAGTTCGCTTCAGAATCTCCGGAAGCTCGAACGTATTGATGTCCAATTTCGCTTTAGGCTCTCTGTTTTCAACAACCAACACAGGTTCCGGTATAACGCTCTGCTGAGTAGAACTTAACCCTGTTGCTACAACCGTAACCTTAATCTCGTCTCCCAGAGTTTCATCGACTACCGTGCCGACCACGATAGTGGCATCTTCAGCGGCGTACTCTGCAACCAGATCACCCACTTCCGAAAACTCACCCAGGCTTAGATCTTTGCCTGCCGCTACATTGACCAAGACACCCTTAGCCCCTTTAAGATCAACCCCTTCTAAAAGAGGACTTTGAACCGCCTGCTCTGTCGCAATTCGAGCACGCTCATCACCTAATGCTCGGCCAGTGCCCATCATCGACATGCCCATCTCTGTCATCACAGTACGTACATCGGCAAAGTCGACATTGATCATACCAGGACGAGTGATCAGATCAGAAATGCCCTCGACCGCCCCTTTAAGAACATTATTGGCTTCCGCAAAGGCTTTGATCAACGTCACCTTACTACCAAGCGCGCTCATCAACTTCTCGTTGGGAATTATAATCAACGAGTCAACCGCCTCTTTAAGCTCAGAGATACCCTGATCCGCAATGCGCATTCTGCTCTTGCCTTCAAACTTAAACGGCTTAGTCACGACCGCAACCGTCAGCGCACCCAATTCACGTGCAACCTCGGCAACCACTGGCGCTGCCCCGGTACCTGTACCACCGCCCATGCCGGCCGTAATGAACACCATATCGGCACCCGCCAACTGTTCAGCAATCGCAGCTCGACTCTCTTGAGCCGCGGCACGCCCAACCTCTGGATTAGCACCCGCGCCAAGACCATTGGTCGTTTCGCGACCAATGTGCAGCGCCTCACTCAAAGTAATATCACTCAACGCCTGGGCATCAGTATTCACACAGATAAACTGAACCCCATCCATGGCTTGTGTACGCATATGAGCAACCGCGTTACCGCCGCCACCCCCGATGCCGACCACTTTGATCTTTGCGCCTTCTGCAGCCTGATCAATTAACTGAAACATCTTCTCTCCCCCTTTCAACTCTATTCCCCAATAGAGATGAAGCATTTAAATACCCTCGCTCAAATTCTGCTGATTGAGTCGTGAAAACCTGTTTTAGGAACGCTTGGTTCCTGAACCCTTTTTCCATTTAACCGCCACACCATTGGTGTAACGGATATCAACCTCTTCAATTGACTCTTGCTGCTTAACCAGCTGCGTTTCATAGACCTGTATGAAGCGCCTTAGTCTGGGCATCAGGTCATCTCGACCTGCGACCACTTTGATTCCATTATTGAGATGCAGTGTCCAAGCACCTCGAGACTCCAACTCCAGTCCAGCCAAGGTAATACCCGATCGAATAAACAGTGAGTTTAGATCCCTAAACTGCTGCATAATTCGAACCGTCTCGTGGGACGGTCCTGACAACTCGGGCAGGGCTTGATAAGCATCGACCCTCTCTGGCCAGAAGATGTCACCCTGGTGATTCAATAAGCCTCGATTTCCCCAACGTGCAACAGGAACCTCTTCAATCAACTTCACTTGTAAAGCCGGTGGCCAAGCTCGGCGCACCTCAACTTCATTGATCCATGGCTCCTCAACAAGTCGCTCTTGAATGGCGCCAAGGTCGAGCTCCAAAATGCGTCCATTGATACCCGCTGCTACCTGATTCGCGATGACAGTTTTATCGATGTGACGGGTTGCTCCATCGACAACAACGGTCTCTACAGGACGATTCAACCACTGGGTATACTCGCGAACCGCTGTGAATATCAGTGACAGCAAAATCCCGCAGATGGTCAGTACCAACACCGGCTTCCAGATCCAATCCGACTCATTTGCCACCTCGGACTCAACCAAACGATCAGCTCGCTCAAAGAGGATCTCCGCCTCTTGCGCAGCTGACTGTTGAGTCTCAACGATCTCAGCCACTTGAGTGGGGATCGTTTTTTTCCAAGGTAGGCTGAAGGCCACGACTATCGAGCCTCCATCACAATTTCGACACAGAGTTCACTAAAACTAATTCCGGCCTGTTTTGCCGCCATAGGCACCAGACTGTGATCGGTCATGCCCGGTGTGGTATTGACCTCTAACAACTGAAACTGACCCGCTTGATCCATCATCAAATCCACGCGCCCCCAACCACTACAACCGACTACATGGAAAGCCTGCTCAACCAGACCTTGCATCTCTTCGATCTGCTCGTTATCCAAACCGGTATCAAACAGGTATTGAGTGTCATTCGCTTGGTACTTAGCATCGAAGTCGTAAAACTCATGGGGTGTCACAAGGCGAATAATGGGCAGTGCACGGCCATTTAGAATTGCGACGGTGAACTCAGGACCATTGACCCACTGTTCGGCGATCACTCGGCTATCAAACTGAGCCGCCACAGCATAAGCATCACGTAACTCTTGAGCGCTGCTGACACGACTCATGCCAATACTCGACCCCTCATTAGCGGGTTTCACCATCAGAGGCAGTCCGAGATCCTCAACGATCTGATCAAAGTCACTGCTTGGGCAAAGCGACGCATAGGCTGGAGTGGGTAGACCGGCACCTAACCAGAGCTGCTTGGTGCGCATCTTATCCATTCCCACCGCAGAGGCTGCGACGCCGCTGCCGGTGTAAGGCTTATTAATCAGTTCAAGAGCGCCTTGTAGCTGGCCATCTTCTCCACCAGGCCCGTGGACAATCAGAAACGCGCGATCAAATTCGGTTTCCACTAATTGAGTTAATGGGTTCTGTCCATTACCTGTCAAATCCAGTGCGAACGCATCGACACCGGCACTCTGCAGCGCCGCTAATACCGCATTACCACTGTTCAGAGATACCTGACGTTCTGACGCATTGCCACCCATGATAACGGCGACACGACCTAGGCTTTGCAGCTCTTGTTTGGAGTATTTAGTAATCGATTCAGCCATCAGACTTAGACCTCACCCCAGTGTTCACGTAGCTGGTGAGCCAGCGTTGTGATGTTCCCTGCACCCTGAGTCAGAAGCAGATCACCCGGTTGCAGAACCTCTTTCAACATCTCGGCTATGTGCTCATTTGATTCAACAAAAATGGGCTCTTTGCCACGTTGACGCAGAGAACGGCAGAGGGAACGTGTGTCCGCGCCTGGAATCGCCTCCTCACCGGCTGCATAGACCTCAAGCAGCAGTAGCTGATCGGGACGTTGCAACACCTGAACAAAATCTTCATAGAGATCACGCGTACGTGTGTAGCGGTGAGGCTGATAGACCATCACTAAGCGACGACCCGGCCAGCCCTCTTCAACCGCACTGATCACCGCTTGAACCTCACGTGGGTGATGACCATAATCATCGACCAGTGTCACACTACCGCTCTCCAGTGGCAGCTCACCCAATACTTGGAACCGACGTCCGACGCCTTCGAACTTCTCCAATGCACGACAGATCGCCGCATCGTCGATCTCTTCATCCGTTGCAACGGCAATTGCAGCGAGTGCGTTCAATACGTTGTGGCGTCCTGGCATATTTAGACAGACCGAAAGATCACTTAGTCCACCTGGACGTCTCACCTTAAAACGGCTCTGCAGTCCATTCTGCTCTAGGTCATAAGCTTGGAAGTCTGCATCTTCAGAGAAGCCATAACTGAGCATGGGGCGCCCAACCTCTGGCATCAATTCGCGCACGACGGGATCATCGATACACATAACGGCCAGTCCGTAAAATGGGAGATTCTGCAGAAAACGGATAAAGGTCTGCTTCAACTTGCCGAAGTCACCGTCGTAGGTATCCATATGATCAGCATCGATGTTGGTGACAATCGCCACCATCGGCTGCAGGTGCAGGAATGAGGCATCAGACTCATCCGCTTCAGCGACTAAGTAACGACTGCGCCCAAGCTGAGCATTGGTGCCTGCACTGGTTAGACGACCGCCGATCACAAAGGTGGGTGACTGTTGCGCTTCTGCGAGAATAGAAGCAACCAAACTGGTCGTCGTTGTTTTACCGTGTGTGCCTGCCACTGCAATCCCATGGCGGTAGCGCATCAACTCGGCCAACATTTCAGCACGACGAACAACCGGTATTAACTGCTCTTTGGCGCGGGCAACTTCTGGATTGGTTTGATCGACCGCTGTTGAGGTGACTAGGACATCTATCCCCTCGACATTCTCAGCCGCATGGCCAATAAAAATGGTCGCGCCGAGTGACTGAAGTCGATTGGTCACTGCCGACTCACGGATATCAGAACCGGAGATAGCATAACCCTGGTTCAATAACACTTCGGCGATGCCACACATACCCACACCTCCGATGCCCACAAAGTGGATTCGGTTAATACGGCGCATCTCTGGCACTTCATACTCTTTACGATGTCCGGCTTTTGGGCTCATAGGGCCACCTCCAAACAGATATCAGCGACCTGACGGGTTGCGTCTGGTTTCGCCTGAGAACGCGAAGCGTTAGCCATGGCCAACAGATCGGTTCGAGATTGATGTTGTTTCAGCCATAGAGAGAGTCCCTCGGCTGTTAAATTCTTTTGTGCAATTAGGTCTGCACCCTTTGCGTCAACCAAATACTGAGCGTTTGCTGTTTGATGGTCATCAACCGCATGAGGGAAGGGAATAAACAGAGCAGGCACACCGGCTATCGCAATTTCAGAGACGGTTAATGCCCCCGCTCGGCAGATCACCAGATCAGCCCAGGCATAAGCCTCATCCATGGATTCAATGTAGGGCACGACCTCAGCTTCAACACCGGCATCTGCATAAGCCTGTTGGCAACGTTCAATGTGCGTCGGTCCAGATTGATGCCACAGATTGGGACGCTCTTCAGATGACAACCTAGCCACAGCTTGAGGTACCAAGTCGTTGATCGCTAATGCCCCAAGACTGCCCCCCACTACTAGGCAATTAATGGCCCCGCTTCGCCCTGCAAACCGTTCAGAAGGTGCTGCAACATCCAAGATAGGGCCACGAATAGGATTGCCGACCACTTCACCTTGTGCGCCCGATTTAAAGGCGTTGGGAAAGGCTTGGAGTACACGTTTAGCAAATCGACGAGACTGTGTATTGGTCAATCCAGCGACCGCATTTTGCTCATGAATCACTAGAGGCTTATTGAGTAGCCAAGCGGCCAGGGCTCCAGGCCCCGACGCAAAACCACCCATACCCAGAACGGCATCTGGCTGAACCTGTTTTACTACCTTATAGGCTTGCCATAGCGCCTTAATTAATTTGAAAGGCGCAGCAATAAGGCTCAGTTTGCCTTTCCCTCTTAGGCCTGAGACATTAATGGCATGCAACCTAATGCCCGCTTCAGGGACCACTCGATTTTCAATGCCACGAACAGAACCTAACCACTCCACCTGGTGACCCTCAGCACGCAACAGATCAGCCACGGCAAGTGCTGGGTAGACATGCCCGCCGGTACCGCCGGCCATAATGAGTAGGCGTTTAGACTGACTCATGAGAGGCCTCCTGTGTCCAGCGTGACCAGAATCGACTCCAACGGCTCTCGACGGGCTTCATCCCCAGACGCTCACGTTTCAGCTCATAATCCACGCGCTGCACGATGGCGATCATCGCCGCACAGATAATCAGCGATGAACCACCGTAACTCATCAGCGGCAACGTCAGACCTTTGGTTGGCAATGCGCCCACGTTCACACCGATATTGATCATCGCCTGACCCGCAAGAATGAACCCGAAACCGTAGGAGATGTAGCTCATAAAAAAGCGTTGCTGCTTCTCAGCCTGGCGACCGATCAAGAAGATTCGAGCGATTAAAACCACATACAAAACAACAACCGCCATGGCACCGATCAGACCGAGCTCTTCCGCGAGAACTGAGTAGACAAAGTCTGTATGGGCTTCGGGTAGGTAGAAGAGTTTTTGTACGCTGTTACCAAGACCGGTTCCAAACCACTCTCCGCGACCAAAAGCGATCTGCGCTTGAGAGAGCTGATAGCCAGCACCGTATGGATCCGCCCAAGGATCCGAGAAAGACTGCAGACGTTTCAAACGGTAAGTTTGAGTCAACGCCATCGCACCGACCAACACTCCGACAACGCCAACAACAGTAACTAACTGTAACAGTCGCATTCCACCCAGGAAGATCATGCCCATAACCGTTGCAGTTGTAACAACGATGGCACCGTAATCCGGCTCTAGGTAGAGTGCAAAAACATAGAACGCCAGTGGAATAGCAGGTTTCACAACCCCCTTCCAAGTCGATCTAACCTCGTGTAGACGGCGCACCAGATAGCCCGCAATAAACATCACCATACAGACCTTAGCGACCTCTGAGGCCTGTAGATTGAAGCTACCCAGTCCTATCCAACGCTGACTACCATTGACCTCGCGGCCGATGCCAGGCACTAAAACAATCAACAGCAACAACAGTCCCAAGAAGAGCAGCCAGACTGAGAAACGCTCCCAAACAGTAATGGGAATTCTCACCAGCAGTGCAACCACTAACAGCGCTGCCACAACAAATAGGCCGTGCCTAAAAATGAAGAAGAATGGCCCACCAAATTTAGCCGCTGCAACATCCATAGAGGCTGAAGAGATCATGACAAGGCCTGTCAGCATCAGTGCTAGCATACTCATCATCAACAGTGGATCGAAAGGTAAAGTGCCCTGAGGAACACGCAGCTCCGCAGGCAATTTAAAATTCCAAAGCTTACTAAAATGGGGAAGTGTTAATCGCATGACAACACCTCTCTCACGGCCGCCACAAACTGATGACCACGATCTTCAAACCCTGTGAACATATCGAAACTTGCACAAGCTGGGGATAACAGAACCGCATCACCCGACTCTGCTTGAGACTCAGCCAAACGCACTGCGTCCATCAATGAATCGGCAAAACAGGTTGCTTCAAAACCGATCTCATCGGCCATCTGTTGGCGATCTTCCCCGATCAGAATGAGTGATTTTAAGTAGCGTTGGCTAGGTAGTTTTAGGCCCGAAAAATCCTGACCTTTAGCTTGTCCACCCGCGATCAAGATTAATGAGTGTGTGCGTTCTTGCGTCTCTCCAAGACCCACAACGGCAGCCAGTGTAGCGCCAAGATTAGTCCCTTTAGAGTCGTTGAACCAGCTGACACCCTCTCGCTCTGCAATCCACTGACAGCGGTGTTCGAGTCCCGGGAATTGAGACAGGGTCTTTAAAAGGGACGATAGTTTCAGTCCCTGAGATTCGCACAGAGCCAGAGCCGCCAATGCGTTCAACTCATTGTGTTCGCCACGCATCTTCATATCGGCAACTGGCATAAGGGCCTCAGCACCTTTTGCTAACCAAGGCTTACCCTCAACCATCAATCGGCCGTACTGATTAAGGTCGGGCGCTCCCAAACCAAAGGAGGTCTGTTTAGTGCTGTTCGGTACTAGAGGTCTTGAAAGAGCATCTTCACGATTAAAAATCGCCTGCTGACAGTGGCGATAGATGCGGTGTTTCGCTGCATGATACCCCTGCATACCGTCATAACGATCCATATGATCTGCCGACATGTTCAATACGGTCGCTGCTGATGCTTTGAGATCATGTGTGGTTTCAAGTTGAAAACTGGAGAGCTCTAAAACATAGAGATCGGCAGCCGGCTTGGCTAATAGATCCAGAACCGGAATACCAATGTTACCGCCAATCTCTGCACGGCATCCAGCATCGACGGCCATCTGCCAAACTAGCGTCGTAACGGTACTTTTACCATTGGAACCGGTAATCGCAATGATCGGAGCCGTTACCTCGCGAGCAAACAGATCAATATCACCGATCAATTTAGCACCCGATGCTATGGCTGCCTGAATCGCAGGCTGATCTTTAGCGACACCTGGACTGATCACTAGCTCATCTGCCTGACTCAGCCATTCACCATTGAGCGGACCGGTTTGTAGCTCAACTTCAGGGTACTGATGACGGAATGCATCAATTGCAGCAGCTGTCTCACGTGTATCACAAGCGGCAAACGGCAGACCACGACTTGCAAAGAAGCGTGCGATGCTCTGGCCAGTTTGACCTAGGCCAATAATGATTCTGCGCTTATCGCTGGTAATCAGTGACACGTTATTTCCTATCGTATTTTCAATGAGGCTAAGCCGATCAACACCAGTACAAAACTGATGATCCAGAAACGGACGATGACTCGTGGCTCAGGCCAACCCTTCAACTCAAAGTGGTGATGGATTGGAGCCATTCTAAAGATGCGACGCCCCGTCAATTTGAACGACGCCACTTGCAGAATGACTGAGACCGTTTCCAGCACAAAAATTCCGCCCATAATGAGAAGTACCAGCTCTTGGCGAACAATAACCGCGACCACACCCAATACAGCGCCTAGCGCGAGTGCACCTACATCGCCCATAAAGACCATCGCTGGGTAGGTGTTAAACCAGAGGAATCCTAAACCGGCACCAATAATGGCGCCGAGCAGAATGATCAACTCACCGGCGCCAGGGATGTAAGGGATATTGAGGTACTCTGCAAACTTAACGTGACCCGTCAGGTAGGCAAAAACCGCCAGTGCACCGGCCACCATAACCGTCGGAAGAATGGCTAAGCCGTCCAAACCATCGGTTAGGTTGACTGCGTTGGAACTTCCGACAATGACAAAATAGGCGAAGGGTATAAAAAGCAGACCCAGTGACAGCGCGGTATCTTTGAAGAACGGAATCAAGAGATCGGTTTCAGCGGGTGTTTCGGCCAACCAAAAGAGCGCCACAGCGGCCGCGGCACCGCCCACAGATTGCCACAGGTATTTCCACTTTGCAGGCAGACCTCGTGAGTCTTTTTCAATGACTTTGCGCCAGTCATCCACCCAGCCAACAGCACCAAACACCACCAGTACAAACAGCGTCACCCAAACATAGGGGTTCGTTAAGTCTGACCAGAGTAAGGTACTGGTGATAATCGCTAGAATAATCAGCGCACCGCCCATAGTCGGTGTGCCAGCTTTGCTTAGGTGTGACTCTGGCCCATCGTTGCGAACAGCCTGTCCTATCTGTTTTATCTGAAGCTTTCTAATCAGGTGAGGTCCCATCCAAAGCGCCATGGCGAGGGCCGTTAACACACCCATAATGCCGCGCAGCGTAATGTACTTGAAGACATTGAAGCCGCTATAAAACTGAGAAAGGTAATCTGCTAAGTAGACCAACATACTATTTTTCCATCTCTATTAGTGCATCGACGACACGATCCATCGCTGCACTTCGTGAACCTTTAACCAGCAGAGCACCCTCTTTAGGCAGGTTATGTGTTAACTCAGTAATCAATTCATCACGCGAAGCGAAATGACTCGCCCCTTCGCCGAAAGCTGACACCGCATTGGCCATCAGAGGACCCGTTGCCATCAGACGATCAACCCCCTGCTGCTTGGCATAACGACCGATCTCTGAATGAAGCGCCTCCGCGTCAGCACCCAACTCGGCCATATCTCCGAGGACAAGCAGGTGCTCGCCATCCAGAGTCATCAGAGTATCGATGGCGGCTTTAACGGCGGAAGGGCTAGCGTTGTAGGAGTCATCAATCAATGCAAGAGAGGGCTTGAGTGAATGAACCTGCAGGCGCCCCTTGAACCCTGTGTAGTTTTGCAGCGGTTTGATTGCGCTGGCAATGGGCTGACCCGAAGCGACCCAAGCAGCAAGGGCTGCAAGCGCATTGAAGACCATGTGACGCCCCATAACAGAGAGCTGAACAGCGTATTGATTGCCTTGATATGTCAGAGTAAATCCAAAGCAACCCTGGTCATTCACTCTCAGATTCGTTGCGGATAACTCTGCCGATTCATTCAAACCAAAACCGATCCAGCGCTTATTCAAACGATCCAGCTTATCTGTCCAAACCTGGGCATGCGGATCATCTAAATTAACGATTCCGACTCCGCTCTCAACGAGGCCGTTATAGATCTCTGACTTAGCCTGCACGATATTCTCAAGGCTACCGAACCCCTCTACATGGGCTTCCATTGCATTGTTAAGAATGGCGATATTTGGCTGAGTCAGTGCAGCGGTGTAATCGATCTCACCGACTGCGCTAGCACCCAATTCAATCACTGCAAACTGATGCTCGGGTGAGAGCTCAAGCAGGGTCAGTGGTGCACCAATGTCATTATTCAAATTGCCCTGAGTAGCCAAAGTGGGCGCCAGCGAGGAGAACATCAATGCGAGCATCTCTTTAACACTGGTTTTACCGGCACTTCCTGTCACAGCAACCAACTGACCAGAAAATTGCTGACGATTCAGTGCACCCAGTTGTCCCAATGCTATTCGGGGATCGGCTACGACTAGCTGAGCAATAGGCAGCTCGAGTGGATGATCGACAACAGCGGCCGATGCACCTTGCTGACTAACCTGTTCAACGAACGCATGAGCATCAAATCGCTCTCCTTTTAGAGCGACGAAGAGATCACCCGAACAGGCTTTGCGACTGTCAGTAATCACACGTTCAATCTTTGTATCTGAACCTTTAAGTTCAGCGTTTAATACGGCCGCAAGCTCTATCAGAGAGTAATCGCGCATCATAGTGTGACACCTCCTCTCAATGCTGACAGAGCCTGTTTTTGATCTGAGAAGGGCAGGCGTTCGCCATTGATCTCTTGATAATCTTCGTGACCTTTACCGGCGATCAAAACGATGTCGTTAACCGATGCCTGAGCAATAATCTGATCAATCGCATCGGCACGACCGATCACTTCAAAGACAGGCTTAACGCCAGCAAAACCTTGCATCACTTCATCAATAATCGCTTGAGGGTTTTCGGTGCGAGGGTTGTCACTGGTCACCCAAATCCGATCCGCCAACTGCTCGGCAATGGCTGCCATCATTGGGCGTTTTCCACGATCACGGTCACCGCCGCAGCCAAACAGAGTCAGCAATTCGCCACCGGCCAAATGCTCTCGACAGGCGGTTAGCGCTTTCTCTAACGCATCCGGCGTGTGGGCATAATCAACGATGACACAAGGCTCGGTTGCGTTAGAGACTACTTCCATACGACCCGGCACCGGCTGAACTTTAGAGACAGATCGCTCTACATCACTTAGGTCATAACCCAGCATCGCCGCTGCACCGATCACCAGAGTCAGATTGGAGAGGTTAAAGCTACCCATCAGTGGTGCGTCTACCCTGATGGTTTGATCCATCATCTCTAGCGTAAATGAGAGTCCTTTGGCACTAAACTTAGGGTCGTACGAAGCGACATCCGCTGATTTCGATGTCGTAGAGAAGCTTAAGCGCCTTGCGTCGGTTGGCCTATTTAACAAAGTTACCGCGTACTCATCATCGGCATTAATCAATTGCAGCGGTGCCCCATAGGCGTCAAACAACTTCGCTTTGGCGGCGGCATAAGCTTCCATCGAACCGTGGTAGTCCAGGTGGTCACGTGACAGGTTGGTGTAGGCCACTAAATCAAAGGCTAGCTGATCGATTCGCCCCTGATCAATGGCGTGGCTCGACACCTCCATCACTACGCTGTCAGCGCCCGCTTCAAGCAACTCAGCCAGAGTTCTTTGCAAGGCAATCGGATCCAGCGTGGTATGACTAGAGACCTTAAGATCGTCTAAAAAGCCAATACCAATTGTGCCCAACATAGCGGCTCGACGGCCCAATTGTGAGAGCAGTTGAACGAGGAAGTGAGCACAGGAAGTTTTACCGTTGGTACCGGTAATACCGACCAGCGTCATCGAACGAGAGGGTGATCGGTAAAAGCGATCAGCCAACTGAGCCAAAGAGCAGATCTCAGGCTGCCAAGCGATCACCTCGACATTCAGTTTTTCAGCTAACTCAGATGCCTCAGCTGCCGTACCCTGCAATATAACCGCTTTAGCGCCCTTGTTAACGGCCTGCTCAGCGAAATCGCATGCACTGTAGTTGGCACCCGAACGCGCCACAAACAGAGAGCCGGTCTGATCTTCACGACTGTCTTGCGATAGTCGCGTAACAGAAACCTCAGAGCTCCTTAGGCCAAATGGCATTAGGAGTTCATTAAGATTCCACTGCATTGATAACTGGGTCATTTTGAGGCCACCTGCATACTTGCCTCTTCCCAGTTATCGGGTGGGATATTCATTAAGCGCAGCACACCGCCCATCACTCGTGAAAAGACGGGCGCAGCAACCGCACCGCCGTAATACTCTTGGCCTTTAGGATTATCGACCATCACCACCATGACAATTCGAGGATCACTGATCGGTGCGATGCCGGCAAATACTGAGGCATAGGCATCTTCTGCGTAACCGCCAGCAACGGCTTTGTGAGCTGTACCTGTTTTACCCCCAACACGGTAGCCGGTCACTGCGGCCTGTTTAGCCGTACCAATTGGCGTAACAACCGTTTCCATCATGCCAAGCACCTGGGTAGCCACCTCGGCTGGCATCACGCGCTCACCCTTGGGCTTTTCGTCCAACTTGTAAAGTGATACAGGCAGTTTGACGCCCCGATTCGCGAAGGGAATGTACGATTGAGCTAACTGCAGCGGCGTCACCGATAGACCATATCCGTAGGACAAGGTCGCACGTTCTACCTCTTGACGTTCACTTAGGAAAGGCAGCACACCTGAGCGCTCGCCTGGAAAACCGGTATTGGTGGGCTGACCCAGTCCCATGTTAAACATCAGGTTACGAACCGCGTCACTCTCCATCGATAGCGCCAGCTTAACGACACCGACGTTACTCGATTTGGTGATGATGCCTGTCATATCCAATTCACCGTAATTACGGTGGTCACGAATGGATGAACCTCGAACTCGGATATAACCTGGGGAGGTATCGATCACATCTTCAAACTGGTAATCGCCACTCATTAAGGCGGCGGCAACTGTGATCGGCTTCATCGTTGAGCCCGGTTCAAAAATATCGGTAACTGCACGATTACGCAGCCCGTTAGGGTTTAAATTTCGGCGATCGTTCGGGTTGTAAGAGGGCTGATTAACTAGGGCCAATACCTCACCAGTACGAGCATCGAGAATAACTGCCGATGCCGAATCGGCCTTATGCGTCTGAACCGCGTCTTTGAGCTCACGGTAGGCTAAATACTGTAAACGCAGATCGATACTGAGCGCTAAATCTTCACCTGGATCTGCCTCCTGCAGAGATTTTAGGTGTTTGATGGGGCGTCCCTTGCGATCCTGAAGAACCAGCGCTCGACCAGGTTCGCCATGCAGCATCTCATCAAAGGCCAACTCAAAGCCCTCTTGCCCTTTTCCGTCCACATTTGTGAACCCAACTAAGTGAGTTGACACTTCGCCGGTCGGGTAGAAGCGACGGAAGGTTTGATCGACATGGATACCACGAATATTGAGATCATTCACATGCTCTGCCAATTCAGGCGTCACCTGTCGTTTAAGGTACATGAAGCGGCGTGATGGATTCTCTTTTAGAGAGTTGAGTAGTGATTGCGGGTTAAGACTCAACAGACGAGCCAACTGAGGCAAGTTTGAATTTTGTAGATCAGTCTCTTTAGGGTCAGCCCAAATGGTCGCCACCGGTGCACTGACCGCCAAGGGGTCACCATGGCGATCGGTAATCAAGCCGCGATGCGCAGGCGTTAAGCGAGTGCGAAGCGATCGAGCATCACCCTGCTTCTTCAGAAACGCCTGCTCCGCTGTATAGAGCGACACCATCTTAGCGACAATCACACCAGAGATTAGCACGAGCGCAATGAAGACCAACCACAGCCGCCAGCCTTTTGCCGCTTGAGTCTGTACCACCTCTTCGTTACTCATCGATCGCCAGCCTAATCTCATTAGCTTTAGGCATCTTCATGCCTAAGCGCTGCTCTGCCAACACTTCAACTCGGTTGTTTGCGCCCCAAGCCGACTGCTCTAGCAACAGCTGCCCCCACTCAATGCGTAGCTCGTCACTTTGACGCACCAGGACCTGATGCTGATTGAACAGACGACGGTAGTCGTAAGCGGTGTAGATCACCGCCAAGGCTGAGATAAAGATGAAAGCAATCAATAAAAAGCCAGAGACCAGAGGTGCAAAAAGCTGACCAAGTTCTAACATGGGCAGCTCTTTAGTTTGTTGCTTTGGCTTCTGCTTTATGGCCAGCCTATCCTTGAAGGGTATAGAGAATGGGATCATTTGAGTTTCTCCGCTATTCTCATCACCGCACTTCGGGAGCGTGGGTTATCAGACACCTCATCCTTGCCCGCTTTGACCGCCTTACCAATCGCCTTCAGCCGTTGATTCAACATATCCTGCGTAACCGGTATACCTGCAGGAAGATGCTCATCCCCTTTCACATAAGTACGAATAAAGCGCTTAACAATTCGATCTTCTAACGAGTGGAAACTGATGACTGCAAGACGCCCACCAACAGCAAGCACCTCTAGGGATTGATCAAGAACCTGCTCAACATCTTCAAGCTCTTTATTGATATGAATTCGAATCCCCTGAAAGGCACGAGTCGCTGGGTTCTTGCCTTTCTCCCATTTAGGGTTAGCTTCTGCAATGATCGAGGACAAACGAGCCGTTGTGGTTATAGGCTCTATCTCTCGCTCACGAACAACCGCCGCCGCCATGCGACGACCAAACTTCTCTTCGCCATAGGTAAATAGAACATCGGCGATCTCTTTTTCAGAGGCACGATTGATCCAGTCCGCGGCACTCTCGCCAGACGTTGTATCCATCCGCATATCTAATGGACCATCATTCTGGAAGCTGAAGCCACGCTTGGGATCGTCCAGCTGCGGTGAGCTAACACCCAGATCCATCAAAACGCCAGAAATCTTGCCCGTTAAACCACGCGCTTCGATAAAGGATTGAAGTCGTGAGAACGAGCCATGCTCAATTGAGAAACGCGGCTCATCCGCAAAACGTTGATGAGCAAAAGCGATCGCCTCAGGGTCTTTATCGATAGCAATTAAACGACCCTCTTCATTCAATCTCTCTAACACCAACGCACTGTGGCCGCCACGACCAAAGGTGCAATCGACATAAATTCCAGCTGGATCTTGCACCAGCGCGTCGACCGCTTCGTTTAGAAGGACTGTGATGTGCTTGAAAGAGTCACTCATTGAGTCACCCCCTAAAGCGAAAGCGTTTGAAGATCATCTGGCAGAGCGCTCGACTCATCGGTCTCAGCCAGGTATTGATCTCGAGCGTCTAACCACTGGTCTTCGCTCCAGATCTCAAATTTGCGGCCCTGACCAAGAAGCACCAACTTCTTGTCCATCTGCGCATATTCACGAAGGGGTTGTGGTAATAGAAAACGGCCGTTCGCATCCAGCTCAAGATCAGTAGCATGACCTATCAACAGACGCTGGATGCGGCGGGCCGCGGGGTTAAAGCTTGGTAGAGACTCAATCTTCTTCTCAATGGTTTCCCACTCCGGTAACGGATAGAGAAGTAGACAGCGAGTTTCTGTATCGATGGTAACTACTAACTGGTTCTCGCAGCAGTCTGCAATTTGGTCGCGATAGCGCGCAGGCAATGCCATGCGCCCCTTCGCATCCAAATTGATTTTGTTGACCCCACGGAACATTCGTTACCACTCCTATCTGTGAATCTCTTGAGTTGCGACTTAAATCGCCACTCACGCGAAGAGCCGGCTCCCCCACCATTTCTCCACTATGACCCACTTTAACCCACTTTTTACCACTCCACGCCACTATAGCCCCACACAAGCTGCAATGCAACTTCAAAAAAGTGGATATAAATTCATCTATTAGGGGTGTAAAAGCGGGGCGGTAGTAGAAATATCGCGCGTAATAAGAGAGCGGGTGACAGGCTAAAGCCAGTCGCCGGTGCAAGAAAATAACTACGGAGTGACGGTGTCAGGCCTTCAGCCTGACATCCGCCATGAGAACATCTTCCAGAGAGGAGAATCAGTTCACCAAATTGCTTGGCTCACCTTTGTGAAAATTATCGATATGACCGATCAACTGATCCCATAAAGTCTGCATCGCCTCTTCACTTGCCCAGGCAACATGAGGTGTCACTATGACATTTGGCCTGGTGAGGATAGCGTGAAACGGGTGGTCGTCGTTGATTGGCTCAGAGGTTAAGCAGTCGAAGCCCGCTGCTGCAATCTGCTGACTGTTTATCGCTTCAACTAACGCCTGTTCATCCACCAAACCACCCCGACCAGCATTGATCAGAATAGGTTGTCGAGACATCTGCGCAAACTCATCCGCACCAATCAATCCGCGCGTTTCCGGGGTCAGCGGGCAGTGAAGTGAGATCACATCACTTTGAGCTAGAAATTGATCGAAGGGGGTATAACCCTCAGGCGGGTTCTGTTCACCTTTACGTCCAGAATAGAGAACCTTCATGCCAAGTGCCGAGCAGAGACGCCCCAGAGCGCTACCCAATGCACCCCGACCGACGATTCCCATGGTTGTTCCAGCAAGGTCTTTGATCGGGTGGTTAAAAAAGCAGAACTGCTGAGCTCTCTGCCACTCACCATCAATAACATCTTGGCGATAACCAACAATGGAACGACGCAGTGCAAACATAAGGGCTAACACATGCTCAGGGACGGTATTAGTCGCATAGCCACGGACATTTACTACACTGACCCCATGGGCACGAGCAGCTCCCACATCAATCACGTCATAACCTGTCGCGGCAACGGCAATCAACTTCAAGTCAGGCAGTTGCTCAAAAGCCTCGGCACGAATAGGCACCTTATTAGAGATCGCAATCTGGGCGCCACGCAGACGCTCGACCACTTCAGACTGAGCGGTGCGATCGTACTCAATCCAATCATGTTCAAAACTTGGCTTGGTTATTGAGACCGTCGGACCAAGCGTTGATCGATCAAGAAAAATGGTTTTTATCATGGGTTACCTTTAAACAAGCTGGTTCTCACAAGAGGCTTTTTGCTCCAGACAGGTTAGATTGTTCGCCGTTGTCTGAGCAATGTTAGTTAATGCCTCTTCGGTCAAAAAGGCCTGATGCCCGGTTACTATTACATTGGGAAAGGTCATCAAGCGCATCAGATCGTCATCCGCAATGACCCGATTAGACTGATCTTCAAAGAAGAGATCCGACTCCTCTTCATAAACATCGATAGCTAGACCCGACAATCCACCCTGTTTAAGTGCATTGATGACCGCCTTGGTATCAACCAGACCTCCACGAGAGGTATTGATCAACATAGCCTTAGGTTTCATCAGTGCCAATGCACGCTCACTAATCACATGATGCGTCTGAGCCGTGAGCGGACAGTGCAAGGATATAAAATCTGATTGTTCCAGCAAGTTATCAAGCTCTACGTACTCAACGCCCTGCTCGATTAGATCTTGAGAGGGATTAGGATCATAGGCTAACAGACGACAGTCAAAGCCCCTCATAATTTGGCAGAAGACTGAACCAATATTACCGGTGCCGACTACCCCAACCGTCTTGCGATGAATATCACGCCCCACCAAGCCATCCAGCAAAAAGTTACCCTCTCGCACTCTATTGTAGGCTTTGTGAACGTGTCGATTGAGTGTCATCAGAAGCGTTAAAGCATGCTCGGCTACCGCATATGGCGAATAGGCCGGCACTCGTACAACCGATAAACCAAGCCGTTTAGCAGCATCTAAATTGACGTTGTTATAACCCGCGCAACGAAGCGCCACTGTTTTAACGCTGAGCTCTGCCAGCCTCTCAAGACAAGACTCATCCAACTGATCATTGACGAACACGACAACAGCATCGAAACCGGCCGCCAACTCGGCAGTTTTTCGATTAAGGTGTACCTCTTCAAACATCACCTCATGACCTGAAGCCTCAAAGGCGTCGATCAGGTAACTCTTCTCATCTTTTCTAGCACTAAACACTATGGCTTTCATTGGCACCATCGCTCTACTCAACCCCTAATAGGTCAAGCTTATGCGATGTGCCAAATAACTGAAAGAATTAGGCTGGTTTATTGGTCAACCAAAGATATTGATAGGGGCGCAGTGTCACTTGTGCCAGCCGGTCATCAAACACCTCTCCACTAACGAGATCTGTCCACTCATCGGTGATCACCAGGTTCAACTGCGACAAATTAAAGGTCTGCGGCTCATTGGTGATGTTATAGACGGCAAAAATACTCTGGAAGCGATTGATACTTTGACGCCAGAATGCAAACAGCGATTCCCCTGTGTGCAAGGTGTACATGGTCGCGTTGGGGTGAAAGGCCGGCTGCTTGCGACGAACCTTCAGCAGAGCCTGCATCGCTTCGAACACCTTTTTGTGATGGGTCTCTGCAGAGAGCTGTTGTTCCAATCGATCAGCATCCCACACATGACGATTGATCGACCTAAAGCTACCCGTGTGCTCGATGCGTTCGACATCATTTTCTGTCGCTAACAATGAATGAATGTAGAAAGCCGGAACACCCTCGAGCGCCATCATTACTGCTGCTGCACAGATAAAGCGTGCAAACTGAAGCCCATCAGGACCCGACTGATGCGTGCCAGCCATAGCATTCCAAAGGCTAATATTGATCTCATAAGGCTTGGAGTTTCCTTCGGCGTCCGTTCGACAACTGACTCGACCACCAAACCTCTGCATGGTGCCAATTAGGTTGTCGATCTCCCATTCGCTCAGCAGCCCTTCAGTCGGTCGCAAGCCAACACCATCATGTGACGCGATAAAGTTGAGATAGGTTGTGCCATATTGGGCAGGAGGCATAGTCATCAACCACTGCTTCAAATGAGTGCAATCACCTGTCACCAGGGTATTAATCAGTAACGGAGGGAGGGAAAAGTTATAAATCAGATGCGCTTCATTAGCGTTACCAAAGTAGGTGAGGTTTTCCGAGTTGGGAATATTGGTCTCGGTAATGATGACGGCGTCCGGTGAGTGGTGCTCTATGAGCAGTCGTAGCAGCCGTATCACCTCATGAGTCTCTGGCAAGTTGATACTGCTGGTGCCAGGCACCTTCCACAAAAAAGCCACCGCATCGAGGCGGAACCAACGTATCCCCTGCTCCAAATAGAGATGTATGATCGAGAGAATCTCTAGCAGCAGATCTGGATTAGTAAAATCTAGATCGACCTGATCATGACTGAATGTGCACCAAACGTGCTTCTCGCCATTCACAGTACGTACCTCTTTAAGAAGAGGCGAAGTTCTGGGGCGAACCACCTGCGACAGATCCCATTCAGGCTCGGCTTCAAAAAAGTAACCCGCCCCTGGATCGATCCCTTTTTTGTAGTTCTCAAACCAGAGGCTGCGACTTGAGCAGTGATTAATGACCAGGTCACCCATAACCTTAAAAGATTGGGTCATGGAACGGATATCAGACCAATCTCCACAGCTGGGATTGACCGTGGTGTAGTCCATAACACTGAAGCCATCATCGGAACTGAATGGAAAGAATGGCAGCAGATGAACCACCGAGATGCTCTCTGAAAGACGACTCTTTACAAAGTCATTCAATGTCTTAAGGGGCACTTCAGCCTCTTTCCTAAGCGAGTCAGCATAAGTGATCAGCATGACATCAGACTGATCCCATATATTTCGATGTGGTTCAGGAGAGGGGGTATCCACCGAGATCTGCATAACCTTTAGACACTGCCGGGTCAGCTCATGAACATCCTTATCAGGGAAGAGTGCCGTTAGATGTGCGGCTACGCGTTGCTCAAGCGGAGTGTGGTTTAGTATCACCATGATCAACCCTCCCCAAATTCGCTCATATCCGCTTCGACCGCATCTAAAATCATCTGCTGCACATCTGGGCAGGCACTGATCACGCGGTTCCAGCTTGGTACAAAGGGGGTCTCCATTGGATGATCCAAGAAGTGAGTTCCCGCCTTCATAATGTTTTGAGCGAACAGCTCAACAGCCTGCTCCTCATGGTGAACGTCTAACTTCAAACCGTTGATCAGTGCGTCATTGCGGTAGGTCTCCACAAAATCGAGAGCAATCCGGAAGTAGGTCGCTTTAATGGTTCGGAAGGTCTCTTGATTAAAGACAATGCCATTGGTCGCCAACTTTCTGAACACCGCTTTGGTAATGTCGATCGACATTTTAGAGAGTCCGGCATTCTCATTATCGAGCGAGATGTCCTGATGTTTATGATCGTAGATGTCGGCAATATCAACCTGACAGAGGCGGTTGTTAGAGTAGTTGCGAGTCATCTCACTTAATACGCCAATCTCCAGACCCCAATCGGATGGGATACGAATATCATTCATCACATCGCGTCTGAACGAGAACTCGCCCGCCAAGGGGTAGCGATAACTGTCCAGATACTCCAGATAATCGAGCGGCCCACACACCTTCTTCAGTGCTCTTAACAGCGGGGTTACCAACAATCGGCTGACCCGACCATTAATCTTGCCGTCTGCAACCCGCGCATAGAACCCCTTACAGAACTCGTAGTTGAAGTTGGGGTTGGCAACCGGATAGATAAGTCGCGCCAGCAGAGAACGGTCGTAGGTCAAAATATCACAGTCATGCATTGCCACAGACTCTGCAACACCCGATGCCAACACATACCCCATGCAGAACCAAACATTCCGCCCCTTACCGGGTTGATCAGGGGATAGCTGATGACTTTGCAAAATCTTATCAACGGCACGCAGACGTGGACCATCATTCCAGAGCACTTTGGTATTTTGTGGAAGATCGGAGAAAAATTTTAAGGCGTCACGATACTGCTGTTCATCAGCCCTATCTAAACCGATCACGATCTGTGACAGGTAGGGGACCTGCTTGAGATGCTCAAGAATATTGGGCATCGCTTCGGTCTCCAACTCCGAGTAGAGACAGGGTAGGATCAACCCCATTGGCCGCTGCTTAGAGAACTCCATCAACTCTGATTCAAGCGCTTCAACCGGTCTATCTGACAAATTATGCAGCGTTGTAATGATACCGTTTTGATAAAAATCGCCCATGAAATACTCCTAAATTAAAATGCATCGGGGAATCGATCAGTGATCAAGGCCTTAACCGCTTGATACCAACCCTCTGGCCCGCAAAGATCTGTTTGAATCACCTCACCTGAGGCATTAATAACTGGAAAGCTATGAATGGGAGATCGAACCTGTATGGCAATATCCGCCATCTCAAGCATCGCGCGATCGTTCTCACCATCACCCAGCGCAACACTTTCAACATTGACGTTCCAAAGCGTTTGGTACTGATCGATCAACCAAGCAAGAGAGAGCGCTTTTGATACTTCACCTTGCAGGTGGACAAAACGCCCCCCTTTAACGACTTGAATACCCACCTTCGCTAGAGATAGCGCAAAACGTTGAAGCTGCTCTTCAGAGTCTCTCCAGACCAGGGGTTCGCTGAAATCCCTATCCAGGGCTAACTCAGCCCGCTCAAGCGAGAGCCCGGTCAAAGCAGCCATCTCATCAGCAGAGACCTCCGACAGACCATAGAAGTTGAACTGCGATCTGAAAGGCTCAACTCGTGACAAAATTTCAGAGCGTGTCAGACCAAGATTGATGACGTTAAACCCGAGGTGCTCTTGCATCTCCCAATCAGCTGCTAACTGACTCCCCTTGGGCAGATAAATAGCTCCACCGTTCTCGACACTGAAGGGGTGTGAGTTGGCCAACTGGCTTCGCAGCGCAATCAACTCAGGTGCTGTTTTACTGGTATTGAAAATCCAAGGGATATTCAGCCGATTTAATAGCGGAAAGAGTGTGTCCGCGGGCGCGGCACTATAGGTGTAGTGATCTAGAAGGGTTCCATCCAGATCGGTAGAGAGCAGTAGTCGACTCATAACAGTTCATCTAAGTATTCGTTATGAAGCTACTGCAAACAGGGTACCAGAAATTATAAACCTTTGTTTTTATAGGATAAAATATAAACAGATTGAGAGTACGCACCAAAAATGCACAGTCAATGGGCAGAGTTATGCACCATGATGGTGCGCACCTAACGACCGCCTAATGGCTTAGTAGCGATTAGGGTTTTAGGATCTGTGAGACCGGCACCAACTGCGCACCCTGAAGAGAGAGCAACTCGGCCGTCTGCTGCATGTGCTTGGGAGAGATCGCGCAACAACCACCGATTAACCGAGCACCCGTTTCAAACCAATCCAGCGCCAGTTCGGCATACTGATGCGGGGTAAGATCTTTACGCTCCATCAACTCGGCGACCGAGTTACCAGCAGCCAGGGGCTCAACAGATGAGAAGCCATTAGCGTAGGCACCAAAGGGTTTGTGATGGTCAGCGATCTGTTTCAATGCTGCAGGCACCTCCTCGGGTGCAGAGCAGTTGATCCAGTACCCATTGGGATCAAACTCTTTCACAGCGGTTAAGAGATCTTCTATCGACTCCCCTGATCTCAACAGACCATTGGGTTCAACACGGATACCAAGAGTAAAAGGCTTACCGGTCTCTTGTGCAGCCCGGCATGCAGCACGCGCTTCAGTGGAGTTGCTCATCGTTTCGATCATTAACAGATCAACCTCTGGCTGCAGCGCACAGATCAATCGAAACTCATCTAACAGGCTTTGGTAGCTGCGTGGCGGATTGGGTAAATAGCTCCCCTCAATCGGAGCCAACACACCTGCAATATCAAAATGAGTGTCAGAGGATTCACGAATGGATTCTAGCGTTTTGCTGGCCAAGCTGTAGATGGACTCAATAGGATGAGTGACACCCGCTCGCTTGAGACGAGTTGGGGTCGCGGTGTAGGTATTTAGACAGAGTGTTCTCGCACCAGCATTAAGATAATCCGAGTGCACCTGACGAACAATATCAGGCTGGTTCATCATAACTTCGACAGACCAGAGAGCGTGACGTGGCTTGCCCGCACGCTGAAAGATCTCCTGACCTACACCACCATCCAAAAAACCAACGTTAACCAAAACCCTAACACCTATTGTTAAATTATCTGCCTGAACGGCTACGCATGAGGTATCGTATACGGCACAAAAGCTAAACGGGTTGCTACCCTAGCGAAATTTGTAATCTATGAATAGAGCTCAATTCAGGCAAATGACATGAACAGAAAAATATCCATCATCACGATCGGTTTACTGGCAATGATCGGTTTATCCGTTTTGGGTTACCAACACTACACCCAAGAGACCGATGGGAAGTATTTTAGAGAGTGGCATTCGCTTCGTACTGACAGCTTTAAGGAGGTACGGCGTAACTTCTCACCACTGGACGATATGGCCAAAGAGCGAATCTCTTTTCAACCAGAGCTGATCAAGAAGTATTCGGCCAATCTAGTCAAAGCGACACAGCCCTTAGCTTCCCAGTTTGAACCAAAAGCCCCTTGGGGTGATGCTAATGCATCGATCTGGAGCGAGGGTTCTGAATTTCAATCGATGATGGCGGAGTTTGTTGCAACCACCGAGCAACTTTCAGAAGAGACTCCAAACGATCTGAAGCGTTTTCAAGACACACTGCACAGCCTTAGAAACCAGTGCATAGAGTGCCATAAAAAATATAAAGATTAGGCGGTAGTGACCAATAAAAAGGCCGCTCTATTTGAGAGCGGCCTTTTTGGTATTGGGTGAGTCTTTCGATAAGCCGGGTTCTGTCGTGGACAGTCATTCATCTAGGATTAGGATCACTCCTAACCTCCAGCGACCTACCCGGACCTAGCGTGGGCCACGCCTAACAGGTCCCTATTTGGTCTTGCTCCGAGTGGGGTTTACCATCGCCGTGGAGTGTTGCCACCCACGCGGTGCGCTCTTACCGCACCTTTTCAACCTTACCGGCGCCGAAGCGCTTAGGCGGTATACTTTCTGCTGCACTTTCCGTCGGCTCACGCCGCCCAGACGTTATCTGGCACTTTGCCCTATGGAGCCCGGACTTTCCTCCCCTCTGCAAGCAGAGCGGCGACTGTCTAAAAGACTCAGAGTAAAGCATAGCACGCTTCGAAACGGCCCCCTAGGAAATTAGCTGCTGATAGAGCTCTTTTTTTCCAACACCCGTGATCTCAGAAGTGATGGCAGCGGCCTTTTTGGGAGGCAGTTCAGCAGCCAATAAATTGAGTACGCGAAGAGTCTCTTCATTCAAAGAGCCCTCCTCTTTGACAGCCCCTTCAACCATCACAACGAACTCACCACGTTGCTGGTTAGCGTCAGCCAACATCCACTCAATCAGCTCTGCAATGGGTGCTGAGTGGATAGTCTCAAACGTCTTTGTGATCTCTCGAGCTACGCCCACCATTCGCTGATCACCAAAGACGCTCTGCATATCTTTTAGGGAGTCGACGATGCGGTGGGTCGATTCATAAAAAATCAGCGTCTCTTCACGATCAGACAACTGCTCTAACGCTTTGACTCGAGCACCCGTTTTAGCTGGTAGAAAGCCGATAAATGAGAAGCGATCAGAAGGCATGCCAGAGGCACTTAAAGCGGCAACAAAGGCACAACACCCAGGAAGCGGTGAGACGGCATAACCAGCCTCCTTAACGGCCCGCACCAGAACAAAGCCGGGATCCGAAATGAGCGGAGTTCCCGCATCAGACACTAGAGCAACACTCTTTCCAGCCGCCAACTGATCAATAATCAATCCCGCGCGTTGGCGCTCATTGTGATCATGTACTGATATCAAGTTCGCTTTAATGTTAAAGTGCTGCAGAAGCTTTCCTGTATGGCGAGTATCCTCAGCCGCAACAAGGTCGACATCGGTTAACACTTGCTGCGCACGAGGCGTAAAGTCCGCAAGATTTCCAATGGGCGTTGCCACAACATACAGGGTAGGCAAAGACATATGATATCCATCCGATTTGAGTTACAGGGTGTGGACTATAACATGAGCAACGCATTGAAGTTGTTAGGAAGAAGCGCAATATTAGCTTTACTAGTGGCAGGCTGTACTCCGCAACTAGAAAAACCAACCGTCGTCGATAAAACACCGGATTCGCCAAAGCAGGCAAGCACGGCCGCAGACATTTTGCTACAAGCGATCAATGCTCGTGGTGATCAAGCAGCGGTACTTCGCCTTAAAGCCGCTAACCTGCTATTTGATCAGCAACGTTACAAAGAGGCGGCGAACAGTCTGTCAGTCATCAACCTAGCAGGCATCAACAGTAATAACGCCTTCAACGTCGTTCAATTAGAGGCAAAAGCCTACCTTAAGCTGGGTGATAGTGGGTCAGCGCTGAACCGCTTAACGGATCAAAACCTTCCTACACTTAACAGCGAACAGCGTGTTGAGATCGCACTGCTCAAAGCAGACATTTTCGAACAGCAAAACAACCCGCTCAGTGCCGTTTTATCTCTGAGTGAACTTAACGAGCTTTCGCTCGATCAACAGCAGAGTATCAACGACCAAATCTGGGCACTGATTAACCAAGTCGATAATGAAACCTTGGTTGCGGCCAACTTCTCAAACTATGGATTTGTTACCCAAGGGTGGATTGAACTCGCACTGCACCTTGCTCCAATAAACGATTTAACAGCCCAACGTGAAGTCGCCTCACAATGGCGAACACTCTGGGACAAGCACCCAGCAAGTAATACGCCACCCGCAGCTCTCGCGTCTCTTCTCGATGGTGATGTTATCTCTGCCAAACGTATCCTAATTGCCCTACCCTTCAGCGGCCCCTTGGCTGAGCCGGCTCGAATCATTTCAGAGGGCGTTATTGCTGCGCTTAAATCGCGCTCACAACGTGGGTTTGAGGCGCCTGAGTTAGTGAGCCTTGATACAGAGGGTGCCAGTGCTGAGAGCATCATCGCCTATACAATAGAGCAGCAAGCCGACCTAGTGATTGGGCCATTGCGCGGTAAATTGATTGATGAACTGGGAAATAACGGCAAGCTTCCAGTCCCTTTTATCACCTTTAACCGAACTGACCGTTTGACTGACAACCTATTTCAACTCGATTTAGGTTCGGACCAAGAGATCAAACAGGTTGTCACCAGAGCCACTCTAGAAGGACACAAACGCTTTGCACTGATCACCCCAGCCGCGGCATGGGGCGCTCGTTTAGCGGATGATTTCAGACAGAACCTAGAATCTAGCGGCGCAGAAGCCGTTGCCGAATTGAGTTATGAGCTGAATGGCGATCTATCCAGTCAGGTCAGCCAACTGCTCAATACGGATCAAAGTACTGAGCGATACAACGCGATTAAAAAACTGTTAGGCGAGTCGCTGGAGTTTGATGAGCGTCCAAGACGCGATATTGATGCCATTCTGCTGGCCGCTCAACCACAGGATGCACGTCAACTGACTCCCATGCTCGCATTCCATTTTGCTGGTGATTACCCCATTTATGCGACTTCCCACCACTTTGAAGGCAACTTCAATGAGACAAGGGACGTCGACCTTAATCGCATCCAATTCCCAGACCAACCCTGGTTACTTCAGCCAACGACAGCTTTGAACCTCTCATTAGCACTCGAGAGACCCGACAGCGCGAGTCGACTTGGACGCCTCTACGCACTGGGTTCAGACGCGGTCAAAGTCTACCCCTTCCTAAGTCAGCTAAAGAGTTCACCAGAGCTAACGGTGCAAGGGGAGACAGGCCGATTAAGCTTAGACCCATCAGGACGATTTAATCGTCAGCTACTCTGGGCACAATTTGATCAAGGTATACCTGTTTTATTGGGCGAACCACAGATACCTGAAACCAAGCCCTTAAAGAGTGACCCTTTGGAGGAGCCTCAGCCAGAGACTATCAACATGCAGACTCAAGAGGTTCAGCTAAACTAAGTTCATAACCACTCAAGGATGAGACTATGAACCGCAAAACCATCGGCAACCAGGGCGAACAGATCGCTGAGCAGTATCTTCGTAAACAGGGTCTAAAATATCTAAACCGAAACGTGAATTACCGTTTTGGGGAGATTGATCTAGTGATGCTGGACTCCGATACCATCGTTTTTGTTGAAGTAAGAGTCCGATCCAATCCCCATTATGGGTCGGGCGCCGAGAGCGTCACGGCCAGCAAACAGCGCAAACTGATTAAAGCCGCACATCTCTGGATCGGCCAAAATAGACGTTATGCAAACCACAACTTTAGATTTGATGTCATTTCTCTCACTACAGGGGGCGAGATAAGCAACTGTCTATGGTATAAAGATGCCTTTAGACCCGATAGCTAGTAGTCATATGGAACTCGAAGAGAGAATCGTCAATCAGTTACACACCGCCTTAGGCATTAGCGCTCAAACCATTGAGCACTACTCGCCGGTGATCGCTGACGCCTCTGAACAGCTGCTAGCCTGTTTAATGTCAGAGCACAAAATCATCTGCGCCGGTAATGGCGCGAGTCAATCGATCGCTAACTACTTCACAACGACGCTTATGCAGCGATTTCGTGAAGAGCGCCCGGGCCTGCCTGCTATCGCTCTTGGGGCTGACTCCGGTGTCACTACCGGTACCGCAGAAGAGTCTGGCTATGTTCAGACCTATGCGCGCCAAATCCAGGCATTGGGTCAACCCGGAGATGTTTTAGTATTAATCTCATCTTCAGGTAATGATCGTAACCTCATTCAAGCAATTCAAGCGGCACACGACCGTGAAATGCAGGTGATCGCGATCACGGGTCGTGACGGCGGAAATATTACGGCGCTACTGGAGCCAACAGAGATTGAGATCTGCGTAGCAGCAGAGGACGATCCAGCGATCCACCTGGCACAGATGCTGACCCTTCAATGCCTTCTCGATCTTATTGAATATCAACTTTTTGGAGCTTAACTTGCCATGAAAAAAGTCCTAGCCACTCTTGTGATGACAACAACTCTAGTAACGGGTTGTTCTACCATCGTAAGCTCATCACGTGAGGAGCCGATTCGCGAAGACGTTGGAAATCGTACACTGGGTAACATCATCGAAGATGAAGCCATTGAGCTAAAAGTCATGGTCAACCTAAGTAAAGGATCGGCACCACTGGCTCAGTCTCACATCAATGTGAAAAGCTTTAACGGCCAGGTGTTATTAACGGGTCAGGTGCCTAATGAGAATGTTCGCCAAGAGGCTGAGCAGATCGTTGGACAGACACGAGAAGTCAAACGCATCCACAACGAACTTGAGATTGCAGGACCAAGCTCAACGATTGTACGCAGTAACGACATCTACCTAACCAGCCGCGTTAAACTGAAACTCCTAAGTGACAAGTCAATTGAGGGGCTACGCGTTAAGGTTGTCACCGAAAATGGCATTGTCTACTTGATGGGCTTGGTTAGCCAGCGCGAAGCCGATCAAGCCGTAGCGATTGTGCGTGAAGTACCCGGTGTGCAGCGCATTGTTAAAGTATTTGAGTACGTGCCACTGCCATAAGCAGCTAACAGGCACAAAAAAGGGAGCTAATTGCTCCCTTTTTATTATCTCATCGCCTATTTAACGACACGCAAGCCAGGCCTTTTGGCAGCATCAGGTTTAGCAGCTGAGGCTTCTGCCGTCACTGCTTCAGTACTCCCTGGCTCTGCATGCGCCTTTTCTAGCACAAGATTAAGTGCTTCGGCACCCGGCTCCATACCAAACCCCATACCGACACCGTTCTCGCGGGCAAAAATAGCGATCAGCGCCGCCATCGGTACATAGACTTGTCGAGGCGTTCCTGAAAAGCGAGCGTTGAAGCTGAGCGCCTCATTGTCCATGTAGAGATCACGTACAGCGCCGGGCGCTATATTGAGTGTGATCTGCCCATCTTTGACAAATTCTTGAGGAACATCGGTGCCTGGTACCAGAGCATCAACAGCAATATGGGGCGTTAGATCCATATCTAAGAGCCACTCATTGAGGGCTCTTAGCAGGTAACCACGCGAGGGGGTTAGTTCAGACACAGATTACTCGCGAATCTCGCGCTCTGCTTCTGATAGTGACTCTTGGAAAGATTCACGATCAAATAGGCGATCCATGTAAGCGATCAGCGGCTTACACTGAGCTTCTGGAAGCTCAATACCCATCGCAGGCAGACGCCATAGAATGGGAGCAATAACACAATCGACCAAGCTAAACTCTTCACTCATGAAGTACGGCTTCTCTTGGAAGATCGGTGAGATTGCCACTAGGCTGTCACGCAGCTCTTTGCGTGCAGCATCGATCTCTTCTTCGCTACCCTTCTTGTTAAGAATGGTATCAGCGTAGCGACACCAGTCGCGTTGAATACGGTAGATGTAGAGACGGCTCTCTGCACGAGCTACAGGGTATACCGGCAACAATGGAGGGTGTGGAAAACGCTCATCCAAATACTCCATCATCACATTCGATTCAAACAGAACCAGTTCGCGATCAAGCAGTGTTGGTAGGCTGTTGTATGGGTTAAGAGCAGCAACATCTTCTGGCAACTCATCATCTTGGCAGTCGACAATATCAACCGCTACACCTTTTTCCGCCAGAACAATGCGAACTCGATGGCTGTAATGATCAGCTCCATCAGAGAAAAAGGTCATTGAAGAACGTTTAGCTACCACGCCCATCTACTACTCCAAAAATTAACAGATATTAGAAACAAAAAATCTACGCACCCCGATGGAATACGTAGATTTTATAATTTAACAGAAATCGAACGTTTAGTGTATGTCTTTCCAGTACTCTTTCTTCAATGCAAACGCGATAAAGAAGAAGAAGAACAAGAAGATCAATACGTTCGTACCGATACGGTGCGAATCTGCTTTAGACGGTTCCGCCATGTAAGCCATGTAGTTAACAAGGTCGTAGATCACCTTATCGAACTCAGCAGGCTCAAGTGAACCAGTGCCATTATCGACCGTTAGACAGCCTGGTTTAGCGACACCTGTTAGTGGATCGATTTCAGACTCTAAACCACGGTGCAGCAGCTCTTCCTGTGAACAACGAAGTGTCACTGTACCTTGAAGATCTTCCAACACATTAGGCATACCCACATCTTTAAAGACGGCGTTGTTAACACCCCATGGGCGCGACTCATCTTTGTAGAAGCTCTTAAGGTAAGTGTATACCCAATCTGGACCACGTAGACGTGTCTCTAGCGTTAGATCTGGTGGAGGATTACCGAAGAATGTTGCCGAATCAGAAGACTTCATAGCGATCGTCATCTGCTCACCGATCTTCTTGTCACCGAAGATGAGGTGCTCCTCAACCAGATTCGCAGGGATGTTTAGATCCGTCGCTGAACGCTCGTAACGCTGGTACTGAGCTGAGTGACAGCCAAGACAACGGTTAACAAACGTCGCCATACCACGCTGCAAAGAGGCTTCGTTGGTACGATCCAGTTCAATATGTTCCAGTGGCATTTTTGCACCACCAGCAGCCAAAGCTACTGATGGAATAAGGGCCACTACTAGAGTAAATAGAAACTTTTTCATTAGCCTGTCACCCTCTCTGGTACTGGTTTAGTGCTTTCCATGCGTGTGTACCATGGCATTAGGATAAAGAATGCAAAGTACAAAGCAGTACAGATCTGAGCAAGCAGAGTACGCTCTGGCGTTGCTGGAATCGCACCTAAAACACCCAGAATGACAAAACAGATCGCAAATACGAGCAACCAGATTTTAGACAACCAGCCTTTGTAGCGGATCGACTTAACTGGGCTGCGATCTAGCCAAGGCAGTACGAACAGGATCGCAATTGCAGCACCCATTGCAACGACACCCCAGAACTTAGCATCCAAGCCAAACAGTGGGAAAGTAATCGCACGCAGGATTGCATAGAAAGGTGTGAAGTACCAAACCGGTGCAATATGCTCAGGCGTTTTCAGCGGATTCGCAGGCTCAAAGTTTGGCTTCTCTAGGAAGTAACCGCCACCCTCAGGGAAGAAGAATACAACCGTACAGAAAACAAACAGGAAGACGACAACGCCGACAATGTCTTTAACTGTGTAGTAAGGGTGGAAAGGGATACCGTCTAAAGGTACACCATTCTCATCTTTCTTCTCTTTGATCTCTACACCGTCTGGGTTGTTAGAGCCCACTTCGTGTAGTGCGATGATGTGAAGTACTACAAGCGCTAGAATGACGATTGGCAGCGCAATAACGTGAAGCGCGAAGAAGCGGTTCAGAGTGATGCCTGAGATCAAGAAGTCACCACGAATCCACTGCTGCAGATCAGCACCTACGACAGGAATAGCACCGAATAGCGATACAATTACCTGTGCACCCCAGTAAGACATCTGTCCCCAAGGAAGTAGGTAACCCATGAACGCTTCAGCCATCAGCGCTAGGTAGATGGTCATACCAAACAGCCACACAAGCTCACGAGGCTTACGGTAAGAGCCGTACATCATGCCACGGAACATATGTAGATAGACAACTACGAAGAAGGCCGATGCACCGGTAGAGTGCAAGTAGCGCAGCAACCAACCGTATTCAACATCACGCATGATGTATTCAACAGAGGCAAAGGCACCTTCAGCACTTGGGTTGTAGCTCATTGTTAGCCAGATACCCGTTAGGATCTGGTTAACTAGAACCAATAGAGCAAGAGAGCCAAAGAAGTACCAAAAGTTAAAGTTTTTTGGTGCGTAGTATTTTGCTAGGTGATCATCCCAAAGTGCTGTCGCTGGGAAACGATCATCGATCCAGCCCATGAAGCCTGGATTACCCTTATTGCGTGAACCAGCCATTATGCAGTCTCCGTATCGACACCGATAACAAGCGTATTGTCATCAAGGTAAGAGTGAGGAGGAATGACCAGGTTAGTCGGTGCAGGAACACCCGCATAAACACGACCAGACAGGTCAAAACGAGAACCGTGACATGGACAGAAGAAACCGCCCAACCACTCAGGACCCATATCATCTGGAGCCACTTCAGGGCGGTAAGTTGGTGAACAGCCCAAGTGTGTACAGATACCAACCATTACCATGATCTCTGGGCGCAAAGAGCGAGCAGATGTTCCTGGAATGTATTCTGGCTGCTGAGGTTTCTCTGAACTTGGATCAGCCAACTGGCCGTTCAGTTTTTCTAGGTTCGCCAATGCTTCTTCAGTGCGTCGTACAACCCATACAGGCTTACCACGCCACTCAACAATCATCTGCTGACCTGGCTCTAGCTTGCTGATATCCGCCTTAACAGGTGCACCAGCGGCTTTCGCCTTGGCACTAGGATTCCAGGAAGCGACGAAAGGTACGGCTACTCCAATTGCGCCCACTGCACCCGCTGCAGATGTAGCACCAATTAGAAGTCGACGCCGGCCTTTATTTACGCCGTCATTGCTCATCAACTACTCTCCCTTAATTGGTCTAATCGAGGGATCACCTCAAATAGACGGAGCGAAACGAAAGATAAAATCCGTTTAACATGAGATCTCGAACTATCGGATTGAGACCTCTATCTGGCGCGAAATGGTAAAGAAAAGACCCTATTTTTTCAAGGTGACAGGTCAAGGAAAGGCCCGCCAATAGTCGTATTCAGGGGTGTTTAGAGAGACTAAATAATCATAAGGTTATAACGAAAAAAAACCCAAGCGATTGCTTGGGTTTTTTTGTGGCTGTAGAGCCGAAAACGAATTAACGTTTTGAGAACTGTGGTTTCTTACGTGCTTTACGTAGACCCACTTTCTTACGTTCAACTTCACGAGCGTCACGAGTAACGAAACCAGCTTGACGAAGTGTAGGACGTAGAGTCTCATCGTACTCCATAAGAGCGCGAGTGATACCGTGACGGATAGCACCAGCTTGGCCGAAACCGCCACCGCCAGTAACCGTTACGTATACGTCGAATTTCTCAGCAGTTTCAGTCAGTTGAAGTGGCTGCATCACGATCATACGTGCAGTTTCACGACCGAAGTACTGCTCAAGAGTACGGTTGTTGATAGAAACAGAACCAGTGCCTGGACGTAGGAAAACGCGGGCAGTGGAAGTTTTGCGACGGCCAGTGCCGTAGTACTGAGTAGTTGCCATTGTTCGTTTTCCCTTAGATGTTCAATTCTTTAGGCTGCTGAGCAGTGTGCGGATGTTCCGTACCTGCATATACTTTCAGCTTGCTGTACATCGCACGACCTAGAGGGCCTTTTGGCAGCATGCCTTTAACAGCAAGTTCAATCGTACGCTCAGGGAAAGTCTGGATCATCTTATTGAAGTTTGCTTCTTTAAGACCACCCGGGAAACCAGAGTGACGGTAGTACATTTTGTCGTTACGTTTGTTACCAGTAACGTGTACTTTTTCAGCGTTAACAACGACGATGTAATCGCCAGTATCAACGTGCGGAGTGTATTCCGCTTTATGCTTACCGCGTAGGCGGCGAGCGATTTCAGTTGCTAGACGACCAAGGGTTTTACCTTCTGCGTCAACAACGTACCAGTCGCGTTTTACTTCGGCTGGCTTAGCGCTAACAGTGTATGACATTGTATTTTCCTACTATAAGTCTCGAATCAAAATCGAGGATAGATCCCGACTTACCTTATAATTATTCGTTGTGTGGTAATCACAACCTTCCATTCCGCAATTACGCGGAGCGCGGATTATACAGGAATTTATGCTTATAAAACCAGTGTAAATTGAATTTTTTTAGGTGGTTGGAAGCGTTGCTTTAAGCTCTGGAAAACCGCCGATAGGGTCGTGTCAGGCTGAAGCCAGACACGGACAGGTTGTAGATAGCACATTCGGTGACTGGCTTCAGCCTGTCACCCGCTTTCAACTTACGCTCTATGCTCTCTCGCCAGGTACTCATGCGACTGCATCTCAAGCAGTCGAGATTTGGTTCGTTCGATCTCAAACTCCAATCGACCCTCTGTGTAGATCTCATGAATGGGCTTTTCGGCTGAGATAATCAACTTCACACCGCTGTCATAAAACTCATCGACTAGGTTGATAAAGCGACGCGCTGCATCATCATTGGTACGCCCAAGCTGTGGAACATTACTTAGGAGTACAGCATGGTAGAGTTTCGCCAACTCAATGTAGTCGTTTTGTGAGCGCGCCCCTTCACACAGCGCACTGAAGTCAAACCAGATCACATCCTCACAAGCTTTACGAGCCGTTAACATGCGGTTGTTGATCTCAATCGACAGATTCTCTTCTAACTCTTCAAGATCTGGTGCCAAACCATTAAAGCTCTTCTCAAGCGACTCATCAGCACCGGCATCCAGCGGCCAGTGGTAGAGTTCAGCTTGCTCAAGTGTTCTTAAACGGTAATCGATACCACTGTCGACGTTCACGACCTCGGTGTACTGATTGAGCAACGCAATGGCTGGCATAAAGCGCGCACGTTGTAGACCATTCTCATAGAGACCATCAGGCACGATGTTGGAGGTCGCAACCAGAGAGACGCCGCGGGCAAATAGCTCTTCAAGCAAGCTACCCAGGATCATCGCGTCGGTGATATCAGAGACGAAAAACTCATCAAAACAGATAATCCGCGTCTCTCTCGAGTACTTCTCAGCGATGGTAACCAAAGGGTTTTTAGTGCCATCTAAAGCTTTCAGCTCAGCATGGACTCGCTGCATGAAACGGTGAAAGTGCGTACGCATCTTTCTCTCGAAGGGCAGCGTGTCATAGAAGGTATCCATCAAGTAGGTCTTACCACGACCCACACCACCCCAGAAATAGAGACCTTTAATCGGCTCCACCTTCTCTTTCACCACTTTTTGCTTAAGACGACCCAGAAGTCCTGGAGCCGGCGCATTCTCAGCTTCAATTAGCTGATCATGAAGTCGCTGCAAGTGTTCAACGGCCATCTCTTGAGTGGCGTCGTATGAAAAGTCGTCGCGCTGCAAATCCTTTTTGTAGCGCTCTAGTGGAGTACTCATTGGCAATAATGACCTATTAATCCTTCAATCTCGGCGCGAACTTTACTGCTGTTGCCTCTCTATTTCAAATTCAGCCGATAACAATTGGTAGTAGGAAGGCTGTTAATAGACCGGTCAATCCCATCGCCAAGCCAGCAAAAGCACCGGCTACTGCACCCACCTCCAACGCTACGGCCGTGCCAAAACCATGGGAGGTCAAACCCAATACGAAGCCTCGAACAGCCTGATCCTCAACTCGCATTCGCTTAAGAATGATCGGCACCAAAATACTACCCATCACCCCGGTCACTAACACCAAAGCAGCGGCCAAGGAGGGTAACCCTCCAATCTTCTCCGCAATACCCAAAGCGATAGGCGAGGTAACTGACTTCGGTGCTACTGACATCATGGTTTCAAATCGAGCATCAAATAGCCAAGTCACACCAACTGCAGAGAGTGAGGCCACCAGTGCACCCACTGCACTGGAGACTAATATCGGCAACCAGAGCCTACGAATCTCATCAAAATATTGGAACATCGGTACTGCCAGCGCCACCGTCGCAGGCCCGAGTAGGAAGTGAATAAACTGAGCACCTGAGAAATAGGTCTCATAAGGCGTTCCGGTCACCAACAACATAAGAATCAGGACAACCATGCTGATCAAGACAGGATGTAAGATGGGCGAACGATCTGCACGTTGATAGAGCAAATTCGCCAAGGTAAACACAGCCAAGGTCAACACAATCCATATCAGAGGTCGGGCAGCAAAGTAGACCCAAAAGTCGGTTCCTATAATCACTTCTCACCCCCTACCCGCTTCATTAACCACTGAAACAGAGCCGCCGTCACAATTGTCGCCAGAATGGTCGATATCAATAGAGCCAATAGAATGATCCACCACTCGCTGGCCAGTAGATCAAAGTGCAGCACCAATCCCACACCAGCAGGTATGAACAGAAGCGCTAAATTCGATAGCAATCCATCGCTGGTGATTTTAAGTGAATCTGGAATACGGCCGAGCCCTAACAGACCAAACAACAGCAGAACCAAACCGATGACAGGACCCGGTAGCGGCAACCCAAATACAACAACCAGCGACTCACCCAACAGCTGAAATGCCAGCAGTATTAAAAACCCTTGAATCATAATGCACCTCCAAATTTAAAGCGTATCACGATCGCTAATTCCGAATAACAAAATACATTTTACTTTGTAAAAAATAGAGAGTTTGAAACAAAAAAAACCCTGCAGTGCAGGGCTTTTATAAGTGAGTTCTCTTAACTTACAAAACCAAACGACGAATATCGCTTAGCAATCCGTTAAGATCTGTTAGGAATCGACCCGCATCGCCGCCGTTGATCGCACGGTGGTCATACGACAGGCAGAGTGGCAGCATCAAGCGAGGCTCAAACTCCTTACCATTCCAACGCGGCTTGATATCCGCTTTAGAGACACCCAGGATAGCCACTTCAGGCGCATTCACGATAGGGGTGAAACCTGTACCGCCGATACCACCAAGACTAGAGATTGTGAAACACGCTCCCTGCATCTCATTTGGCTTGAGCTTACGATCCTTCGCTTTACCCGCCAGCTCAATCGCTTCATTAGAGAGCTCGTAAATACTCTTCTTGTCTGCATCCTTGATAACAGGAACCATCAGACCGTTAGGGGTATCAACCGCAATACCAATGTTTACAAACTTCTTGTAGACAATGTGCTCACCATCCGCATCCAGAGAAGCGTTAAACTTCTGATGACGCGTTAGTGCAATCGCAGCCGCTTTGATCAAGAAAGGAAGTGGTGTCAGTTTCACACCCTGCTTAGCCGCTTCATCCTTCATCTCCTTACGGAAGGCTTCAAGTTCGGTAATGTCAGCATCATCAAACTGAGTCACATGAGGGATGTTCAACCAGCAGCGAGACATATTGTCACGGGTGATCTTATCGATCTTGCTTAGCTTAACTTTCTCGATCTCACCAAACTTACTGTGATCTACCGCAGGAATTGCAGGTATACCACTTCCACCAGTCACCGCGGTAGCAGGAGCTGAATCCAACTTCTGTAGCGCACCTTTAACGTAGGCTTGAACATCCTGCTTAACAATACGACCCTTGCGGCCAGAACCCGTTACTTTGGAGAGATCCACACCATACTCACGCGCAATGGCGCGAACGGCAGGACCAGCATGAACTGAGCGATTACGCTTCTCTAGATCCACTAAATCCGTTGTTGATGCAACTGGAGCTGGTTTCTCAGGTGCTGCTGACTGCGCTGGAGCAGGCGCTGAAGCCGCTGGTGCAGGTGCAGGTGCAGAAACAGGAGCTGCTGCAGGAGCAGTGCCTACCACCTCAAGCTCTAATAGAAGATCACCTTCGTTAACTTTATCGCCTTCGCTGATCTTCATCGATTTAATGACACCAGCCGCTGGTGACGGAACTTCCATTGAAGCTTTGTCGGTCTCAAGCGTAATCAGGCTATCGCCTTCAGCGACACTATCACCCTCTTTGACCAACACCTCGATCACATCGACATCCGATGCACCACTTAGATCTGGGATTAATACAGACTCAACGCCGCCTGTCGGTGCCGCTGCAACAGGCGCTGACACTTCAGCAGGTGCCGCAGCAGGTGAAGCTTCAACAGGTGCTGATACTGGCGCAGCTGCACCGGCTACTTCAAGCTCGATCAGTAGATCGCCTTCATTGACCTTGTCACCCTCGGCAATCGTTAGCGCTTTAACGACACCCGATGCTGGAGAGGGAACTTCCATAGAAGCCTTGTCTGTCTCTAGAGTGATTAGGCTATCACCTTCAGACACCGCATCACCGACAGCGACCAACACCTCGATTACATCCACATCAGATGCACCGCTCAGGTCTGGAATTAGAACCTGTTCGATAGTCGACGCAGCCGCCACTGGAGCAGCCGACTCTACAGGCGCAGAGACTGGCTCAATCGATTCTGGCTCAGCAACGGCTGCTTCAGCCGGTGCAGACTCAGAAGAGGCAATCTCAATTTCCATTAACAGATCGCCCTCATTGACTGTGTCGCCTTCTGAAATTGCCATCGACACAATCTTACCTGCTTGCGGTGAAGGCACTTCCATAGAGGCTTTATCGGTCTCTAGTGTAATCAGGCTATCGCCCTCAGCGACCACATCCCCAGCAGCCACAAGTACTTCAATCACATCAACGTCAGTTGCGCCGCTGAGATCTGGAATGTTTACAGTAATAGTACTCACAGTTATCTCCTTACGAATTCTTCAAAGTTCTCAATCGACTTAAACCGTCCAAGGTGCTGGTTTATCCGGGTTGATGTTGAACTTCTGAATCGCGCTAGCGACAACTGAAGCTTCGATTTTGCCCTCTTCCTGAAGTGCTTTAAGCGCTGCTACAGCGACGTAGTAACGGTTAACTTCGAAGAAGCTACGCAGTTTGCTGCGTGTATCTGAACGACCGAAACCATCAGTACCCAGTACTTTGTAGCGACGTGGAATGTACTCACGCAGCTGATCAGCATACATACGCATGTAATCTGTAGAAGCGATAACAGGACCCTCGTGACCTTTCAAAGATTGCTCTAGGAACGACTCACGTGGTTGCTCTTCTGGGTGAAGCATGTTCCAGCGATTCACTTCCATCGCATCGCGAGTCAGTTCGTTGATCGATGTTGTGCTCCAGACATCGGCCTCAACACCAAACTCCTCACGAAGGATGGTGGCACCTTCGCGCACTTCACGAAGGATTGAACCACAACCGAACAGCTGAACACGAAGATCAGCTTTCTTACCCTCTTCAAGCAGGTAGATACCCTTAACAATACCCTCTTCAGCTCCGACAGGCATCTCAGGATGCTGGTAGTTCTCATTAAGGGTAGTGATGTAGTAGAACTTATTCTCTTGCTCTTGATACAAACGACGCATGCCGTCTTGCACAATCACCGCAACTTCATAGCCGTAAGTTGGGTCGTAAGAGATACAGTTTGGAATCATCTGCGCCATCAGGTGTGAATGACCGTCCTGGTGTTGCAAACCTTCACCATTTAACGTCGTACGACCTGAGGTTGCACCAATCAAGAAACCGCGCGCTTGTGAGTCACCCGCCGCCCAAGTTAGATCCATAACACGTTGGAAACCGAACATTGAGTAGAAGATGTAGAACGGAATCAGCGTACAGTTACTATTCGAGTAAGCTGTTGCACAAGCCAGCCATGCAGAGAATGCACCCGACTCGTTGATACCCTCTTCAAGGATCTGACCTGACTTGCTCTCTTTGTAGAACATGATCTGGTCATGGTCATGCGGTACGTACTTCTGACCTTCAGAGGTGTAGATGCCCAACTGACGGAACATACCTTCCATACCAAAGGTACGTGCTTCATCAGGGACGATCGGCACGACTCGCTCACCAAGATTCTTATCTTTAACGATAGAACTTAGCACACGGTTAAATGCCATCTGTGTTGATAGCGAACGTTCGCCACTCGATTTAAGCTGACCTGCGAAGGTGTCCAGAGCAGGCACTTCAAGCTGTTCAAACTCAGTACGACGAATTGGGTAGAAACCACCAAGTTTCTTACGCGCACCCAACATGTACTTCATCTCAGGTGAATCTGGACTTGGGCGGTAGTATGGCAGCTCTTTTAGCTGATCATCTTCAACTGGAATATTAAAGCGATCACGGAAATCTTTAAGATCATCCAGTGCCACTTTCTTCATCGAGTGAGTATCGTTTTTCGCTTCACCCGATTTACCAGTACCGTAACCTTTTACAGTTTGAGCCAAGATAACCGTTGGCTGACCTTTGTGCTCAACCGCAGCCTTGTAGGCAGCGTACACTTTGTATGGGTCATGACCGCCACGGTTAAGGTTCATGATATCGTCATCAGACATATCCTTAACCAGCTCAAGAAGCTCAGGGTATTTACCAAAGAAGTGCTCGCGTGTGTAAGCACCGCCGTTCGCCTTCATGTTCTGAAGTTCGCCGTCGACCACTTCGTCCATACGCTTCTGCAGTAGACCCGTCTTATCGCGCTCAAACAGCGGATCCCAGTGACGACCCCATAGACACTTGATGACGTTCCAACCCGCACCGCGGAAGACACTCTCTAGCTCTTGAACGATCTTACCGTTACCACGAACCGGACCATCCAAACGCTGCAAGTTACAGTTAACAACGAAGATAAGGTTCTCTAACTGCTCGCGACCAGCCAGTGAGATAGCACCCAAGGATTCTGGTTCATCACACTCACCATCACCTAGGAATGCCCAAACTTTACGATCACCACGTTTAACCAAATCACGTGCAGACATGTAACGCATCACGTGTGCCTGGTAAATGGCTTGGATTGGACCTAGACCCATAGAGACGGTTGGGAACTGCCAGAAATCAGGCATCAACCAAGGGTGTGGGTAAGACGATAGACCATTACCATCAACTTCACGACGGAAGTTGTCTAACTGCTCTTCAGTCAGACGGCCTTCAAGGTAAGCACGTGCATAGATGCCTGGTGAGATGTGGCCTTGGAAGAAGACCATATCAGCATCTTGCTCGCCTTCGTTACCACGGAAGAAGTGGTTAAAACCGATATCATAAAGTGTTGCTGAAGATGAAAATGAAGAGATGTGACCGCCAAGTCCCTCATCGTTGTCATTCGCTCGCATCACCATCGCCATCGCGTTCCAGCGGATGAAGGAACGGATGCGGCGCTCCATAAATAGATCACCAGGAAGAGGCGCTTCGTTCTGTGGCGCTATAGTGTTTTTATAGGGTGTGCTCAACTCTGAACAGTTTTCAACACCTAACTCAGCCGCTTTGGCACCCAATTTTCTAAGAAGGTAAGACGCTCGATCGCTGCCTTCATGTTGCGCAACTGACTCTAATGCCTGAAGCCACTCATCCGTTTCAATTGGGTCGATATCTTCAATGATTTCGTTCACAGTACTCTCCCTTTTGCGCCATTTCCGTTGACGCTTGGACCTTGTAAAAAAGGTACCTGGTTGATCGTTTGAAGCGCAGTCAATCTGCGTCTAGCTTTGATTTATGTAAAAACACTACACAGGCACTCGACTTTAGTCCAGAGATATTTCAGATTTTAGCGACAAGTGTAGCACTATTACGACAACACCCTCTTTTTGCTACGGATAATTGAAAGTTTTTACGCATATGCGAAATAAATAACCAATTTAATTCAATAGTAACGTTTTGTTATATGAAAAATTGAGTCTATTTGGAGTATCCTTTGCCATACTTATTTTTTTGATGTCAGGACTCTCAATGACAACCAGCGCCGATCTTTTATTACTGCTTGAGCGGGTCTTCTCAACCGTATTTCCAATCATTGCCATAGTCACTGCTGGCTACCTTTACGCAAGAAAGGCAAATCCCGACTTACAAGTCGCAAACCGCATCAACATGGATATCTTTTTGCCGGCGCTTATATTCAGTGTTATGGCTGGAAAGAGTTTTGATCTGTACGCACACTTAGATCTAGCGTTAGGGTCGATCGTCATGGTGCTAGGTGCAGGAATAGTGATGAAACCGGTTGCGAAGCTTCTGGGCATCTCTTCTAAAACCTTTGTTCCGCCAATGATGTTCAACAACTGTGGCAACCTAGGTCTGCCTCTAGCACTTCTGGCTTTTGGGGATGCCGGCCTTGCCGCTTTTGTGGTGATGTTCTTAGTGAGCAACCTGTTGCACTTCAGTCTGGGCATTCATATTGTTGATGAGAACGCCAAACTCACAGGGCTTTTTAAGAATCCGATTATCTTATCAACCTTTGCTGGATTAGCTTGGGCGCTATTCAAATTGCCATTGCCTACATGGCTGGCTACACCCATCGATATGTTGGGCCAGATATCGATTCCATTGATGCTGTTTGCATTAGGGGTAAGGATGATCAGTGTCGATCTAAGCCAGTGGAAGATCGGTGTCTATGGAGCCATCTTTTCACCATTAAGCAGCCTAGTATTCGCGATACCCTTTGCTTGGATTATGGGTCTCTCTAAAGAGTTCACCGCCTACATTGTGTTATTTAGCGTACTGCCACCGGCGGTTCTGAACTATATGTTTGCTGAGCGCTACAATCAGCAACCTGAGACGGTTGCTTCTATTGTACTGATCGGAAATTTAGCCAGCCTGGCATTCATTCCTCTCACACTCTTCTTCGTACTTTAATCAGGTTTAGGAGGCCCCTCTGGAGCCTCCTAAGCACTATTCGTTATTCACTCATAGGTTTAGCCGGTTCAAGAAGAATGTATTCCACATTTTTCTCAACGGTGGCGACACCTATTCCACGAACTGCTGTGAGCGCTTCAACAGAGTTAAACGGACCATTCGCATCACGGTAAGCAACAATCGCTTCAGCTTTAGATTGGCCAATCCCATCCAAAGCATCCGCCAGCTCAACGGCATCTGCTGAATTAATGTTAACCGGATAACCTGCCATCGCAGTCGATGAAAACAGTGTAAAGAAGAGTGGTGCTAGAACTCGTGTAGAGAGAGATTTGATGTTCATAGTGAACCTCCATGTCTTATTTGAAATGAGAGCAATCCTTACTCTCACTATTCACACTAGACCATGGATCAAAAAACACCAAAAAATATTTATATTTTTTCGCAGTAAGGTGTCTGGCTTCAGCCTGACACCACTTTAACAGCGGTTATCCAGTAAT
The DNA here is from genome assembly GCF_013283425.1 of Marinobacterium sp. xm-a-127. NCBI lineage: Bacteria > Pseudomonadati > Pseudomonadota > Gammaproteobacteria > Oceanospirillales > Oceanospirillaceae > Marinobacterium > Marinobacterium sp. xm-a-127. The sequence goes on from NZ_WBYH01000004.1 coordinate 167,260, forward strand.
GCGTGTCATTTGAAAGTGGTGTCAGGCTAAAGGCCAGACACCTCAAAATGTTTACCTTGAACCTAAAGCCAAATCTACTTCTGACTGCACCGCAATGGCCGCGGCTTTAGGATCTTCTGCACCGGTTATTGGACGCCCAACCACCAAATAGGTGCTACCTGCAGCGATTGCTTCAGCAGGTGTCATGATGCGACGCTGATCACCGACTACAGAACCCGCTGGGCGAATACCCGGAGTCACAAGCTGGAACTGATCGGAGGCTTGAGCTCTGATTGCAGCCGCCTCTTGTGCTGAACAGACCACGCCATCAAGTCCTGAACTCTCTGTCAATGTGGCTAAGCGCTTAACCTGATCAATGGGATCGATATCCAAACCCATCTCGGCCAGATCGCTGCGCTCCATACTCGTTAGCACGGTCACCGCAATCAAGGAGGTACGTTGCGGCCCCTGGCTACGCTTCTCAACCTCTTCACGAGCCGCTTCCATCATTCGACGGCCGCCACTGGCATGGACATTAACCATCCAGACCCCCAGCTCGGCTGCAACACCACAGGCTTTTGCAACGGTATTGGGGATGTCATGAAACTTAAGATCCAAGAAGACTTCAAAACCGAGAGCGTGCAGACGTTCAACCACATCAGGCCCACAACGAGTAAATAGCTCCTTACCCACTTTGACACGAGAGACCTCAGGATCTAACTGCTTAGCCATCGCAATGGCGCTATCAGCTTCTGGATAATCTAGGGCAACAATAACGCGTTTGTTATCTTCAATGGACACTCTATTCACCTTCTAAACCTTGGATTGGGCGGATACTACCCCATCGCTTACAACTTGGACACTGCCAAACTAAACTGCGTGCTGCATAACCACAATGACCACAGCGGTAGACCGGTTTTGACATCTCGAGCTGCTGCGTCAACGACCGCAAATTCAACAGACTCTCTCGTGCACTGGATGAGCCATGCTCAATATGCATATCAATTAGGCGGTTAAAACCTTTTACTGATGGGCGACTCTTCAACGCCTCAGTGATAAATAGGCCCGCAGCAAAAACCCCTTCCCTATCTCTTTTCAACTCAGCCAAGGCAAGCATCACGCTGGTTGAGGGGTACTGCTTCATTAAGTCATTTAGATACTGGCTCAAACCAAGCTCATCACCTAAAGCGTCAAAACATCGCCTGAGTGGATTGAGTGTTTCTGGTATAAACAGTGGGTCTTGATCGGCAATGCTTTGCAAGGCTCTAATCGCCGAACGCCATTGCGACTTCAACATGAATACTCGAGCTGAGATGAGATTGGCTCGAAAACACTTTGCATCGGTAGACAACGCAAACTCTAACTCTTTAAGTGCAGGGTCTAATTCACCATTAGAGATGTGATTTTGGGCAAGCTCACAGTGATAGTGTGAGAGCTCATTAACAAGCTCTATACGGTTTTTCTTTGGCAAAATATCAGCACTTTGCAGCGCCCGATGCCACTCACCCTCTTGCTCATAGAGACGGATTAGCAGAACGATGGCGCGATATCTTAATTCTGGATAGTCGGTCTGTTTGGCTAGAGGTGCAGCAGCGTCTTCTGCACGATCTAGCAAGCCTAGAGCAAAAAAGTCTCGTGCTAAGGCCAATTTCACACGCTGACGATCATAAACTGAGAGATCTTTACGCTTTAACATGCGCTCATGAATTTGAACGGCACGATCGATATCGCCTTTACGCCTCAGCAGCTTGGCCAACGCAATGTGTGCCGGCAAATTGTCAGAGTTAACCTCAAGGGCATGAATGAACGATTCGATCGCCTCTTCCGTTCGGTTATCAATGAGGTGATCAAGACCTGACAGATAGGCTGGTGGTAGTGCTTGATTGCGACGATCTTTTCTTTTCAGGCGTCGATTACCCAGGTACCAACCTATGGCAACGGCAATCAGTAGAAAGAGAAAAATTAGGTAGGGGGAGTTGGCACTCATTCTGCGCCTCGTTGAACCTCACGATTCAACGTCTCAATCTGTTGCTCAGCATTACGCAACTTACGAGCCGAATTGAGCAATTTAGCACGCAGTGTCAGCACTCGTGCACTGGTCAATAGAATACCGACTAACAGGCCGACAACCATTGAGATGATCAACCAGATCGATAGGCTTGCTTCGGGTAGCTTCACCCAGACCAAATCAATGATGACCGGTGTTGTATTATGAATGGTGAGAACAATGCCCGTTAAAAGAACCAACAGAGCAATCGCTGACGTGATAAGAAGTTTAATCGCTCTCAAACTTAATACTCATCTTTCAAGCTTGCATTCACTTGCTCGCGCAGCTCTTTGCCAGGCTTAAAGTGTGGTACATGCTTGGCCGGCAGAGAAACGGATTCACCCGTTTTTGGGTTGCGACCGACGCGGGGGGCACGATAGTGAAGTGAGAAGCTTCCGAATCCGCGAATCTCAATACGCTCGCCATCGGCTAAGGTATCAGCCATTTGAGTTAACATGATTTTCACTGCCAACTCGACATCTTTCACAGAGAGTTCCGGATGTTTGTCTATTAGGCGTTCGATCAGCTCAGACTTAGTCATACCCACTTCCTATCGATACTGAAAACAGGGTAATAAGCTCACCCTGTTTTCTATCACTCTTTCTTACCCATCTGCTCTTTGATGAGATCACCAATCGTCGTTGCGCCTACATCCATATCTTTTGGAGCAGACTGAACCGCTTTAAGTGCTTCTTGCTGCTCTTTGGCTTCAATCGCTTTAACTGACAAGAAGATAGAACGATTACGACGATCAACATTGATCACAATCGCTTCAACACTATCACCCACAGAGAGCTCTGCAGATAGATCTTCAGTTCGTTCACGGGCAAACTCAGCCACTTTCAAAATAGCGTTTAGACCTTCAGCCACTTCAATTTCAGCTTGACGAGCATCCACTGCTACAACCGTACCGGTAACTTTAGAGCCCTTACCGTTCGCTTCAGCAAAGCTGCTAAATGGATCAGAGGCAAGTGCTTTAATGCTCAGAGAGATACGTTCACGCTCTGCATCCACTTGCTGGATAACCGCTTCAACCGTATCGCCTTTATTGAAACGTTTAACGGCCTCTTCGCCAGACTCATCCCAAGAGATGTCAGACAGGTGAACTAGACCGTCTACACCACCATCTAAGCCGATGAAGATACCGAAGTCAGTGATTGAGCGGACAGTACCAGAAACTTTGTCACCCTTGTTCGTTGACGATGCAAAGGCATTCCAAGGATTTTCGCGGCACTGTTTAATACCTAGAGAGATACGGCGGCGCTGTTGGTCGATATCGAGAATCTGAACTTCAACCTCATCGCCAACCTGAACAACTTTAGATGGGTGGATATTGCGGTTAGTCCAATCCATCTCTGAGACGTGAACTAGACCCTCCACGCCCTCACCGATCTGTGCAAAACAGCCATAGTCAGCAAGCTTAGTCACCTTAGCAGTAACGCGCTGACCCACAGCATAGTTTTCGATAGCCGTAGTCCAAGGATCTGCAGCCAACTGCTTCATACCTAGGGATACGCGCTTACGCTCTTGATCGTAGCGAAGAACCTTAACGTCGATCTCATCACCAACATTAAGCATTTCACTTGGGTGTTTGATACGTTTCCAAGAGATATCGGTAATGTGAAGAAGACCATCGATACCGCCAAGGTCAATGAACGCGCCGTAATCAGTAAGGTTCTTAACAATACCTTTAAGCGTTGCGCCCTCTTCCATCTGCTCAAGCAGCTTCTCGCGCTCTTCGCTGTTGGCCTCTTCTAGAATCGCACGGCGTGACACAACAATGTTGTTGCTCTTCTCATCGAGTTTAACAATTTTAAGCTCTAGATCTTGATCATCAAGATGGCTGGTATCGCGCAGTGGGCGAGTATCTACCAAAGAACCCGGTAGGAAGGCGTTGATGCCGTTAACCATAACCGTTAGGCCGCCACGGACACGACCACTGATGCGACCAGTAACCGTCTCGCCAGCTTCATACGCTTTTGCAAGAACAGCCCATGCTTCTGCACGCTTGGCACGTTCACGCGAAAGTTTGGTTTCACCGAAGCCATCTTCTAGGGATTCAAGCGCCACTTGCACTTCATCACCAACAGCGACTTCAAGCTCACCTGCACCGTTTTTAAACTGATCGATGGGAATAACCCCATCTGACTTAAGACCCGCTGTTACAACAACAAAGTCATTTTCAATACCTACTACGGTTCCAGTAATGATGGAACCTGGTGTCATATTGACCTGTTCAAGACTCTCTTCAAACAGATCTGCAAAGCTTTCGCTCATGGTCTAAGCCTCAGTTTACGGAGTGCTAACGCAACCCTTTGTGGCGTGCTTGTTCTAGCACAGTTTTCATAACTTCATCGATAGACATAGATGTACTATCGAGAATCACGGCATCATCGGCTGGGCGAAGTGGCGCAACCGAACGGTTCATGTCACGATCATCTCGCGCACGAATATCTTCTAATATAGTTTCAAGGCTAGCACTCAGCCCCTTATCTATCAACTGCTTATAACGACGATCCGCGCGAACCTCTGCGGAGGCATCCAAGTAGATCTTCAACGGTGCCTGAGGAAATACAACGGTTCCCATATCACGTCCATCGGCCACCAAGCCGGGGGATTGAGCAAAATCGCGTTGACGTTTCAACAGTGCAGAGCGCACTTCAGTAATAGCGGCCACTTTAGAGGCATCGTTACCTATCTGCTCCGCACGAATAGCATGAGTGACCTCTTCACCTTCAAGTAAAATAGTCACCTCATCGCCCTGTTCAGAGGCAACAAAGCGCACATCGAGATGCTCAGCCAACACCTGCAGTGCCTCTACATCACTAAGATCAACACCATGATGGTTCGCAGCCAAAGCCGTCAGGCGATACAAAGCCCCGCTATCCAACAAGCTCCAACCAAGCTCCTGCGACAGCAATCGACAGATCGTACCTTTACCTGAACCACTTGGCCCATCAACGGTAATGATAGGGCATGAATTTTCATTATTGAGTGGATCCATCCACTACTCCTCAATCAATTTAATACCGACCCTTCGCGCCTGATCAATCAGTTCAGGAAAGGCGGTACTGATTGCTCGACATCCGTTAATTCGGATGGAACGATCAAAACGTAAACTTAACATCAGTAGAGCGAGTGCAAGTGCTGGGTGCTCTGCAGCTTCCAACTCACAGGGACGCCAATCTGAAACCGGCGAAATAGTGACATCAGTATGTGACATACTGATGTCGGCACCCGCTTTACTTAACTCATCCACTGTCGTCTTGAATAGGGCTCTCTGTCGTTCTGGAATTCGATCGATACCTAATATAGTCGAATCACTCTGAGCAGACGCCATCGCTAACAGCAGTAGAGGGAGATCATCCCCAACCGAGGCCAACTCAGATGAGAGGCACTCGATACCTGATAACAACGAGGCTTTTACCTCTAAATCAGCGACCGGCTCACCGCCCGCATGACGATTGTTATTCAGCGCAATGTGCGCACCCATGCGTTCAAGTAGACGCAAAGAGTGAAGTCGAGTGGGATTCGCACTGACATTTTCAATAACCAGACTCGACTCTTGTTGTAAAAGAGCACCCACCGCGAAGGCGAAGGCGAAACTCAGATCCGCTGGTACCTGAACCGAACAGGCTTTTAGCGAAACGCCCGACTCGATAAACAGTCGACGCCCCTCTCTCACCAATTGAACACCAAAGGCATCTAGGAGACGTTCAGTGTGATCACGCGTCGTATTCGGCTCATAAACCTCTAATTCAACACCCGCACTGATGGCCGCCAACAATAATGCACCTTTAATCTGAGCACTGGCATGACTTGGCGCATAAGTAATCGATTTAAAGCGCTGACCACCCTTAATAGTGATTGGCAGCGAGCCTGTATTACTGTCGATGGAGGCACCCATCTGTGTCAGTGGATCGATAATCTCTTGCAGCGAGATCTTGGATAACTGCTCACTGCCCGTTAACCTCACATCGAAGTCTTGAGCAGAGAGTAGACCTAACAACATTCTTAACGAGGTCATTGAGCTACCAAAATAGAGAGGCGCTGACGGCGCTTGCAGTCCATTTAGACCCACACCAAACACTCTTACTCTACCTTGGTGTGGACCTTCGATAACCACGCCCAAATCACGGAAGATCTGAATCGTTGCTAGAGTATCTTCACTCTCAATTAACCCCTCGATCTCGGAGACACCCTCGGCAATCGCTGCCAACATAATGGCGCGTTGCGAGATTGAACGATCGCCGGGCACTCGTAACTCACCGCTCAACTTAGCCGTGGGAGATGAGACCAGCGTATCAATGGCATCACCTCTGAGCTCAGCATAGCCAGCACGCTCTAATACCAAAGAGAAATGTTCACGGGAGGCTTTAGCACGGGTAAAAATGCCCAATAAGCGTAGACTGTCACCCTGATCAACAGCAGCTCTTAGATCTTGCACACCCGTCATAAAGCGATCTATCTGCTCTAGCAACTGCTCACGGTTGGCGAAACAGACGTCATGCCACATGGTCGGATCACTGGCTGCAATTCGGGTAAAGTCTCTAAAGCCACCGGCCGCATAACGAAAGATATCGGTACTCTCAGCTTCTGCTGCTAAGGTATCTGCGAGTGAAAAAGCTAAGAGATGAGGTAAATGGCTGGTCGCCGCTAAGACCTGATCATGACGCTTAGGCTCCATTTGAACCACTTCAGCACCAATTGCCTGCCAGACTCGAGCTAGAGTTAGCGTCGCTTCGCTAGAGGCCCCCTCAGGAGGCGTCAGAATCACTTTTTTATGATTGAAGAGATCCGTTTGCGATGCCGATACACCACTTTTCTCTGCGCCCGCTATCGGGTGGCCAGGTATAAATCCTGTTGGCAGACCCTCAGGCCAAATAGCTTTAGCCGCTTCAAGAATGTTCAGCTTTGTACTGCCAACGTCGGTTAAGATCGCCTCAGGCTTCAGCCAAGGAGCGATCTGCAGCATCACCTTCTCTATCGCTTTGACCGGAACAGCCAATAGAATGAGATCAGACTGTTTTACCGCTGTTTCAAGATCCGTTGCGATGCTATCAACCACATTGAGAGCCAACGCTAGGTCGCACTCCTCTTGATTGAGATCGAAACCGATCACATGCTGAACGCTAACCAACTCTTTTGCAGCACGCGCAAAAGAGCCGCCGATCAGACCCAGTCCAATGACTAATAGGCGTTCAGCTTTAAACGACATTAAGCAAGCGCCTCAGCTAGGGCTTTCAAGAAGCGAGCGTTTTCATGCTCAAGACCGATACTAACCCGAAGATGATTAGGCAGTCCGTAATTGCCAACTGGGCGCGTAATGACACCCTTCAATAACATGGATTGGTAGATCGGCATGGCAGGCTGCTGCAAATCGATCAAGACAAAGTTGCCCTGACTAGGAACATAGCTGACACCCAATTCATTGAGCCCTTCGGATATCTGTTTAAGGCCCTGCTGATTTACCTCTTGGCTTCTCTTCAGGTATTCAGAATCCGAAAGAACCGCTTGAGCTGCTGCCAATGCCGCAATACTGACATTAAATGGCTGACGAACACGGTTTAACAGATCGGTAACGGCGACTGAAGCATAAGCAAAACCACAACGAAGCCCTGCTAAGCCCCAGGCTTTGGAAAAAGTTCGAGTTACGATTAAATTATCGAACTCATCAGCTAGCAACAGTCCGTTCGGCATACGTTCGGCCGTTAAATATTCGGTGTAAGCCTCATCCAAAACCACTATAACCTGCTCAGGCACACGAGCCATGAACGCGCGAAACTCGTCTTCAGAGAAGACCGTGCCGGTTGGGTTATTGGGATTGGCTAAGAAGATAAGACGCGTCTTGTCAGTAATGGCATTAGCCATAGCGTCTAGATCGTGCCCATACTTTTTGGCTGGGGTAACCACGGAAACGGCACAACAGGCCTGTGTCACCAGCGGATAGACAATAAAAGCGTACTCCGAGTAGATCACTTCATCGTCAGGGCGAACAAATACTCTTGCGATCAACTCGAGTAGATCATTGGATCCATTACCCAGGGTTAAACGATCCTCTGCTAGCCCATAATGAGCCTTCAAGGTGCGTTTTAGCTCTGTTCCCGACGCATCAGGGTAGAGCGTTGCATCTTGTAGACTATCAATAGCTGCTTTAAGTGCGATAGAGCTTGGGCCCAAAGGGTTTTCATTACTGGCCAGTTTGATCGACTCAGTAATCCCCAGCTCACGCTCAAGCTCTTCGATGGGCTTCCCTGGTTGGTAAGGTGTTAACTGTTGAACACCCGATACTGCTAAAGTTTTTTGATCTACAGACACGATTTTAGTTCCTAAAAAACCGCTTTGGGAAAAAGACCCAGGTAGTGAAAGTTAAGTTCTGGCCCCAACAAAGACTGAAGCTGTTCAATCGACCTAGCGCCATCAAGCTCCATGTAGGTTAGGGATCCATCGGTGATATTTCGCTTCGAATCAGTAACCACTGATTCGGCACTCTCAACAATCAATGCTGTTTTATCATCGCCCGATGCCGAAACCTCTTGATGCCCTAACACTAAAAAGGCCTCATCACCATGGAGAGTTACCTCACCAACAACGTTTAACTGATGAGTCACCAATAACGACAAGACCTCAGGCAATCTATTTACTGAAAGAACCGCGTAGTGCAACGCTCCCTGCGCTAAGCTCAGCAAGGTTTCCGATGCACTAGCGAATGCAATAGGCTCAACCGAGTGACCAAATTGTTTCAGAGCAGCTTGCTCAGTATCTAATTCAGAGGTTGAAACAAACCCAACATTCATACGGTGCTCATGCGCCAGACAGACCGACATCACCTCCCTGAACAGACGTGCAATCTCCTGATCAGGAAGTGGTCCCTGATTGCGCTGCATCGCTTTACGAAGCACCTGCGCTTCTCGCTCAGGTCGATAAAAAACCGGCGAATTCGCACCAAAGTTATGCTTAATATCAGCCACTCTTTGGGCACACTCAGCACGCTTGTTCAACAGAGCATGAATCTCTTGATCAATCTGATCGATCTCATCACGCACCTGTGTCAGCGCCTCATCTTGAGTCAGCCCCTGGTAGAGATTCTGCTGATCCATTGTTAGCCTCGGCGCTTTTCGAAATCAGCCATAAAATCGATCAGTGCATCAACCGCTGCTTCGGGCACAGCATTGTAGATGCTTGCACGCATACCACCGACAGAACGATGCCCCTTAAGATTCAACAACCCTGCCTCTTCAGATTCGGCCAGGAAGGCTTTATCCAGAGCAGAATCCGCCAGTGTGAACGGAACGTTCATGATCGAACGGTTTCGCACAGCAACTGGGTTGGCAAAAAAGTCACTTGCATCAATCGCAGCATAGAGTTTAGACGCTTTGCGATGATTCAATTCCGCCATTGCAGACAAACCACCCTGGCGCTTAATCCACTGGAATACTAAACCTGACAGATACCAGGCCAGTGTCGGCGGCGTATTGTGCATCGACCCTTCAGCAGCGTGAACCGCATAGTCGTACATAGTCGGCGCTGTACTTAAGGGATTGCCTAATAGATCTTTACGCGCGATCACAACCGTTAAGCCGGCAGGTCCGATATTCTTCTGAGCACCCGCATAGATCAAACCAAAGCGTGAGACATCAACAGGCGCAGAGAGTATGTCCGAAGACATATCAGCCACAAGCGGCACGTCACCCGCGTCTGGAATGTAATCAAACTGAACGCCGCCAATGGTTTCATTGGTGGTGTAGTGAAGGTAGTTAGCCGTCGAATCAATAGAGAGATCAGACTGCAGCGGCGCTTCACAAAAGTTTGATGACTCAGTTGAGGCAGCGATAGAGACATCTGCAAAACGCTTTGCCTCTTTGATCGCTTTTTTCGACCAAACACCCGTGTTGATGTACGAGACCTTGCCACCTTGTGACAGATTCATCGGCACCATACCAAACTGACTGGTCGCGCCCCCTTGAAGGAACATGACAGCGTAGTCGTCACTGATGTTCATCAGATCACGCAAATCCTGTTCAGCCCCTTCAGCAACGCTAACAAACTCAGCGCTACGGTGGCTCATCTCCATAATAGAGAGGCCTTTGCCATGCCAATCCAACATTTCAGATTGGGCGATTTCTAGTACTTCCGTTGGCAGCGCTGCAGGGCCAGCGCTGAAATTAAATAGACGATTCATTTAATAGGGGTTCCGAGCCTCAATTACTCTTCTTCGCTGCCGTCGGAATCATCAGACTCCTCTTGTGCAACTTGACTCTCTTCTGATGCATTAGTTTCTGTTGAGTTACCCTCTCCAGCTGCATCAGTCGCATCTTCATCCTCTTCCGGCTCTTCGATTCGAGCGATACCGATCAGAGTCTCATCATCCGCTACGCGAATGAGTCGGACACCCTGGGTATTTCGACCGAGTGAGGAGATCTCAGAAGTACGGGTACGAACCATGGTGCCAAGATCACTGATCAGCATGATGTCATCGCCATCAAATACCTGGACAGCACCGGCCAACGCACCGTTACGATCGGTGCACTGCATAGCAATGACACCCATACCGCCACGACCACGAATTGGGAACTCTGTGATCGCTGTCTTCTTACCATAGCCTTTCTCAGAAGCAGTCAGCACCTGACCACCCTCCTTAGGCACCATCAATGAGATCACTTTAGCGACATCATCCAACTTAACGCCACGCACACCGCGAGCGGTACGACCCATCTCACGAACATCTGTTTCATTGAAGCGAATCGCTTTACCCGCAGAGGTCACCAGCATCACATCGTCGCTACCGTTTGTCAGTGATGCACCGATTAGGCGGTCACCTTCAACGATATCCAATGCAATCAGACCTGTACTGCGTGGGCGAGAGAAGGCCGATAGACGGGTCTTCTTCACGGTACCATTGGCTGTCGCCATGAATACGCAACGCTCATCATCAAACTCTTTAACAGGAAGAATCGTGCTGATGCGCTCACCCTCTGCCAACGGCAGAATATTGACCATAGGTCGACCACGAGCGGTACGGCTTGCCTGAGGGATCTCAAACACGCGCAGCCAGTAGACCTTACCGAAGTTGGTGAAACACAGGATCGTATCGTGACTGTTAGTCACCAGCAGATGCTCGACAAAATCTTCATCTTTCATTGCTGTCGCAGACTTACCTTTACCGCCGCGACGTTGTGCTTGGTAGGCCTCAAGCGGCTGTGTCTTCGCATAACCACCGTGCGAGATAGTCACAACCATCTCCTCTTCGGTGATCAGATCAGCAATGGTTAGATCCTGCATAGACGCAGTGATCTCAGTGCGACGCTCATCTGCGTACTCTGCAACCAGCTCGTTCAACTCTTCAGTAATCACTTCCATCAAACGAACGTGTGAGCCAAGAATCTCTAAAAGCTCTGCAATACGCTCGATAAGATCGCGGTACTCTTCAATCAGCTTTTCGTGCTCTAGACCGGTTAGACGGTGTAGTCGCAATTCGAGAATCGCTTGCGCTTGAGCTGGCGATAGGTAGTAGCTGTTGTCACGCAGGCCGAACTGAGCTTCCAAACCTTCTGGACGACAGGCATCTTCACCTGCACGCTCTAGCATATCCAACACCTGACCAGGCGCCCAAGCGGTCGCAATCAGCGCCTCTTTTGCCTCCGCAGGGGTTGGGGATTTCTTAATCAGTTCAATGACAGGATCAATGTTTGCCAGTGCGATCGCCAAACCTTCCAAGATGTGGCCACGCTCTCGCGCTTTACGCAGTAGGTAAACCGTACGACGTGTGACAACTTCGCGACGGTGACGAACGAAACACTCAAGCGCCGTTTTCAGATCCAATAGACGCGGTTGACCATCAACCAACGCCACCATGTTAATACCAAACACGCTCTGCAGCTGTGTCTGCGCAAATAGGTTATTGATGATGACATCAGGCACTTCACCACGACGCAACTCAATAACGATACGCATACCATCTTTGTCTGACTCATCGCGAAGTTCGCTGATACCTTCGATCTTTTTCTCTTTGACCAGCTCAGCGATCTTTTCGATCAAGCGCGCTTTGTTGAGCTGGTAAGGAATCTCGGTGATAACCAGCATAGGACGACCGTTTTTCGGGTGCTCCTCAACGTGGTGTTTTGCACGAACATAGATACGGCCACGACCTGTTCGGTAGGCCTGCAAAATACCTGCACGGCCATTGATAATACCGCCCGTCGGGAAGTCTGGACCTGGGATAAACTCAAGCAGTTCATCGATAGTAATATCCGGGTTCTCGATCAGTGCCAAACAGCCTCGAACCACCTCACCTAAGTTGTGGGGCGGAATGTTCGTCGCCATACCTACCGCAATACCCGCTGAACCATTGACCAACAGGTTAGGCACACGAGTCGGAAGGACCGCTGGAATCTTTTCGGTACCGTCGTAGTTATCGACGTAATCGACCGTCTCTTTATCCAGATCCGAAAGAAGCTCGTGAGAGATCTTCTTCATTCGAATTTCGGTGTAACGCATTGCCGCAGCAGAGTCACCGTCCACCGAACCAAAGTTACCCTGACCGTCTACCAGCATGTAGCGCATAGAGAAGTCTTGCGCCATACGAACGATCGTATCGTAAACCGCACTGTCGCCGTGAGGGTGGTATTTACCGATTACATCACCAACCACACGAGCGGATTTTTTGTAGGGTTTATTCCAATCATTACCCAGCTCATTCATCGCAAACAGCACACGACGGTGAACCGGTTTTAGGCCGTCACGCGCATCAGGTAGTGCACGGCCGACGATCACGCTCATTGCGTAATCTAGGTAGGACTGCTTCAGTTCGTCTTCGATATTTACCGGAAGAACTTCTTTGGTTAGGTCACCCATTATCTGGCGTTCCTTTTAGTCTTCTGTTCGCACCGCCACCCGGTGCAAAAATAAAGTCCACATCATAACACAAACAATTGAATCAAATCAGCTTTTGGGCCTTATTCAAAGGGGTGATAAACTAGCGCCATTAACCGTTAATGAATTGCCACTTTGGTAGCCTAAATGACCGATCAAACAAACCTGAATATCGACCCACAAGAGATCTCTAAATTCGAAGAGCTTGCATCACGCTGGTGGGATAAAGAGAGTGAATTCAAACCCCTTCACGATATCAACCCACTGCGAGTTGGCTTCATTGATCGTCATGCTGATCTGGCCGGCAAAGAGGTATTAGATGTCGGCTGTGGCGGTGGCATTTTATCGGAAGCGATGGCGCACCGCGGCGCCTCAGTTAGCGGCATTGATATGGGTGAAGCGCCACTAAAAATCGCCAAACTGCACGGCCTAGAGTCTGGCGTTAAAGTCGATTACACCCGCACAACAGCGGAAGAGTTCGCTGAACAGAACCCAGAGCGCTTTGATGTCGTCACCTGCATGGAGATGCTAGAACACGTTCCAGACCCAGCTTCGGTCGTAAAAGCCTGTGCAGCCCTAACCAAACCAGGTGGACGCGTTTTTTTCTCGACTTTAAATCGCAACCCGAAAGCCTACCTGTTTGCCATTTTGGGTGCAGAGCGTCTGCTTAAACTGGTTCCCAACGGCACACACGACTTCAACAAGTTCATCCGCCCGGCTGAACTGGCCAACCACATGCGTGCTGCTGGACTGGAGGTGGATGACCTATGCGGTATGACCTACAACCCACTGACCAAAGTCTATGCACTGGATGCTAATGATGTCAGCGTGAACTATCTGGTTGCCGCGACCAAACCACTATGAGATCCGCACTCTTTGATCTAGACGGCACAATGCTGGATACAGCCCCGGACTTTTATCGCGTCATTTGCCAGCAGGCACAGAACCACGGCTACGCGGAGCCCGATTTTCAGCTAATTAGGGATAATGCATCGAACGGCGGAAAGCCAATGCTTAAGGCCGCTTTCCCAGAGCAGTTCATTGCCAATGAGACAGCACTTCACAATGAGTTTCTCTCTCTGTATAGAAGTAACCCCGTCGAGAGTGGCGGTCTGTTTCCCGGCTTTAACGAAGCGTTGAGCTGGCTTGAAGAGCAGCAGATTCCCTGGGGCATTGTGACGAACAAACCTCGCGAATTGACGGATATCGTGCTTGAACAGCTGCAACTCACTGATCGCTGCAGTGTCTGCATCTGCCCAGAGGACGTTAGTCAATCAAAACCCGATCCAGAAGGGATTATCAAAGCGCTTAAAACGGTTGATGCAACAGCAGAGCACTCACTCTACTTTGGCGACCATATTCGCGACATTGTCGCTGGAAAAGCGGCAGGCACACCAACGGTAGCCTGCACCTTCGGTTACTTAGCGCAAGGCGAGGATTATAGGGAGTGGCAAGCAACTCATGCACTTCATCAGTCCGAGAACCTTCTCTCATTTCTTAGTGAACAATTTATTTAAAAGGTCTAAGCATGTTTACCTACGACGCTCCCGAGCAACTTCTTGAAGGACGCACTATTCTGGTCACTGGTGCCGGTGATGGAATTGGTAAAGCTTCAGCTATCGCCTACGCCAAAGCGGGCGCGACTGTCATACTAGCGGGCCGCACCGAGGAGAAGCTTGAAGCTGTCTACGATGAAATTGAAGCGCTAGGCTGTAAACAGCCTGCCATCGTGCCGATCGACTTCGACAAGGCAAGGGAACCCGACTACATTGAGCTGGCCAACTTGCTGGATGAGACCTTTGGCAAGCTAGATGGCATCCTGCACAATGCCGGGATTCTTGGTCTAAGAACTTCGATTGAGAACTACGACCCGATCATCTGGGAACAGGTGATGCGCGTCAACGTCAATGCACCGTTCATCCTGACACAGACCCTAATGCCACTGCTTAGGCAATCTGAAGACGCCTCAGTCATTTTTGTCACTTCAGGTGTTGCGACCAAGGGCCGTGCCTACTGGGGTGCCTACTGCGTCTCTAAATTCGCCACACTGGGACTAATGGAGACCTTGGCTGACGAGCTAGAGAATGACCCAAGCATCCGCATCAACGCCATCAATCCAGGCGGTACCGCCACTGCAATGCGTGCCTACGCATACCCTGCAGAGGACCCAAGCACCATTGCAACACCCGACGATATCCAACCTGCGTATCTATTCCTAATGGGACCTGATAGCAAAGGAGTCAACGGACAGAATATAGATGCACAAGGTGCAATGACCGCTGCGGATTTGAGCTAGAGAGCGAATACCCAGCCTAAAGGCTGGCCATTACCAACGTTGGAGCGGTCTTAAAAAGGCCGCGATCTTAGTAGAGATGACTGGCCTTCAGCCTGTCATCCGCAGTTAGAATTTAATGCCTATCTGGAAAACACCGATAAAGCAGATGACAGGCTGAAGGCCCGTCACTATCAGCTAGAGAGAGGGATCAGACCGAAGGACAGCCCCCTCAATTGTCACCCTCGCTTGCCCACCACACGAACCTTACGCTTGCGGCGGTCCTGTCGGGCTGAATCACGGTTGTGATCGGTGGTTTGACGTATTTTCTGGCGTTTGTATTCGCGCTCTTTACGATCAAGATCTTCGGGATTGATCGAAGGCACTTTGCGACGCTCTAGCAGCAGCTCATCCGTTAGAATGTCGACCTCTTTCTGACCAAGCTCTCGCCAAGTGCCTACCTTAACGTCACTGGGCAGGAATACCGGCCCGAAACGGACACGCTTTAGGCGGTTAACTTGCAGCTCTTGAGACTCCCAAAGACGACGAACTTCACGGTTACGACCCTCCATCACACAACAGTGGAACCATTTATTGGCACCTTCACCGTTGAAGTAACGAACGTCGGTAAACTTAGCCATGCCATCTTCAAGCAGAACACCGTCGGTTAAACGCTTGAGTACAGCATCACTGACATCACCTAGAACTCGAACCGCGTATTCGCGGTCAATGTTGCTCGATGGGTGCATCATCTTGTTAGCAATTTCACCATCGGTAGTAAAAACCAAAAGACCCGATGTATTGATATCGAGACGACCGATCGCAACCCAACGCTCAGATTTAAGCTTCGGCAGATTATCAAAGACAGTTGGCCTGCCTTCAGGATCATGGCGAGTGCAGACTTCACCAATGGGTTTATTGTAGATAAGAACTCGAGCCGTTTGGCTACCCGCACTGTTCAGTTCAATAGATTTGCCATCGACCTTAATCTGGTCTTCAGCAGAAACACGATCACCAAGAGTCGCCAATTTGCCGTTTACTTCGACTCGACCCTCTTCGATCCAACGCTCCATCTCACGACGTGAGCCTACACCGGAGCGCGCCAACACTTTTTGCAGTTTTTCATCAGACATGCGGACGCAACCTCAAAACATAGAAACAAAAAGACCCTTCCGAGGAAGGGCCTTCACTCATAGGGCGATTATATATCAATCTATGGTTGGCAGTTGATCTTTTGTGATACCACGAGAAGCCATGTACTCTGCGAATACAGTTGGAGTGCGACCGCGACCTGTCCAGGCATGGGTTTGACCACTTGCATCGGTAATCTGGTACTTAGCTTTCACCTCTTTACGAGATTTAGGCGCCGATTCAGTGATACCAGTTAGCTCATCGAGCGCAATACCCGCTTCACGCATCTTCTGGCGAATCGCTTCAATCGCCTCCAGCTTTGCACGGTTCTGCTCTAGTAAAGCAGCTTCCTCAGCGCGACGCTCTTCAAGAATATCCGTTAGATCGGCAATCACTTTTTCGATCTCATCTGCACCAACCGATTGGCACTGTTTACGAAGAGAGTTTTTGCGCAAAAGAGTTTTAATAAAATCGCTCATCAAAAATTCCTAATACTATTAATAGTTGGCAAAGGGGATGCACAGTTTTAATTTAACGCCAACATAATATATAAAAATAAATAGTTTTCTCAATATAAAAATTTAAATAAATAAAAATATTTAAAAAACCTAAACCAAACAATTAAATTAAACCACGAATAAATCCATTTAAATAAATTTACAAAGTTCTAATTTTTAATAGCGACAGCGAATAAAAAGATGATTAGAATCACCTAGAAAATAACCATTCAAAGAAGCCATGTTTAAGTTTAGAGAATCGCCAAAACCGCTCATCTGGAGCTACACACTTATACTCGCGTTAGGCCTCGAGGCTGGGGCTTTAGTTTTTCAATACCTACTCGACTACGGTCCCTGTGCTCTCTGCGTACAGATTCGTGCCACACTCTTTGGCGCCCTTCTCTTGGCAGTATCCGGGAAGATCTTCTCAGCGCGTTCTATACAGACGCTGCTCGCCTTTTTACTTGTTCCACTGATGGCTTTTCTGCTTTACCAGAGCTACCAAGTTTTAGGGATCGAGCGCTACTGGTTTGAGAGCAGCTGCACATTGAGCGACCCTTTCCCAAACTGGTTTCCCCTTCACCTTTGGCTTCCGGCAATATTTGAACCTTGGGAGCTATGTGGCTACACGCCAGAGATCATTAAAGGGATCACTATGGCAGAGGTGCTTATTGTCACGGCAGCGGTCTCTTTAGCCTTATCAATTTGGCATTTAATCAATCAGCTAAAGAGTCAATAAGTTTGGAAGAGATTCTATTTCTTGCCGCTGCAGGTATTTTAGGTGGCATCGTAAACTCTCTTGCTGGCGGTGGAAGTTTTATCACATTCCCCGCTCTGATTGCTGTTGGGGTTCCCCCTGTCATCGCCAATGCCAGCAACACCTTTGCTGCAACAGCTGGCTATCTTTCGGGCACCTATGCGCTTCGACAAGAGATAAAAGATTCACCTAAAAAACTTCTGATCTTCTCTTTTATCTCTGCGATCGGCGGAATAATAGGTGCCTACCTGTTAACACAAACCTCTAACAGCGAATTTGAAAAAGCCGTGCCTTGGCTACTACTCTTCGCGACTCTGCTGTTTATTTTTGGCGGACAGTTTAATAAGACATTACAAAAGTGGAGCCAAAAACATCGCCATATCGATAAAGCACAAAACGGGTTATTTACCCTGCTTTTTATTGGCGTATCAATCTACGGTGGATTCTTTAATGCAGGACTGGGGATATTACTGCTGAGTTACTGCAGCTTAGCAGGCTATCGCTCTGTTAATGAGATGAATGCACTTAAACTGCTCTACTCATCGACCATTTCAGGTTGTGCCATTGTGCTATTCCTAATCAATGATCTGATTAGCTGGAACGAAACATTGATACTGCTGGTTGGCACACTGATTGGGGGCTATGCAGCAGGCATCATCTCCAAGAGGATTCCAAACAGCTGGGTTAGACTGGCCATCATTTTTGCCAGCACAGCCATCACCCTCTGGTTCTTTACCAGCATTTACCTACTGGACTAATTGACGGGAGTAACCAGGCTTCCTGATTCGATATAGGCTTTTACATTATCGACAACCAACTGGGCCATTGCCGTTCGGGTTTCAAACGTGGCACTACCAACGTGTGGCAATAGCAACACATTAGGCAGATCCATTAGCGCCTCTGGCACCTCTGGCTCTCTCTCAAAGACATCCAACGCCGCACCACCCAACTCACCGGACAGCAGAAGATCAACCAGTGCCTTTTGATCCACCACCGCACCGCGGGCGATATTGATCAGCGAACTTTGTGGTCCCAAGGCCTGTAACACCTCTCGATCGATCATCTGATAGGTCTCTGGCGTACTTGGACAGAGCAGAAGCAAGTAGTCGGACCATTTTGCCAGCTCAACAATCGACGCTTCATAAGCGTAGTCGACATCCTCCCGTGGATGACGATTGTGATAGCGAATCTGCATTGAAAACGCCTCGGCTCTCTTAGCAGTCTCCAATCCAATGCGTCCTAATCCGACAATACCCAGGCGCTTACCGCTGACTTTTTGCCCCATCGGTGGTGTTGGGTTGCTAAGCCATTCACCGCGACGAACAAAGCGTTCAGCCTCGCCCATACAGCGCGCTTGTGAGATCAGCATCCCAATCGCCATATCCGCCACACACTCGTTAAGCACGTCGGGTGTGTTGGTCACATACACATTGCGCGAAGTCGCAAACTCGACATCCACTTTGTCATAGCCAACGCCCCAGTTAAAGATCACTTTAAGATTGGGCAGCTGCTCCATCAATGCGTTTGCACAGCCTTTGCCGGCACTGGTGACCACCAATTCAAAATCGGCACCCTGATCCGCTAAAAACTGATTCGCATCACCCTGCTTATTTAGCGGAACCAGTTCAACCACCTCCGCCAACATACCTTTTAGCTCAGCACTAATGCCGGCAACAAGAAGCGCCTTGGGTTTATCCATTAGATGACCTTTTGTAGTCAGACAACCAACCCAAACCCTCTAAAGTCGTTGTTTTAGGTCGATATTCGCAACCAATGAATCCTTGATACCCTTTTTGATCGAGCCAGTTAAAGAGGTAGGAGTAGTTGATTTCGCCGCTGGATGGTTCATTGCGATCGGGCACGGATGCGATCTGCATATGATCAATCAGAGGCCAGTATCGCTCTAAACGGGTAATAAGATCCCCGCACATAATCTGAGCATGGTAGAGGTCAAACTGCATTTTTAAATTTGTGCGATTGGCCAACTCAATCACCTCTGCAGCTTGCTCAGGTGTCGTTAAAAAGTAGCCTGGCATATCACGACTGTTAATCGGCTCAATTAACACATTGATACCTGATAAGTTCAGTTGATCGGCCGCCCAGGTTAAATTATTCAGATAGGTTTCAAATGCCTTTGGATCGGAAAAATCGGCTAGCCCGGACATGATGTGCAGACGTCGATTGCCCAACACCTCGGCATAAGAGGCCGCCTGTTCAATCGAGGCTTTAAACTCAGATTCGCGACCGACCAGCGCCGCTAGCCCACGTTCACCCGCACCCCAATCACCGGCAGAGGCATTGAACAGCGCTTGCTCCAAACCAGACTCATTTAAAAGGTCTTTAATCTGTTCCGCAGGATAGTCGTACGGGAAAAGATACTCGACCGAATCAAAACCGGCTTTTTTTGCCGCAACGAAACGCTCTAAAAAGGGAAGGTCTGAAAATAGAAACGATAGGTTAGCAGCAAAATTTAACATCTATACTTCACTCTTAAACAGTTGCTCGACCTTGTTAAGTACCCGACGACAGAGTTCTGTCGCATCCTGTTCACTGTTCATCTCGACATAACAGCGCAGCTCTGGAGCATTACCAGAGGGACGAAGATGGACAATCGTATCAGTATCAAAGTCGACACGATAACCATCGGTCTGATCGACTGATCGAATACCACCCAAAGACCAAGGCATTAGCGATTCAAACTGCAGCTGCCCTTCATTCAGACGCTGTAACATCGATTGGCTCCACTCGGTCGCTATCCCTGGAATGCGATCCGATGCGGTGTATCGCTCTGGCAGCTCGGCCGACAGTTGACTGGCCTTAAGCTGATTCTGTTTGGCGAGGTAGATGACCGCCAGCATTGGCAGAACAGCATCACGCGTCGCCAACGTTGAAAGCGTTGACCCATTCAGTCCAACATCGCTACCTAACAAAAATCCACCGTTCGCTTCAAAACCGGCAACAACACCCTCTGCAACCGACTCCATTCCTGCAATCACATAGGGTGAGCCTATTCGTGTACGCAGCGTTTGATCAAACCAACCGCTTAATTCCAGTGCCGTATTACTGCTGACGGGAGTCACAACCGCTTCTGCACCGACCGCCTTTGCTGTGAGGACACCCAGAATATCACCGCGGAAAAAGGTCCCTGTCTCATCGGCGATGAGAGGACGGTCCGCATCACCATCGGTAGAGACCAAAAGATCAAATCCAACCTCAGACGCCCAACGCTTAGCCTGTTCAATATCCTCTGTACGCACCGCTTCAGTATCGATAGGCACAAACTGTTCTGTCCTGCCAAGGGCAATCACCTCTGCCCCCATCGCCTCGAACAGTTCACTTAACAGATCACGAGCAACACTTGAGTGCTGATAGATAGCGACCTTCAAGCCAGAACAAAGATCTTGACCGAAACAGTCAACATAGCGTGATAGGTAAGCCGACTTAGCACCAGCATCAATCGCAGGCAGTTCTGGACACTCAATAATTTGAGGCAGCACTACCTCGGCCGATGAGATCGACTCTTCATGTGCCTTATTGATCTCACCCTCGACGCTGTAAAACTTGATTCCGTTCCGATCGAACGGGATATGGCTGCCAGTCACCACAATCGCAGGCGCATGCATCTTAGACGCGTAGTAGGCGACGGCTGGTGTTGCCAATGCACCGACATAAATCACCTCGACACCTAAGTCTCTCATGGCCGCCATGCAGGCTCGGGTAATTTGCGGGCTGGAGGGTCGTAAGTCATGACCTATAACAACACGGGTCCCTTGACCTGCCGCTTGCCAAAACGCAGCAGCAAAGGCGTACGCGACCTCATTGGTTAGCTCACTGACCAAGCCTCGAACGCCACTGGTACCAAACTTAACGCCCGCTTCAGAAATTTTCATAATCAAATAGATCCTTTACTCATGGATGATTTGAGTGAAAGAATGCACAATTCATACCAACACTGACCCATATAAATATGAGTCCGATTGTCGCACAGATAAGCTTGCATCCATAGAGAGCAAAGGGAGGCTTTTGTTGTTTAGTCAGCCACTACTCGCTGCCGAGTTTCTAGGGACGGTTGTATTTGCTATCACCGGTGCCTTAGCCGCCACCGGTAAGCGCATCGACATCTTTGGCGTAATGGTATTAGCCGTCGTCACTGCGGTAGGTGGAGGGACTATTCGTGACCTAACCATCAACAACGGCCCCATCTTTTGGCTTGAAGAGACCTGGTATATATCAACGGCACTGATTGCGGGTCTCGTGACCTTTATCTTAGCGCGTTATCTTCGCTACCCGCGCCGACTGTTGCTGATATTCGATGCCGCCGGTATCTCACTTTTTGCAATCATCGGTGCGCAAAAGGCCCAGATGGCTGATCTATCGCCCCTACTGGTCGTCATGATGGCCTGTATCACAGCCGTTGCAGGCGGCCTTATCCGTGATGTGCTAACCAATGAAGACCCGATGATTCTTGGCGGTGGCGACGGCTAACTCTATGCCACCTGCACCATACTCGGTGCGATGGTATTTGTATTAGGTGAGGGTTACATCGATCCGATACTCCTCTCCTACTTGGCAATGTTAGTCATTTTTCTAACCCGACTGGCCGCCATATTTGGCAATTTGCGTCTGCCAAAATTTATTGATGCAGGCCATAGATTAGAGAGTCATGAAGAGGCCAGAAACCCCTCTAAGGATTCAGACCAGTGAGTGACACCCGGCTATTAAAACAGGGATTATTTGTTCGGTTCCTCACCAGCCAACTCACCTCCGGCATGGCGATTCAGATGATGCTGATCGGCTTGGGCTGGCAGGTCTACCTGATGACCGAAAGCGCTATGGCGCTTGGCTGGGTTGGTCTGGCGCGTTATGTACCTCAGATTCTGTTTACGCTGCACGCAGGCGACATGGCCGATCGATACGATCGTCATAAGGTGATGATTTGGAGTCGGGTGCTGCTGTTAATCACCATTGGTGCGCTCTCCTTAACCAGTTTCACTGAGACCATTACAGAAGGGATCATCTACATAGCCTGTTTCATGCTGGGCGTCTCTAGAACCTTCAGCATGCCTGCGGGGCAAGCGATGGTGCCGAATCTGGTGCCGCGCCAGCTTCTGACCCAAGCGATGACACTGACCGCTTCAGCTCGTGAGACCATTACAATTATTGGTCCGGCTTTAGGTGGCGTCATCTATATTTTTGGAGCCGGCACACTCTATGCCACTAGCATGCTGTTCGTCTTAATATCGATTGTGACGCTGTTTGGCATGAAAGATACAGCCATCAAACGGGACCGAAGCGAGCAGCGTCGCAAAGAGTTGTTTGAGGGCTTTGTCCACGTCTGGCGCAACAAACCGGTATGGGGATCGTTAATGCTCGATACGCTGGCGGTTCTAATCGGCAGCGTTACTGCTCTTCTACCGATGATTGCGCACGATATATTACAGACCGATTCAGTCGGTTTAGGCCTGTTAAGAAGCGCACCAGCGGCGGGGGCCGTTGCGATGTCGTTCTTGCTTGCAAAATACCCGATTCAACGACACTCCGGGCGTTGGCTCTATGCGGCCGTCTGGGTCTTTGGCTTGGGCACTCTGGTCTTCGGTTTCTCTGAAGTGATGTGGGTATCGCTGACCGCTCTGTTTGTTCTTGGCGCCGCCGATATGATCAGTGTTGTGATTCGCTCAACACTGGTTCAGGTTGAAACACCCGATGAGATGCGCGGACGGGTCAGCGCGGTTAACTCACTCTTTATTGCAACCTCCAATCAACTGGGTGAATTTGAATCAGGTGCACTTGCCGCCTGGATTGGTGCGGTCCCCTCCATTCTATTTGGTGGCTTTGGCACCCTCGCCCTGGTAGCACTTTGGATTCCGCTCTACCCCACTCTTTGGAACCGAGATCATCTCGTCACACCCGAATCCGAAACTGAAAAATAGAAGCAGTGACAAATAAATAGGGGCCTAACAAGGCCCCTTTAATAGTGACTGCGATCTTATCGATCCAACAGTTCAATCCAGTGATTAACCGGTACCGGCGAAGCTGTCTCAATGTGTAACTGACACCCAATGTTCGCGGTAGCGATCTGTGTCGGTTTATCCCCTGTCAGTGCCTCAACCTTATTGGCTAGCAGCTTTTGACTGATCTTCGGCTGAAGAATCGAGTAGGTGCCCGCGGAACCACAACAGAGATGCTTATCCTTGGTCTTGGCCAGATCAAAGCCCACTTTCTCGAGTACTTTTTCTACGGAGCCGCTCTGTTTCATAGCGTGCTGCAAGGTACAAGGACAGTGGAACGCGATCTTTTCACCATCAGTATTGGGAGCAAGTGGTGACAGATCTTCAGCCAGCAGCACCTCACTGATATCTTTTGTCAGCTCACTCACACGCTTGGCCTTCTCCGCGTAGTCTGGGTCATCTCTTAATAGATGCCCGTACTCCTGAACCATGGCACCGCAACCAGACGCGGTCATCACAATGGCTTCACAACCCCCTTCAATCGCTGGCCACCAGGCGTCAATGTTCTTGCGCATCTCATTAAGACCCGCTTCGTGTGCCGACAGGTGGTAATTCACCGCTCCACAGCATCCAGCTTGTGGTGCTTCAACCAGAGTGATTCCTAGCTTATCCAGTACCCGAGCCGTTGCCGCATTGGTATTGGGTGCAGCACTGGGTTGAGCACAACCGGCAAGAGCCATCATAACTCGAGCATGACGTTTGGCTGGCCAAGGAGAGGCTTTACGTTTAGGCGGGACCTTCTTACCCAGAGCGCCAGGTAGAATCGGTTTAAACACCTGACCTACTTTTAGTAGCGGACCAAAGCGGTTAGCGTGAGGCAGAACCTGTTTCAATCCCCAGCGAACCACTTTTTCCGTAACAGGGCGATCCAATTTCTTCTCAACAATGCCACGACCTATATCAACTAGACGTCCATATTGAACGCCCGATGGACAGGTCGTCTCACATGAACGACAGGTCAGACAGCGATCTAGGTGTGTCCGAGTTTTTTCGGTCACCTCATCGGTCTCCAACAGCTGTTTGATCAGATAGATTCGACCACGCGGGCCGTCTCGTTCATCATTCAACTCTTGGTAGGTTGGGCACGTTGCTGTACAGAAACCACAGTGAACGCAGCTACGCAGAATCTCTTCCGCCTCTTGTCCTTCGGGCGTCCCTAGGAAGGTTTGAACTATATTCGTTTTCATTGCACTGACTCCTACAACCAACCAAACGCACGGCCGGGATTGAATACCCCCTGCGGATCGACAGACGCTTTAATGCGTTGTTGCAGAGCCTGAATTGATGGATTAACCGGATGAAGTACCTCGTCAGTACGATCACCTCCGCGGTAGAGTGAAACCTGTCCACCAGCACTCTCTGCTAGCTCCACCATACGATCGAAACTGTGATCACCGGCATACCAGCGCTCAGCGCCACCCCAGTTGATTAATGAATCCCCTTCGATGGGTAGGACATCCGCACTGCCCTTAACGGAGAAGCGCCAGACTTTTTCCGCATTGAATAGGGCTGGTTTCTGATCTTGCAGATCCGCCCAAAGAGCCAAGGCAACCTCTGGAGCCAGTTCATCACCACCCCAAATTTTTGCAGTCGCATCAACTGCTGAGGCTGCACCTGCCAGACGAACAAACAATTCTCCGTTGTGCCAATAAGCCGCTGTAATCGGCTTTGGCTGACCTGACATGGAGTTCATGCGCTGTATCGCTTCGGCTTGATCCATTGCGAACTTCAAAGTGCGGGTAGTCGCTGGTTTAGGCAGTACTTTTAGAGAGATCTCGGTCATTAGGCCTAATCCACCCATCGCACCCGCTTGCAGACGCGAAAGATCGTAACCGGCGACATTCTTCATCACCTGACCACCAAACCGCAGCTGTTCCGCTTCGCCATTGATCAACCTGACGCCTAATACATGATCACGAATGGATCCGTACCAAGGGCGCCCCGGACCTGAGACGTTAGCGGCCAATGTACCACCTAAGGTTGCTTTGCCACCGAAACGTGGCGGCTCACAGGCCAGCATCTGATTGTGTTCAGATAGTGCAGACTCAATCTCTGCAAGTCTGGTACCGGCACGTGCGGTCATAACGAGCTCAACCGGTTGGTAGCTAACAATGCCTGTGTGACCACTGACATCGATGGTACGATCCGTCTCGATCTGACGTCCCATAAAGGCTTTACTGCCACCCGCTGAAATAGCCAGCGTCTCTTTAGCCTCAACCGCATCACGGACTTGGCTAATCAATTCATTGGTTAAATCAGACACGGAACTCTCCTGCATCAGTATTGCTATTGGCGCTAACCTGAGCATTGGGCGTTAGATCAAGATCCAACGAACGGTACTCCTGACAACTTCTCAAGGTCGGTATACCTTTACCGGGATTAAGAAGCTCTTTGGCATCAAAGGCACGCTTCACTTTGTGGAACTGCTCGATCTCTGAATCACTGAACTGAGCCGGCATTTGACGGAGTTTTTCATAGCCTACGCCGTGCTCGCCCGTGATACAGCCGCCCACCTCAACACAGAGTTCAAGAATTTTGCCACCGAACTCTTCGGTGCGCTCCAGCTCACCCGGTACGTTCGCATCAAAGAGAATCAGTGGGTGCAAGTTGCCATCGCCGGCATGGAAAACGTTGGCCACACGCAGACCGTAGTGCTCTGACATTTTCTGCATCTCGAGCAGCACATGCGTTAGCTGACCACGCGGAATCGTCCCGTCCATGCAGTAGTAGTCTGGTGAAATACGTCCAACGGCTGGGAAGGCTGATTTACGCCCAGCCCATAGACGTGCACGCTCCTCTTCACTTTGAGATGTGCGAACCGAGGTGGCTCCCAGTTCACGAAACAGCGTTTCAACCGCTTCAATATGCTCCGCCACCTCTTCATCGGTGCCATCGACCTCACATAGCAATAGAGCCTGAGCATCGACGGGGTAGCCCGCTTTGGCAAAATCTTCAGCCGCTTTAATGGCAAAGCCATCCATCATCTCAAGACCGCCAGGAATGATACCCTTAGCAATGATCTCACCGACGGCATCACCCGCTTTGGGTACCGAGTCGAATCCTGCAACCACTACCTGAGCACGCTCAGGTTTTGGCAGCAGCTTCACTCGCACTTCGGTGACCACACCCAATAGCCCTTCGGATCCTGTGAACAGCGCCATCAGATCCATACCACAGCTATCAAGACCTTCTGAGCCGATGGTTAGCAGCTCACCTTCCATCGTCAGGAACTGAACACTTAACAGGTTATGCACGGTCAAACCGTATTTAAGGCAGTGGACACCCCCTGAGTTTTCAGCCACGTTACCGCCAATGGTGCAGGCTATTTGCGACGAAGGGTCTGGACCGTAATAGAGATTGTAATCACCTGCCGCTTCACTAATCGCTAGGTTGCGAACACCCGGTTGAACGCGAGCCGCTCTAGCGTCAGTATCGATCTCGAGGATCTTATTGAACTTCGCCATCGATAAGACCACGCCATCACCATGAGGCATAGCACCGGCACACAAACCGGTACCTGCACCACGAGCTACCACAGGGATGTTCTCTTCGTGACAAATTTTAAGAACCTTCTGTGCCTGCTCTACCGTTGATGGCAAAACAACGATCAACGCCTCTTCGCAATAGGCTGAAAGGCCGTCACACTCATAAGGCTTTAACGTTTCGCTGTCACTGATGACGTAGTGCGAATCAATGAACTCATTAAATCGCTGAGCAATGCGTTGACGCTTAGCAACACGATCCGGGCTAGCCACTGCACTCTGCATACTGATCTCCAACCCCACTCTGGGTACTTTTTATTGTTGAGTCTGCTGTTGCCAGTACTCTATACCAGCTTGAGCACACTCCATATCCTGCATTGGTGTACCAGAACTCAATCCGATGCCACCAACTACTTGTCCATTTGACTCCACGGGATAACCGCCGCCCACAACACACAGACGTCCACCCATCGAGGTGTGAATACCAAACACCAACGAGCCGGGTGTACATGCAGCGTTGTACTCGTGCGTCGCTTTGCGAGCAGCCGCTGCGGTGTAGGCTTTGTCTTGAGCGATGGTTACACTGGTGGTTTTACCGCCATCCATACGTTCAAAAGCGATCAAATTCCCTGACTCATCTGTTATCGCGATACACATAGGTACACCAATCTCATTAGCTCGGTTTCGAGCCCCTTCGATTAACAGACGAGCATCTTCAATATCTAAGCGTTTCAGTTCGAGCATAAGTTCAACCTCTTAAATTGGAGTAGTAGACAGACCAATAGAGCGATGCTGTCACAAAAACTTACGCAGCTGTCTACTGGTATGACCACTTGAAATCAAACCACTGATTTGATGGTCACTCACTCGATGAAACGTTTATGCATTCAAACCCAGATGGGGCTTGCGTTTCAATTGATGGCGTGGAAAACTGGTCTGACCAATCCATACCGAGATGCGAAATAGATGAGCCAATCTGCAAGCAGCGCTGTTAATGAAGTCACTCAATATCTGCAAAAATTGATTGCTGATGGTGAGTTAGGACCGGAGAGCAAGATCCCGTCTGAACGATCCCTCTCTGCACGTCTAGGTGTGTCGCGTACCATTGTTCGAGAGGCACTGCATATACTCTCGGGTAAAGGGATCATTGAAACGCACCACGGTAGAGGATCATTTGTCTCCTGCGCGGTCACCAGTTCAGAAAACAAGTCCGCTCTGATCAATCTTTTTGGTCAGGATCCCAAGGCTGTACTGGAAATTCTTGAGGTCCGTGAACAGCTGGAGGGGCAAGCTTGCTTTCTAGCCGCACAACGAGCGACCGCTCGCGATCAGTATCGCATTCGTGAGGCGTTCAAGAAGATGGAATCGGTAGCCCCCGATTGGGATGCTAACTTGGACCATGAATTTCATAGACGCGTGATCGAGGCATCCCACAACTCGGTATTGATACACACCCTTTCAAGTTTGAAAGATCTGACGCTGATTAGCATTCAAGAGGCCGTTAGAAACTTCAACCAGAAAGGGGGCTTTAAGCAGGTGGTCGATAAACACCACAGTGAAATCTACCAGGCGGTGACCACAGGACAATCGGCCTGGGCTCGATCGGCTGCCATGGACCACGTTCGACATGTGCGAGAGGCCTTAAAAGTGCTGTTTGATGTCGAAATGAAGCGGCTAAACGATTTTCAAAGCTCCACCTCTGGCAAGTAACTCCCAATATGCGCTTAATATTCATCTCTCTTCTGGCTCTATTTATGAGCCTGATGCTTGTTGCGTCTGGCAATGCCTATTTGATGTCGCTGATTGGCGTTCGTTTAGGTATGGCGAATACACCGCCAACCGAGATTGGTTGGATCATGACCTTCTACTCTATCGGGTTTGTGATTGGTTCAATCTTTGCTCAACGACTGCTGATCAGAGTGGGGCACATTCGGGCCTTCTCAACGCTGGCCAGTCTCGCGGCGATGGCCGCTCTGCTCTACCCCTTCGCTGAGGATTTTTGGGTTTGGAGTCTACTCAGGATTATCGGCGGGTTCAGCGTTGCTGGTCTATTCATTGCGATAGAGAGTTGGTTTAGCGCCGTGGCTAGCGACAACAACCGCGCTACCCTATTCTCTCTATACACCATTGCAGCCTATTCAGCGGCAGCGTCAGGACAGGTCATTCTTGGCCACTCCTCTGGCCTGCAAATATCCACAGCCTTTATCATTGCGGGACTTCTGCTAATCGCAGCCGTCATTCCTCTTTCTGCTTCTCGCCTCCAATCGCCGCCCTTAGAGACTGCAGAGTTCATGTCACTGCAGCGACTCTGGCGCAAATCGGCGCTGGGGCTTTTTTCAGCATTTTGTGGCGGGCTGTTGATCGGTTCGTTCTATGCACTGGTTCCGCTCTATGCCACATTGAGCGACATTGCAACGGATCAAATTGCCACCTTGATGTCGATATCCGTTATGAGCGCGATGCTGTTCGCTTGGCCCATCGGTTGGCTGTGTGACCGAATCACACGAAGCAAGGTGTTAACAGTAACCGTCCTCGTCGCCGCTCTAGCAGCCCTGGGAGCATCACTGTTTGGTTCTGATCAGTTTGTGCTGCTGATTGTTTCGACCTCACTGTTCATGGCGATGATTGCGGCGATCTACTCAATAGCGGTAGCGATTACCAACGACTTGATTCGCAGTGAGGAGCGTGTTGCCGCCTCATCGACACTGATGCTGAGCTATGGACTTGGCAGTATTGCAGGGCCACTGTTAGGCTCAATGCTACTGGGCTCTTTTGCACCCGGTTCGTTGTTCCTGGGATTTGTGGTGATTCTGCTGATTCTTGTGGTATTTACTCTATTCAGACAGGTACAAAAACCACCCGTACCGATCGAAGAGCAGGAGCAGTTTATCCCTGCGATGCCAGAAACACAGGTCATTGCAGAGTTTGACCCTCGTACCGAGGATCTACCCGATACTGCGATCGAAGAGCTGTTCCCGGAGGAAGTGGTTGAGGCGGTACTAGGGGTTAATGAAACCGATCAACCCCTTACCTCTATTGTTGAGAGTGAGTCGCTGACCGAGGAAACTCTAGAGCCTTTAAAGGGCTTGGTGGAACAAAAATCTGAGCACAGTTTCGATATCCATGAAGAGGCTATTCAAGCACAGGCAGAGGAAGCCTCTTCACAGAAACCCTAGGGAGCCTGAGATGTCATGGACCTATTCGTAGGCTCCCTAAAATTAGCCTAGGTAGCTAAACCCACCTTGACGATAATAATCATGCAGATCGGTCATCGATTCAAAGGCATGATTCGCAATCGACAATTCAGATCTTGGCGGGAAACTCTCTGGCACAACAGCCACCGACATCGAAGCTGCTTTACCGGCAATCGTTCCATTGACAGAGTCTTCGATGATGAGCACTTGCCAAGGATCAGCACCGATCCGTTTCGCGGCTTTTAGGAACACCTCGGGGTGAGGTTTAGATAGTCCAATCTCTGAGCCTGAGGCATAGACAGTGATCGGTAAGTTATGAGTCTTAATCACCGCTTCAATCAATCTAATCGCCGAACTGGAGGCAATCGCCATTGGAACGGCATCGGCTTGAAGCTGGTCGATGAATGCCATTACCCCTTTCATCAACGGCAGTGTCACCAACCGTTTTTCCATCTCCGAAATGACTTGGTCAACCATCTCTTCAACCACTAGGCCTTTCTCTGGGTAGAGACGGTTCATCTTGGTCATGAAATCAAAGGTCGTTGCGCCGGCGTGTTTTTTGAGCTCTTCGATCTCCATATGGATACCAAACTTAGCCAACACCTCCTGTTCCACAAGCTTCCACTGCGGTTCGGAATCGACCAACACGCCATCCATATCGAAAAGAACAAACATAAACACCTCAAATTTTTTCTTGATTATAACTATCAATTAGTCGACTTGGTCATGTATTTGTAGCGATAACCCTATATATTGTCGGAATACCAAAATTAATTGTGCATAAGGAGATATGCAGATGACACGTGAAGTAGTTGTTCTAAGCGCAATGCGTTCACCAATCGGTGCTTTTGGTGGCAGCCTAAGTTCTATGGAGCCAGCAGAGCTAGCGGGCACTGTTATGAAAGAGGCGGTTGCACGTTCTAAAGCGGATCCCGAGAAGATCCACTACGTGACGGTTGGTAACTGTATTCCAACAGAATCACGCTACCCCTACGTTGCACGTGTTGCCTCTATCCAGGCAGGTCTACCTATGAACTCAGTTGCGATGGCTGTTAACCGCCTATGTGCTTCAGGCCTTCAAGCGGTGGTATCCAGTGCTCAACAGATCGAGCTAGGTCAATGCGACTATGCTGTTGGCGGTGGTGTCGAGGTGATGTCACGCGGTACTTACATGGCACCTGCTATGCGTACCGGTGCTCGCATGGGTGATACTGGCATGATTGACGCGATGGTGTCCGTTCTGACCGATCCATTTGGCGCTGGTCACATGGGGATCACGGCTGAAAACTTGGCGGAAAAATGGAACATTTCTCGTGAAGAGCAAGATGCGTTCGCGGCAGAGTCACAACGTCGTGCTGAAGTAGCGATTAATGAAGGTCGATTCAAAGATCAGATCGTTCCAATCACACTGAAGTCTCGCAAAGGCGAAACTGTGTTTGATACGGACGAACACCCTAAACCAGGTACGACCGCAGAAAAACTGAGCGGCATGCGTCCTGCATTTAAGAAAGACGGTACTGTTACAGCAGGTAATGCTTCAGGCATCAATGACGGTGCAGCCTTCCTTGTGCTTGCAGATGCTGAAACCGCTAAAGCAAACGGTGAGACACCTATCGCTAAGATCGTCTCTTACGCGGTTGCCGGTGTACCTAACCACATCATGGGTGAAGGCCCTATCCCATCATCAAAAGCCGCACTAGAGAGTGCCGGCCTAACCATTGATGATATGGATGTGATCGAATCTAACGAAGCCTTTGCCGCTCAAGCGATTGCAGTCTCTAAAGGTCTAGGTCTTCCTGCAGACAAAACCAATCCGAACGGTGGCGCTATTGCATTAGGCCACCCTGTTGGCTGTTCCGGTGCTTTCATCGCGACTAAGGCGATTCACGAGCTGCAACGTACTGGTGGCAAATACGCGCTAGTAACCATGTGTATCGGTGGTGGTCAGGGTATCGCTGTCATCTTCGAACGAATCTAATCGTTGGAACATTAAAAAACCGGCAGTAGCCGGTTTTTTTTCGGGCAATTTTCAATCGAGGCGATCACTGCTTCTGAGTAATTAAATCCAAGTGTCTGCCGCTAGCGTAATGAGTATACCTATAACTAAATCACTCTATATAATGAGGTAATAACATGGTTCAAATTACGCGACGCGGAGATATTTTACATACCTATGGAGATGTTCCTGCTGCTGGGAGCGACTGTCCAGACTTTACACTCACAGCTGCCGACCTGTCTGAGTTCTCTCTGTCTGACCTCGCAGGCAAAACGGTTGTTTTGAACATCTTTCCGAGTATCGATACTCCAACCTGTGCCACCTCAGTCCGCACGTTCAATGAGCAGTTGGCGAGTCATGATGGCGTTGAGGTGATTAATGTCTCAGCAGACCTACCGTTTGCACAAGCACGTTTCTGTGGTGCCGAAGGTCTAGAGAGGGTCAGTAATGCATCCACCTTCCGTAACCCAGAGTTTGGTAAAAGCTTTGGCGTCGAAATCATCGATTCAGGTATGCGTGGGCTTCTGGCTAGAGCCATTGTGGTGATTCGTGATGGCAAAGTGTTACATTCAGAACTGGTTCCAGAGATTGCGCAACAGCCTAACTACGATGCCGCTCTAAACGCTGCAACAGCCTAACCTCAATAACGGTGCCAGAGTCCATTCTGGCACCGAATCGTTTTTCTTTTTTCGAATACCTAATTCCCCTTTTCGAGTTCACTCGTCCGCACTAACTTGTTAATCTTCTGTACAAATTGACTCATTTTTAAGGATTTTTCATGAGCAAACTTGAGATGCTACGCAATAACCCAATCGGTTTGGGTTGTATGAACATGTCACACGCCTACAACACCCCGGTATCAGATGACGAGGCGATCAAAGGGTTTCGTGAAGCCTTTGAGATGGGCTACCGCCATTTTGATACGGCGACCTTATACGGTGGCGGCAAAAATGAGAAAGTTGTTGGCGAAGCGCTCAAGTCGGTCCGCGATGAGATCTTTTTGGCATCAAAATGTGTTCTCTACATCGACCCTGAAAAAGGTAAAGCACTAGACGGCCGCCCTGAAACCATCAAAGCACAGTGTGAAGCCAGCTTAAAACGCCTTCAAACAGATCAAATCGACCTCTACTACCTGCACCGTCGTGACTTTGACGTTCCAATTGAAGAGAGTGCAGGCGCCATGGCTGACCTTATCAAAGAGGGTAAAATTGCGAGCTACGGTCTTTCAGAAATGTCAGCTGACACCTTGCGAGCCGCCCATAAAGAGTGCCCCGTTGCCGCTATCCAAACTGAGTATTCACTTTGGACTCGCAACCCAGAGATCGCGGTTCTCGACGCCTGCCGTGAACTAGACGTTACCTTCGTCGCCTTCAGCCCACTGGCACGTGGCTTTTTAAGTCTCACAATCGACAACTTGGACGAACTGGCTGAAAAAGACATTCGCCGTGCCATGCCACGCTTCTACCCAGAGAACTTTGAACAGAACAGAGCGCTACTGAGTGACTATATTGCCATTGCTGAGCGTGCTGGCTGTACCCCAGCGCAATTAGCGCTGGCCTGGATCCGTGCAAAGGATCCCTCGATTGTTTCGATTCCAGGCACTCGCTTTGTCGAGCACATGCGTGACAACCTAGGCGCAGCCGATGTCACACTGAGTAGCGACATTGTTAATGAGTTAGAACAACTCATTAACCGCAATACCGTGGCCGGTGAGCGCTATAGTGCCGGTCAACAAACTGAGATCGACACCGAAGAGTTTGCTTAATCATGCGTAGCATTACCTCGATAGAGGGGAATACACAGAAGCTGGATGGCGGTTCAATGTTTGGTAATGCGCCTCGCGCGTTATGGCAACGCTGGATAGAGCCTGATGAGCTTAACCGTATTCCCTTAGCCTGCCGCGCCATGCTGGTTCAGGAGAGCAGCCCAAAACGTAACATCTTGGTTGAGACTGGCGTTGGCGCATTCTTCAGCCCCGAGATGAAAGATCGCTATGGTATTCAAGAGCAAGAGCACTGCCTGATCAAAAATCTTCAGGCTGCAGGTGTCTCCCACGAAGAGATCGACATTGTTCTATTGACCCACCTCCATTTTGACCACGCAGGCGGGCTACTGTCTGAGTGGCAAGAGGGTGAGGATCCTTACCTGCTCTTCCCAAATGCGAAATACTTAGTCGGTGAAGTCCAATGGCAGCGCGCAAACGACCCTCATGCTCGTGATCGCGCCTCTTACATACCTATGTTGATCAAACTGCTGGAGGAGTCAGGTCGATTAGAGATCATTCCTGAGGGCCAACAGTCAGCAACACTGGGAGATGGCTGGACACTGCATGAGAGCTCAGGGCATACACCCGGCCAAATACTGCCAGAAGTCGAGATGCCAGAGGGACCGGTCGTTTACCCTGGGGATCTTATTCCCGGCAGCGCCTGGGTTCATCTCCCCATCACCATGGGCTATGACCGTTTTCCAGAGCAGTTGATTGATGAAAAACGACAACTGCTTGAAGGGCTTGAAAGTCGGGGTGGACGTTTACTCTTTGTACACGACCCGTTTGTAGCGATAGGCCGTGTGACCAAGGATGCTAAAGGCAAGTACTCGGTTGAACAGGCCAGTAAACAGGTTAGCGCTCTCAGTAACTGAGGGCCTAACTATTTAGAAGCTCGCCATTGATGCAGTTTCTGATAGCTCTGTATCAGTCGTTGATGGCGCTCTAATCCGGTCAATTCCATACCGACTGGCTCGAGACCATAGAAACGAATCGTTCCGTTCACCGAGCCAACCACAGCCTCAATCCGCTCTTTACCAAACAAGCGGGTAAAGTTGTTGAGATAGTGCTCAAGGGCCATATCTGAATCTAACTCCACCTCAATGACAGCATCCATTGCACGATAGAACAGCGCGCGATCTAGGGTGTTATCGTTGTACTGCAAGAAGGCCTCAACCAACTCTTTAGCCTGAGGTAACTGACCCAGTGCTAGGTGTATCAGCAGTTTTAGCTCAAGAATGGTGAGCTGTCCCCAGACGCTGTTCTCATCAAACTCAATGCCGATCAACGTGCGGATATCAGTGTAGTTATCCAGCTCGCTCTCTTCTAGACGAACCAGCAACTCCTCTAGGTCTTCATCACACAACTCGTGCAGACAGAGAATCGCCTCGCGAAACTCCAGTGATTTATTGGTGTTATCCCAAATCAGATCTTCAACGGGATAGACCTCAGAGTAATCTGGGACCAGAATTCGAACCGCCGGTACACCCAGGTCATCATAGTTCGCTTGATAGGACTCTTTACCCATCGACTCCAGAATACCAAACAGCCTGTCAGCCTCCTCTCTGTTGGTACCTGAGAAATCCCAATCCACAAATTCGTAATCAAAGGCGTCACTGAAGAAGCGCCAGCTCACAACACCACTGGAGTCGATGAAGTGCTCAACAAAGTTATTCGGTTCAGTCAGCTCATGTGAGTTAAAGGTCGGTGGTGGCAGGTCGTTTAACCCTTCAAAGCTGCGGCCCTGCAGCAATTCAGTCAGGCTTCTTTCAATAGCGACATGCAGACTGGGGTGGGCACCGAACGAGGCAAACACACCGCCCGTTTTAGGGTTCATTAGCGTGACACAGGCGACTGGGAACTGGCCGCCCAACGAGGCATCCTTAACCAAAACAGGAAAGCCCTGCTCTTCTAGCGCCTTGATGCCCTCCACAATACCCGGCCAGCGTTCAAGCACCTGCGAGGGCACATCGGGAAGCGCAATCTCCTGCTCAAGAATCTGACGTTTAACCGCACGTTCAAAGATCTCAGAAAGACACTGAACCTGAGCCTCTTCAAGGGTATTGCCGGCACTCATACCGTTACTCAAAAAGAGGTTTTCAATCAGGTTCGATGGGAAGTAGATCGTTTCACCATCCGATCGACGCTGGAATGGTAGAGCGCAGATCCCCCTATCCTCATTACCAGAGTTGGTATCGATTAAGTTAGAGCCACTTAAATCCTGATCAGGGTCGTAGATCTCAAGAGTGTACTCATCCAATAACCCCTCTGGGATATCATCCTCTTCTGTCAGTTCAAACCAGCATTCATCTGGGCGGTGGACAAACTCTGATTCAGCCAACTCTTGGCCAAAATACTGATCGTTGTAGAAAAAGTTACAGGAGAGACGCTCTAAAAACTCACCCAATGCAGAGGCCAGTGCTGCCTCTTTTGTGGCCCCTTTACCGTTGGTAAAACACATGGGAGAGGCCGCATCACGAATGTGCAGTGACCAGACATTGGGGACAATGTTGCGCCAGGAGGCTACCTCTATTTTCATCCCCAGATCAGCAAGAATCTGTGTCATCTTTGCGATGGTCTGTTCAAGTGGCGCGTCTTTACCTTCAATGAAGGTTTCACTGTCGGTAGCAACCGCTAGTAGAGCTTGGGCATCCTCATCAAGACTGTCGACGACCTCTATCTGAAACTCAGGACCCTCTTGCACGACTTTTTTCACGGTACAACGCTCAATGGAGCGAAGGATACCGGTGCGATCTTTATCACTGAGATCTTCTGGCAGCTCAACACTGATTTTGAAGATCTGTTTGTAGCGGTTCTCAGGATCGACAATGTTGTTCTGAGCAAGACGGATATTATCGGTAGAGATGCCTCGCGCTTCGCAGTAGACCTTTACGAAATAGGCGGCACACAGCGCTGATGAAGCCAAAAAGTAGTCAAATGGACCGGGGGCTGAGCCATCGCCTTTGTAGCGAACCGGCTGATCGGCGATCACGGTGAAGTCGTCAAACTTCGCCTCTAGGCGTAAGTTATCGAGGTAGTTAACTTTAATTTCCATGATCGACCAATCCTTGTCGTTGAGTCTGTTTTAGAGGCCTTACTTTGCCGGTATCGAATAGGTTGCTGTAACGTGCGCCACCATCGAATCTTCATCACCCGAGTAGATGTAACACTCACCAACCCCGTTTCTTCGACCGACGCGAAGCACACGTGCACGTGCCAACATATCAACAGGCTTGGGCTTACTTAAGAAGTTGATGTTTAGGTTACCGGTCACCGTCATCGGCGAGGGGCCAATCTTAGTTTGCAACGCGGACCAGATGGCCACATCCGCCATCCCCATCATGGTTGGACCCGAGACCGTACCACCTGGACGCAAATGACTGTCTTCAACCGTTAATCGCATCAAAACCCAGCCATCTCCCGCCTCTTCAACGGCACCAAAGCCTTCACCTTGCGGAAAGTGGTTTGTTAAAAAATCATTCAGCTCTTGAACCGTTTGTAACACGTCTAAACCCTCTTACACTCTGGCTTTATCGTAGTAGTTTTGCAGAATCAGATAGAGTGAGTGTGCATCCTGACTGCCGCATAACTCACGAATTGAGTGCATACCAAATTGCGGGCAGCCGATATCCACAGTACGAATACCGACTTCCGATGCGGTAATCGGACCAATCGTGCTGCCACACCCCATATCAGATCGAACCACAAAGCTCTGTACTGGCACGTTTACATCCTGCGCAATGGCGCGGAAGGTTGCACTGGTTTCACTGTTGGTGGCGTAGCGCTGATTAGAGTTAATTTTGATGACCGGTCCTGCATTAATCAGCGGACCATGATTCTCGTCATGTTTATCGGCATAGTTAGGGTGCACAGCGTGGGCATTATCGGCGGAGATCATCATGGAGTGGCTAATCACACGGTTACGCTCTTCGTTGTTCGGTAAGAGTCGCTCTAGCCACTGGGCCAACATTGGGCCTTGAGCACCGCAGGCACTCGCACTGCCTACCTCTTCGTGGTCGGTACAGACCAAAACAGCGGCCTGCTGACCATCACTGTCGAGTAGAGACTGCAAACCGATGAAACAGCTCAACAGATTATCCAAGCGAGCCGAGGCGATAAACTCTCTGTTCAATCCCACCATTGCAGGCGTTTGAACATCGTAGAAAGAGAGTTCGTAATCTAGAACCTCCTGGACCTCTGTCACCCCCTGTTCAAGCAATTTAGATTTCAACAAGGCTCTGAAATCTTGCTTCTGTTCCGCCTGACCTAGCAGCACAGGGAGGTGAAGTTGTGGGTTAACCGTTCGATCTTTATTGGCCTCACGGTCTAGGTGAATCGCAAGGCTTGGAATCGTCGCGATCGCCTCTTTGAAATCGATTAGCGAGCTGTCTAAAGAGCCATCGGTTTGGCGGTAGGTCACCCGGCCAGCTAACGACAAGTCGCGATCAAACCAGGGGTTCAACAGCGCACCACCATAGACTTCAACGCCAAGCTGCAGATAATTTTGTCGGTATAGCTCTGGCGTTGGCTTGACGCGAAGACAGGGTGAGTCGGTATGAGCGCCCACCATTCTAAAGCCTGAATCAAAGTTGCCAGTATGACGCCAAGCGATGATCGATGAACCGTTACGACGAATAAAGTAACTCTCGCCAGCGACAGGATTCCAGGCTTCGTGTTCCAACAGCTCTTTGAAGCCAGCATGACTTAAGCGATCTGCCATCTGCTGCGTGGCATGAAAAGGGGTTGGACTATCTGCTAAAAAGGTCAGTAGATCTTGGTTAAAACGCTCTTGTTCCATTACTGTTTCTCCGCACCCTTCTCGAGTACTTCTATTAACCTAACATCAAATATCAAAGCTGAATTGGGTGGAATTTCACGACTGGGACTGCGCGCGCCGTAGGCCAAGTCAGCAGGAATGTAGAGCTCATACTGAGCCCCCTCTTTCATTAACCCCAAGCCTTCTCGCCAACCTTTAATCACCTGATTGAGCGGGAATTTGATCGGCTTTCCGGCTTCGGTCTTATCGAAGACACCGCCATCGACACGGCGACCTTCATATTCAACCAGTACAACACTGTCGTACTCTGGCTGCTTGCCCTGTCCTTCGGAAATGACACGGTACTGCAGTCCCGACTTACGAACAATCACACCCGGCTTTTGACGATTTTCAGCTAGGAAAGCCTCCCCTGCTTTGCGAGTATCGTCATTCAGTGCCTTCTCTATTAGCTCTTTTCGAAACGCCTCTTTATCTTCGATCTCGTCACGGTCAGAGGCGCTATCACAACCGGCCAACATCAAAGAAAAAATCGCTAAACCCGCAATTCGCAAAACCACCGCAACCACTCCCGCGTAGTAAAAGAAAGTTATTTTACATCATGAGGAGAGCTGGCCTAAACTGCTCTCTATTAGATTTTTACTTTTATTGCGATTTTGGAGTGTTGGGATGCGAGCTTTACAGCTCTTTTTGGTTTTATCATTATCGATAGCGACAGGAGCACAGGCCTCTCTTAAGCCTGAAGCCGTCCACTCGAATGCCATTCAGTCGCTGGTCGCGGGATTGGAATCTCACCACTACCGTGAACAGGCCGTCGACGATGAACTCTCTGAGAAGCTCTTCAACAACTTCTTTGAAACTATCGACCCAACAAGAAGCTACCTACTGCAGAGCGATATCGACTCTTTAGCTCACTTCAAGCGCACTCTGGACGACGACATGCGCTCCGGCAATCTAACCTTTGCATTTGCCGCCTACGAACGCTTTTTGACCCGTTTTCAGGAGCGCACAGAGCAGATGATCGACGCTCTAAAATCGGACCAAACATTTGATTTCACTCTAGACGACAGACTTCCGATCAGTCGTGAAGAGAAACATTGGTTTCAATCGAAAGGCGAACAGGATCAATACTGGTCACTGCGTCTTAAAAGCGCCGTGTTAAATCTAAAACTTTCTGACAAGAGTGTTTCTGAAGCTAAAGAGACACTGATCAAACGTTACGAATCGCAACTTAATCGTGCACTGCAGACCAATAGCGAAGATATTTTTCAATCATATGCTAATGCCTTGGCACGTCTTTACGACCCGCATACCGCCTATTTTTCACCCGCGACCTCAGAGAACTTTGAGATCAACATGAGTCTATCACTTGAAGGGATCGGCGCTGTCCTGCAGAGCGAAGATGAATTCACCAAGATCGTTAGTCTTGTACCGGCGGGCCCGGCCGATAAGAGCGGCCAGCTGAAACCTGCCGACCTGATCGTGGGTGTCGGACAAGACATGGATGGTGAGATCGAAGATGTGGTGGGTATGCGCTTGGATGATGTCGTTGACAGGATCCGTGGACCTAAAGGATCCATCGTACGCTTAGAGATCATCCCATCCACTTCGGCTGACAAGAGCACACGCAAGATCGTCAAATTAGAGCGACAGCGTGTAAAGCTTGAAGAGCAAGCGGCCAAGTCTCGGATCATGGAGGTTGAGCGTGACGGCAACATCTATAAAGTTGGCATCATCGACATCCCAACCTTCTACATCGATTTTGCTGCCCTTAGAAAAGGGGACAAGGATTACCGCAGCACGACTCGTGATGTAGCGGTACTGATTGAAGACCTCAAGCAACAGGGCGTTGATGCTCTGGTTGTTGATCTACGCGAAAACGGAGGTGGCTCACTGCGAGAGGCCAATGAACTGGTGGGTCTATTTATTAGCCGTGGTCCAACCGTGCAGATTCGTGATCTTGAAGGTCGGGTCGATGTGCTGGGCGACTACAACCCAGAGACCACTTGGACTGGACCCTTGACCGTTGTGATTGATCGACTCAGTGCATCGGCTTCGGAGATCTTCGCCGGTGCCATACAAGATTACCGCCGAGGGCTGGTCGTTGGCAGTCGCACATTCGGTAAAGGGACTGTGCAGACTCTTCAACCACTGCGTCATGGGCAGCTAAAATTCACAACCGCGAAGTTCTATCGTATCTCTGGTGAGAGTACTCAGCACCAAGGGGTAGCTCCGGATATCGAGTTTCCATCGATGTTTGATCAGAGCGAAATCGGTGAAAGCGCTCTCGACTTTGCCCTACCTTGGGACAAAGTAAGGCCTGTTCGTTACGGCAGCTACTCATCACTCGATCGTTGGGTTCCTGAGCTGCAAAACCGCCATACTCAAAGAACGCAAACTGATCATGATTTTCAGCACATGCGTGACACCATCGCCTTGATCAATGAGCAGAAATCGATGCAGTGGCTGCCGCTCAATGAAGAGCAGTTAAAAGCCCAACGCGATCAGATGGAGCAGGCTCAAATCGATCTAGAGAATCAGCGTCGCATGGCAAAGGGTGAACAACCTATTAAGACGCTTGATGAGCTACTGACAGAGACAGCACCCGGTGAAGAGATCACTGATCCCGACAGTGAAGCCGTGCTTCGCGAAGCCAGTGAGCTGAGCATCGATATGATCGAGATGTTCTTTCAAGAGGATCAGTCTCGTTTGGCGGGTTGATAGCGGAATGTGAGATACGATTCGCTAAGCGAATCTTTCGCGGCTTGTCCTTCGGGCAATTCGCTCCTACAGTAGGACTTCGGAAAAAATTATCTACGTAGCTCGACTGTAGGAGCGAATTGGAGCGCAGCGACAAACCGCGATCAAACCGCACTAGCGATTTGTAATTCTTTCCCCTTCTTCTCGAGACTATTCCCAACCGCTGTCCACTGCTCAAAAAAACACCAATTCCGCTTTGCACACCGCTAACACTCCTGTATAATTTCGCCCTCTTTATAACTCCGTCAGCTTGCATCCATCAGCTTAGCAAGTCATCGGAGATGACGATGAACCGACCCTATGAAGCTGATGTCATAGGCTAGTGTGCCATCCCCTGGCACCCAAAATAGGACACTTTCATGAGCGAAAGCTTTGCTGAACTGTTTGAAGAATCCCTCCAAGAACTTGCGATGACTCCAGGTACCCTAGTAACTGGTACTGTTGTTGATATCGATGCTGATTGGGTAACTGTTAACGCTGGTCTTAAGTCTGAAGCGGTTATTCCACGCTCTCAGTTCCTTAACGATGCGAACGAACTTGAAATCAACATTGGTGATGACGTTAAAGTTGCACTAGAAGCTGTAGAAGATGGTTTCGGTGAAACTAAACTTTCTCGCGAGAAAGCGAAACGTGCAGAAGCATGGGAAGTTCTTCAGACTAAGTTTGAAGCGGAAGAGATCGTAAAAGGTTACATCTCTGGCAAAGTTAAAGGTGGTTTCACTGTAAACGTCAACAACATCCAAGGCTTCCTACCAGGTTCATTGGTAGACGTTCGCCCAGTACGTGACGTTGATCACCTAGAAGGCAAAGAACTTGAATTCAAACTGATCAAACTTGATCAGAAGCGTAACAACGTTGTTGTTTCTCGCCGCGCAGTTCTTCAAGAAGCTAACAGCGCACAGCGTGATGAGATCCTTGCTGATCTTGAAGAAGGCCAAGCAGTTAAAGGTTACGTTAAGAACCTTACTAACTACGGTGCGTTCATCGACCTTGGCGGCGTTGACGGTCTTCTACACATCACTGACATGGCGTGGAAACGTATCTCTCACCCAAGCGAAATGCTAACTCCAGGTGATGAGATCGACGTTAAGATCATCAAATTCGACAAAGAGAGCGGTCGTATCTCTCTAGGTCTTAAGCAGCTATCTGAAGATCCATGGGAAGCGATCAAGAACCGTTACCCAGCAGGTACTCGTGTATCAGGTAAGGTTACTAACCTAACTGATTACGGCTGTTTCGCATCTCTAGAAGATGGCGTAGAAGGTCTAGTACACGTTTCTGAAATGTCTTGGACTAACAAAAACATCCACCCATCTAAAATCGTTCAGGTTGGTGATGCTGTAGAAGTTATGGTTCTAGACGTTGATGAAGAGCGTCGTCGTATCTCATTGGGTATCAAACAGTGTACAACTAACCCATGGGCTGCATTCTCTGAGCAGTACGCTGCTGGCGATAAAGTATCTGGCACAATCAAGACGATCACTGACTTCGGTATCTTCGTTGGTCTAGACAACGATCTAGACGGCCTAGTACACATGTCAGACATCACTTGGGAAGCTGATGCTGAAGCTGCACTTCGCGACTACAAGAAAGGCGACGAAGTTGAAGCAGTTATCCTGTCTATTGACGCAGAGAAAGAGCGTATCTCTCTTGGCGTTAAACAGCTAGAAAGCGATCCATTCTCTGAGTTCCTAGCGGGCCACGAGAAAGGCGCAATCGTTACTGGTACTGTTACAGCAGTTGAGCCACGTGCTGCTACTGTTGAACTTGCTGAAGGTATCGAAGCTGTTCTTAAAGCATCTGACATCGCTGCAGAGCGCATCGAAGACGCTACAACTGCTCTAAACGTTGGCGACAGCGTTGAAGGTAAGATTGTAGGTGTTGATCGTCGCAACCGCGTTATCACCTTCTCTATCCGTGCGAAAGATCAAGCTGAAGAGAAAGCTGCTCTTAAAGCCGTACAGAACGCTGAAGTTGAAACTGCTGGTCCAACGACTATCGGTGACCTTATCAAGCAGCAGATGGGTCAGTAATCCTAAGA
Source organism: Marinobacterium sp. xm-a-127 (assembly GCF_013283425.1). NCBI lineage: Bacteria > Pseudomonadati > Pseudomonadota > Gammaproteobacteria > Oceanospirillales > Oceanospirillaceae > Marinobacterium > Marinobacterium sp. xm-a-127. The sequence continues at coordinate 210,835 of NZ_WBYH01000004.1, forward strand.
TTACCGACACACTGAGAAAGAGCGCTTCGGCGCTCTTTTTTTTGGCTATTTGATTGCTATATTGAACCTCAAATTGACAATCTTTAGACTGGTAAAAAATCTAAAAATCGGGGCTCTAGATTGAAACGAATCAAAACTCTTCATTCCGATCTAACATTTAGCGAACTGGCTTATGGTGTCTGGAGACTCGCAGAGTCCAAGCCAACCACTTCAAGTACCGAAGCCAAAATCCAAGCCTGTTTGGATCAGGGAATAACGACCTTTGACCATGCAGATATCTACGGTGACTATCAGTGTGAGCAACTCTTTGGCGACGCGCTGAAAGCCAATCCATCCCTAAGAGGCCAGATGGAGCTGATTAGCAAATGTGATATCGCTCTGATCTCTGATCACTACCCAGATCGACGAGTTAAGTATTACGACACCTCCCGTGAATATCTATTTCAGCAGGTCAAACAGAGTCTGAAAAACTTACAGACTGACTACCTAGACACCCTCTTAATTCATAGACCCGATCCTTTGATGGATGCCGAAGAGACCGGAGAGGCACTGGACGATCTCATTAAAGAAGGCTTGGTCAGAACCGTAGGGGTCTCTAACTTTTCAGTGTGGCAGTGGAAACTACTGCAGTCGAAAATGACGAATCGACTGATCACCAATCAAATTGAGATCAATCTCTTTGAACAGAGTTCACTCTGGGATGGAACGCTGGAAGCGATGCAACTCGATCAGCTACTGCCGATGGCCTGGTCACCACTGGCTGGCGGCCAACTGTTTAACCAACCACTAAATTCAGAGCTTGAGGGCTTACTAAACAGAATCGAGCAGAGCCAACAGTGCCAGCGTGAACATATCGCACTGGCCTGGTTAAGAGTGCACCCTGCCAATATTCTTCCTGTTGTTGGCACAAACAATCTAGATCGAATAAAGGCGCTGCATCAGGTCAATCATGTTGAGCTTGATCGAGAGACCTGGTTTGAGCTTCTGACCGCAGCAAAAGGATCTGAAGTGCCATAAAAAAAACCGGCGTTAGATACACCGGCAAGACTAATTGGCTAAAAAGAGCTTGTGTCTTTAAAGGAACATCAGAAGTTATCAGGTTTGATGAGAAGTCTTGCAACCGAGTCACGCCAACCAGCATAACGCTCATTGGCATCATCAACGGTCATAAGCGGCTCAAAATGGTGATTCAGTGCCCAGGTTTTTGCAAAACCCTCTTGGTCAGGATAAAAACCAACATGCATACCTGCCAGCCAAGCGGCACCTAACGCCGTTGTCTCAATAATTTCGGGTCGATCGACAGGAGCTTGCAAAATATCCGAAAGGGATTGAGCCATCCAGTCGTTAGCAACCATCCCCCCGTCGATTCGCAAAACTGACTCAACATTTGTTCCACCAGAACTTAGCCAGTCTGATCGCATGGCGTCGGATAGGTCGCGAGTTTGGTAGGCAACCGATCGAAGCGCGGCTCTAGCCAGATCAGCAAAGCCAGTATCACGAGTAAGACCAAAAATGGCGCCACGACACTCCGTATCCCAATACGGTGCTCCAAGCCCCGTAAAAGCAGGAACAAGATAGACACGATTCTCTGGCTTAGCCTCGCTTGCAAGTGCTTCAGTATCTTTAGCATCGCGAATGATCTTCAAACCATCGCGCAACCACTGGACGACTGCACCAGCAATGAATATAGAGCCCTCTAGAGCATAGGTTGGCTTTCCATCAAGCTGATAAGCAATAGTACTGAGAAGACGGTGTTCGGACTTAACACAATGCTCCCCTGTATTAAGGAGAGCAAAACATCCGGTGCCATAGGTAGATTTAAGCATACCTGGTTTAAAACACGCTTGGCCTATCGCTGCAGCTTGTTGATCACCCGCAACGCCACAAATCGGAATGGCGTTTCCACCAAACAGATCTTCGCGCGTTTTACCAAAATCATCTGCACAGTTTTTAACCTCTGGCAGCATGCATGAAGGTATATTTAGAAGAGACAATAGCTCTTCATCCCAAATGCCTTGATGGATATTGTAGATCAATGTTCTGGACGCATTAGTAGCGTCAGTGGCATGAACTACACCACCCGTTAGCCGCCAAATGAGATAACAATCCACTGTACCAAACAACAATTCACCGGATTCCGCCGAGGCGCGAGCACCCTCAACATTATCCAATATCCAAGCGAGTTTTGTGCCAGAAAAATAGGGATCAAGTAATAGCCCTGTTTTCTCTATAAAAGTCTGCTCATAGCCTTTTGACTTCAACTCGTTGCAAAAATCACCCGTTCTTCTATCTTGCCAAACAATCGCGTTATAGATTGCTTTGCCTGTCTGTTTATTCCAAACAACGACTGTTTCACGCTGATTTGTTATGCCAATCGCTCTTATACTGGAGCTATCTATACCACCCATCTCAATGGCTTGACGACACACTCCGGCAGTCGTGGACCATATCTCTTCAGGATCATGCTCTACCCACCCTGATTTAGGGAAATACTGAGTAAATTCCTGCTGACCAGTAGAAACAATTTTAAGATCTTTATTAAATAAAATTGCTCTTGAGGATGTGGTTCCTTGGTCTATTGAGAGAACGTAATTTTCCACTAGACTTTCCTAAAAACGAATACAGCCCATATTATTGATAGAGTTAAACCACCCCACAAAGGTGTACCCATCAATCCCAACCAACCAAGCATAATAAACACTGTACCCAAGATCGAGATAAACAGACGGTCACCTCGGGTGGTTGTAATGCCAAATACACCTGTGCGCTCAGCTCCCCCAGGATATTTCACTTCTAGGAATGCCAGAACACCAATGCAAGAGAAGATAAAAACAAATACCAGAGCCGTTGGTAACGTCCAAGCCATCCAACTAAACATTACACCCTCCCCATAGCGAAACCTTTCGCTATATGATTTCTAACGAAGTAGACCACAATCGCCCCTGGGATAATGGTCAAACACCCAGCTGCCGCCAACAGACCTAGCTCATATCCAGCACTCGATGCAGTTTTGGTCATTGTTGCTGCGATCGGCTTAGCATCGATAGAGGTTAACGTTTTTGCTAACAACAGTTCGACCCAAGAAAACATGAAACAGAAGAAGGCTGCTACTCCAATACCTGCTTTGATATTTGGCATGAAAATTGTCACAAAGAATCGCGGGAAAGAGTATCCATCAACATAAGCAGTTTCATCTAGCTCTTTAGGGATACTTTTCATGAAACCCTCCAAGATCCACACAGCAAGCGGGATATTGAAAAGACAGTGGGCTAAAGCCACAGCAATATGAGTATCAAATAAACCAACGGCTGAGTACAACTGAAAGAATGGCAAGGCAAATACTGCCGGCGGTGCCATTCGGTTAGTCAGCAACCAAAAGAATAGATGCTTATCACCCATAAAACGGTAGCGACTGAATGCGTATGCCGCCGGAAGGGCTACACACAAAGAGATAACCGTATTGATCAGCACGTAGGTAGTAGAGTTTATGTAACCCCAATACCATGTCGGATCATTAAAGATGACAGCGTAGTTTTCAAGCGTCCACTCTTGTGGAAAAAAAGAGAAACCACTCAAAATCTCATTAGTTGTTTTAAAACTCATTGAAAGCAACCAATAGATAGGAAGCATCAAAAAGATTATGTACAAAATCGGCGCTAAGCTTTTTAGTTTCATATCGCCCCCTTATTCCTTCACATCTTTATTCATTATTGTGTAGAACACCCAACTCACCAGTAGAGTGATCGCGAAGTATATGAGTGACATAGCCGCTGCTGGTCCTAAGTCAAACTGACCAAGCGCTACTTTAACTAGGTCGATAGACAACAGAGTTGTGGAATTACCAGGGCCTCCACCGGTCAATACAAAGGGTTCTGTATAGATCATGAAGCTATCCATAAACCGTAACAGTATCGCAATCATCAAAACCTGCTTCATCTTGGGCAATTGAATGTATCTAAACACAGACCATTTGGAGGCCCCATCAATCTCAGCTGCTTGATAGTAAGCATCAGGAATGGAGACAAGACCTGCATAAGAGAGCAGAACAACCAACGAAGTCCAATGCCAAACATCCATAACTATCAGCGTGACCCAAGCAGCCAATGGGCTCTGTGTCATGTTGTAATCAATACCAAGCCAGTTTAATCCGTAGCCCATTAGACCAATATCTGGAAGAGTAAATATGTTCCACATTGCGCCAACAACATTCCATGGAATAAGGAGTGGCAGAGACATTAAGATCAAGCAAATAGGAACCCATATTCCCTTTCTAGGCATCGCCAAGGCTATTGCAACACCGAGAGGAATTTCGACCGCGAGGATAATACCTGTGAAGAGGAACTGTCTCCCCAAGGCATCATGGAAGCGTTCTGAATGCAGAACCTGTTCAAACCAATCTACGCCCTGCCAAAAAAAGACATTATTACCAAACGTCTCTTGAACGGAGTAATTCACTACTGTCATCAGTGGTATTAGTGCGTTAAAAGCCACCAATAAAATAACAGGTAAAACGAGGAGCCAAGCTCTAGGGTTTTCGGTTTTCATTGTTATAAAACCTCGTACTCATAGGTTAGATCTACCAACCACCCATCTTTGTAAAGACGAGTTTGCGGCTTATCGAAAGTAAGGTAAGTGCTCCCTTCAGGAACAGGCTGATCCTCATTTAAAACTGCGAAGACCTTTTGTGAGCCTACTAACGTTTGTAAGACCTTATGACGCCCAACATCCATAACATTGACTACCGTTGCCGGTATGCCTTGCTCGGCGATTCGCACAAACTCGGGACGCACACCTATCTCTAAAGATTTACCTTCAGCTTCAACAATAGGACTGCTTACTTCGAGGAAGTGGCCACCAAGGGATACTTGACCGTCAACTATTTCAACAGGCAATACATTCATACCGGGTGAACCAATAAAATGACCAACAAAGGTATGTTCAGGTCTTTCAAAAAGCGCATCTGGAGTGCCAACCTGCAGTACCTGACCGAAGTTCATCACTACAACCTGATCCGCAAATGTGAGCGCCTCTGTCTGATCATGCGTCACATAGATCATTGTTGTTTTGACCTTCTGGTGCAGCTCTTTCAGCTTCGAGCGAAGCTTCCACTTCAAATGTGGATCAATGACGGTCAACGGTTCATCGAACATGATCACGTTAACATCCTCTCGCACCAGACCTCGACCTAGGGAGATTTTTTGCTTGTTATCTGGGGAAAGCCCTGCAGCTTTAGTTAGTAACAGATCATCGATCTCCAACATGGATGAGATCTCTCTGACTTTTACATCAATCCTAGCTTCATCGACCCCACGATTTCTCAATGGAAAAGCCAGGTTATCGTAAACCGTCATCGTGTCGTAGATCACGGGAAACTGAAACACTTGAGCAATATTACGCTCCGATGGAGAGAGGCTTGTAACTTCATTATCATCAAAAAGCAACTTGCCGTGGCTTGGTTCTAAAAGACCCGAAATGATATTTAGCAAGGTCGTTTTACCACAACCAGAGGGGCCCAGTAGCGCGTAGGCACCGCCATCATCCCAATCAAAGTGAACCCGTTTCAAGGCAAAATCATCATCAGACGATGGATTGGGGTAGTAGGAGTGTCTTATATTATCGAGTTTTATTTTAGCCATTGTTACTACCTAACCGCTTGTCCGTGGGAATCAAAGTAGAAGCATTTACTGCTATCAAGATAAAAATGGTGGTGCTCTCCCACCTTAAATGGGTGCAGTCCATTCGCTTGCGAGACCCAAGTGCCCCCCCCCATGGAAAAATGAGCGACGCTTTCTGAACCGGATAGCTCAGTTACCTGAATACGACCGTTTAACTCAATTGCACTATCTCCATGTCCAGTCGCTCTAACAAAATGAGGACGAACACCCAGTGTATAGTTTCCATCAGGCATATGTTGAGCGGTGCCCTCTGCCGGCCAACTCAAAGTTTCACTCAAATGAATGCAACCATCATACTTTTTAACGCTGATTGTATTTAAAGGAGGATCGGAAAATACTTCTGCAGCAGTCAGATTGACTGGCGTACGATAAACATCAGAGGTGGCACCAAACTGCGCAATATGACCTTCATTAAGAGCGGCGGTATGACCACCTAACATCAAAGCTTCAGCAGGTTCAGAAGTTGCGTAAACAACAATTGAACCACGATCAGCAAAAATACTGGGCAACTCTGCACGCAACTCTTCGCGCAACTTATAATCTAAGTTCGCAAGTGGTTCATCAAGAAATACAGCTGTAGAGTCTTTAATAAGGGCTCTAGCCAACGCACAACGTTGCTGTTGGCCACCTGAAAGCTCATGTGGCTTTCGATCTAACATAGGTCCTAAACGAAGCAGATCAACGGTAGCTTCCAGTCGTTTATTAATCTCCGCATCAGACATTTTTGATAATTTAAGTGGCGAAATAATGTTATCTCTTACACTTAAATGGGGATAATTAATGAAGAACTGATGCACAAAACTGATGCTTCTCTTCTGAGGTGGTGTTTTCGTAACATCTACACCGCCGTACAAAACCGAACCAGCTGTTGGCGAATCCAGTCCTGCCATCAGTTTCATCAGGGTTGTTTTACCGGCATTTGTCGCACCAAGTAAAACATTAAACTCACCAGGTTCAAGAACGAGATTTGTCTCGTGTATATGCATTTCGGCGCCGACGCGCTTTGCAACATCTTTTAATTCTAAATTCATGGAAATATCTCTGGGAAAGAAATCGAGAGGGCCTACGGCCCCCCCGTTTTAACCGTTAGTTAGTCCAGCTTTTCACTAGCTCATCATAATTAACGGTTTGACCCTGAGGCTTCTCATTAGCAAGTTTAGCCTTAGGCCCACCTTCACGACCCAACCAGTAAGATGGATCCTTCTCTTCGTTCAGACGAGGACCACAACCGCCGTAAACGTTTGCACCTTTGTCTGCACGCTCCATGCGAGCCATGGTGATGTCCATCTCTTGAGCTAGACGATCCATTGCTTCTTGAGGTGTGAATGCGCCTGAGTTCACGTCACCAATCTGTTGCCACCAAATTTGAGCAAGCTTAGGATAGTCAGGAACGTTGACACCGGTTGGAGACCACATATTACGATCTGGCGAACGGTAGAACTCAACTAGACCACCCAGTTTTGGAGCTCGCTCAGTGAATGATTCGTGATTAATAGAAGAGTCACGAATGAAGGTAAGACCTACGTGAGACTTTTTCACATCAACTGTTTTTGAAGTCACAAACTGAGCGTACAACCAAGCCGCTTTAGCACGATCTTCAGGTGTCGATTTTAGGATGGTCCAAGAACCAACATCTTGGTAACCGACCTTCTGACCTTCTTGCCAGTATGGGCCATGGGGGCTTGGAGCCATACGCCACAATGGTGTTCCTTCAGCATCAACCGTATTATTGCCCTCGGCTTGAGATTTAACCATGTCAGCTGTAAACGCGCTGTACCAGAAAATCTGTTGAGCAACATTACCTTGGCTCAGTGCAGGAAGTGATTGGTAGAAGTCATAAGATGCGGCACCTGGTGGAGCATATTTACGTAGCCATTCATCCCACTTACGAATAGCGTAAACTGCAGCAGGACCGTTTGCGGCACCACCACGAGAAACACTAGCACCAGCTGGATTACAACTACCCTCTTCCATACGGATACCCCATTCATCAATAGGACGCCCATTTGGTTGACCAGCAGAACCGGCACCCGCCATAGATAACCAGGCATCCGTCATACGCCAACCAAGGTCAGGGGCACGTTTACCGTAATCCATATGGCCGTAGATTGGAGTTCCATCGATCTCTTTGACGTGAACGGAGAAGAACTCCGCAATGTCCTCATAAGCGGACCAGTTAACAGGCACACCTAGATCATAGCCATAGATATCTTTGAACTGTTTTTGGAGATCTTCGCGATCAAACCAGTCTTTACGGAACCAGTAAAGGTTAACAAACTGCTGACTTGGCAGTTGGTATACTTCGCCATCAGCACCAGTCGTAAACTCAAGACCCATGAAATCGTCTAGATCAAGATTAGGGTTAGTGATGTCTTTGGCGGGACCGTTCATGAAATCAGTCAAGCTATGAGCCAACTGAAGACGAGAGTGAGTACCAATTAGATCTGAGTCGTTCACATAGGCATCGTAAAGATTCCGCTTAGTCTGCATTTGAGTCTGAACGGCCTGAACAACCTCCCCTTCACCCAGTAATTGGTGATTTACCTTAATACCCGTAATCTCTTCAAAGGCTTTTGCGAGAACCGTAGACTCGTAGGTATGTGTAGGGATAGTTTCTGAGAGCACATTGATTTCCATTCCAGCGAATGGTTTCGCAGCATTAATGAACCACTGCATCTCTTCGATTTGTTGCTCTTTAGTGAGTGCGGAGGGTTGAAACTCACTATCAACCCACTTCTTAGCAGCGTTGATGTCTGCATAAGCAGCGCTTGTGATTGTTGCCGAAGCAAACGCGACAGCCAAGGCTAGCTTTTTCTTCATGGTCTTTCTCCATCTTCATTATTTTTATCAACGAAGTGATCCAGAAATCATTCGTTAGAGTGGATACTCGCAAACGAAAGCAAACGAAGTCAAGAGAAAGTTTTTATTGACTTAAATTTTCTTTTTGTTAGCTTTCACCTAATACGAATATAAACGAATGAAGAAAAACAACACAAATGAACGAAATGCAACATAATGATGTAAAAGACCTGGTTATTATAGGTGGTGGCATAAACGGTTGTGGCATAGCACGTGATGCAGCTGGTAGAGGATTAACTGTATCTCTTTTCGAGATGGGCGATCTTGCTCAAGCAACCTCCTCAGGCTCAACTAAGTTGTTTCATGGCGGATTACGCTACCTTGAATATTATGAGTTCAGACTGGTTCGCGAGGCACTTATCGAAAGAGAGCGTTTACTAAAAGCCATGCCGCACATAAGCTGGCCACTTCGCTTCGTTTTACCGCACCACAAAGGGCTTCGTCCAAGTTGGCTATTAAGAGTAGGACTGTTTATCTATGATCATCTAGGGGGCAGAAAAATTTTACCTGCCACTAAAACTCTTAATTTTGCAGAAGACAAAACAGGTATCCCTCTTAAAAAGTCACTAAAGAAAGGGTTTGAGTATTCCGATTGCTGGGTTGATGACGCTCGTCTAGTAGTCCTAAATGCAAGAGACGCAGAAAATCGTGGCGCCAAAATTCACACTAGGACACGTGTTGAGTCCGCAGAAAGAGTGGAGGGTTTATGGCGGGTAACCGTCAGAGATTTAATCACTAATGAAGAAATGAAAGTTCAGGCGAAAACGGTTATCAACTGCGCTGGTCCTTGGGTAGCAGATGTCCTTAATAACAGTCTTCACCTGAACTCAAAGCATGGCGTCAGGCTAGTTCGAGGAAGCCATATCGTTGTAAAGAAACTTTATGATCACGATCGCGCCTATATCTTCCAACAGAGTGATAACCGGATCATTTTTGCTATCCCCTATGAAGATGACTTCACTTTAATTGGCACAACTGATGTGGATCACGAAGGTCCAGCCGAAAAAGCTTACTGTACTCCAGAAGAACAAGAATATCTTTTGAAAGCTGCCTCTGAGTACTTTGAGAAACCACTAAAAGATTCTGATGTTGTCTGGACCTACTCTGGCGTTCGTCCCCTTTACGATGACAATGCCTCCTCAGCCACTGAGGCAACTAGGGACTATGTTCTAAAGGTAGATTCTGTCAACGGACGAGCAGCAGCACTCAATGTGTTTGGTGGAAAGATTACCACTTATCGAAAACTTGCCGAGTCCGCTTTGAGAGAGATTGAAAAATTTCATCCCCAAATGGGTAGAGCATGGACAGCGGGTATCCCTCTTCCTGGTGGAGACTATGAACTAACAGATAGTGACAATCTGCTTAGTAAGATTCAGATGAAATACCCATTCCTAGACAACCGTTGGGCAAAACGAATGCTAAGAACCTATGGAACAGACACTTTCAATATACTTGGTAAGACAACAAATATTGAAGAGCTGGGGCAGCATTTTGGCTATAACCTTTATGAATTAGAGGTTAACTGGTTACAGGATAATGAATGGGCAAAAACTGTTGAAGATATCCTTTGGCGAAGAACGAAGCTTGGCTTAAGAATCGATACAGAGAACAAAGCCAAACTTAATGCTTACCTTGCAGCAGATGGAGTGTAAAAAAGCCCAATAGCTATAAGTCTGATATATGACTATGATAATAAAAAAGTTAATTACGGAATGTTAGATGCGCCAACATCGCAGGTTTGAATTCATACTCGATAAGATCGCTGAAAGTGGTTTTGTGACTATAGATGAACTCACTTCATCACTTGAAGTGACGCCCCAAACTATAAGACGTGATGTCACTCAATTGGAAACGGAGGGGCGCGTAAAACGTTATCATGGTGGTGTTGGTGCGGTTGAAAACAGCACAACAAACAGCTCTTATAAAACTCGTAAAAGTGTTAATTCGGACGCTAAACAAACTATTGCAAAACTCGTTGCTGATTATATCCCCGATGGCGCATCCCTATTTATCAATATCGGCACCACAACAGAGGCAGTCGCCGAAGCCCTGTTGAGCAAACAAAATCTGACCGTAGTGACCAACAACTTGAATGTCGCTGTTACCTTATCCTCTAAGAGTGACTTCACAGTCATTGTTGCAGGTGGCGAAGTTCGAAACAGTGATGGTGGCATTGTCGGCTCTCCAGCGACAGACCTCATAAACACCTTTCAGATGGAGTACGCAATCATAGGCATCAGCGGTATTCAACCAGATGGCACCCTGCTTGATTACGACCTCAGGGAGGTCAGAGTGTCACAAGCCATTATAGCAAATGCCTCAGAGGTACTCCTTTGTAGCGATAACTCCAAATTTGGCAGAACACCCATGGTGAAACTAGGGCACATTAAGGACATATCAAGACTGTTTACGAATGACTGCCCCGATGATCAGTTCGCCAATCTTTTAATTCAAAATGATGTAGTCATTCACTGTCCAGGAAACAATCCAGTCTCTAATCGCCAACTATCAGAGTAAAAGCCACAAAAGCCAAGCTGTAAGCCAAAACACCATACCCCACAAACAGACCGGCCGGCAGCGACCAGCTACCGCTCTCCCTGCGCAACGTTGCTAGAGTTGAGACACACTGCGAAGCAATGGCGAAGAAGACAAACAGAGCGACTCCAGAAGCCAAAGAGATGCCAGAATCCTGAATCTGTTGAGCCAAGGATGTAAACTCCTCCTCGGCACCTTCAATACCATAGAGTGTACCCAGTGTGCCGACAAAGACCTCACGCGCTAGGAACGACGCGATAATGGCAACACCGTACTTCCAATCCAGGCCGATGGGTTCAAAGATAGGCGCTATGAATTTACCAATAGCCCCCAACCAGGATTCACCCAAATTTGCCCCCTGATTAGGGAAGTAGCCTAACACCCAGACCACCACACTGACCCAGAAGATCACGGGGCCTGCACGTTTCACAAAATCACCACTGCGTGACCAGGCCAACTGGCCTAAAGTTTTTGCACCCGGTAGACGATAGGGAGGCATCTCGAGAACAAATGGGAGATCACTCCCCTTACCTGCCTTTACTCTAGAGAGTAACGACACGATCAACAAGGCCATAACGATTCCGAATAGATAGATCGCCAACATGGCCAGACCTTGCAACCCTACTGCACCACCTAGAAGTGACTCATTGGGAATAAACGCGACAATAAGAAGCCCATAGACAGGTAGTCGAGCCGAACAAGGCATAAGCGGAATGGCAAAGTAGGTTAACCAGCGACGTCTTGGTGACTCTATGGTTCGTGCTGCATAGATGCCTGGGATAGCACAGGCGACACCCGATAACATTGGGACAAAACTTTTACCAGTTAGACCAAAAGCGCGAAGCGGTCTGTGACAGATGACAGCGGCCCTAGCAAGGTACCCTGAATCTTCCATAAAACCGACGATCAACGTCAGAATAAAAATCTGAGGTACAAACACCAAAAAAGCACCCAGCCCGCCAAATAGAGCATCTTTAACAAAGTCATGCAGCATACCGCTTGGTATCAGAGGCAACACAGAGTCTGCCGTGAGTCCAATCAGTGACTCTACGCCATCCATCAAAGGAGCGGCCCAACTGAATATCGCTTGGAAGAGTAAAAACATGATCAACAGAAAACTCAGACCACCCGTCAGGGTACTGAGGAAGAATTGATCCGCTCGGTTATGAACCAGAAGCAGGTAGTCCCCTTTGGGACCAAACTCATTCGCCAACGATTCCGCTAGATTTCGGAACACAGATGCGTCAAACGCAATCAGATCCTCTTTTAGCTCGCTCTTTGGAACCTCTATCCCCTGCCCTGAGCGTGTAATGATTTGATCGACGCCTACACCGCTCTTTGCAGAGATCGGAATGACCGGCATATCCAAGCGTTGCGACAGCCCTTCAGCATCAACGCTCTGATTATGACGCTCAAGAACATCATGCATATTGGTCACAATCATCACTGGATGACCAGCACGTCGACAGGCCTCCCTAACCTGCAACGCAAATACCAGACCTTTTTCCATGCGGGTCGCATCGACAACACAGACAACGGCTTCTATGTGACCGACAGGAACGTCCAACAATTTATAGAAGGCATCTACAGCAACTTGCTCTTCGCCCGAAAGAGGGGTTAAAGAGTAAGCGCCAGGAAAATCGACTACTAATAAGTCTGATCGACCGACCGCTGGCCCTGTTGAGGTATCGACTGTAATTCCAGGAAAGTTTGCCACACGCTGATTCATACCGGTAAGACGATTGAACAGCATCGATTTTCCCGAGTTGGGGCTTCCGACCAGTAGTAGTTGTTTCATTATTCAGACGTGACCGGATGTGCAATCACACACTCTGCGATTGTCTTTTCAAGTGAGTAGACTGCGTTACCCACTTTATACAATTTAGGAGCGCCCAAACGAGGTGCTTGAGTACATAAAACGCGAGCGCCTTGATGGAACCCCAGCTCCTCCAAACGCGCTTTCACAGCAGCATCCAAAGCGGGGGTAAACCCTTCAATAACACTTTGAATACCCCGTTTCATCTGCCAGAGATTGGCACATTGAATTTGAGACACAATGAATATCCTTAAACCTATATAACAATTCTAAATGAGAATCATAATCATTTAAACCAAAATTTAAGGATTTATTGATCATGCAAAAGAAGATTATTCAGGCTCAATCACGTAATCGATGAACTCATCTTCTGTGATTTCGTTATCTTTGACTTCGTAGTAGCTCAAGACAGAAGCGTTAGCTTCGATGACACTGCGCTGATCACCGCTGACCAACGGATGCCATTGTGGAAGCTCATGCCCCTCATAGATCAGGCGGTAGGCACAACTTTGCGGAAGCCAGTGGAACTCTTCGACATCTTTTGGATGCAATTTGACACAACTGGGCTGGCGAGTGGATCGGTTAGGATAATCCGTGCACTGGCAGTTATCGGTATTCAGAAGGTGACAGACGACGGTGGTGTAGTAGACCTCTTCTGTATCCTCATCCTCTAGTTTGTGCAGACAACAGAGGGCACAGCCGTCACAGAGAGACTCCCACTCGTCGTGGGTCATCTGTTCCAGTGATTTACTGCGCCAAAACACCTCTGACATTAGCGGACGCCTGTCTCTGGACGATCCATGTGGATATCGAGCATATAGTCCTCTTTAGGAGGCGGCATCTGCAGGTAAAAACCTTGGTCACGGATGCTTTCAAGCACTTTTGCGGTATCGGCGCGCGCCAATTTACGTTCGGCAGTTAATGGCATATCCATAGAGTGAACAGGAGTACCAAAGATCTCGATAAGGGCATCCGGAACACGCTCTAAGCCTTCACGCTTATCAACGTAGAGATACATCTCATCTTTTTTTGAGCTTTTATAAATAGAACAAATTAACATCAGTTTGACTCGTTTAATTCTGCTAGCTGATCAAGCAGAGCCTGACCAATCAAAGGTTTACGCCATCCACATAGGCTATCTGGCAATTCATAATGACCCGTCTCAACACCTGTGCGAATCAACGCTTCAATATCTCGTTTTCTCAGCATCAGCTCCGGCGCCACATTGTGTTGCTCCGCCGCTTTGGCACCAACTGCACGCAAGGCTTTAAGGTGAGCATGAAACTTGAACTTCAGCGGCTGCTCAATCGGCTCTGGCGGGTTATCTTGGGCTGACTTATCGGCATTTTTCAGGCAGCGAATAATATCGTTACCAAAATCCCAGACGTTGCCTGAACGCAACCCTTCAATTTTTCTCAAATCGTCGCGCTTATTGGGCCACTGCTGAATCACATCGATAATCTGATGGTTAGACAAGATGCGATTGCGGGCTTTATCCCTCAAACGGCTGGTGCGTTCACGCCAAATGGTCAGGTCTCGCAGAGCCGCTAACTTACGCGTCGGAATATTCCAGAGCTGTGAGAAACGTCGATAGTAGTCATCAATATTCGCTTCGTTAGCAATGACACTGGCAACTAGCTCTTCGCACTCCTCTTTGACCCACTCGGTGCGCCCCAACTTCTCAAGCTCTTTAAACTGCATCTGAACGATTTCGGCTAGGTAGCAGACATCCAGTGCCGCATAGAGTGTCTGATTATCAGTTAGCGGGCGTTGTAGCCAGTCGGACTTGGTTTCACCCTTATCCAGATCGATATCCAGCGCATGTTTAACAAGACGCTGAAGTCCCATACTGAAACCCCAACCACAAAAAGCGGCCGCGACTTGGGTATCAAACATCGGTGAGGGTGCCGCTTTATAGCGATGTTTAAACAACTCAACATCTTCTCCACAAGCGTGCAGAACCTTTAAGACCTGAGGCGCTTCTAGCAGCTCTCTGAATGGGCGCCAGCGTTTTATAGGCAGTGGATCAATCAGATAAACACTGTGCTGATCAGCGACTTGAATCAGGCCTGGCTTTGCGTAGAAGGTGGAGGTACGAATGAACTCAGTATCCAAGGTAATCAACGGCACCTCTAACCACTGCTGACAGTAGTGAGCCAACTGCTCTTCGGTATCGATCCAGATTGGGTTTTTGGCCGCTTGTCTCAGCTTGGCAAAGTCGTAACCGCTAAAATCTATCAACTTATCGCTCCATCTGGCGGCGACCGGCCAGCGCATGCGCCAGAGTACCGCCATCTACGTACTCAAGCTCGCCACCTACAGGCACCCCGTGAGCAATACGACTGATACTGACATCAACATCGCGAAGCTGTTCGGCAATGTAGTGAGCGGTCGCTTCACCCTCTACCGTTGGATTGGTGGCCAACACCAGTTCGTTAATCTCGCCCTGGTAGACTCGATCCAAAAGCTGATCGATTTTCAAATCTTCCGGCCCTACTCCATCGATCGGCGACAGGTGCCCGCCCAATACAAAATAGAGGCCTGCGTAGCCCCCCGTCTGCTCGATCGCCATCAGATCAATCGGTGATTCCAAAACACACAAGGTTTTACGATCACGCGCTGCATTACTGCAGATATCGCAGACGGCCTGCTCAGAGAGCGAGTGGCATTGTTCACACTCACCAATATTCTGAGCAGCATCAGCCAGCGCACCACTGATCTGGATGGCAGCATCGCGATCACGCTCTAACAGGTGCAACGCCATACGCTGAGCCGTCTTAGGGCCCACTCCCGGTAGGCGACGCAGTGCGCTGATTAGCGATTCTAGTTTAGGGGTTAACGACATAATTAAAACGGCATCTTAAAGCCAGGTGGCATACCCATACCTTGGGTGATTTTCGACATCTGCTCTTGGCTGGTGGTTTCAACCTTACGCACCGCATCATTAACCGCTGCAGCGATAAGATCTTCTAGAATCTCTTTATCCTCTTCCATCAAAGAGTCATCGATGCTGACACGTTTTACGTCGTGACGACCGTTCATAACGATGCTGACAAGACCTGCACCCGCTTCACCCGTCACTTCAGCGCGAGCGATCTCCTCTTGCGCTTTCTGCATGTCCTCTTGCATCTTTTGGGCCTGCTTCATTAGGTTGCCCATTCCACCTTTCATCATAACTATGACCTCACTCTATCTCTAAAGGCTCAACGGAGAGTTCATCTAACTGTCCATCGAACATCTCAATTAATCGTTCCACATTGGGATCTTGTTTCAAATGCCTTACCGCCGCTATGCGTCGCTCTTCAGCACGGCGAATACGGTAGTTCACCGGCGTTTCACGAGTCTGTTCAGCCAGCTGAAAATCAACCGACATCGGCTCTTGGAAAAAGGCGGTAATCGCATCAGCAATACGTTGTTTGTGCTGATCACTGAAGAGCGCTTCCTGCTCAGCCGTATAGTGCAACACCATACGGTTCCCCTGAAGTGTCTCAAGGGACATCGCCTTAGCCAAGCTCTCGGTCATACCGGTTAGATCCAGTTGGGCAATCAAATGCACCCAATCTTCAAGCGCAAAATTGGAGAGCGTAATTGATTTTTCTAGCGTTTTTTTAGCCTGTTCTTTCTGCTCAACCGGCTCAACTGCCTCTACTGGCTTAACCTCTTCAACTACTGGTTGCTCATCCGGCTTATCGTAAGTGGCTAGTGGCGTCTCTTCGCCAAACAGATCAATCGCACTGTCGTTAGATTCAACAGGGTCAATAGCCGGCTCATCCATGAGTTTATCCATGGGCTCAGCTGGCTTAAATGGTTCAGATGGCTCAACCCTAGCGGACTCCAACGGAGCCGATACGGCCTCCATCGAGTCCGCTTCAAACTTTTTTGCCGTTGGCTCCTGATCTGCATAGGCCTCAGCGGGAATATCCTCCCATGGCGGGGGATCATTCACTGGAGCAGACTCTGGCTGCGCTAGCGTCGCTTGAGTCTCTAGCGGCTTTTCAACAACTGGCGTTTCGATCGCTGGCTGTGGTTCCGGCTCACTGACAGCAGGCTCATTTTCAACAGGCCTAGAGATCTCAGACGGCTTAACGGGTGGCGCATCGATAGGACGCTGATCGACAGGACGGAAGGCCAACATACGTAACAAGCACATCTCTAATGCTTCACGAGGGTTCGGTGACATCGGCAGATCACGACGGCCTGTTAATGCGATTTGGTAGTAGAGCTGTATCTCTTCTGCACGCACCTTGCCAGCAAGCGCTTGAATCTGAGCCTGATCCCCTAAGCTATTATCGATCGCAGCAGGCACCACTTGAGCCAAGGCTACTCGATGCAGAATCGAGATCATCTCAGCTAATACACCAGCAAAATCGGGCGAAAACTCAGCCATGGCTGCTACTCGATCGATCGTTGCTTTACCGTCACCGGCCACAATCGCATCCAGTAGATCAAACACCAAGCGATGATCAATGGTACCCAACATAGCACGCACATCACCTTCACGCAGCGCACCAGAGCCAAACGCAATGGCCTGATCGGTCAACGACAGCGCATCACGCATAGACCCATCCGCAGAACGCGCAATCAGCCAGAGTGAAGCGTCATCAAAGGGGATGGACTCTTCGCCCAGTACAAACTGAAGGTGAGAGACGATCTTCTCTGGCGCCATGTTCTTCAGGTTGAACTGAAGACAACGACTCAAAATGGTCACTGGCAGTTTCTGTGGATCGGTTGTCGCCAGTAGGAATTTAACGTGCGGTGGTGGCTCTTCCAACGTCTTCAACAAGGCATTGAATGACGAGGTCGACAACATGTGTACCTCGTCTATTAGGTAGACTTTGTAGCGACCTTGAGTTGGTGCGTATTGCACGTTCTCTAACAGCTCACGGGTATCTTCCACTTTGGTACGTGAAGCCGCATCGACCTCGATAAGATCAACAAATCGACCTTCAGCAATTTCGATACAGGAGCTACAACGACCACATGGCTCCGAGCTGACGCCCTCTTGGCAGTTCAGCGCTTTAGCAAACAGACGTGCAATGGAGGTTTTACCCACACCTCGCGTGCCGGTAAACAGATAGGCGTGGTGCAACCGGTTCTCGTCGAGCGCATTCACAAGCGCTTTTAGAACGTGCTCCTGCCCTACCGTTTCAACGAAACGACGGGGACGCCATTTACGGGCTAAAACCTGATAACTCATCCTATCCTCAGTGGTCGGAAAATTTTAACCCGATACTAACATTTATCGTTGGTGAGGGAGAGTCAAACAGCGGGAATTTTTACCAGAAATGGAGATGGCCCCACCAGCCACATCCCGGCACATGAGTCGACCGCTGTGGCTGCTCCCTTCCGGGCCTGACCAGGTTCACGGTTTATCATTGCGGGAGGACCAATGGAGCCACCACAAAAACACCTCGAATGAGGAGCGCGAAGTATAAGCACCCCGCTAGGCTATTGCAAATGAAGTTAAAGCAGACCTGACAGCATCACACCCGCCAGAAGCGTCAATGCCACCGCCATGCCTCGATTGATTCGCTGCTCGTGCTTTTCCAGTAGCGCCAAGCTTTTGCGTGTACTTAGCAGTAGCGAAACGATGATGTACCAGAGGGTATCAGTAACCCAGGGCGTTACGACCAGCAGCGTCTGCGTTTCAAAGGTTGATTCAGAGCCGACAAAAGGGGCAAAAATCGCAATAAAAAAGAGCATCAACTTAGGATTGAAGGTCGCAATAACGGCCCCATCACGAATCGCCTGCCAATAACTGGTTCGCGAGCGCTCTTCAGGCGCAATCTTCATCGATCCACCCTGCCAAGCGCCGCGTGCCATGTTCAGTAGATAAAGGGCGGCGATGACGGTTAAACCCACCTCTATCCAAGGCAAACGAGCCAGCAGCTGACTTAACCCTACGACCGTCAATAGAGCCCAACCACCGACCATTAAACCGTGCGAGATTGCAGTTAATAGACCATGAACACGGGATCCATTTAACGCCTGGTTTACAACAACCAAAAGGCTGGGACCGGGTGAAACTGCCCCCAAAGTACAGACCGCTAATAGGGTTAACCACTCAACTAAATTCACAAATACCTCAATGAAAAAGCTATGTTAAACTCCGCGCATTCTAGAACTTATGGAAACAGGTGTCATGGCGGGATCACTTCAAGACCAATTGTTAAAAGCGGGCCTTGCTAACAAACAACAGGCAAAAAAGGCGACGATTGAGAAGCGCAAAAAGAAAAAGCAGTCTCCTGATGAGGTCGCTGCAGAAAAAGCCAAACAGCAAGCGGATATCCAAGCCAAACGCGAGCAGAAAGCGGCACAAGATCGCGCCTTGAATGAGGCACGTGATGCGGAACAGGCAGAGAGAGCAATCGACGCTCAAGTGAAGCAGCTGATTGAACATCATCAAATTACGATATCTGAGCGCGCAGAGACTCGTTACCAGTTCGCTGATGGCAAGACCATCAAGCACATCTACATCGATGAGTCGATGTTTCAGCCGCTTACTCGCGCCCAGATACGGGTCGCTAAACTCGGTGAAGGTTATGCTTTAGTACCGGCCGTTGTGGCAGAACGAATAGAACAGCGTCGTCCTGAACGAATCATTCCTCTGTCTAGCGATCAACAGGTGAGTGATGAGGATGATCCTTATGCGGATTACGCGATTCCTGATGATTTGATGTGGTAGGTTGGAGCGTAAATAGAAGGCGGATGACAGGCTAAAGCCAGTCACCGGTGCACGTAACGTATTACGGAGTCATGGTGACTGGCCTTCAGCCTGTCACCCGCTCTGACAGCGTTTTCCAGAGACTCACTCAGAATACCGCCTAGGAACACGCGCTGTTAGCCCCGCAAACAGCGTGTAGTCGATGGTATCGCAGCATTTAGCGACCCTATCCGCAAGTAACTGTTCATTGAACATGATCACCTCATCACCTACCGACACTGACGGCAAATCGGTCACATCAACGGTAATCATATCCATTGAGACACGACCGACGATCGGTGCTTCAACACCATTAACCAACACAGGTGTACCTTGCTTCGCTTGGCGCGGATAGCCATCGGCATACCCAATGGCGATCGTCGCAATTTTACGAGGTGATTCCGCGGTATAGGTTGCACCGTAACCCACCGACTCACCCGGTGAAATATCGCGCAACGCAATAATGGCTGTTTTCAGCGTCATAGCAGGCTGCAAACCTTGCAAACCCAGCTCACTCGGCGTTCCACCATAAAGCCCAATGCCTAGCCTCTGCCAACTATCAGCAGGCGTTGCTTGGGTAAAAATTCCGGCAGAGTTAGCAAAACTACTGAGGTTAGTTTTGACTGGATTAAACCGCGACTGTGCAAACTCATTACGAGGATGGGCAGGCTGATCGGCGCAGGCAAAGTGACTCATCATAACCGGTGTAGGCAGTCCCTCTATAGAGGAGAACTGCTCCATTACACCCGCTACGGCATCTGCATCAAAACCGAGGCGATGCATACCAGAGTCCACTTTTAACCAGATCTGTGGTCGCCAATCGGTCGTCGACAGATAGCGAATTAGCCACTCAATTTGATAGTCACTGTGACAGACCACCCAAAAGTTTTGACGCTCACAAGAGGCTAACTCCTCCTCTGAAAAGCAACCTTCAAGCAGCAGAACAGGCGCTTTAAGGCCACCCTCACGCAGCTCTAGCGCTTCCTCGATAGAGGCAACACCAAAGGCATCGGCATCAGACTCTAAGGCTAGCGCCACCTTAACAGCGCCATGACCATAAGCATTCGCTTTAACCACGGCCAGAGTTTTGGCCTGCAGATTTTGCTGCTTGGCCAGTGCCAAATTATGTTTGAGGGCAGCTAAATCGATCTCAGCAACAAGAGGACGAGGCATGATTAGTCGGCTGTCACCATGATGGCATCGATCTCGATATCGACTGACTTAGGCAACTCTTTCACAGCAAACGCAGCACGCGCTGGATAGGGCTCGTCGAAGTAACGCGCCATCACCTCATTGACCTTGGCAAAGTGCGACATATCACTCAAAAGAATAGTCAATTTCACTGCTTCGTTGAGCGAGCCACCTGCCGCTTCAGCAATCGCTTTTAAATTTTCAAACACCTGAACGGCCTGCGCTTCGAAGCTTTCAGTCACCAGCTCCATCGATTCTGGAATCAAAGGAATCTGACCTGAGATGTAGACCGTGTTACCCACTTTGACAGCTTGTGAATAGGTACCAATGGCAGCCGGTGCATTGGGTGTAGAGATGGTGCTGCGATTAGACATGAAGCGCTCCTGATCAAGAATATTAAACTCAGGCCATTATCGCAGAGATCCTGGTTCTGACAAGTAGTAGAACTTTGTTTACTATTAGCCAACTAATTTGGGAGCCAAGATGAAACGCGCTGATCAACTACTGCTGGATAAAGGTCTGTGTGATAGTCGCACGCAAGCACAACGTACCATTAAAGAGGGGCGCGTTAGCTACCTTGATAAAGCCTGGCGCATCTTAAGCAAACCCGGCATCAAGCTTCCCGAGTCGACTGAGTTTCAGGTGACTCTGTCTGAAGTCGACCAGTACGTTTCGCGTGGTGCACTGAAACTGAAAGGCGCCGTTGAGATCTGCCAAATTGATCTTAACGATGTTCATGCCATCGATGTTGGACAATCAACCGGTGGCTTTACCGATTACCTCGTTCAACAGGGTGCCGCCTCTGTACTAGGTATTGAAGTGGGACATGACCAGCTGGCACAGAAGCTGAGATCCAACCCAAAGGTGACCTGCCTTGAAGGCTATAACGCGCGTGAACTCAAGCCTGAGCTAAAAGCACACAGCCCCACTGGACAGTTTGATCTAGCCGTTATGGATGTCTCATTCATTTCGCAAACCCTTATTTTGCCGGGACTTTGCCAACTACTGGACAGAGGGAGCTACCTAGTCACACTGGTGAAACCTCAGTTTGAGTTAGGAAAGGAGCACATAGGCAAGGGGGGAATCGTCAAATCGACGGATCTCTATAAAGAGCTGGAGGAGCGTTTTAAAACGCTGATGTCCGAGTTAGAGATGAGAGTAGTGACCTACATCGACAGCCCTATTAAAGGGGGTGATGGGAATCACGAGTTTCTGCTCGTCGCAGTAAAAGACCCGCTCACCCAATAATGGGGAGCGGGAAACCTGGACGGTTTAAAACTTAATTAATCGGCCTGACGACGCAGGAAGGCTGGGATATCCAAGAACTCCATATCATCAGTACCGGTTTTCTGTTGTACTGGCTCTTCCATCTCAACCGCCTGCTCGGCTTGTTGAGCCTGACGATTACGGATTACTGTTGGCAACTCAAGCTGGCTGAAATCAGAGGCCGTAGGTGGCGCCGTTTTCACCTCTACTTGAGTTGGACCACCGGTTGTCACATCACTGTTTACAACACGGGCACCCGCCTGTTGAGCCTGAGCTAAACCAGTCGCTACTACCGTGACTTTGAGCTCTTCACTCATATCTGGATCGATAACGGTACCGACCACAATGGTCGCATTGTCTGACGCGTACTCTTCAACAATTTCACCCACTTCAGCGAACTCACCCAGGCTAAGGTCCATACCCGCTGTGATGTTCACCAAAATGCCACTTGCGCCTTTCAGATCAACATCTTCAAGCAGTGGACTCTTAATCGCCGCTTCCGTCGCTTCTGCTGCACGCTCATCACCACGCGAATGACCAGTACCCATCATGGCCATGCCCATTTCAGACATCACCGTACGAACGTCTGCAAAGTCGACGTTGATCATACCCGGACGGATAATGAGGTCAGCAATGCCTTGAACGGCGCCCTTAAGTACATCGTTGGCTTCACCAAAGGCTTTGATCAAGCTGGTGTTTTTACCTAGCACAGGAAGCAGTTTCTCGTTAGGGATAATAATCAGAGAGTCGACCTGCTCCTGCAGCTCACGAATACCCTCTTCCGCAATCTTCATGCGTTTTTTGCCTTCAAATGGGAAGGGTTTAGTGACGACCGCCACCGTCAGAATTCCCATCTCTTTAGCCACTTCGGCAACGATCGGTGCAGCACCCGTACCGGTACCACCACCCATGCCAGCAGTGATGAAGACCATGTCGGCACCACGCAGAGAGTCGGCAATCTGTTCACGGTCAGAGACCGCTGCCTGACGACCAACATCCGGGTTAGCGCCCGCACCCAAGCCTTTCGTCATATCACCACCGATATGAAGGGCTGTACTAGCGGCCATTTTTCCAAGTGCCTGAGCATCGGTATTGGCACAGATAAAATCTACACCCTCTACATCCGACGCGACCATGTGGTTGACTGCGTTACCGCCACCACCACCGACACCGACAACTTTGATTACTGCGTTCTCGTTTGTATCTTCTACTAACTCAAACATATCTTCCTCCAGGTTTTATGTAAGGCAGGCCCGATCTTTGCCGGTTACTGCCAACTAAGCTCTGATTAAAAGTTACCTTTTAACCAAGATTTTGTTTTAGAGACCCACCCTTCTGATGGCTCTTTTTTAACTCGTTTTTTCTCAGGCTGATGCTCAGCAATATCGTCCGGCATCAAACCAAAATCGGTCATTGTTTCGGCATCCACATGCTGATCAAGGTCGTTATCCGCCGAGTAGAGCAACAGACCAATCGCCGTTGCGTAGATAGGGTTACTCAACAGATCATCAACACCGCCTACACCCGTTGGCTTAGCCAAACGAACAGGCATGTGGAATATCTCTTCAGCGAGCTCAACCGCACCTTCCATCTTCGAAGTACCGCCGGTCAGGACGATGCCGGCTGCCGCTAGATCTTCAAACCCACTGCGGCGAAGCTCTTGCTGAACTAGGGTAAACAGCTCTTCATAACGCGGCTCCACCACTTCAGCCAGAGCTTGGCGTGATAGATCTCGCGCAGGACGATCACCGACGCTTGGAACTTTGATCGTCTCATCAGCACGCGCTAACTGCGCCAATGCACAGGCGTACTTCATTTTGATCTGATCGGCATGCTGCATTGGGGTGCGCAATGCCATGGCAATATCATTGCTGACTTGATCGCCCGCAACAGGAATCACAGCTGTGTGACGAATTGAACCTTGAGTAAAGATCGCGATATCGGTGGTACCACCGCCGATATCAACCATGCAGACACCCAGATCCTTCTCATCATCAGTCAACACCGCGTAACCCGATGCCAACTGCTCAAGAACTACGGCATCGATCTCAAGACCACAGCGGCGAACACACTTCTCAATATTCTGAATGGCGTTAGTCGCACCGGTAATCAGATGAACCTTAGCTTCCAAACGCACACCGGACATGCCAAGCGGCTCTTTGATGCCCTCTTGGTTATCAATCAAATACTCTTGCGGAAGGATGTGCAGAATGCGCTGATCCGCCGGAATCGCGACCGCTTGAGCAGCCTCAATGACACGCTCTACGTCTGATTGAGTCACCTCTTTACTCTGCAGAGCAACAATACCGTGTGAGTTTTGACTCGCAATATGGCTACCAGAGACGCCCACACTGACTGAGTGAATTTTGACTCCCGCCATCAACTCAGCCGCTTCAACCGCTCGCTGGATCGACTGCACAGTAGATTCGATGTTAACGACCACACCGCGTTTTAAACCGCGTGATGGGTGAGAGCCGACGCCCACGACCTCAATATCACCGTCCGTACCGATCTCGGCCACCATACAGACGACCTTAGAGGTACCGATATCAAGAGCTACAATCATTTTTGAATCCACGATTCACACCCAATTTTCATTACGTTTAACCATTGTTATGCGCTCTCCGGCGCGTACTCCAAGTGATTGACGATTTCGCGTAAAGCAAACGACGTCTGCATACGTGAAACATGCGGTAAATCACTCAAAACCTTTCGGCGCAACCGTTCAAAGTCACGCAAATCTCTTGCTGCTACCTTTAATAGATAATCCGCATCGCCGCTCATTAGGTAACAGGATCTGACACTCGGGACCTTAGCAACCGCACGCTCAAACTCTGATTGAGCCGCATCAGACTGGCTATCGAGCGTAATTTCAACCATGACGGTGGCGGTATAACCAACCTTATCGGGATCTACGAGTGCGGTGTAACCAGAAATGATGCCGTCTTTTTCTAGACGTGCGATACGGCGAGACACGGCCGAGCCTGAGAGACGAACGCTATCCGCGATCTCATTCGTGGTGCGACGTCCATCTTGCTGGAGCGCACGAATTATCTCCCAATCTTTTGCATCCACAGATTACAAATCCTAAAGCCAGTGATGACGATTAAATCGTCCATTGCTCAAAATATACACAACCCAACCAAGCATTCCAACACTTAACGCAAAATATTTGCGTTTATCTTTAATTTAATGAGAAATTTTTGCAAAAACTACCAATGCAACCCATATAAATCATATAAATCATATAAATAACAATATTTTCTAATTTACGCACAAATTTTGCGTCATTATTGATAAATAGACAGTAACTTAATTATATTTACAAAAAATTAACGAAACTAATGCAAATTATAGATATGAAACAACAATACTAACACACAAATAAAACGCCAATAATTTTTAATTTATGCAAAATATTTGCATTAAAATTAGATTGTAAGCACAAAATCAAAATATATTATTGATAACCGGCAAAAAACACTCTCTTAGGTTTACATTAGATTTACACATAACATCGCAACATTTTTGCGTCTTAAGAACTAAAAACAAAAAACGCAGCCGAGGCTGCGTTTTTAGGTAGGACAAATTAACGATTAGGGCCAGTAGATATAGAGCACCGCAATAGAGGCCAAGGTAGCAGGAACTGTTAAGAATAGTGCCTTGGTAGCACCGATCAATTTGACCACCAATAACTGATGCACGATCGGGAAGGTGATGAACATTGAGCTCAATGGAATCGACCAGTGCAAGGTCTGAAATCCATAGGCCAGAGAACCCACCAGCGTTAGCGCAGCAAGATTACCGAGCACCACCATCATGACCATATTCTGCTTCACCGCAAACCATGCAGGACGATCAGATTCTGGCATTTTGTTGATGGCACCTACACTCAGCGCAGCCGACATTGAGAAGACGCCGGTTAACAGAAAGATGTATAGCGATTCGTTCATAGTTATAATCTCCTTTTAGCGATATTGTACGGACCTGCACAGAGATTAAAATGAAAGTTAGACAAATAATTTTAGGATCGCTCGCTGCACTTGCACTCACTCCAACCGCCAACGCTCTTAGCGATGAAGGAAAGCACTGGGTGTGCGAAACCGAGTCTCTCTATCGCTCGCTGTTGAGCGCACGTCTGTATGGAGTGGGCAAGGAGCCAGAACAGGGCTGCCAAACCCTACCTACCGGTGTCGCAATCAGCCAGCAAAGCTGCATTGAGTCTGATATTAAACTTTGCCAATACCTTTGGACCGAAGATGGAAAGAGCGTCACCATGTGGGGCAGCGCCATCATCTCCACCCTTAATCAATAACTGAGTATCCCATGCCTGACTTTCTCGTCGACGAACAGGTCGAAGACTATGCCTTTATCTCTACTTCAGCAGAGCCCGAACTCCTGCAGGAGTTGATCGACCAAACCAACCAAAATATGGGATGGCCACAAAAGCTATCTGGCCGCCTGGTCGGCCGAACACTTAAGATGCTCTCTGCGATTGCTCAGCCGAAACGCGCCCTTGAAATTGGTATGTTCACAGGCTATTCAGCGCTATCCATTGCGGAAGGCATGCCGGATAATGGCAAGCTTATCTGCTGTGAAACCAACCCACGCGCGATCGACTTCGCAAAAACCTTTTATGAGCGAAGCGAACACGGCAAAAAGATTGACGTGATCTTTGGTCCTGCCATCGACACCCTTGAAACTCTTGCAGATCAACTTGATGGCCCATTGGATTTCACCTTTATCGATGCCGACAAACGCAACTACCTAAACTACTACTTAAAGGTTAAAGAGCTGACTCGCCCAGGTGGCTTAATCGTACTTGATAACGTGCTCTGGTCTGGCAAGGTCATTCAACCAGAATCCGATATCGATGATGTGTTAGTTGAAACAAACCGACTGATTGCAGAGGACCCCGAGGTGGAAAACGTCTTTCTGACTCTGCGCGACGGTGTCAACGTCGTTCGAAAGCTCTAAATTGAACGTCATGCATATCTTAAGAAAAAAATTTCATGGGATATGCAATTTTCATGAAATCCACTCACGTTTATACTAAGCCACACTTAAAAGAAGCAATTGGAATAGAGATGAGCTGCTCACTTCAGGACAAATTAATCGGTACGGACCAAGGGGTTTATGTCATCGGTACTACCCCACCCAAAATGGGCACCGAAGATGAAGTGATGTCAGGCATTGCTGACAAGCTGCTGGAACGACTCGACCGTATCGCGTTCGATGGCATTATCGTTTATGACATTCAGGACGAGAGCACTCGCATCGACACACCTCGCCCATTCCCCTTTGCTCAAACACGTGACCCGCGCCACTACGCTAAATTGCTTCACGAAAAGAGCGGCTGCGGAACCATCACCTACAACAGTGTTGCTCAAGGTAGTCGACAAGAGTTTGAAGAGTGGGTAGAAGAGACGACTGAGACCTACCACCAGAACAATATCGTCCTGGTTGGCGCCCCCTCCTCGGAAGGTGACTACAAGTTCAGTTTGAATGATGCCTACCAATCACTGGAAGAGTCTCATAAAACAATTGCCCTTGGCGGTGTCTGTATCGCAGAGCGCCATCAGAAAAAAGGCGATGAACACGAGCGCATGGTGACCAAGCAGAAAGAGGGCTGTCACTTCTTCATCTCGCAAGCGGTTTATAACGCACAAGCGACCATCGACATGCTGACCTCCTATGCTCGTCGCTGCAAACAGCTCGATATGGAGCCGGCACGAATCATTTTGACTTTCACACCTTGTGGCAGTGAGAAGACCCTTGAGTTTATGAAGTGGTTGGGTATTTCGGTACCAGAGGCGACCAGCTACCGAATTTTGGATGCCGATCAGCCACTTAAAGAGTCTATTAAGATCTGTTACACCAACTTGCAGATGATTTTGGAATCTTGCGCCGAATTGGATCTACCGCTGGGCTTAAATATCGAGAGTCTTACGAACCGCAAAGAGGAGATTGATGCGGCAATACAGCTTTACTCTTTGCTGCGCGCCCGAATGGAACTGGCACTCTCGGAGCGAGCAATCGGCCTCTAACCGCCCGCTAACTTAACGGTAAAACCCTCTTTCTCTAAGAGGGTTTTAAGTTTGTCGCGGTGATCACCTTGAATCTCAATAATTCCCTCTTTGACAGCACCGCCTGAACCACACCCCTGCTTCAACTTTTTCAGAAGCGTCTTTAATTCAGACTCAACTCTTGGCACACCGGAAATGGTAGTGACGGCTTTGCCTTTTCGCCCAGAGGTTTCACGACGAATGCGAACTACCCCATCCATTGCGGCAATGCGCGTCTGCTCTGCCTGCTCTGAACAGATACAAGCGGTTAACGCTTCGCCACAATCAGGACAGAGGTTACCTTTTTCCGTGCTGTAGACGAGTCGACTAAGCTGATCTTGAAGTGATGCCATATTAAACCTTTATTCCTCCACCGATCTGTCGAGCAAGGTAGCTTGCATAGGAGTCGGTCATACCGCTAATAAAGTCCAAGGCACGCATGTAGCCTTGATAGAGCGACTCACCCGAAGAGGGGGCATGAATCCCCATCAGACCGATAATCTTTTCACTGCGATAACAGAGATCTTCTCCCTGCTTTTGGTGCTGCTCCCAGACCGCCTCGATAAAAGCCTCAACCAACACACCTAGAATAGTATAGGCACCCACCTCTAGCTCTGCTTTTCGATTGTCTGGAAAGACCCGCTCTTGGGCGATACGTTTCGCTGCAGCCAACCCATCTCTAACCATGGGATCGCCATCACTGAGAAGCTCACCCTGATATTGACCTGACAAGATCTCTGGCAGCTGATCGGCAAACACCTGCACCGCTGAGTCGACCATGTTCTCCATCGCTCGACCACGAAGTGCCGAAATCTTACGTCGTGCAGAGGCCTGGGTCGCGAAGATCTCATCATCAAACTCCAGGTCGCCGCAGAGCGTTAACAAGATAGGTTTAACCTCATCGAAACTAAGCAGGTTCAACTCAATAGCATCTTCAAGATCCAATATGGCGTAACAGATATCATCCGCCGCCTCCATTAGGAAGTTCAGAGGGTGACGCGCCCAGCGATCCTCTTCAAGCTGAGGCAGACCAAGATCTTTGGCCAGTGATGCTACTAAAGGAAGTTCCGCTTGATAACAGCTGAACTTACCCTTCTTACCACCGTGACGAGCTGTCCAAGGGTATTTCAATAGTGTTCCTAGAGTTGGGTAGGTTAAGCGCAGACCACCATCAAAGAGATGGTTCTCGATCTTGGTGACGACCCTGAGCCCCTGCGCATTACCTTCAAAGGTTTTTAGATCTAAAAACTCGTCTTCAGAGAGCTGCGAGAAACGCTGATCCTCTTGACGCTGACGGAACCAATCACGAATGGCGTACTCGCCAGCATGACCAAAAGGGGGGTTACCAATATCGTGAGCCAGACAGGCCGACTGCACAATCATCCCCAAGTCATCAGGCGATATGCCCTTTGGCAGCTGATCAGCAATCAACTCGCCGGCACGAATGCCCAGACTACGCCCAAGACTGCCTACCTCAATGGAGTGAGTCAGACGAGTATGGATGTGATCGTTGAGGGACATAGGGTGCACTTGCGTCTTACGACCCAAGCGACGGAAAGCACTACTAAAGATGATTCGGTCATGATCTTTGTGGAAGTGGCTTCGACCCTGCTCCGCCGATTCTACTTCGTCGTGACCATAACGTTTGCGCGTTAGCAGCCTTTCCCAATCCATTTACACTCTCCCAAAAAACTTGGAAGGAAGTGTGCCAGATCCTAGCCCTCTTTATAAGCGTCCAACGCGCGTTTTCGCTCAAGAGAGTAATCAATGATCGGCGCGGGACGACCAAACGCCTGCCCTGCCCCCGGCTTATGACGCTCTTTAGGCGGTAGCGCGGCCAGCTCTGGCAACCACTTCACAAGAAATTCACCTTTGGCATCGAACTTCTCGCTTTGCGCAGTCGGGTTGAAGATTCGAAAATAGGGAGCGGCATCAGCACCCACTGAAGCAGACCACTGCCAACCACCGTTGTTGGATGGGAAATCAGCATCAATCAGATGCTCCATAAAGAACTTCTCACCGCGGCGCCAATCGATGCCAATTAATTTAGTTAAAAAGCTGGCCACGACCATACGCAGTCGATTGTGCATCCAACCTGTTGTTAACAGCTGTTTCATCGCTGCATCGACAATCGGAAACCCTGTCTCACCCTGACACCAAGCCTGCCACAGCGGCTCACGATCCAACCACTGAATCTTCTGCTCAGTTTCTGGTCTAAACGGCTCAAGTTTAGACAGCTCTGGAAACGCAACCGTCAGGTGACGATAGAACTCACGCCAGATGATCTCATTGAGCCAACTGCTCTCTAACCAGCCATCGTTCTCACGCTCCTGTCTTTGAACATGCATCAACTGTAGTGGTGACACAGCACCAATGGTCAAGTAAGGCGATAACTGGGAGGTCCCGTTGATTGCTGGAAAGTCACGATGCTCTTTGTAATCCAACTCCCGTTCACGGACAAACTCGTAGACACGTTCACGGATCGCTTCGGTCTCAACGGGCCACAACTCTTTATCATAGGACAGTGGGCGCCAGCCAAGATCATCTGGAATCTCATCCGAGGGAACAGAGGCAGCTGGAAAAGGGATGTTCATCGCTTTAATTAGGTAGTCAAATCGAGGTAACGCTGCCCGCCATGCACGCGAGAATGGGGTATAGACTTTAAAGTCTGTGCCCGTTTGAGTTTTAACCTCACCCGGTGGAATGATCACCTCACCATGAAAGCCCTGACAGCTCACATCGGGTTGAAGGGCTGCAACGACTGCATCATCGCGCAACTGCTCATTTAGTGGATACTCGTGATTGAAGAAAAAGTGAGTTGCTGACAACTCTGTTGCCAGGTTTCTAATGGCACTGGCACAGTGATCAAAGTGCCCTGCCTGAATCACTTTTAAAGGCACATTCAGAGATTCAAGCTCGCCTTTAACCTGCAGTAACCGATCTCGCCATAGCCCCATACGTTGAGGCGATTCGTTATGTTCCGACCAGCTCTCATGAGTCAGACAGACAAGGGCCACCGTGGCCAATCCATTACGTTGCGCAGCTTCCAATGCTGGGTTTGCGGCTACTCTAAGGTCATTGCGAAACCAGACGATATTCATGTTTTCCCCAAAAAAAAGACCGGCTTTAAAACCGGTCTTCTTATTTCAATAGTGATTACAGACCAATGAATGGCTGAGCCAGACGACCCATAATACCTGTAAATTTAAGTGGCGCTTCAGTTGCGATCAGACAGATGCACTCAGAACCGGTATCAACGATCGGCTGGTGTTTGATCTCTTCATCAAGATCTGCGACATCGCCCTGACAGAAACGCCCCACATCGTCACTGTACGAGCCACGAAGGATCATCGTCAGCTCATTACCCTTGTGGGTATGGTGCGGCACAGAGACGCCAGGCTGAATTCTAAGAAGACGACACGCTCCCTCTCCAGGGAAATTAAAATCGTAATGTTGCACACCCGGGCCAAGACGCTTCCACTCAATGGCATCCAGGTCAGATCCGACAATTTGCGCCAGAGGTTCTGGAACTTCTGCACTGCCTTTGACTTTGACAGCTCGTTCAGCAACCACCTCTTCGCTACCATCGAGCATACCCAAAATGGAGTCTAAAGAGCCTTCGCTCATCGCTTGCGGTTGGATGTCAGAAAGTAACTCACCGCCGATACACTCTGCTTCCCACGCTTTAGTTTGACAGGTCTTGCACCAGTGAAGATGACTATCAACCAACAGTGTCATACCATCAGACAGCGCGCCGGCGGCACGTGCCATAAGGGTAGCATCGTCAAGATGATGACTTATTTTCACTCTTCTTCTCCCCAATGAGCTTTGAGTTTGCTGAATGCCAATCTCAATCTCGATTTAACGCTGCCGAGCGGTATACCTAACTGCTCGGAAATTTCTGAATGACTCTTACCCTCATAATATGAGAGGTAGAGAACCTGTGCCTGAGCTTCAGGCAACTTGGCGATGGCTCCACTCATTCTCTCTTCAAGAACGGCATGCTCGCCGTAATGACGTTGATCGGGATCGATCTCTTCTTCAGGCAACTCGTATTCAACCGCTTTCTCTCTGCGAAGGCGATCGATGCATTGGTTTCTTGCCAATGTGAAAATCCAGGTACTGGCACTGGCTTTACTGCGCGTGTACAGGTGCGCTTTACGCCATACGGCCAGCATCGATTCCTGTGTCAGCTCTTCGGCTGCCGCTACCGGCATTCCAAAACGGATAATGTACGCTTTCACTCTGGGTGCAAAATGTTCGTATAAGCGGCTGAAATCCACTTTACTGCGGGTTTCAGAAAGCGACGCGAGCAGGTCTGACCATGCATCCCGCTCCTTCTTCTTTTTTTGCTCCGCTATTGCCACTGCTGCAGTCACATCAGTTTCCTCGGATCTGTTATCAGTCATCGCTTTCACTACGTTAGAGGGTTTATAAATGGATCACATTTTGAACAGTAAATAGTAAAAATTGACCGTTGGCCACTTTTTTGAAAATAACCGACATCTTTTGATCTATCAAGGTAGACTGTTCGTAACGAAATTCAAGCTTGTTTTTGCATGGACTCAATAATGAATGTAAGGCCTTTAAAACCATTGAATATCGCAGTTATCGGTTCTGGTATCTCCGGATTATCCGCCGCCTGGCTTTTAAGTAAACGCCATAACGTTTCACTTTTTGAAAAAGATGATCGCCTTGGCGGCCACTCAAATACCGTTGAGATCGACACTCCCGAAGGCAACGTTCCGGTGGATACAGGGTTTATTGTATTCAACCCCGTTAACTATCCCAATCTGGTCGAGTTCTTCAAATATCTCGAAGTAGACACTACCGATACCAATATGACCTTCGGCGTCTCACTAGAGAAAGGCAAAGTGGAGTATAGTGGCTCTGGCTTGGGCGGCTTTTTTGCACAGCGCCGCAACCTCCTCTCTTTTAAACATTGGGGTCTACTTCGTGAGATCTTAGCTTTTTACAAAGATTCTGATCGACTCCATAACGACCCTAGTCTGGCCGAATTAACGCTTGGACAGCTTTTGGAGCGCGAGGGTTACAGTCAAACCTTCATTAATGAGCACCTTCTGCCCATGAGCGCTGCAATCTGGTCAACGCCCATGGATAAGATGCTGGACTACCCTGCAGAGACCTTTATGCGTTTCTGCATGAACCATGGTCTCGTTCAAGTGAAGGACCGCCCACAGTGGCGTACAGTGATAGGTGGTAGTCGCCAATACGTTAATAAAATCGCTGAGCAACTGGGTGATGGCGTCATCTTGAATGCTCGCGTACACCGTGTCGAACGCGATGCTGACGGAGTTACTCTGATCGATCACCACGGACAGAAGCGTCGCTTCGACCAGGTGGTATTTGCCTGTCATGCTGATCAGACCCTTGAGATGCTGTCTGACGCAACACCGGAAGAGCAGCGACTTCTGAGCGCCTTTCCTTACCAACGCAATCGTGCGCTGTTACACACTGACACTAACCAGATGCCAGTCCGTAAAGGTGCTTGGTCAGCTTGGAACTATCTGGCCTCAAGCGATCAAGGCGAAGGTGAGCTTGCAGTGACCTATTGGATGAACGCACTGCAGCCTCTGCAAACCAAACAAGATGTGTTTGTCACACTCAATCCTATCGAAGAACCTAAAGCCGATAAGATTCTTGGCAGTTTCCTATACGACCACCCTGCGTTTGATCAACGTTCCATTGAGGCACAGAAGGAGATTTGGGCCATTCAAGGTCAACAACGCAGTTGGTTCTGCGGTGCTTGGATGGGCTATGGTTTCCACGAAGATGGTATCCAATCAGGCCTCGCAGTTGCGGAACAGCTCGGAGGCGCTTTGCGACCTTGGACCGTCGACAACCCCAATGGACGTATTCATGTTCAAGAGCCCGTTAGAACAACGCAAACATCCGAGAGCGCAGCCTAATGTTTAGCTCCGCGCTCTATGAAGGCAAGGTGATGCATCACCGCTTCAAGCCTAAGCGTCACCGTTTCATCTACTCAGTTGCCTCAATGTTGATTGACCTTGATGAGCTAGATAGCCTCGACGCTAATCTGACTCTGTTCTCAAAAGAGCGTTGGAATCTATTTAGCTTTAAAAACCGTGATCATGGCGAAGGGAGCGACCGAGACCTCGCTGAACAGGTGAGAGAGCAGCTGCTGCAATACGAGCTGTCTGAGTATGGTCACAGTATCAAATTACTCTGCTACCCCAGAATGTTTGGGTACGTCTTTAATCCACTCAGTGTCTTCTACTGTTACGACTGTGACGGCAACCTTGGTGTCATTCTTTACGAAGTAAACAACACCTTCGGTGAGCGACACAGCTACCTGATCCCAACCAACAGTAAGAGTGATCAGATTCGTCAAAGCAGTGAAAAGAGCTTTTACGTCTCTCCATTTATGCCTATGAAGGCGCCCTATCAGTTTCGCATGCTGGCACCCCATCAGCGAGTCTCTGTCTGCATTCGACAGTCCGACTCAGAAGGGTCCCTTCTGCACGCCACCTTTACTGGTAAACGAACTGAGCTGACGAACAGAACACTGCTAAAAGTCCTGTTTAAATACCCTTTGATGACCTTCAAAGTGATTGCTGGCATTCATTGGGAAGCGCTCCAACTCTGGCTTAAACGCGTACCACTTCAAAAACGAGTCAAAGGTACGACTCATCAAGTGGTTTTAATCGATAATAAAACGAGGGTTTCTGATGCGTCCTTCTGAATACACTACGACCCTTTCCAACCAGCAGCTGTCGTCTCTCGGTTGGTTCAACCGTCGCGCATTGAATCTGTTGCACAAAACACTCGATGGACAGATTAAAGGGCGACTGACTCTTGAGCTACCCAACGGCATGATTCATGACTTTGGCCAGCAGACAGATAATGAACATCACGCCATCATTAAGATTAATAGCTTTAAATCCTTGCGTCGTCTTGTCCGAGGTGGATCTATCGGCTTTGCAGAGAGCTTTATGGATGGCGAGTGGCAAACACCCGATGAGGTCAGCGTTATTCGCTGGGCTCTAGCCAACGAAAACTTAGTGAATGACATCCTAAAGGGCCACCCCCTTCTGCGTTTATTCAATCGTTTAAGCCACTTAGGCCGTGCGAATACGAAAAAGGGCAGCCGCAAAAATATTGCTTACCACTACGACCTAGGCAACGACTTCTATGCTCAGTGGTTAGACCCAAGCTTCACCTACTCCTCAGCTCTGTTTGAGAGTGATGAGACACTGGAAGAGGCACAACTCAACAAGTACCGAACCATTTGCCAGATGTTAGATCTTAAGGCCGGTGAGCATGTGCTTGAGATCGGATGTGGCTGGGGTGGTTTTGCTGAGGTAGCGACCAAAGAGTTTGGCGCCAAGGTAACAGGAATCACTCTATCAAAAGAGCAGCTCGCATTTGCCAAAGATCGAATGAGTCGCTTAGGTTTAAACAATCAGGCGGACCTACAGCTTATCGATTACCGTGACATCCAAGGTGAATACGATCACATTGTCTCAATAGAGATGTTTGAAGCGGTCGGCGAAGAGCACTGGCCAACCTACTTCGAGACTCTAAAAAAACGTCTTAAGAAAGGGGGAAGCGCGGTCCTGCAAATTATTAGCATTGCCGATGACCGTTTTGAACAGTACCGCAGCTCTGCCGACTTCATACAGCGCTACATTTTCCCTGGCGGCATGCTACCAAGCCCTACCGCGCTACAAGGCGAAATCTTGTTAGCGGATCTTAAGCTCTGTGAACAGAAGTTGTTCGGTTTGGATTATGCCAAGACCCTAGAGATTTGGCGCCGCAACTTCTTAAACGCTTGGCCAAGCATTAAGGCGACCGAAGCGTTCGATGAGCGCTTTAGACGGATGTGGGTTTACTATCTAGCCTATTGTGAGGGTGGATTTAGAGAGGGTTCGATTGATGTCGGACTCTACAAAATACAGCACTAAGCTTTCGAAGAGCCAGATAGTATTTTATGGCCTTCCGGCTCTTCCGCTCTCACTTCCAACTCTAGCGCTCTATATCAACCTACCCACCTGGTACCACGAACAGTGGGGCTTATCGCTTGGTCTGATCGCGCTGATTCTTTTTTTTGCAAGAGCGTCAGATCTCGTCGTAGATCCCTTCATAGGGAAGTTAAATGACCGACTATCAGACACAACTCAAAGAGCGGTCATCATTGCAGGTGGGTTGATCTGTATCCCATCCTCACTTTTATTGATCTATCCCGCAGAATCCTTTGTTGCCATCTCTATGAGTCTAGGTTTAATAGGTCTCTTTTTTGGTTGGACGCTGATTCAAATCCCCTACCTCAGCTGGCTAGTACGCCTTAGCAGCGATGCACAAGAGCGCATAACGATCGCTTCGTTAAGGGAGTTTTTAGGCTTGATAGGCCTTCTGCTCTCCGCGCTCATACCTGCACTGATGGTCTATCTTGGTTACTCAGGCACCGAAGCTCTCAGAGCCGTTGTTTGGATTGCACTGCTACTGGGGGCCATCACACTGACACTATTGATGGCTAAGGTTCGTTTAAAACCTTTAAATAGAAAAGAGGACTCTCAAACAGATTCAGCCTCCACATGGCGACCGATTCAACGAAATCGCTTAGCAAAGAGACTGGCAATCTCTTGGTTTTTTAATGGTTTAGCGAATGGCGTTCCTGCGACGCTGTTTCCGCTCTACATCACAATGGTTCTTTTATTACCAGAGAGTGACCGAACACTCTACATTGCGATCTACTTTCTCTCTTGCATCCTCTCAATCCCAGTATGGATTAAGCTGACGCGAACCCTAGACCGAATCGATCTTTGGCGAACGGGTATGTTGATTAGTGCCGTCGTATTTGTACCCGCCAGTATGCTGGGTAGTGACACTGCTTGGTTATTCATTCCTATCTGTCTATTAACCGGTGCGATGTTGGGCGCTGATCTGGCGATACCCCATGCGATTCAGGCTGACGTCGCTGATTACCATCAGTGGCGATTTGGACAATCCCAAACGAATTTGCTCTTTGCATTGTGGAACATGATCACAAAACTGGCACTGGCACTTTCAGCCACCCTCGCCTTTGGTCTGCTTGAACTGTTTGGCCAAACACCCTTAGTTTTGGCATTGATCTACGCACTTATCCCCAGCGTACTTAAAATCATAGCCGTGTTGGTCGTAAGAGATTTTAGGTTAAGCGCCAGCACACACAAAAAAATCAAACAGCGTTTAGCTCAGGAGACCATCCGTTGAAAAAAGCGATAGCAGTTTTACTGATGGTTATGTTGAGTGGGTGTTCACAGATGCAGATCGATCAAATCAGTCAATCGCAGCCAGCATTGAAGATTGAGGAGTACTTCAATGGCAAGGTCTATGCTTGGGGTATCTTCGAAGATCGTTTTGGCACCATCAGACGTCAATTTCAAGTTGAGATTGATGGTAACTGGGATGGCCAAACGCTCACCTTAGATGAACAGTTTCTCTATGATGATGGCGAGCGCGACCAGCGCATTTGGGAGATCACATCATCCAACCCAGGTCGTTATGAAGGCCGCGCAGATGACGTTATTGGTTCAGCAACCGGAACCAGCCAGGGCAATGCATTGAACTGGCAGTATGACATCGATTTAAAAGTGGGCGATGGCAGCTGGCGTGTCACCTTCGATGATTGGATGTTGCTGCAACAAGGCGGAGTACTGATCAACAGAGCCTATGTCAAAAAGTGGGGGTTCACGATTGGTACCGTCACCCTAAGCTTTATGCGCGGTGATGCTATGAAGGAAGCGCCATTTTCGCTTTGATCGAGCGCAGAATTCGTCCTAGAAGGGGTAGTTTCATGTACAAGGGTGCACTATCCCAATAGTCTAAATGTTCAGTAATCAATCCGCTCTCATTAATAGAGAGACGACTGACCCCCTCTGTTGTAAACACCCCCAATACAGGCAACTTTGCACGGAACTCCCACCGAACATAAGCCGCCTCTGGCTGTTCACACCATTCAAAGACGGTAAATGATGGATCCTCTGAGCGTTCAAACATATCGGTCAGAATTTCACACATCTTCGAAAAGCCACGAACGTCATTAAACGGATCGGCGAATCGAACATCTGGAGTCACCAGTGATTCAAACTGAGTGACACTGTCCGGTGTTAAGTTCTCAAAAAGCTCAACGTATTGTTTTACCGATGTTTGATTCATCGTTTAGTGACTCGTTTTACCAGAGGGAAATAGAGTTTGTAGGGCAAGTGCCGCAACAAGGCAAGTGTAGCAGCAAAGAGTTTAGGAAAGCGGATCTCAAAACTACGCCCTTTCAGCCCTTTCACAATCTCCGCAGCGGCTTGCTCAGGCGATATCAACGCGGGCATTTGAAATTGATTCTTGTCTGTGAGAGGTGTCTTAACAAAGCCCGGATTGATCAACCGTATATCGACCTTTGAATCCTCTAGCTCAACTCTCAGGGACTCGCACAAATTGATCAGCGCAGCTTTAGAAGCACCGTAGGATGATGCATAAGGGAGTCCTCGGTAGCCTGCTAGAGAGGAGATGACACCAATTTGCCCACCTGATTTAAGATAGGTAGGAAGTATCGCCTCCAGCAGGTAGACCGCCCCGAAATAGTTCACCTGCATTAGCGATTCACAGTTATCTGCATTAAATTCAGTGGCTGGCATCTCTTGGTGCGTACCCGAGCTGATGATGACTTTATCGGGCATGCACTCTTGGCAAATCTCGGCCCAAGCGTTAATACAGGAATCGCGATCTGTCACATCCAGAGGCATATATTGGCAGCCGATAGACTCGGCAAAGGTTATTAAGCGCTCTTCGTTTCGAGCACTGATTAGGACTTGATAGCCCTCATCCAGGTAAGCCTTAGCGAGCGCAGCGCCAATTCCGGTACTGCCTCCAATTATCCAAATTCGACTAGCCACGCTACTCCCTATTCTGAGCCAGAGAGGTCTCTTTAATCAGCTGACCTCCGTTCCATATCACCTGAATATCAGACCCATCCTTGGCTTTAAACTCAAGTGCTCGCCATCGCCCATCGCGATCGTACCAACTGACCGTTCTATCCAGATCACCGCCAAGGCGATAGCCATCCAATTGTACGGTTTCACCTCGGGCATCTAAGAGCGCAGAGCCCACAGACTCTGGTGAAATCTCATCCATATTACCGGTGATACTATTTAATACCTGCCGCTGATCAAGAATCTGCCGATACCAGTGATGGGTCGTCATTAACTCCGCTGGGTAGGCATGCACTCGCCCTTTTTTATCCACTGTCTCTAAAACATCGGATTTTTGGACGGCCGTGACCGATGACTCTTTTTTGTTGCTAACCGTTTTCACGTTGAGCTGCATGAGTCGATCATTTTGCCAAACCTCATTAGCCTGATATCGGTACTCATAGTTGAAAAAGCCAAAGACTTTCGCCGTTAACTCCATCTCGATCTCAGCGGCGACACGATCGTGGGTGACATCACTGAAACGAAGTGTGTAATGACCGACCGGCTCACCTTTGCGATAGACATCGTAAGTGATGACTTCTGGGTAGAGCTTGGCCTGACCAACCAATTGAGAGGCATTCAGGATAGGCGCTAAAAAAAGCCCCATCACAAAAACAGACTGTCTAATTATTAACATCATAGTCTGGATTACGACACCGAGAGAAAAGTGGTTCTCAGCCGGCAAGAAATTGGGTAGTCTTAGACTAAAGAATTAGTATAAAACGACTTGGAGATAATCGATGCGTTTCAAGAACAATCTGTTCATCGCTTCACTTGTTCTAACCGCTCCGCTGGCTTTTGCTGGTCCTAAGGTAGTGATGCAGACCAGCATGGGAGAGATCAAATTTGAACTCAACGATGAGAAAGCCCCCATCTCTACCGAAAACTTTCTGAACTATGTCGACAAAGATCATTATGAGGGTTTGGTTTTTCACCGAGTCATTCCAGGCTTCATGATTCAAGGCGGTGGTATGGATGCCGAGATGCGTGAGAGAAACACGGGCAGCCCGATTAAGAATGAGTCGATGAATGGGCTGAGCAATGTTCGAGGTTCCATTGCCATGGCCCGAACCCAAGCACCTGATAGCGCCACAGCGCAGTTCTATATCAACACAGTTGATAACTTAGGTCTTGATGGACGAACCAATCGCCCTGGATATGCGGTGTTCGGCAAAGTCATAGAAGGGATGGAGGTCGTCGATAAGATTTCCGCGGTACAAACCGGCAATGTCAGTTACTACCGGAATGTACCAAGAGAGCCGATCACAATTTTGAGCCTAGAACGTATCGATTAGCGCGATAGGTTCACTTGGTTCAGCCTGCGCGCATTGGCAACGACCGTCACTGACGACAGTGCCATCGCTGCGCCGGCGATCATCGGATTGAGTAAAAGACCAAACACGGGATATAGAATACCCGCAGCAACAGGAATCGCCGCGACATTGTAGAAAAATGCGCCGAACAAATTCTGTTTGATATTGTTGACCGTTAATCGCGACAACTGAATCGCATCCGCTACCGCATGCAAAGAGTTCTGCATCAGTGCTACATCAGCAGAAGCTAACGCCACATCAGTACCACCACCCATTGCATAACCAACATCCGCTTGCGCCAGCGCTGGGGCGTCATTAATACCATCCCCAACCATAGCAACCACCTCACCCTCGGCCTGAAGTTGGGCGATTGTCTGCAGTTTTTGCTCAGGCTGAACACCGGCAATGACTTCACTAATGCCTGCTTGTTTGGCGATCGCTTCAGCCGCCACTGAGTGATCGCCCGACAGTAGTACTAATCGAAGACCCATCACTTTGAAACGCTCGACGGCAGATTGACTATCATCACGAAGGGCATCATTCAAAGCAAACAGGGCTAAGACTCGGCTGCTATTAAACAACCAGACCAATGAGGCGCCCTCTTCACTCCACGCTTCTGCATCACAGACAAAATCGGATGAATCGATATCAAAGGTTTCCATCCATTGCCCGCTACCCAAACGATAGGTTTCATCGTCAATGACCGCTTCCACACCAGAACCAGAGATCGATCTGAATTGATCAACCTCGCAAGCGCCTCCCTCGAGTGAATGACTTAAGGCTTTAGAGAGTGGATGCTCAGAGTGTGAAGCAAGCGTTTTGGCGATTGCTGCATACTCAGGTGCAGCATGCTGATGAGTCAGTGAGGGTTTGCCTTGAGTCAATGTGCCGGTCTTATCCATGACGACACAGGTCAGGTCTTGTGATCGCTGCAGGGCATCGCCCTCTCGAATAAGCACACCCATTTTAGCAGCACGACCCACACCCACCATCACTGCCATTGGGGTCGCCAGACCCAACGCACAAGGGCAGGCCACAATTAATACGGTCATGCTGGCTAGAGTGGCATAAGACCAAGTCGGTTCTGGACCAACAAACCACCAGAGTGCAAACACAAGCAGTGCAATAAGAATGACGACGGGTACAAAGATAGAGGCTATTTTATCCGCCAACTTACCCAGTGCAGGTTTGCTGTTTTGTGCCTCTCTGACAGACGATAGGATTTGAGCGAGGCGAGTCTTCTGCCCTACTTCGGTCACACGAACCAGTAAAACGCCCTCACCATTGAGCGTGCCTCCGGTCACTTGGTCATCTAACTGACGTTGAACTGGAACAGACTCACCGGTCAGCATCGATTCGTCAACATAGCTACTGCCTTCAACCACTAGGGCATCAACCGGTATCGTCTGTCCTGGTAGGACTCGGACCAGATCACCAGGCAGCAGGAGTTGAATAGAGACCTCTTTGGCTTCACCTTCAATCACTTTTAGCGCTGTTTTCGGTTGTAAATTCATTAGGTGACGCAAGGCT
This sequence comes from Marinobacterium sp. xm-a-127, assembly GCF_013283425.1. Taxonomy (NCBI): domain Bacteria; kingdom Pseudomonadati; phylum Pseudomonadota; class Gammaproteobacteria; order Oceanospirillales; family Oceanospirillaceae; genus Marinobacterium; species Marinobacterium sp. xm-a-127. Next base: position 252,773 of record NZ_WBYH01000004.1, read on the forward strand.
TCTGCGGTCTGATTTCGCCCCTTAGCCTCTAAGGCTTGACCCAGCAGGATGAAGCCAATAATCATAACTGAGGCTTCAAAGTAGAGGTGTCTGGCTTGCGTGGGGATCGACTCTGGAATCCATTGAATGAACATCAGCAGAAGTGCTGAATAGAGCCAGGCTACCCCGGTGCCCAAGGCAATCAGTGTATCCATATTAAAATCGAGACGTTTAAAACTCTGAAGCGCCCCTCGGAAAATATGGCCACCTGAGTGGAACATCACCATCGCGGAGAGTGTAGCCGTGATTAGGCCATTCACCAGACCCTCTGAACTCTCCACCGGCGGCATGAGGCCTGCCAACATCTGAACCATCAAAAATGCACCCAGGCCAATCGCAACCCAGGCATGAGTGAAGGTCTGTTTTAGCTCTTGTTGATTCTGTTGATCACGAGCCGCAAGATCCTCTTCATTCTCTATAAGAGCGGCACCGTAGCCAGCATTGATGATCAGTTGTTCAACCTCAGTGGTTGGAAGATTCGACTCAACAGTAGCTGTTCGATCGGCGAAGTTGATCGCAAAATCAGAGATATCATCAGAAGCATTCAAGGCCTTTTCGATTGATCGAACACAGCCGGCACAACTGACTTTTGACAAAGCATATTGATGGATCGTCATGACACACTCCTATCGCTGTATAGCGGCGTAATCACCCTGCAGTTCAAACACTGTCTGCTCATTACCCACGGCGACGCTGATTGGTAGCCGCGCACGCTGTTTCTCTTGAAAACGCTGCCAGAACTGCTCAACGACAGCGTCATCTGGCAGTGTCGCAACCGCTTTCAGGCGATCGGTGACAGGGGCTAAATAGCGCTGTTCGCTTTTGGCAATCATAACATCGGCATCAATGCCACGCTCTCTGAGCCATAAGGTCAGCAGACACCAACCGCTCAGTGTCGCGATGGAGGCTATGGAACCCGCAAAGCCCGTTCCCTTATCGTTCAGATTCGGTTCTAGCGGTGCACTAAGTTGAAGTTGATTGCCAGTGTAATCGATCTCATCAATCTGCATAGCAGCCGTTAATGGAATGGCCTGATGCAGCCAACTAAGAAACGCCTGATCACTCACCCGTCCACTCCGCAACATATAGGGACTGATCCATTTCTGGAGCTTGGCGATCTCGCATTGGTTGACCTAAATAGATGAAGCCGACGATCTCTTCATTGTCATTAAGACCCAATCCCTTCTGCACATTCGCATCAAACATCAGATCACCCGAACGCCACATAGCTCCGACACCTTGTGCGTAAGCTGCCTGAACCACAGCTTGCGCGGCACAGGCGGCTGTCATTACCTGCTCAATCTCAGGCACTTTAGGGTGCTGTTGTATCACCGCAATCGCGACCACGATCATCGGTGCTCGAAGAGGCATATTCAGTAGGCGATTTCGTTGCGCCTCTTCAATATCAGGATTCTTAACTAAGGATGCATCAAGGTAGAGCTGGCCTAAACGATCAAGCGCAGATCCTTGAATGGTTAGGAAGCGGTAAGGTCGAAGCAGACCGTGATCGGGCGCTCGCGATGCGGCCTGAAACATCAGCTCCAGCTGCTTTGCTGTAGGCGCAGGCGCTTCCAACATGCCACAAGAGGTACGCTGGGTTAACAGTTCAATCGCATCCATCACAGGGCTCCTTATTGTCGGCTTAATCGTGGATTTTTTGGCAAAGTATCGAGCGTACTACGGTAAGGGTTGATATCCAGACCGCCTCGGCGCACGTAACGCGCATAAACCGTCAACTCTTTGGGCTGACAACGCTCTAAAATATCCATAAAGATCGTCTCTACACACTGCTCATGGAAATCGCCGTGTTCACGGTAGGAGATCAGATAGCCTAGCAGACCCTCCTCATCTATTTTCGGTCCACTATAACTGATTTGAACGCTCGCCCAATCGGGCTGACCTGTCACTGGACAGTTGGATTTAAGCAGGTGAGAAACCAGTGTCTCGGCGATCTTTTCACCTTGACTTGATAGTAGCTCAGGAGCTGGTTCGTAGTGTGCCACCGTGATATCAAGATCATCAATGCAACGACCGTCAAAGGATTCAATCTGAACCGCATCTTGAGGGGAGGTCAAGGTCACCCGAACCTGACCGCCCGCCGCGTTTGATAGATCCTTAGCCATCTGAGCAGCTACCTCATCAGCAGACTCAAACCGACTCAGATTGTAGGAGTTTAGGTAGAGCTTAAATGACTTAGACTCGACGATATGCGTCGACGTTGCTGGGATATGAAACTGAGCCAGTGCAACAATCGGTTTGCCCTTAGCGTTCAACCAACTGATCTCATAACTGTTCCAGATATCTTCCCCAAAAAAGGGCAAGCTGGACCGATCAACGCCGCGCGCTTGCCAATTGATATCTCGCTCTATGGGGTAAAGCAGTGACGGATCGTACTGGTTGGCGTAGACCGTCTCTTTACCTAGGGGTGAGTGGAGGACCTTTTCTGGTTCGTTCATTAGCTTCGAATCCCCTTACCTGTGTTTAGAAGGTGCAGCGCAAAGCCACCTAACACTGCAATAAACAGAATGATCATGCCAAACGCAAAGGTGACGTCAATATCACTAACGCCCAAGATTCCATAACGGAATGTATTCACCATGTAGAGAATGGGGTTGAGCTGAGAGACCCCCTGCCAAAACTCAGGCAACAGTGAGATTGAGTAAAACACGCCACCTAAATAGGTTAGAGGCGTCAGAATAAAGGTTGGCACCACCGCAATATCATCGAACGAATTCGCGTAGATCGCATTGATGAAGCCACCCAAAGAGAAGACGACAGCAGTCAAAAACAGAATGCTGAGCGTTACAAAGGGGTGCGCTAACGTCAGATCAGTGAAGAACAGCGACAATAGAGTGACGATGAATCCAACGGCTAAACCACGAGCAACACCACCGATGACGTAACCGGCCAAAATCACCCAGTTAGGCACCGGTGCAACGAGCAGCTCTTCAATGTGACGTTGAAACTTAGTACCGAAAAATGACGAGACAACATTACCGTAAGAGTTGGTAATCACCGACATCATAATCAGACCCGGCACGATGAACTGCATGTAGTCGAATCCATCCATCTCTCCGATTCGAGAGCCAACCAGATTACCGAAGATAATAAAGTAGAGCGTCATGGTGATCGCAGGCGGAATCAGTGTCTGAACCCAAATTCGAGTAAAGCGTCGAACCTCTTTCACTACGATCGTTGAGAAGGCGACCCAAAGAAGATTTCCGTTCATTATTTAGCCCCCTTGTGTTCAACCAGTTCGACAAACAACTCTTCAAGACGGTTGGCTTTGTTACGCATACTAAGCACAGCGATGTTTTGTGCTGTTAACTGCGCGAATACGCTGTTGAGACCATGCCCCTTAGGCAGATCGACTTCCAGGGTATGCTCATCGACTAAACGCGCCTCCAAGCCATCGAGATCGGGGAGACTCTTAAGATCTCGATCAAGATCTAGAATAAAGGTCTCGTTATTCAGTTTAGCCAACAACGATTTCATTGAACTATTTTGAATAATTTCACCCTGATCGATGATCGCGATATTGCGACAGAGTGACTCAGCCTCTTCAAGGTAGTGAGTCGTCAGGATGATCGTCGTGCCCTCTTCGTTGATCTTGGTAAGAAACTCCCACATCGATCGACGTAGCTCAATATCCACGCCTGCAGTCGGCTCATCCAGAATCAGCAATTTAGGGTTATGAACCAACGCACGAGCAATCATCAGACGACGTTTCATACCACCTGAGAGTTGGCGTGCTCGATTGTCACGTTTATCCCATAAACCCAAGGCTTTTAGGTAGTGCTCTGCACGCTCTTTGGCGATAGAAGAGGGGATCCCGTAGTAACCCGCTTGAGTCACAACGATGTCTTCAACTTTCTCAAAGAAGTTGAAGTTAAACTCCTGAGGGACAATGCCCATGCAGAGCTTTGCTTGGGTCAGGTCAGAATCAATATTGTGGCCAAAGACTGACACACTACCATCCGTTTTATTGACCAAGGATGTGACGATACCCAAGGTGGTCGATTTACCCGCCCCATTGGGACCTAGCAGAGCGAAAAAATCGCCCTGCTTTACATCCAGATCGATCCCTTTAAGCGCTTTAAAGCCATTCCCGTAGGTTTTTTCCAACCCACGAATTTGAAGAGCAAGTTCCATTCAGTGCTAACCTTTGAGAAAATTAACTCAGTAACGTATTCATAGTTAAACGCAAATTATACAGACAAACAGGGACTATCCGTTGACCGATTTTCATCAATTTCATCTAAATCTACTGAAGCTTGGCTATAACAACCTTATAAAGCAGCCACCTTTCAACAGTGACGAAACCTTAACAACGGAGTCCGATGAGCTGCTTGCGCTGTTTGAACAGACAATCGCTGCCTACGAAGAGCACTCAGCGGACGCGTTTGAACTGGGCCAGACCCTAATGACGCGAATCGTGGGAGCATTCCCACAACACCTACCCCTGCTATCTCGCGATTTACTCTGGCTATTTGGCGGTGATTGTATTCACTATCTGGGCGATGAGGAGATTGCACAGTACCAAGCACTCGACGAAGCACGATTCGAGCAAGAGTCACAAGATGCAACAATCGACTATCTTCAGCTACGAAATATGATGATTACGCCGTTAGACGATAAGAGACATTAAGAAGAGGAGATTGGAGCGGGAAACGAGGCTCGAACTCGCGACCTCAACCTTGGCAAGGTTGCGCTCTACCAACTGAGCTATTCCCGCAAAAATGGCGTCCCATAGGGGGTTCGAACCCCTGTTACCGCCGTGAAAGGGCGGTGTCCTAGGCCACTAGACGAATGGGACGTCGTAGACAATACATTGGAGCGGGAAACGAGGCTCGAACTCGCGACCTCAACCTTGGCAAGGTTGCGCTCTACCAACTGAGCTATTCCCGCGGATGGCGTCCCATAGGGGGTTCGAACCCCTGTTACCGCCGTGAAAGGGCGGTGTCCTAGGCCACTAGACGAATGGGACAACACTTAATGTATTGCGTTCCTCTGTGAGGAGGCGCAAATAATACGGAGCACCCTATTAGCCGTCAACCCCTCATTTCGAAAAAATTACAATTTTCCTCGAATATTTGAGTCAACTGATTAAATTCTAGGCACCCTCCCCGTTAAAACCTCTAACCTGTCAAACGGTTGGCACGATAATCGGCAATCGCCTGCTCTATCTCATCCGTTGTATTCATGACAAACGGACCATACTGTGCAATTGGCTCACCGATCGCTTCACCCGCAATCAACATCAGTCTCGCCCCCTCTGCACCCGCTGTCAGTTGAATCGCATCACCGTCGGACAACTCGGCTGCCTCATGGATCTCTAGCTTATCATCAGCAAGATAACCCGTCCCTTCGAATAGATAGACAAAACCTGACAGGTTCTCAGCGACAGGCAGTTCAAGCTCGGCATTCGGTGATAAACGAACCTCCATAAAAATGGGCTGACGACTGATCCCTGACACTGGCCCAGTGTAGTGCTGACCATCAAACTCAAACGAACCCGCCACCAATCGAATGAAGGCATTAGGTAGTTGAATCTCGGTGATCTCCTCGGGTTCAATATTTTGATAAGCCGCCGGCTTCATCTTCTCGCTTGCAGGTAGATTGACCCATAACTGGAATCCGCGCATTAAGCCGTTCTCTTGCTGAGGCATCTCTTCATGAATCACACCGCGCCCCGCTGTCATCCACTGCACACTCCCTGGACGCAGGATCCCCTCATTACCCATATGGTCACGATGTTTCATTAAGCCATCGAGCATGTAGGTGACTGTCTCAAAACCACGGTGCGGATGGGCAGGAAAACCGGCAATGTAGTCATCAGGATCGTCTGACGAGAAGCAATCCAACATCAGAAATGGATCGATGCGTGCGAATTGGCTTTTGCCTACACTGCGACGAATCCGAACCCCAGCACCATCCATACTGTCGACGCCGGGCACTCGACGCTTAATCACTCGGTTCATAACGATTCTCCTTTTTATTGTCGTTTCAGCCGTTTACACAAACGCTGCTCGAGCCTGTTCTAGTGACTGATCTCGATGCGTATCCATCGCGAGCCCTTCAGCCAAAACAAGACGAGTATCTTTAAGCCCAATAAAGCCTAGGAACTGTTTCACAAAATCGACTTGGAAGTCTTGCCCCTGCTCTGAGTATAGACCGCCGCGAGTTGCTACTAGGTATACGGGTTTATCTTCGATTAGACCTACCGGGCCTTCCTCTGTGTAATGGAACGTGACGCCAGCACGTGCCAAATGATCGAACCAAGATTTAAGCTGACTTGGAATGTTGAAGTTATACATAGGCAAGCCGATAACTATCGTATCGGCCGATTTAACCTCAGCAAGCAGTGCATCAGCTAATGCAACAACAGCTTCTTGATCAGCGTCACGCTCTTCAGCAGGACTATTCAATGCAGTGACACGAAAAGCATCCAAGTGAGGAAAAGGATCACTGGCTAGATCGCGTTCGATCACAACACCATCGCTATTGTCTGCCAGCCATTTATCCACAAAGCTTTTAGCCAATTGCGCAGACTGTCCATTGTCGCCAAATAGTGAAGTTTTAATATGAAGTAGAGTTGCCATTTCAATATCCTTTTAATCAATAACTTATTTGTTGAAAGCATAATCTCATCTATAATTTCGATGATAAATAGCAAAAATTAGTTTAATTAAATCGATAATTTAGATGGATATAGAGTGATATCTTTAGAACAGTGGCAGGCTCTTATTGCCGTGGCTGATAACGAAAGCTTTGCGAAAGCGGCCGAAGCGATCAATAAAAGTCAATCAACGCTTAGTTATGCTATCAAACAGATTGAGCAGAGTACCGGCGTACAACTTTTCACCACTCAAGGTCGGCGTGCGGTCTTGACCACAGAGGGTGAACAGCTAGTGGTTCATGCCCGTGAACTGGTCGCGCGAGCAACCCGCATTGAGACTCTCGCCAGTCAGTTTGCATTGGGCGCAGAGGCTCGTATCAAGCTTCGTATTGAGGCAATTTACCCGAACAGTATCATTCTCGAAGCGCTAGAACGTTTTTCAAAACAGCAACCGCAGACCAAGATTGACTATCAACGCTCTGTTCTTAGCGGTTCTGAGCAGGCTCTGCTAGAGCGGAATGCCGATATCGTCATCGGTGGTCGAGTGCCACCAGGCTTTGTCGGTCAGAGTTTAGGACGATTTAGATTTGTAGCGGCCGCAGCCCCCTCCCACCCACTGCATCAAATTGAGACACCCATTACTCTCGAGATGCTTCAAGAGCACCGACAACTCGTCGTAAGAGACACAGGCGTTCGTAATATTGATGCGGGGTGGCTCGGGGCCAATCAGCGTTGGACGCTCGATTCGCCCGATCTCTCTATTGAGGCTGCTATTAAGGGCATGGGGTTCGCCTGGTACGCCGAAGCGCTGATTGCAAACCACCTCGCCAGCGGTGCGTTAAAACCCCTCAACTTAGCAGAAGGCAACGAGCGGTTTGCTGAGCTCTACCTAATACTGACGCATGGCGAGACATCCACTCCAGGAGTAAAAGCGTTAGCACAGCTGATCACCGAGGTTCAGTCAGAGTTTTGTTGAGACTCAATTCTTGCTGGATCAGATGCGTCTGATGTGCTTTCTGTATAGGGAGCATCTAATTCAAGCGAAGCTTTCTCAACCAAATCAGCCGGTAGCTCTTTTTGAACAGAGACACCCAACTCTTTAAACTCAGCCGCCTGTTTGATGAGGTTCCCCTTACCTGAATAGAGCTGACCCAAGGCTTTATCGTAACTGGTGCGCGCACTGTCGAGCTTACGCCCAACATCTTGCATACTAATGAGGAAAGAGCTGAGCTTGCTATAGACTTTTTCTGCACGATCGGCCAACTGAGCACTGTGTTTTGATTGATCTTCAAAGCGCCACAGCTGACGCACAATATTCAAAGCTGTTAATAGCGTCGTGGGTGTTGCCACCAGCACCTGCTTTTCGATCGCCTCTTGGAATAGCGTCTCATTGTATTTGAGCGCTTCAACATAGGCCGATTCAATCGGCACAAACATCACAACCACCTCTGGTGAGTTAAGCCCGTTGAGCTTGAAATAGCTTTTGTCGGATAGCTCTTTAATGCGCGCCTGCATCGCTTCTGCATGCTCTTTGAGCGCCTGAGTTCGCTCATGGGGATCTTCTGCATTTACGTAGCGTGTGTAAGCAGATAGTGAGGTTTTGGCATCAATAATCAAATGCTTGTTCTGTGGAAGATAGACCACAACATCAGGGCGCTGCCTCCCCTCTTCAGTGTTGATGCTTACTTCACGCTTATAGTCTTTATCTCGGCGCAATCCACTGGAATCGAGGACATTTTCGAGCATCAACTCACCCCAGTTACCCTGCATCTTCTTCTGACCCTGAAGTGCGGAACTGAGTCGTTCGGCTTCAGTTGTTATCTTCGCATTGAGATCTTTTAGCTGCTGCAGTTCTGTGGTTAGTTTGGATCGCTGCTCGTTATCGAACTGGTGTATCTTCTCGATGCGCTCTTTGAACCCTTTCATCTCAGACGTCATCGGTTTTAACAGAGCGTCCAAACGCTGCTGGCTCTGCTCCTGGAAGCTTTTCCCTTTCGCTTCAAGAATCTCTTGCGCCAGCGCTTCGAACTCCCTTTTTAAAAGGGTGCGGCTCTCTTCCACCTGTTTGATCTGCTGAGCGAAATGCACCTCTTTCTGCTCAAGCTCAGTGTCACGACGCGCTTTCTCTTCTCCCAACTGCATTAGCTGGTTACGTAACTGAGCCGACTGCTGTCTCTCAACGTCCAGCTCGCCTTTTAATTCAGATAGACGGGACTCCTTTTCTGCAATCAGGGACTCTTTATAGGTCAGTTGAGACTCGACCACCGCCAACTTAGATTCAAGCTGCACTTGCTGTTGAGCCACCTCTGAAAGTCTATGGGCAAGGGATGAGCGGTGCCATAGATAACCCACAACTATGACAACAACACTGAAACCTAACGCGACTAACAACTCCAAAACCCACTCCTAAAACCGATCAAACAGCTTGTTCAAATTAAGGACACAGATTAACCTGTTTCAATAAGTGGACCCAAGCCCCGAGTTAAGAAATAGAGCATTTAATGACGATAAAAACCGCCATCATTGGCTATGGATTTGCAGCTAAAACCTTTCACGAGCCTTTTTTAAGAACACTTGATGGCTATGAACTGATTGCAGCTAGCGGATCTAATGCAACCGAGGCCAAACAGTACTGGCCTGAGATGATCGCCTATCGCCACTATCAAGAGATGCTCGAATCGAGCAGTGCGGAACTCTACATTGTCACCACTCCAAACGATTCCCATTTTGAGATCACTCAGGCTCTGCTTAAAGCCGGAAAGCGGGTTATCCTCGACAAGCCCGCCTGCACATCGAGTTCACAGTTGAACGAGTTAATTCGTTTAGAGAAGGAATCATCGGGCTCGGTCAGCATCTTTCAAAACAGACGCTGGGATGGTGACTTTCTCACCCTTAAAAAGCTACTTAGGTCAGGTCGATTGGGTGAAATCAGACGTTTTGAGTCGCACTTTGATCGTGCCAGGCCAATCCCTAAAACTCGCTGGCGCGAACTTCCCGGTGATGGAGCGGGCATCTGGTTTGATCTTGGGCCTCACCTTGTTGACCAAGCCTTGCAACTCTTTGGTAAACCCTCAGCCGTCACCGCGGATATCAGGACGTTAAGGGAGGGAGCTTCTGTTGATGACTATTTTGATGTACTGCTTCACTACTCAAACACAGTCGTTAAACTGCACAGCTCACCCTTCTGCTTTGGCCGCCCTCTAAGATTCGATGTTCAGGGAACCCAAGGTCGATTTGTGAAATATGCACTGGATCCTCAAGAGGCGCAGCTGATTAACGGCAAAGCATTCTCTACGCCAAGTTGGACCGCAGAGGAGTTTGCTAATTTTGGCAGATTGCATAACGAACAAAGCGATGAGAGGGTCACAACAGAGCCAGGCAATTACGCCCAGTTTTTTGAGCAGGTTAAAGGCTTTATAGAGGGTGTTGCAGAGAACCCCGTCCCTTTGGAATCTGTTGTCGATCAAATCGCCATTATTGAAGCGGGATTTCTATCCTCACAGGAACAGAAGAGTATCGAGCTCATTTAGAATGTATCGGTAGGTCCTGCACCTTCACGAACAATAACGACTTCGTCATCTGTCAGGTTTAGCACTGTCGTTGGATCCATACCGCAGTATCCACCATCGATAACAAGATCAACAGCATGCTCTAGCAACTCGCGAATTTCATAAGGATCAGTAAGAGGCATCTCTTCATCAGGCATGATCAGAGTCGTACTCATGATCGGCTCGCCCAAGGTTTCTGCGATGGCCATGGCAATTTTATTATCCGGTATGCGAATCCCAATGGTACGGCGCTTAGGATGCATTAAGCGTCTAGGCACTTCCGTCGTCGCATTGAGAATGAAGGTATAAGCACCCGGAGTATGTGACTTAATAAAGCGAAACATACTATTACCCAACTTTGCGTAGGTTCCAATCTCTGAGAGGTCACGACAGACCAGCGTGAAATTATGCTTATCATCGAGCCTGCGAATACGCTGAATACGCTCCATGGCGTTCTTATCACCAAGGTGACAGCCTAGTGCATAACCTGAATCCGTCGGGTAGATAATCACTCCGCCCTTATTCAAAATCTCAACGGCCTGCGACACCAGTCTCGCTTGCGGGTTATCGGGGTGAATCGAGAAGAACTGGCTCATAGTAACTCCGTGCCCTTAAGCACATAACTGCTCAACGATGACTCGTTGTGCATCAAAATGGGGATAACGACCTAACGCCGTCCAACGTTGATCGGGGGAGTGGAAGTCACTGCCTGCAGAGACCCAACAATTTGCTCGATCAGCCAACTTAATCAGTTCATGCTGATGACCCGGTGTCACTCCAGGATAGCTCACCTCTAACCCATCAGCCCCCGCTGAAAGCATGTCAGCCATCAGTTCACGAAGCTTAGTAAAGGTCATCTTGTACTTGGTGGGGTGAGCCAGAATCGCCACGCCACCTGCCTCTTTAATCAGTGCAATACTCTGCTCGATGGCAGGCCATTCCGCTTTAACATCGCCCGCACAACCTTGACCTAAGTATTTATCAAAGGCCTCTTGCATCGACTCGACTTTACCGAGCTCTAGTAGCGCCTGTGCAAAGTGGGGGCGACCAATTTGCCCCTCTCCTGAATACTGTTTAGCCAGATCAAACAGACCTCGAGCAACACCACGCTTCTCTAATCGCGCTGCAATCTTCTCTGCACGCTGGTACCTGAGCTGAATTAAGTGATCCATATAAGCTTCAAACTTGTCAGAACTGGGATCGAAGCCAAGTCCCACCAGATGAATAACGCGACCACGCCAGTCACAGGTCAACTCAACACCGTTTATAAACTGGATGCCGAGGCGATCTGCTTCCGCTTTCGCTTCAGCCAATCCACCTAAGGTATCGTGATCCGTCAATGCCATGACCTTCACATCGGTTTTGGAGATGCGCTGCACTAACTCCGTTGGACTTAAGGTGCCATCGGAAACATTACTGTGCATATGAAGGTCAAATTGACCGATTGCTGGAATCATCATTTTTAACTTTGCGTTTGAGCTTTTATACTGTGGCAAATTTTTCAGAGGTTCTATATGAAGATACTACTCGATTTTCTTCCAGTTATCGTCTTTTTTGCGGTCTATAAGTTCACCAATGACATTTTGTTGGCGACCGCTGTTCTAATACCGGCAACCCTTTTGCAGATGCTCTACTCTTGGAAAGTTCAAGGCAAGATCGAGAAAATGCAGCTTGTGACACTGGTCTTAGTGGTTCTACTGGGTGGTGCAACACTCGCCTTTCAAGACAAAGCGTTCATCCAGTGGAAGCCGACCATCGTTAACTGGCTATTTGCGGTAGGCTTTTTAGCCACTCAGTTCATTGGTGACAAGACCGTCGTTGAGCGTCTGATGGGCTCAAGCATGGAGTTACCCAAAGCGGTATGGTCACGTTTGAATCTTGCTTGGGTCGTTTTCTTTGTTGCAGTCGGCATTGTCAATCTCTACGTTGCCTACAACTTCAGTGAAGAGATCTGGGTCGATTTCAAACTCTTCGGTATGCTCGGTTTAACCATCCTTTTCATCATTCTTCAGGGCCTCTATATTGCAAAACATGCAAAAGAGCCTGAAGCACCCACCGAAAAATAGAGGTGTTTATGTACTACGCTATTATCTCTGAAGATAAACCTAATTCACTGGATCGCCGATTGGCTGCTCGCCCTGAGCACTTAGAGAGACTTAAAGCATTAAGTGCTGAAGGTCGACTTCTGGTTGCAGGCCCCCACCCTGCGATCGATTCTGAAGATCCGGGTGAAGCAGGGTTCACAGGCAGCCTAGTGATCGCTGAATTTGCCTCTCTGGAAGATGCAAAATCTTGGGCAGATGCGGATCCCTACGTCGCCGCTGATGTCTACGCAGAGGTTAAAGTAAAGCCGTACAAAAAAGTTTTACCTTAAATCACATTTTTTCAAATCTTGGTCTACAGTTAAATTAGGGTTAAGACTCGCCCAGTTAATATAGGCATTAAGACTTAACAACAGGTCGAACAAGATAGGAATTAGATAATGAAAAAGATCGCACTCGCTACAAGTATGTTACTAGCTATTGCTAGCGGTTCAGCAATGGCCCATGGCGAAAATGCTGGCTACCTAGTCTCTGCAACCGATGGTTCGTTTGTCCGTGACGGTAATGGAAACTGCATCATGACTCCAAACTCAACACTTATGGAGCCGGCTACAGAATGTATGACTGCAGCTCCTGCTGTAGAAGAGGAGATCGCAAAACCAGCAGAACCAAAAATGGTCGAAGTCGAAGCTAAACGTAAATTTGCTGTCTACTTTGACTTCAACAGTACCAAAGTGGGCTCGCTTAGCAGCGTAATTGATTTTATTAAATCACTTTCATACCTTGAGAGCGTTAAGCTAGTAGGCTACGCAGACCGCATCGGTTCAGACGCTTACAACCAGAAGCTATCACTAGATCGTGCTACCGCTGTTGCATCAGAGCTTAAAGGCGCTGGCGTTACAGATTGGAAACTACGAGTGGATGCTAAAGGTGAAACAGCTCCGGTAGCGAACTGTACTGGCAAAGGCGCTCAACTAATCGCCTGTCTTCGTCCAGACCGCCGTGTCGACATCGAAGTAGCAGGTGAAAAAACTGAGAAGCAGATGTAATCTAAGAGTTACACACGCTTCAAGAGCCGGCGCGTAGCCGGCTTTTTTGTATTTAAGGTATCTGAAGATGTTTAAGACTTTCGCTCTGTTTGCTCTTTTATCCAGCCCCCTAGTCATGGCCAACGACTATGAGCCGCAAAAGGTGGTGTATCACATCAACTATGGGGATGAATCACGCATTGGTCACACCTTCAGCAACATCTCAAATCATATTAATGAATTGGGTGAGGACAGTGTCGAGATCAAAGCGGTTATCCATGGTGAAGCGATCGAATACTTTATGTCGGCAGTTGACGATACCGCTAAACAGGGCGCCATAGATACGCTGAAGTTTATGGGGACAGAGTTTGTGATTTGCGGAAACTCACTGACCGGATACAAAATAGGCTACGACGCACTTTACGATGTCAGTGAAGAGGACGTCGTCAAAGCCGGACTCCCTGAAATCGTCCGACTGCAGCAACAGGGTTATATCTACGTTAGACCCTAGATGCCAACACAAGCTTTAGATACAAAAAAGCCGCTTCAAGTATGAGCGGCTTTCTTATGAGCAGCTGTTAACCCTCTGTCTTGGGAGGTTCTACTCCAAGACGCTGTGCAGCGATGACAGCTTGGGTCCGACTGTGGACACCCAACTTACGAAGAATCGCCGTCACGTGAGCTTTGATGGTGGCTTCAGAAACGTTTAAATCGTAAGCGATCTGTTTATTCAATAGTCCTTCCGTCAGCATCGTCAGTACACGGAACTGTTGTGGCGTCAAAGAGGCAATCGCTTCAGCAAACTTCTGATCCTCGTCTGTAACAAGGTCATCCATTGACTCTTCTAACTCCTCTGGCAACCACTCATCACCTTGAAGAACAGCAACAATCGCTTCTGAAATGGTCTCTAGCGGAGATGACTTAGGAATAAAGCCTGACGCGCCGTAATCGATCGCACGCTTCATAACATGAGTCTCTTCACTGCCTGAGACGACAATCACTGGAACACCAGGGTGTTGACCACGAAGGAATACCAGACCAGAGAAACCCTGAGCACCTGGCATATGGATATCCAAAAGCACCAAGTCAGCATCACCATGCTCTTCAACGGCATTCTGAACAGACTCAAGAGTATCCGCTTCGATAATCTCCACTCCGGAAACCGCTTGGGAAACCGCCTGTTTCAGCGCTGCACGAAACAGTGGGTGATCATCCGCAATGATAATTTTTTGAGCCAGTTGCATAGTATTCTCCGACAAGCCTAGAAAGGCAGTATAGCGCTTTTTTGTAGGGTATAAGTTAATCGAATAATGGATTAGTTTCCAGTTCAAATGGAAATAAAAAAACCCACGACGAGTCGTGGGTTTTTTAATAAGAGTGTTTAGCTCTTACGATTCATGCGGTTTTCGATCAGGTCATCCACCACACTTGGATCTGCCAAGGTAGAGGTATCACCAAGAGCACCGAAATCGTCTTCCGCAATCTTGCGAAGGATACGACGCATGATCTTACCAGAACGTGTCTTAGGTAGACCGGGTGCGAACTGAATCAAATCCGGTGATGCAATTGGACCAATCTCTGTACGTACCCAGTTACGCAGTGTCACTTTAAGCTCATCAGAAGCTTCCATGCCTTCCTGCAGCGTTACGTAACAGTAGATACCCTGACCTTTAAGATCGTGTGGGTAACCTACCACCGCAGCTTCAGCAACCGCTTCGTGAGCGACCAACGCAGACTCAACCTCTGCGGTACCCATACGGTGACCAGATACGTTGATTACATCGTCTACACGACCAGTGATCCAGTAGTAGCCGTCCTCATCACGACGTGCGCCATCGCCCGTTGTGTAGTAGCCAGAGAAACTAGAGAAGTAAGTTTGACCGAAACGTTCGTGGTCGCCCCAGATTGAGCGAGATTGACCAGGCCAAGAGTCCTTAATGACCAGGTTACCTTCACCTGCACCTTCAATCTCTTTGCCATCGTTATCCAGTAGCGCTGGCTGAACACCGAAGAATGGACGAGTTGCTGAACCCGGCTTAGTCGCTGTCGCACCAGGTAGAGGTACGATCATGATGCCGCCTGTCTCAGTCTGCCACCAAGTATCAACGATTGGGCACTTACCAGCACCCATGACACGGTTGTACCACTCCCAAGCTTCTGGGTTGATTGGCTCACCAACCGAACCTAGCAGTTTAAGAGAGGATAGATCAGAGTCGCCTAGAACATCTTCACCTTTCTGCATCAAGGCACGGATGGCCGTGGGCGCGGTGTAGAATTGGTTAACTTTGTGTTTTTCGATAACGCGACCGAAACGGCTCATATCTGGGTAGCTTGGAACACCTTCAAACATCAGGGTCGTTGCACCGTTTGCTAGTGGACCATAAACAATGTAGCTGTGACCTGTTACCCAACCCACATCGGCTGTACACCAGTAGATATCACCCTCTTGGTAATCAAAGACGTACTGATGGGTCATTGATGCGTAGACTAGGTAACCACCTGTAGTGTGCTTAAGACCTTTAGGCGCGCCAGTAGAGCCTGAAGTGTAAAGAATGAACAGTGGATCTTCAGCGTTCATCTCTTCAGGTGGGCAATCAGCAGAGGCTTTTGCCATCTCCTCTTCATACCAAACATCACGGCTCTCATGCCAAGCAACATCTTGATCAACGCGGTTTACAACAACCACTTTTTCACAGAACTTAGCTGCACCAGGGTGAGTCAGAGCTTCATCAACGTTCGCTTTAAGTGGAACCGCTTTACCACCACGAAGTGAGAAGTTAGAAGTCACAACCAGTTTAGAGTTAGCGCCTTCTATACGAGCTGCAAGCGCTTCTGGAGAGAAACCACCAAATACAATCGAGTGAACGGCACCAACACGAGCACAAGCCAGCATAGCGACAGCGGCTTCAGGGATCATTGGAAGGTAAAGAGTGACTACGTCACCTTTACTAATACCCTGCGCTTTAAGCACGTTGGCAAACTTACATACACGCTCGTGAAGATCGCGGTAAGTGATCTTTTCATCTTCTTCTGGGTTATCACCTTCCCAGATAATCGCAACCTGATCACCACGAGTCTCTAAGTGGCGATCCAAACAGTTTGCTGCAACGTTCAACGTACCATCTTCGAACCAACGGATATCAACATTATGAGTATCAAACGATGTGTGCTTAACCTTAGTGAAAGGCTTGATCCAGTCGATACGCTTAGCTTGCTCAGACCAGAACGCATCTGGGTTCTCAACTGACTGCTGGTACATCTCGTTGTATTTAGCTTCATCAGCATGGGCGTTAGCAGCAAACTCTGCAGATACTGGGTAGATCTTATCGCTCATTAGTTCTTTCCCTTAGATTGATTGGGTACGGCAATCATTGCCACACTCTATTTATTAAAGTGCAATATTTATAACCTGAGCTACCCTAAGTCAGAATTAGACATTGGTCTGTTCAAAAGGACTCTTTAGTCTAAGTAATTCAACAGAATCCTATTGCATAGTCGAAATGAGGCTTTAGAATTCACTGCCAGTGCCCCAGTAGCTCAGCTGGATAGAGCAACCCCCTCCTAAGGGGTAGGTCGGACGTTCGAATCGTCTCTGGGGTGCCAGTCTCCTATCTCTCTTTTCACAATGAAAAACAGATTATTTTTACTGATCAATTTGACAGATCCCAGACCCTAAACTATACCTTAAGTCATATGACATAAATGACCCGAAGGACAGTTGTACTGATGAGCTCTTTAGACAATAGCCGATACCTTGATCGGACCGAAGCCGCTAAGATTTTATGCGTGGATGATGAGGAGTCTGTCGTTAACTCGCTTCGCAGGGTGTTACGTTCAAGCCACTACGAAGTTATCGGTTTCACATCTGCACCGGAAGCCCTGAAGTACCTTGAGTCCAATGAAGTTGATCTGATTGTTTCTGACATGCGAATGCCTGAGATGAGAGGTGATGAATTCCTGGCAAAAACCATGTCGATCACACCCAATACGGTTCGTATTCTACTGACTGGTTATTCAGATTTTGATATGACGGTGAGTGCCATTAATGAAGGTAGAATTCACCGCTACATGTCCAAGCCCTGGGACAATAGTGAACTGCTTGCGATCATTAACGAAGAGCTCGTTCAAAAACAACGTGATGATGAGAAACGTAATTACGATGAGCTAGTGAAAAGCCTAACTGCGACTGATCCACTGACCGGTCTACTCAATAGAACGGCTCTGATGGAGCAAGTAGAGGCTCAAGCGATTGTTGGCACGGCCTTGCCAGGCGTTGCCCCCTCCTACCTAATTCTCTTAGATGTCGATAATTTTAGCTCTATTGTTGAGTCCGTCGGGCCTCAAACCAGTGAGGACGTTTTAAAATTGGTCGGCAGACTATTAAGTTTTAATCTTCGCTCAGGCGATATCATTGCTCGTACCGAGGACGATGAGTTTGGCATCATGTTGAATCAGTATGCTCCCGAGGACTGTATTAACGGCATTATGGAACGGGTCAGAATGAAACTGGCCTCACGTAGCTATCTAGTGCGAAACCAGAAAGTCGACATACAAATCACTCTAGCAGCCAAGGCAATCGATATCGGTGATGACCCTGAAGAGCTCTATAAAGCAGCGAAAAAAGCGCTGAAATTCGCAAAATCCGAGGGAAAGAATCGCTCAGAAATCGCTGACTAAACGCCTAGTAACAAAAAAGCCCGCTAACAAACATTAGCGGGCTTTATTGTGGTTTGCTGTCTGAATAGCTGTTAAATATCTTCAGCTTTCGCCGCTGTTCCAACCAACTTATTGATCACTTCGACCAACTCATGATTATCAAACGGCTTATTCAAAATCGCATCGGCTCCCAAATCGATCGCCTTTTGGAGGGCTTCACTGCCCAATGCCGAGATGACCAATATTTTGGTTGAAGCTATTTCTGGAGTTTCGCGAACAAAACTCAGTACATCGTAACCACTTAGGCCCGGCATACTGAGATCCAAGGTCACCAGAATTGGGCGATCTTTCATCAGCTTGGTACCCGCTTGAAAACCATCAGCGGCCACCTCTGCGACCAAACCATGCTTACGTAACACTCGTTGTAATGCACGTGCGATGGCAGGCTCATCATCTACAACAAGAACCTTTCGACTATCTTCCTGCAGTTCAGCAGGAATCGGGATCTCATGCTCAACCAGAAAGGCTAAGAAGTCCTCTACGCGAACTCTGTTATTCCCTCGACCTGGAAGTTTAAAGCCCTTTAAAGCCCCTCGCTCGATCCAACGAATGACGGTTCGTAAATTAACGTCACAAAGCTTAGCGATTTCACCTGTACTGAGCGTCTTCATTCTTCAATTCCTAAAGCGCAGATACTGCCTTTATACTGCGGGTCTATTTTCTTTCTCTATACACAGCATAGACGATAAAAAATAAAACGAAGTCACTTTTGTAAAAAAAGTTAGAGAATATTCAAACTTCACAATTGTCAGGTAACAAAAAAGCGCCCGAGGGCGCTTTTTATAATGGTTAATCAAAGATTAACCAACAAACTTAATCATGACACCTGCAGCAACCGCAGAGCCAATCACACCCGCTACGTTAGGGCCCATGGCATGCATCAGCAAGAAGTTTTGAGGGTTAGCCTCTAAACCGATCTTATTGGAGACACGAGCAGCCATAGGAACAGCAGAGACTCCCGCTGAACCAATAAGTGGGTTGATTGCATTACCACCCTCAAGCTTATTCATCAGCTTAGCCATCAAGACACCTGCAGCTGTACCGATACCAAAAGCAACGATACCAAGGAGCAAAATGCCCAGT
Organism: Marinobacterium sp. xm-a-127; assembly: GCF_013283425.1. Classification (NCBI taxonomy): domain Bacteria; kingdom Pseudomonadati; phylum Pseudomonadota; class Gammaproteobacteria; order Oceanospirillales; family Oceanospirillaceae; genus Marinobacterium; species Marinobacterium sp. xm-a-127. Next base: position 271,848 of record NZ_WBYH01000004.1, read on the forward strand.
GTGTTCAAGTCCAGGAACTTATCAGCGCTCAACTTAGAGCCAACCGATAGACCTAGGAAGATCGTCACGATGTTGATTAGAGCATTCTGTGCTGTATCACTCAGACGGTCCACAACGCCACATTCACGCATCAGGTTACCGAAACAGAACATACCCAATAGTGGGGCTGCATCCGGAAGCAACAGTGCGACAAGAATCAACAGCGCTATCGGGAACATGATCTTCTCAGTCTTAGAGACATGACGAAGCTGGTGCATTGCGATCTTACGCTCCGATTCAGTCGTCAATGCACGCATGATTGGCGGTTGAATCATTGGCACTAGTGCCATGTATGAGTAGGCAGCTACAGCGATCGCACCCAGTAATTGAGGGGCAAGCATGCTGGCAACGTAAATAGCTGTTGGACCGTCAGCACCACCTATGATACCGATTGCAGCTGCATCTTGAACTGTGAAGTCCATGATACCCATCGCTGAAAGACCCACAGCACCCAATACCGTTGCAAAGATGCCGAACTGAGCTGCAGCACCCAAGAATAGAGTCTTTGGATTAGCAAGGAGCGGACCAAAATCAGTCATCGCACCAACGCCCATAAAGATCAGTAGCGGAGCAACACCCGAAGCAATGGCTACAGAGTAGAAGTTATAGAGCATACCATTGCTGTAACCCGCGTCAGCAGCAACCATAGTGGCTGCATGATGCGTAGACGGATTAGAGCCGTGGTAAGCATGCAGTATCTCGTGAGGATCCACACTGGTAATATTCAATGAAGCAGCCAAACCCTGAAGCACTTCAGGTTTTGCAAAGTGAACCGCATTCTCTACTGCAGAAAACGCGAGTCCAGCCTCGGGAATATTCGCCATGATGCCACCAAAACCGATTGGCACAAGCAGCAGTGGCTCAAAGTTTTTGCGGATTGCCAAAAAGAGCAACAACAAACCAACAGCGATCATAGTTACCTGACCGGCTGAGATGTTGTAGATGCCCGAGGCTTCCCACAGTTGAAGGATCTTTTCCATTAAACCGTCACCTCAAATTAGGCAAGAGATACCAGAGAGTCGCCAACCTGAACGGCATCGCCCTCTTTAACGTCAACTGAAGTCACTGTACCAGCACGCGCTGCACGAACTTCTGTCTCCATCTTCATCGCTTCCAAGATAACAAGCACATCGCCCTCTTGAACCGCTTGACCAGCAGAGACCTGAACTTTCCAGATGTTACCGGCCAGTGGAGCTGGCACAGGCTCACCTGAACCTGCAGGCGCAGCGGCTGGAGCGGCAGGTTCTGCAGCAGCAGGAGCAACGGCTGTAATGTCACCACCTTCAGCCACTTGAACAACGTAGTTCTGGCCATTGACTGTGATTGTGTAAACTTCTGGTCCTGATTTCTTAGGTGCTGACATAGCTAGCGCATCCTCTAAAGTGGGTACTGGTTCAAACGCGTCTGGGTTACCGCGATTTTCAAGGAATTTAAGGCCGATCTGAGGGAACAGAGCGTAAGTAAGCACGTCATCAATTTCACGCTCACCCGTTTCTAGCTCAATACCCTTTTCAACTGCGATCTCTTTAAGCTCTGCAACAAGCTTATCCATCTCTGGCTCGATGAGATCAGCTGGACGGCAAGTGATAGCCTCTGCTCCATCAAGAACTTTGGCCTGAAGCTCAGCATTGTATGGCGCAGGAGCTGCACCGTACTCACCTTTAAGGATACCCTGAACTTCTTTAGATATAGTTTTGTAACGCTCGCCAACGAGTACATTGATAACCGCTTGAGTACCAACGATCTGTGATGTTGGTGTCACCAGTGGAATGTAACCAAGATCTTCACGTACTCGTGGGATCTCAGCCAACACTTCATCAAACTTATCCGCTGCGCCCTGCTCTTTAAGTTGACTCTCCATGTTGGTCAACATACCACCAGGAACCTGAGCCACTAGAATGCGGCTGTCAGTACCACGCAGTGAGCCTTCAAATTTAGCGTACTTCTTACGAACTTCACGGAAGTAGGCTGCAATCTCTTCGAGTGCTTCTAGGTTTAGACCGGTATCACGATCCGTACCTGCTAGAGCCGCTACTACAGACTCTGTTGCTGTATGACCGTAGGTCATCGACATTGAAGAGATCGCTGTATCAACACGATCAATGCCCGCTTCGACCGCTTTCAGGATGGTCATATCAGACAGACCTGCCGTTGCGTGAGCATGCAGCTGAACTTCAAGCCCCGTCTGAGCTTTCAGACGAGATACAAGATCAAACGCACCGTAAGGGGTCAAAATGCCTGACATATCTTTGATGTTGATTGAATCAGCACCCATGTCTTCAAGGGTCTTAGCGTAATCCACCCACATGTCGATGGTGTGAACTGGGCTAGTAGTGTAAGAGATCGTACCCTGAGCGTGTTTGCCAGTCGCTTTAACGGCCGCAATCGCTTTCTCAAGGTTACGAGGGTCATTCATCGCATCGAAGATACGGAATACGTCGATACCGCTCTCTGCTGAACGCTCAACAAAACGCTCGACCACATCATCACCGTAGTGGCGGTAACCTAATAGGTTTTGACCGCGCAGTAGCATCTGCTGGCGAGTGTTTGGCATTGCTGCTTTAAGTTGGCGAATACGATCCCAAGGATCTTCACCTAGATAACGAATACATGAGTCAAAAGTGGCACCACCCCAACTCTCTAGCGACCAGTAGCCAATCTTATCTAGCTTCTCAGCAATAGGAAGCATGTCATCGAGGCGAAGACGAGTCGCAAACAATGATTGGTGCGCATCACGTAAAACTACATCCGTGATACCAAGAGGCTTATTTGCATCAGACATAAACTTAAGTTCTCTCTTGTTAAAAGGCAGTGCCTAAAATTACTTACGGTATTTATGAACCGCTGCCGACAATACAGCCAACAACTCATCATTGTTGCCTGCAGCTTGAGGCGCAGACGCTTTGGCTTTTGGCTCTACAATCGGTTCTGGCAAAAACTTGTTTACCAGCTTAGACATCAATGTAGTGACAATGACCAGCAGCGTAAGGAATACGAAAACGAACCCCATACCATAGACCATAAGGTTGAGGCCTTCTGATATCAGACTATTCATCTACTCTACTCCAATAAAAATAATTCAAAGGGCTTGGCATAATCCTTGGATCTATGCGCAAAGTAACCCCTACCCAACAGCATAGGAAACATTTATCCCATAGCCCCGCAGCCATATCAAGCCCACTTTGTATGTAGTGAATTTACAAAAAAGGTCGTTTTTTTAACTTACCAGTCAACTTACGAATGAAGCTGCAGTATTTACGCACTCTGTAACGGCGTATAAGTGTTAGTTTCGGAATGACTTTCATTGCGACTAAAGAATGAGAAAGTCTCAATTTGTTTTAAGGTGGGTAGTGGAGATGGTGCCCTGCGCTTCAGTCGAACGAGCACGCTGACTCGGCTGGACACGTCAAGTTCAAAAAAAATGCCACCCTAAAGGTGGCATTTCTTTTGAATATGGCGCGCCCGGCACGATTCGAACGTGCGACCGCCTGGTTCGTAGCCAGGTACTCTATCCAGCTGAGCTACGGGCGCTGAAGTATTGCGTGATTCTGAAATGGCGCGCCCGGCACGATTCGAACGTGCGACCGCCTGGTTCGTAGCCAGGTACTCTATCCAGCTGAGCTACGGGCGCTTATTTCAGATGTTGGTCGATGAAAACACTAAAGAAGTGAAAACTCAAGATTGGCGCGCCCGGCACGATTCGAACGTGCGACCGCCTGGTTCGTAGCCAGGTACTCTATCCAGCTGAGCTACGGGCGCTTAATCTTGATGGCGGAGCGAGAGGGATTCGAACCCTCGATACGCGTAAACGTATACACCCTTAGCAGGGGTGCGCCTTCAGCCACTCGGCCACCGCTCCTGATCAACGGCGCGTATAGTACAAGAGAGGTGACTAAAGTTAAACCCTAAAAGGGAAAAACTTACGACTTTCCGCTATTTTCCTGCTCTTTTTCATCCAAGATCCTTTGGTAGATCTCTTCACGATGAATGGAAACATCTTTTGGTGCATTCACACCGATTCGCACCTGATTACCTTTGACACCAAGAACAGTGACACTGATATTGTCACCAATCATTAGAGTTTCACCAACTCGCCTTGTCAGTATTAGCATCAGCTTCTCCTAAATCCATTTAAGATAGGCGACCAAGTGATCGCCATGTGCGAATCCAATTATGCTAGATAGCGATTATTCAGCGACGCTGTCTGCTTGATCGAGTTCAAACGCACTGTGCAGTGCACGAACCGCTAGCTCCATATACTTCTCTGAGATTACTACAGAGACCTTGATCTCGGAAGTTGAGATCATCTGAATATTGATATTCTCTTTAGCCAGGGTTGTGAACATATTGCTTGCAACGCCTGCGTGAGAACGCATACCCACACCCACGATAGAGACTTTAGCAATCTTATTGTCGCCTTTCACTTCACGCGCACCTAGCTCGTTAGCCGTCTCTTCAAGGATAACCAAGGCTTTATCGTAATCATTACGGTGTACTGTGAATGTAAAGTCGGTAGTCTGATCGGCTGCTACGTTTTGAACGATCATATCTACTTCGATATTGGCAGACGAGACAGGACCTAGGATACGTGATGCAATACCTGGAAGGTCAGGCACACCCAACACCGTCAGTTTTGCTTCGTCACGGTTAAACGCGATGCCTGAAATAATTGGATTTTCCACGCTATCAGTTTCCTCTGTAGTAATAAGTGTACCGCCACCATCTTGGAAGCTAGACAATACACGTAATGGAACATTGTATTTACCTGCAAATTCAACCGAGCGAATCTGCAAAACCTTTGAACCGAGACTGGCCATCTCTAGCATCTCTTCAAAGGTGATTTTATCGAGACGACGGGCACCTTCTACCACGCGCGGGTCTGTCGTGTAGACGCCGTCGACATCCGTATAGATCTGACACTCATCAGCTTTTAAAGCAGCCGCCAGAGCAACACCCGTTGTATCAGAACCACCGCGACCTAGGGTCGTGATATTGCCGTCATCATCCATGCCCTGGAAGCCGGCTACAACTATGACGTTACCTTCATCAAGATCTGAACGCATTTTGCTGGTATCGATGCTTTGGATACGCGCTTTGGTGTGTGAGCTATCAGTATGGATACGAACCTGACCGCCAGTGTAAGACTTCGCACCTAGACCACGCTTTTTCAGAGCCATAGAGAGCAGTGAAATCGTCACCTGCTCACCCGTTGATACCAAAACATCGTATTCACGTGGATCTGGATTATCAGTGATATCTTTAGCAAGACCGATAAGACGATTGGTCTCACCGCTCATTGCAGAGACAACCACGACAATGTCGTGACCCTGATCCTTAAATCGTTTTACTTTGTCAGCGACTGCTTCAATACGCTCTACTGAACCTACTGAGGTACCGCCATATTTTTGTACAAATAAAGCCATCTATCTCTATTTCCAATTAACGCTGCACGATTAAAGTGCAGCTCTAACTAATTCCGGTACCGCAGCAATCGCCTGAGGAAGAGCCGCTATATCGGTGCCACCGCCCTGAGCCATATCGGGTCGACCACCGCCTTTACCGCCAAGTTGAGTGGCAAGCTCACGAATCAGATCACCCGCTTTTACTTGACCAGTAAGATCTTTCGTCACACCCGCGACAAGGCTAACCTTTTCACCATCGTGTGCTGCAAGCACAACCACACCGCTACCCAACTTATTCTTAAGCTGATCCAGCATGTCGCGAAGTGATTTAGGGTCAACACCTTGAACTTCTGTTGCCAAAACCTTGATACCGTTGATCTCAACCGCCGACGAGAGCAGCTCACCACTCTGGGCAGCCGCCAGTTTTGCATTCAATCGTTCAATCTCTTTCTCAAGGGAACGGCTACGTTCGTTCAATGCTTGGAATTTCTCTAGCAGTGAATCTCGAGAACCTTTAACCATTACGCCGAGTTCACCCAGTAGTGACTCACTCTCTTCAAACCAGTTGAGAGCAGCAAGACCGGTAATCGCCTCGATACGACGCACGCCTGATGCAATACCCGACTCAGAGACAATCTTCATCATACCGATATCACCCGTACGAGAAGCATGAGTACCACCACAAAGCTCTACTGAGAAGTCGCCACCCATGGATAGAACACGTACTTCATCATCGTACTTTTCACCAAATAGGGCTTGAGCTCCGCGCTCCTTCGCAGCATCAATCGCCATGATTTCGGTTTCTACTGACGTATTTGCACGAATCTGTTCATTGACCATCTGTTCAACGGTTTTGAGCTCTTCGTCAGTAACCGCTTCAAAGTGTGAGAAGTCAAAACGGAGACGTTCATCATTACACAGCGAGCCTTTCTGCTGCACATGCTCTCCGAGCACGCGACGAAGCGCTTCGTGTAAAAGGTGCGTTGCTGAGTGGTTAAGAGCCGCAGCTTGACGACGAGCTTTGTTAACCAGTGCGTTAACTTGGTCTCCGAGCTTTAAAACGCCCTCAGTCACAGAGCCGTGATGGACATGGCTCTTACCCTCTTTTGTACAGTTTGCCACATCAAACGTACCGCGACCCCAAACCAGCTGACCAGTATCACCGACCTGACCACCCGATTCAGCGTAGAAAGGTGTACGAGTCATAACCACAAGACCGGACTCTCCAGCAGATAGCTCTGTGACTGATTCGCCCTCTTTGAAGATCGCTTCAATCTCAACACGATCTTCCAGAAGCTCATAACCAGAGAACTCGGTAACGCCATCGATCTCTAGCTTATCGTTGTAATCCACATTGAAAGATCCTGATGCACGAGCGCGCTCACGCTGATCAGCCATTGCTGCTTCAAAGCCTTCCATGTCAATGGTCAGTTCACGCTCGCGCGCAACGTCGGCGGTCAAGTCAACCGGGAAACCATAAGTGTCATAGAGTTTGAATACTGCTGAGCCAGGAACGACCGTACCCTGAAGATTTGCAATCTCCTCTTCAAGAAGTGCCAGTCCTTTGTCTAGGGTACGAGCAAACTGCTCCTCCTCTTTAAGAAGCACTCGCTCAACCTGTTCCTGCATTTTTGCAAGCTCAGGATAGGCTTCGCCCATCTCTTTAACTAGGGGCGCAACCAATTTGTAGAAGAAGGTTCCTTGAGCACCGAGTTTATTACCGTGACGAATGGCGCGGCGCATAATACGACGAAGAACATAGCCACGCCCTTCGTTTGAAGGCGTCACGCCATCAGTGATTAAGAATGAACATGAACGGATATGGTCAGCGATTACGCGAAGTGATTTGTTATCGCGATCCTTGGTACCAATTACTTCAGCTGTCGCTGCAAGTAGGTTTTGGAACAGATCAATTTCGTAGTTCGAATGAACGCCCTGCATAACGGCAGCAATACGTTCAAGACCCATACCGGTATCAATTGAAGGGCGCTCTAGCGGTGTCATTTCACCATCAGCAGAACGGTTGTACTGCATAAAGACAACGTTCCAGATCTCGATGTATCGATCCCCATCTTCCTCTGGGCTTCCTGGTGGGCCACCCCAAACATCAGGACCATGATCGAAGAAAATCTCTGTACATGGACCACAAGGACCTGTATCACCCATCGCCCAGAAGTTATCTTCATCAAGCTTAGAGAAACGCTCTGGGTCGATACCCATGGTCTCTTTCCAGATACGTTCTGCCTCATCATCACTGTGGTGAACGGTTACCCATAGACGCTCTTTTGGAAGACCCAAGGTTTCCGTTAAGAAGGTCCAAGCAAATCGAATGGCATCTTCTTTAAAGTAATCGCCAAAGCTGAAGTTACCCAACATTTCAAAGAAAGTGTGGTGACGAGCAGTGTAGCCTACGTTCTCTAGGTCATTGTGTTTACCACCGGCACGAACACAACGTTGCGAGGTTGTTGCTCGAGAGTAGTTGCGTTTATCGCTACCCAGGAATACGTCTTTAAACTGAACCATACCTGCGTTGGTGAAAAGCAGTGTGGCATCGTTGCCAGGGATCAGTGGGCTTGAAGAAACCACCTCATGTCCCTGACTAGCAAAATAGTCCAGAAATGCGTTTCGAATTTCAGCACTGGTCATCTTTTTCATAGAATCAGCCGAGTCTCTATCATCTTAAATTGACACCAAAATAGTCGTACCTAAATTGATACAGGTACAACCTTGGCAAAATAGCGGATAAGTATATACAAACTAGAGTGAAACTCGTAGGGGGTAGTGCGGGGGAATTGACCAAATTAACGGTGATTAGTCGTAATCGGGATCACTATTTTGATAACGAAATGCGTATTCGATTTCACCATAGTTGAAACCACGTCCAGCCATATGTCTAAACCATTTTGCTTTCACTTTCATATCTTCAGGAGGCTCTTCACCAAATTTGCGTTTTAGATACTCAAGCGCGACCTGCTTGGGATCGTCTTTGCGACTATCTAATAACTCTTCGATTAATTGCTTAGAAATTCCTTTACGACTCAGATCGAAAGCTATTTTCTTACCACCTTGCCCCTGATCGGATTTCACTCGAATGTAGCTCTCTGCAAAGCGGCTATCAGACTGATACCCCTCTTCAACAAGGTAAGTTAACACCCTCTCTATGAGTTCAGGTTTTTCACATCTTTTTGCAAGACGCTCACGTAATTGACTCTGCGAATACTCTTGCCTAGCCAAATAACTGAAGGCAAAGGACCTTAGCTCGGATTCTGTTTCTATAGGTCTCTTTTGTCGTTTTTGCATAGAAATAAAAAAGGGGCCGAAGCCCCTCTATTCTGTGATTAAAATTCTAACTCTGCATTAGTTTCAGAACCTTCATCACCTTTTTCAGGCTTGGCTGGTACAGATAGCAACTCTTTACGAATTTGTGACTCAATTTCGTTAGCGATCTCTGGATTTTCTTCCAGGAACTTGGCTGCATTCGCTTTACCCTGCCCGATCTTATCGCCATTGTATGCGTACCAAGCACCACTCTTATCAATCAGCTTTTGCTGCACACCTAGGTCGATTACTTCGCCCATGTGATAGATACCTTTGCCGTACATAATCTGGAATTCTGCTTGGCGGAATGGCGGAGCAACTTTGTTTTTAACAACTTTTACACGAGTCTCGTTACCGATAATCTCATCACCCTGCTTCACCGCACCAGTTCGGCGAATATCCAAACGAACTGAAGAGTAAAACTTAAGCGCATTACCACCCGTAGTCGTTTCAGGGTTACCAAACATGACACCGATTTTCATTCGAATCTGGTTGATGAAGACTAGCAAACAACCTGACTGTTTAACGGTACCCGTCAGTTTACGAAGTGCTTGAGACATCAAGCGTGCTTGCAAACCGACGTGCGAATCACCCATATCACCTTCGATTTCAGCTTTAGGCGTCAATGCAGCAACCGAATCGACAATGATCACATCAACAGCGCCCGAGCGAGTTAGCATGTCGGTAATTTCAAGTGCTTGTTCACCTGTGTCCGGCTGAGAAACAAGAAGCGAGTCGACATCAACACCAAGTTTCTCAGCATAAATCGGATCTAAAGCGTGTTCAGCATCCACGAATGCACAAGTTTTACCCTGCTTTTGAGCTTCAGCTATCACTTGCAGGGTTAGTGTTGTTTTACCAGAGGACTCTGGACCGTAGATCTCTACAACACGTCCGTAAGGAAGACCGCCTATACCTAGGGCAATATCCAATCCTAGTGAGCCAGTTGAAACTGCAGGGATAGCCTCACGAGGCTGCTCACCCATGCGCATGACTGCGCCTTTACCGAACTGTCGTTCTATTTGTGAGAGTGCTGCGTCTAATGCTTTCTTACGATTCTGATCCATGAGAAATTCCTTGAGCTGTCTACTGGCTAACTACTGTATTAATAACCAGTATTAAAGCACAGGTAAAAAATATGTCAAACAGGAATACGAAAATAATTTCACAAACGCTCTAAGAGCCCCGTAATAGCTGCACTTATGGTCGCCTGCCGAATTACGGAACGATCTCCATCGAACTTAAAACAGCGCGCTTCTGACTGTTTATTAGGTATCTTCCAGGCAATCCATACAGTACCGACAGGCTTATCTTTACTACCACCAGTGGGACCAGCTATACCAGTCACAGCGACCGCCAAATCCACGCCCTCTTGATTTGCCGCCCCTTCAGCCATCGACTTAGCAACGGGCTCACTTACTGCACCCCACTGATCAATCAATTCGTTTGGAACACCCAATAAACGCTGCTTAGCTTCATTGGAGTAGGTAACTAGACCACTATCAAACCACTGTGATGAGCCCGATATATCAGTGAGCGCCTGAGCAATACCACCGCCGGTGCAAGACTCTGCCGTCGCCATCATTAATCGTGCATCAATCAGCTTTTTAGCCAACAGATCAATTTGCTTATTCATCACTCTTCACAGTCAAAGCTTTCATTAAAATTTATTGTTCTCGTCACTCGATAATCAAACAGATTCAAGTAGAATCTGATCTTTAGCTCGCTTTAATAATTGTAAATTTTATGTCCAATAGTCCACAAGATCTTTCCCAGCACACTCCAATGATGCATCCGGTTGTATTGATACATAAATCAATAATTTAAATACACACAAATATTTATACTATACCAAATGCTACACTAATATGCAGCTCAGGCCTGAGTTGCATCCCACCCAATCGCTAAAGAGTTTAACTTAAGAGCACCAGAGCCAATCCCCTGTGGCCACAAATATATTTATACGTAAAATGGGTTAGGTACTTTGCCAGATTCAACACCCCACCCCCATGGGGGAGTCCACTTTCATTTTGGGTCCCTATAACAATCTAGGTATTACTATTTCAGACGAACGAATTGAGATATTTTCATTTCTCGCTTAAGAGCAACTGAAAGCTTAATCCCATCAAAATCGGTCCAGTGAAAATTTAAATTTTTAGTCTGTCAAAAAAAAAGCCACCTATTAAGGTGGCTAAGACAACATTCACTAATGAAAAACTAGAAGGGATAAACTATTCCTTTCTCCATACTGCTGATCCATTTAGTAGTAGTAAATTCATCTAAATTAACTGGCCCGCCAATTCGACCAGCATCTCCAGAAGCCTTCAACCCACCAAATGGGACTTGGTATTCATTGTTTACTGTTTGATCGTTAACATGGATCATCCCTGCATCAACTTGATCTGCAATCATATTTCCACGAGCAGTATTAGCAGTATGTATAGATGCTGACAAACCATGCTCAGCTTGGTTTGCCAATGCAACAGCCTCTTGATCATTTGCAAATGTGATAATCGGTGCAACTGGACCAAAAATTTCTTCTTTGAAGATTGGCATTTCAGTGGTTACATCAATCATGACGGTTGGAGATATTTTCAAACCGTCCCTAGTACCACCACAAATAACTTTTGCCCCCATAGCAACAGAATCATTTATTAACTTCATAACTCTATCAGCTTGGCTTGAATTAATTAGGGGGCCCAAGTGACACTGCTCAGAATGCGGATTACCAACATACAATGCTTCAGCTCTAGCTTTAAGTGCCGAGGCGTAATCCGATGCTTTTGATTCGTGCACTATATGTCTACCCGCTTGCATACAAATCTGTCCTTGGTGCAGAAATGCTCCCCATGCGCCACAAGATGAAGCAGATTCAAGATCAGCATCATCGAGAACGATAAATGCATTATTACCACCTAATTCAAGAGATGTTTTCTTAAGGTTTCTTCCACAAGTAGCCGCAATCTCCTTGCCGACGAGAGTAGAACCTGTAAATGCAATCATCCCAACATCACTATTATCAACAAGCGCAGCGCCGACATCCCCAGCGCCATATGCTACCGTCACTATCCCTTCTGGCAAGCCAGCCTGCTCAAGTAGTTTCTGGATTAATAGACCGCCTGTAATGGAACTTTGTGGATCCGGCTTAATGATTACAGCATTACCCATTGCAATCGCTGGAAGCACAGCTCTCAGAGAGAGTAGTAACGGGAAGTTCCAAGGTGATATAACACCTACAACACCTATTGGTACTCGCACTCGCTTATTCGTTCTACCAGGCATGTTTGATGGGTAAATTTCACCAGAAGGCATCATAGTCATGGCTGCACACATATGTGTTTGATCAATACTAGCCTGCAATTCCCACTGAGATTTAGGAACAATTGACCCACACTCTCTTGCGTTCCAAGAGTGAATCAGATCCGCATTTTGCTCAAGCAAATCAGCAAACTTTCTTAGAATCTTAGCTTTACTGTCAAAATCAATAGCAGACCATTTAACTTGTGCCATCTTAGCAGTTACTACCAACCCAGCTACTTCAGATGCAGTAGCAGCTTGAAGCGTTCCCAATGATCTTCCAGTAGCAGGTTCTAATAAGTCGAAGCTAGGACCAGTAAATCCAGTTTCGAAAGCAAGATTGAACTCTTCATTTTTAATTTCTGTGAATTCCATTTTTTCCACCTTAACTTGGGTTGGCTTCAATAATTTTGTCAGCAATGTAAGAAGCAAGCGCATACACTGTCTCCGATGGGTTATAACCGATTGAAGTTGGTAGCAAGCTCGCATCGGCCACATAAAGCTTTTTCACATCATGCGTTTCACCAAATTGATTAACTACAGTTTTTGCTGGATCAGCACCCATTCGACAAGTACCTTGAGGATGGAAAGATGTGTATCTGTAGCGGGCAGGTTCATTTACCAGCCCATCTATAACAGAATCTATCTCGGATTCACTGTTGATAAGTGTTTTATCTGATGTCGGCAAATATAAATACTTAGCACCAGCAGCAAACAAAATTCGAGCATTATGCTTAAGTCCCAGTTTCATTCCCTCGAAATCTTGGTTATCGACATCGTATTTAATTTCTTTGTAGCCCTTCTCAATAGTTACTTCACCAACATTTTTATCATGAATCAGAGTAATTAAGCGGATCGTATTTCTATACCTCTCCATATAATTCATATAAGGCTTACCTGTTCCAGGCTCCGCCTGAAATGATGCTTCCACAGGCTCCTGAACCGCATTCAAAAGGATGTAACCACCTTTGTCCGGCAGAGTGTTTGTATCAACAAACAAACTATGAGTTGCACCATGAAAATCATCAACTTGCTCGTCAAATACTGCGGTAACAGACATTGAGGGATGACATGCAAAGTTTTTGCCTACTTGTCCGCTAGAGTTAGCGAGGCCTGATTGTTGAAGAATTATAGGAGAAGCAACTGGACCAGCAGCCAAAACTACAATTGGAGCACTAACTTGAACTTCTGCCTTCACTTCACCCGTTTTTGGATCTACAACCTCGGCAAGCACCCCTGATGCAGAACCATTTTGGGTTAAGATTTTTGACACGCGAGTATCTGCGTATATTTCTGCCCCATGATTACAAGCCCAAGGTAAGTAGGTAACCAACATTGACTGTTTCCTATCACTTTTACATCCAGAGAAGCAAAAACCAGATAACGAACAATCTTTGATATTACGATGAGCAGGACCTCTAACCATTCCAAGCTTATCGATGCCTTTGCCAATTAGTTCTGCACCAGCGCTTGTTTCATGACTTTTGACTTGAGTGATCGATAAGTTACTTTCAACTTTCTCAAAATAGGGCGCCATCATCTCAGATGTTAAATTTGTAAGACCAAACTCATCCGCCCATAACTTTAAATAATAATCTGGGGTTCTGAAACATAATGCAGCATTAACGACGGTTGAACCGCCAACACAACGTCCTTGGAGAACAGTAATATCGCCGCTTGTATTAGACTGACCACCTTCATCCTGATACAAGGTACCCATTGCTACGGCCATCATTTCTTGAAATTGAGATGATGGAACATAAGGACCTGCTTCAAGAACAATAACTTTCTTGCCGCTTTTAGCTAGCTCATAAGCGTTAATAGCGCCACCCGCACCAGAGCCGATTATGACAGCATCAGCTTTAAGATTGAGTGAACCCACAGAAAAGTCTGCAGCTGTTTTGATATTTAGAGTATTTGCAGTTGTCATATGTCACCTCAAACTTTTGGCTCTGGAGCATTACCGTAAATTTTGATTCCAGCTTTATCTGTAACCGGCCCGTCATAACCCAACGGGGCCCAAGTATTAGGGATTGCCCAATATGCTAGAACTGTAAGTTTTTTTAGCCCCATAGCTAAAGCTCGATGAGGAATTTGATCTGAGCCTGACCAATCATCAATAAACCTAGCTGCTTTCGATTCAGATAATTCAACAAACTCTGATCCAAATTGATCTTTTGTAGCGCTGTTAAAGTAACCGATTCCGCCCCTAAGACCCTGACGAATATGAGGTGCCATACCCGCAAGTAATGCTCCTTCGATAGTTGCAAGGACTGGTAGGGTTGAAGGATCAACAAGATTCGTTCCTTGTGTAGGCAGGCAGACTTGGATTAACTTCGAAAATACCTTCTTCTCGAGGTCATCCATTTTATTTTCATCTGTCAATATTCCAGCACTTACTGGGCTCAACGGTAGAACTGCAGCAGCAGCTGCAATTGATGTTAGAGCCTTCAAAAAAGCTCTTCGGTTGAGAGTTGTATCAATCATTGGTACTCGTCCTATTGTTTTTATTAGCTATGTAAAACATCTAATAAAAAGCATAACGCGTGCCAATTTTTAAAAAAATATAAAAAACAATAACTTAAAAAATTACACAGCAAGACTAATTCATAAACTGTTTCAATTTGATACAGTTTTCACGGCCCAAGTGTTTCTCTGTGAAACAACCTCAATAGCCGTAACTTTTAATTTTTCTATAGAGAGTGGATCTAGAAATCCCCAAGATTTTAGCTGCATATGATAAATTCCCATCAGCTTTTTCAATTGCTGCAGAAATAAGGTTTTTAGTATTGTCTTCAAGATGCAATTTATCTTCGGAATTATTGTGTTTCGATTTTTCCAACAAATTAAGGTACGACAATGGAAGGTCGTTTAAGCTTAATACGCAATCAGGTGGAACAATTGCATCCAACTGAATCAATAGATTTTTAAGCTCTCTGATGTTGCCGGGCCATTCGTGCTTCGTGAAGAAATCTGCTAATCCATCTGAAATTTTTCGATTTGAAGCAGATATATCGCTAAGAATACTTTCTGTTAGATGCAATATGTCATTGCGTTTTGCAAGGTTAGGTAGCTCTATACTTAACCCCTTAATCCTATAAAACAAATCGGCTCTAAATTTACTTTCCTTAACGCTCTGCTCTAAATCTATATTGGTTGCAGATATTAACTGAAAGTTTCCCAACAAAGGTTTTACACCGCCAACTGGGCGGTACTCACCGGACTCTAACAGTCTGAGAAGCTTAGACTGGATGAGTAAAGGCATATCCCCGATTTCATCCAGAAACAAAGTCCCACCATTTGCTTCACCAATTAATCCGGAACTTCCACTACTTAAAGCACCAGTGTAAGCACCTGGAACATACCCAAAAAGTTCAACCTCCAGCATATTTTCGGGAATAGCAGCGCAATTAATTGCAACAAAATTTCCATCTTTGAAGTGACTTTGGGAATGAATTTCTCTGGCAGCAACATCCTTACCGGTCCCAGACGCTCCAGTTAATAATATTGGCAACCGGGATATGACTTTGCCCGCGTTATGTAGCGAGAGTTTTAAATCTTCTTCTCGCATCTGATTTACTAAACGCGATTGAGGAGGCTTACATATTTCAGTTTGGTCCGAATTGAATTCAGATATCAAATTAAGGCCACGAATAGTCGAAGAATTTCGATTTTCAGTCTGTACAACTCCATACAAAACTATGTCATTTTTCAAAACCATTTCAAAGACACGTCCTCGCATCAAGCCAAAGTCGAGCACTTCAGAAAATGAAGTTTTAAAAATATCTTCAAACGAAGCATTTTTTAAATTAAGTTTTTGATATATGAACTTTTTAGCTATTTCGTTAGCTCCCACAAGGCTTTGTGAGTGATCAAAAGATAAAACCAAATTACTAGGATCGCCCCAGTTAGTTGGATTGATCGATAGTTCAATAACCAATGACTCAGGAATTTGTTTTATGATTTGATTTTGAATAGTTTGGGCCGTTGATTTCAGAAGATAAAGGATTGAACTATCCACAATTGGGGACTCGTGCGTTATATCCAATGCCGCACAAACATGTCCTTTTTCATCCAGAATTGGTACCGCAGCGCAATTAAATTGCTCATGCGCTTCATTGAAATGCTCACCACCAAAAACTCTAACTAGAGATTGAGAATGAATTGCACATGACATAGCAGTTGAGCCCACTTTGTTCTCAGATAGAACTATACCCTCTTGGAAAGCACTATTAATCGCTAAGTTTGTATTTGATTTACTTTTAATGGCCCTCAATGATCTACATTTTGTATCTGTAAGCATGAGTGACCAACCAGCTGGAGAAACAGCTTGTGCAAGGCGATCGATATGCACATTGGCAATTCTAAGAAGATTGAGGTTTTTATCTCTAATAGATTCAAATTCGAAACCCTTTAGAATCTCGTAATCTAAGGAAGCATTCATCGATAAAGCGCCATTCGCACACCGCATCCACGAGTCCAATATAGGCTGATGAACACCATGTATTTTATCAAATGCGCCGTTCTGAAATAGCTCCCGATTTGTTTGGATTAGAGACCCCATTTTGAATCCTTATATTTTTATTTTAAGTCCAAGACTACCCAAAAATTCTTAGCAAAGAAACATAACTTTTCTTCATTTTTTTGCGAAAAAATCAAAGATAAAATGAGTCGCAAGGATCCAAAAAAGCACACCTGAACTCTTTTAACAGTCCTTTGCTCTTACGTAACAATTTCAAGACATCCCTAATCCAGAGCACTTGACCATCAAGCATAACTAAACAAATAAAAAATATAACTCATTGGAATATCTAAAGTAGTTAATCAATCAAAGCCTCTAATGCCACATTCATGCAGCCCTGACATTTACAGGCAGGGCAACCGATACCAATCGGAATTGGCTCAATAAACGGATCGCCAAAGTGGACACTCTGTACGGCACTAACGCACTGACTACAAGGTTGCTGTAGAGCCTCGACACGCCGCTTATCCATCTCCGCATTCCAGTGTGCTGATTCTGTTAAATAACGATCATTAAGCTCTTTCTGGCGATTCTTACGCCCCCACCAACCAGTACCTGGTTCAGGTCTTACAGGGCAATTTTCAGGAAAGTCATAGCTGCGATTCTCAATACTGCAACAAGCATCACAGGATACCGTGATAAACTCATTGGCCAGCAAACGGGTAGAGCCTTCACACACAGTTTTAGTGAAATCACATTTTGAGCATTGGAGTTTGAAGAGCTTTCCCATAATTTATTGCCCTGAGCTTAGTTTTTGATTGCAGTTGCAGCTTAAACAAGCTTGGAAAGTATATTTTAAGCAAGTTAAATCATACCAATCTCTAGCATAACAGCTTCTAACTCACGTAATTCTCGCAGTTTGTGCTTTCTGGCGTCACGTAGTGCACTAGTTTCTCTTCCGTGAACATATCGTGCGTTATCGCGGCGTTTCTTACCTTCTAATGTCTTAGCGCTAGTCGAACGACTCCCGTGAAACCTACAGTTGTTTTTGCCGCGCTCTGATGGGTTTCGGCATTGTTGCTTACTTCGCTTACTTACTGCTTGGCATCGTGGGCACGTTACTCGGCCACCAAGGGTTGTGATAGTGGGTTCCTTAATCATTTCGTAGTACCTCTTGGAAGGAAGCATGGTAGATGCAGGTTTGCAGGTTTATATGCCAATTTCTATTTCTTCTACTAAGAGAAAATTTGTAAGAGCTATTAGAAAACACCACTAAAACCTGCAAACCTGCACCACATGAGCTACCCCCCATTTGCCAATTTTTCAGTTAGCTCATCCTCAGCTACTTTTATACCAAGCCGATTACGATTATCAGGAGCAAGTTCATACCCATGTTCTTTTAACTTACGACCGAAACTTTTAGACGTCATACCTTTAAAGCCGTTACAACGACACCAGTTATCAAATGATTGATATAGGATGCTTGCTGGTGTCTTAAAAGTACTACCTATATCGCAGCACTCCATCAACCACTGATTCAGAACATCTTGATCATCCCGATACTCTTTCGTAGCCCCCAATAGCTGATTAGGGACCTCTAAACCTGACTTAACCCATGCTCCTACGCCACTTATAGCCCAGTTCAGAATACCAGCTGCTTCATTACGTAATTTCTGCTGAAGTTTTGGATCTACCTCTTGGTCTGTTATGACATGATTGAATGGTACCAACACCATTCGCCTCCACATTCCCTCACTGTTATCCGTGATGATAGGCTTATGATTACCAACCATTAGTAGTTTATGAGTAGGCGAGAAAGAAATCTCACTACTGTATAAAGGTCTAGCTGTAATTGTATCTCCGCCACTAAGTTCTTTAACCCTCGCATCATCGAGCATTCGCCCTTCTGTTGTCTCACTACAGTAGGCAAATCGCGCGCCCCTCAATTTCATGAGGTCTGGGCTAGCCTGTTGTGTGCTTCGAGTGTGTTTCATTAGTAATTCAGTCTGCAATTTCACTGCGTAATCACCCAGCAACCATCCAAGAAGCTCTATCAAAACAGTTTTGCCGTTGCGGCCAAGACCGTAAAAGAAAACAAATTTGTGCTCAATTACTTCGCCTGTTAAGAGATATCCGACATATCGTTGTATAAACTGCCTGACATCGTGATCAGGCAATACCTTGTTCAAGTACTTTAAAAAGAGAGGACAACTAGCTTCAGAATCGAATGAGACATTGGCACGCTTTGAAACCCTCAAACTGGGCTCACTCCGCAGCAATGAGCCTAACCGAAGATCGATAACACCGTTTTGAACCCCCAGTAAATATGGATCGGCATCGAAGTAAGTCGAGTTTGCCCACATGCCGTGTTCAACTCGCCCCAATTCAACCATCGAATTCAGTGCATTTTTCATGCTAACCCTGCGAATTTCAGTAGCTAAATCCGCAATCCCCTTGTTTTGAGGGTCTATCTGAGCGATAGCGTTCATCTGCGCATGAAGCGAGCATACAACGCTTTTGGCAGCCTCTATTACAACTGGAGGATCTACTTTCGACCACCCTGTTTGTTCATCGAACATCAAATAGATGTTTAAATCCTGAATATAAATTAGACGATCACGATACATGTCAGCGAATAGCTTACCGTTAGCGATATCGCCCTTGTGATTACCACTCGATGTTCGATTAACTAGCGATTTAGTCAGCACCTGTTGGTCGATAGAGCTTCTTTCAATTGCAACTGGCAAGGTTGATTCATAATCGAGCGGTATCCGATGATCCCAAGTATTCGACTGCTTTGCTTTAGCTACAAGGCTTTTCACTCCGAGACCCTCTGGGCGCTCTATACGTTCAGCTAAAGCCCTATCGAACCTCCTGTTACACTCATCGAAACTGTATTTTTCTGATGATGTACCTTGCAGAGCTCCCGAACTGTATTGATGAAACCATTCTCGACCTTCCTCACCATAGACTCTTGCAAGAGCATTCGCCGTATCAGACCAGTCTTGTTCATCATCAGGGTAAATATGCGCTAACACTCTGCTTAAGGATTCTTCTGTAAGTTTCGCGTAGTGGGTCGACTGTTTAGAAAGCTCAGCAGGTTCAAGTTTTTTAGAGGCCGTGTTTCTTAATCCCGAGCCTCCTGTTTCTTTTGCCCAGTCATCGAGATACCCAAGAAGCTTATCCATTCGCTGTTCAGATAAAAACGCTAGCTTTAGACAAGTATCCTCGCCATAGAATGGAATACCCGTTAAGGCCATGAATGAGCCTTGCGAAAACACTTCAATTTGCCTGTTTTTGTATTTCGATATGCCGGGATGACGAGCAGCAAATACTGAAGGACTAAAATCAAAAACCTCCTTGGTTCTAGGTGGGCGATCACTCAATATGAAAATCTTAAAACCCGTGCCTGAGGGACTTTCCTCCACATAGGCGTCTAGTTTGTTCACTAGGTCGCGAACGCCCGAATCAACTTCAGTCGAATCTATATCGGCGAATCCGTCGCCATCTAAACAATAAAGGTAATACTTATCGACTTCATTGACGGCAGTTGTCGCCAACCCTGATTTACCAAGAGAAATACCAACTCCAGTCCCCGCTCTATTTGCTAGATCAATTGTTTCATGCAGCTGATACCTGTTCTGATTCTCTAGGTGACTTACACGATCGCCATGGGAGTTAACTGGTGATTTTAACCACTTACCACTCTCGGACTTAAATCTGTTCCACAGCATGAAATCACGGCCGAAATAATCTAAGAAAACTTCGCTTAAAACATCTCCAGCAAATTCACTACTTGGTTCTATATGAACTGTTTCAATAGCCATCAATGAACCCCGCTCGCGCCGAATACGGTATTTTTGATTGGCTTAGGTGTCCAATGCCCAACCGTAATAATTTCATCGTATGGCCTAGCGCAATCTTCACAAATAACTGCATATGACTGCTTAAGATCTCTAGGCTTACGAATTGTAAGAACGACAGATGCTTGCGCATTACATCTATGACAGTTTTTATCACCATATCGCTGAGTGGCCTTGGCTATTTTTGTTCTAGAAATTTTCATCACAGCCCCCCAACTCTTCGATAAGTGACTTGATATCAGATTTACGCCATGCCCTACGTTTGGCAGAAACTTGAACAGATGAGGGATAAACCCCACTTTGAACGCATCGATAAAATGTAGCTTTAGATATTGGAATCAGATCAGGGATGATCTGTTCGATTGAAATGAAACCCGGCCCATCCAGACTGATAGGCACTGTAGTGTTTTGAGTCATGTTGCATCTCCCGATTAACAGAAGATACCCATCATAGGCATATTACCTACCCTCGCAACCAGTATTTCTCCAACCCACTGTTAACTTGTTAACACAAAGCATCAACGAAACTTTATCCAATAAAAACAAACACATAAGAACTACCTAATATATAAAAACCATATTTTTAATAAAAAATAATTCTATAAAAAACCAACTAAACCACTGTAATGATCGGATAGTTTTTTTAGCCACTCACGTTTTTCATCTAGGTATCTGTGCTGATTATAAAGACCACCGACACCGGGAAGTTTATGGTGGAGAACACCTTCTGCCACTTCGAAGGGACAGCCAATCGCTGCTAGTTGGCTACGTGCAGTTTTACGAAGATCATTAGGAGCCCAATCCTTTACTGGGCATACGGCTTTATCTGAATAGATTTTAGCCTTTGATCGGCCGGAATGAGCATACACCTCAACGCCCAAAACCTTTTGAGCTATATGCCCCCCGATTCGTGAGGGGAACCAATACCCACTACCTTTGCGTCTATTTACAATTTCTAACGCTCTACCCTCAAGCGGCACCCAGTGATCAGAGTGCTGCCTTTTCATTTCTGCCTTAGGGATAACAATCCACAAACCTTCCTCACGCTCATGTAACCACTCATCACGAAGTTTGCACACCTCTCCACTACGCAACCCAAGATAAAGTACTAGTGCTAATACATCGGCCACAGTATCAGAGTAATTATTTAGCCACGGTAATAGCTGGGATATCTCTTTAACATCAAGCGAACGCTCTCTTTTACCTTGAGTTAACTTCCCGCCCATATCAGTATTAATCAAGCAAGCCTTGTCTGTACGTCCGACATTAACTGCAAATTGCCATGCCCTGCGTAGCTCTTGCCGAAACACTCTTGCAACATCTGGAGCTCTATCAGCGATGTTCAGAATATGGTTGTGCAACAACGGCCCATTCGACTCAGATACTGCCATGGACTTCAACTTACCAAGATCACCTTCAAGCAACCTGCGCGTCTCACGTGCGCCTTTTAGCTGCCGATCCTTTTCAACTCGCTCAGTTAAGTAATCCTCAACCATATCACCAAACGTATAGACAGGTTTCACTCTCTCACTTTCAGCTAGGTATTGCTTAGCGCGCTCAGCCTCTGCGACAGATCTAGGGTCACAGTTAGTCTCTCTCAGCTTCCTCTGATTCAGAAATGCTGCCCGCGCCTCGGCTAGTTCCATACCGGGCCACGTACCTAGCTTTATCTGCTTTAGCTTATCTCCAGCCCGATAGCGATACGTCCAAGTTTTTGTCCCATTCGCATTAGCCCTAAGCCTCAAACCTTGATACGGATGTGTATCAGCCAAGATACCTGCTTTGTGATTCTTAACGGCGAGAGCAGTCAGTGGTTTCTTTGGAGTAGCATCTATACCGCTCGTTTGTTTGCGCGATTGAGTCGGCAGTTTTAGAATGTCAGCAGCCATCCTCACCTCCTTCTAGGTAGAGTGGTTAGCAGGCCCAGCGTTGCAGCGTTGGGTTTTGCGTAAATAAGTAGCTTAGGATTTAGTTTACTACACCAAGCACTATTTACTACACCAAATGCTACACTAACAACTGAGATTTAATGAAATCTCTTGAAATCCATTGAGACGCACCGAGACATCAAAACACTTAACGCAAACCGACAAATAACATATGAATCAAATAGTTAAAAACAAAAACATCAATAATAACACCGGTTTGCATATGCAAAATCTTTCCCAGCACACGCCAATGATGCAACAGTATTTACGCATCAAAGCCGATCACCCACATGAATTTCTGTTCTATCGCATGGGGGATTTTTATGAGCTTTTTTACGACGATGCTAAACGAGCTGCCGAGCTGTTGGACATTTCGCTAACTGCACGTGGCAAATCGGGCGGTGAGCCCATTCCAATGGCCGGAGTCCCTTTTCATTCAGCCGAGGGCTACGTCGCCAGGCTGGTTAGACTGGGTGAGTCCGTTGTCATCTGCGAGCAAGTAGGTGATCCAGCCACCAGCAAGGGGCCGGTTGAGCGTCAAGTTGCTCGAATCATCACACCTGGCACATTGACAGACGAGGCGTTTCTAGAGGAGCGTCGTGATAATCTTTTAGCCGCCATTTATGAACATAAAAATCGATATGGCCTAGCAGTACTGGACATTAGCGCAGGTCGCTTTCATGTCTCTGAACTCGACACTTCAGCATTCGCACACTCCGAAATCGAGCGACTAAAGCCTGCAGAGCTGCTTGTCTCAGATGAGCTTGCTGAGCAAGAGTGGATCCAGTCGCTTCGTGGTCTTGGCCTGAGGCGCCAGCCACCTTGGGCGTTTGAGATTGAGACCGCACATCGAATCCTAAACGAGCAATTCAAAACTCGAGACCTAGTGGGGTTTGGCTGTGAAGGCATGTCACTTGCTGTTGCGGCGGCTGGCTGTTTAATGCAATACGCTAAAGATACTCAGCGAAGCGCTCTACCCCACATCAACAGTTTAATCGTAGATAAGGGTAACGAGGCGGTTCATATCGACGCCGCTACACGTAAAAATCTTGAGATCGATGTCAACCTCAATGGTGGTAGCGAGCAAACCCTGGTCTCTGTTTTAGATAGAACTAAGACACCTATGGCTGCCAGAATGCTGCGCCGATGGCTGCACAGACCCCTTCGTAATATCACTGCTCTACAAGAACGACAGCAAGCCATCCAATGGATGCTGGATCAGTTCCGTTTTGAAGCCTTTGACGATGTCATGCGCTCAATTGGCGATATAGAGCGAATTCTGTCACGTGTTGCTCTGCGCTCAGCTCGACCAAGGGATCTAGAGCGTCTCAAATTGGCACTGAATGCGCTACCAGACATCCAAGAATTACTGACAGATTGCGAAGGCAATCGACTCATCCACCTCAAACAGGCTGTCTCTTCCTTTCCGGATCTAGCCTCGCTTTTGAGCCGAGCTATTAAAGTGAATCCTCCCGTTGTCATTCGTGAAGGCGGTGTCATTGCCAGTGGCTACGATGCTGAGCTTGATGAGCTTCAGGGCCTGAGTGAAAACGCAGGTAGCTATCTAATTGACCTCGAGGAACGTGAACGAGTTCGCACAGGCATCGCCACACTTAAGGTTGGCTACAATCGCGTGCACGGCTACTTTATTGAGGTCGGTAAAGCCCAACAGTTTGAACCTCCAGTAGAGTATCAACGCCGTCAGACTCTTAAGAACGCAGAGCGTTTTATAACACCGGAACTTAAAGAGTTTGAGGATAAAGCACTTAGCGCGAAAAGCCGTGCATTGGCCCGCGAAAAAGCCCTCTATGATGAGCTGCTCGATCTACTTGCCGAACAGCTTACTCCTCTTCGTTCATCAGCCGAGGCACTGGCAGAGTTAGATTTGCTACGCAACCTCGCTGAACGCGCCTCTACTTTGGAATACAGCTGCCCAGCTTTGATTAATTCGGCTAGTTTAAGGATTACTGAAGGTCGCCACCCTGTTGTTGAACAGGTGTTAGACACGCCCTTTGTCGCCAACAATGCCGAACTCAATTCAGAACGACAGATGCTGATGGTGACCGGTCCAAATATGGGTGGTAAATCCACCTATATGCGACAAATAGCCATCATTACCTTAATGGCTCAGATTGGCTCCTTTGTTCCGGCCAGCAGCGCGGAAATTGGCATCGTCGATCAAATCTTCACTCGAATGGGTAGCTCCGATGACCTGGCGGGCGGACGCTCTACCTTCATGGTTGAGATGACCGAAACGGCTAACATACTGCATAACGCAACAGAGCGCTCTTTAGTTCTAATGGATGAGGTAGGAAGAGGCACAAGTACATTTGATGGCCTATCACTTGCATGGTCCGCAGCAGAGTATTTAGCTAAAGAGTGTAAGGCTCTGACGCTATTCGCAACCCACTATTTTGAACTAACACAACTATCAGAGCTTATTGACGGCGTCGTCAATGTACACTTAACGGCTGTTGAACATAACGACCATATTGTCTTTATGCATGAGGTCCAAGAGGGGCCTGCAAGCCAGAGTTACGGTCTGCAAGTTGCTCAATTGGCAGGTGTACCTCGCTCAGTGATTCAAAGTGCCCGATCAAAACTGATTCAGCTCGAAGAGGGGAGCCAATCTCAACCTCTTACTTCAACCAGCCTCAAAACAGCTGGAGCGGCATCACCACAACAAAACGATCTCTTTATCGCTCCTATTCCATCTGAGAGCGACTTAAAGTTAAAAGCATTGGATCCTGACTCACTCACACCTAGAGAGGCATTGGACCTAATCTATGAGCTCAAACAGTTAGTTGAGAAATACTGATCCGCTTAATCTATACTCAATAGAAAGCTGATGGGAGGTAACACATGACGTTTATCGTGACCGAAAACTGTATCAAGTGTAAGTATACGGATTGTGTCGATGTGTGCCCCGTGGATTGTTTTTACGAAGGCCCCAATTTCTTAGTGATACATCCTGATGAGTGTATCGATTGCGCACTGTGCGAACCTGAATGCCCTGCTCAAGCTATTAAACATGAGGATGACCTTCTCCCACAGGAGGATATCTACTACAAACTCAATGCCGAACTGAGTGAGCAGTGGCCAAACATCCGTTACCGGAAGGCACCACTCTCTGATGCTGAAGAGTGGAATGGAAAAACCGACAAGCTAGCGTTACTAGAGCGTTAGCTACAGCCTAAACAGCGAATCGACGTTAAGACCATTCTCTAAACAGATCGCTCTAAGCTTTTTGAGTCCTTCCACCTGAATCTGTCGTACCCTTTCGCGAGTCAGGCCGATTTCATTACCCACCATTTCCAGGGTCTGAGCATCAAAACCACGCAAGCCGAAGCGTCGAGAGATAACCTCGCAATGTTTTTCTGGAAGCGTGCCTATCCAATATTCTAGATTCTTGTGAAGGTCTTCATCGGCGTTATGGTCATCGGGGGACTTAACATTTTCATCCGAAATGGCTTCCGTTAGCGATCGACCATCCTCTGTTGCCACAATATCCAAAGACCCAACGCGTTGATTCAACCGCATAATCTTTTCAACATTCTCCAGAGGCTCATCTAGATGACGAGCCACATCTTCTGGGGTCGGCTCACGATCCAGTGTAAGAGAGAGCTCACGTGCAACGCGAAGATAGTTGTTCAACTCTTTAAGAATATGGATGGGTAGACGTATGGTTCGCGTCTGGTTCATGACCCCACGTTCAACCGCTTGGCGAATCCACCAAGTGGCATAGGTGGAAAAACGAAAGCCTTTTTCAGGGTCAAACTTTTCTACTGCACGAATAAGTCCAAGATTACCCTCTTCAACGAGATCCATCAGTGATAAGCCGCGATTTTGGTAACGACGCGCAATGTTAACCACCAACCTCAGATTAGCCTCGATCATTCGCGCACGGGATTTCATGCACCCCTCTTGTTGGATCGCTCTACCCAAAGATTTCTCTTCATCGGGCGTCAACAGCGAGGCAGCACCAATTTCATTGAGGTAGAGTTGGGTCGAGTCCAGCTGACCTGCTGAGATTAAATCTTCATGAGCGACACCGTCTTTACCACGACGAGAGTCGACGACTGTCTCATGCTCATTTTGATTATTATTTTGTTCGCCATCTAAAAGATCTAAATCATCTGACAACTCATCATTGAACTCAATCTTGCTGTCTGAATTCATACTGCACTCACTTCATCAAGCTATTGGGTGAGGGCTTGTTGAAACGTTCGGGCTATCGTTTGGGTAGATAGCGCAACGGATCAACCGGCTTACCGTCTTTTCGAATCTCAAAGTGAAGCATGGGAACCGTTGCTCCGCTGCTTCCAAGCTCAGCAATCACTTGCCCCGCTTTTACCTGCTGATTCTCTTTAACCAGAATTTTACTGTTGTGCGCATAGGCACTCAAAAACTCTTGGCTATGACTGATAATGACAAGATTTCCGTATCCTAGCAAACCGCTGCCGGCATATACCACCTGCCCAGGTGCTGCTGCTTTAACTGCATCACCCAGTTTGCCAGAGATATCCAAACCTTTATTGCCACCCTCTTTAGCTGAATACCTAGCAAGAATCTTGCCAGAATGTGGCCAACCCCAAGAAAAATTTGTCACGACTGGCGCAACTCTCTTTTTAGGTGATGGGGTTTTGTTGACTGATTGCTTAGCAACCGCTCTAGAGGGGGGCTTTGAAGGAGTAGCAACAGGGCTGCCTTGAGTTTTTAAAACCTGGCCGGCGTATATTAGATCTTTATCTTTAATGCCATTGATTGCTGCCAATCTTCTGTGATCGATCCCTAATTTAAAGGCGATACCAATCAAAGTATCACCCGATCGAACACGATACTCACCGGCACCGATGGTGGGTCGCTGAAGACCTAGTGACTGATCTGAAACTGGGGCATACCCTGTGCTACAAGCAGAGAGAAGTAGCGCAAATGCAAGTAAAGCAGTGAGCCGCAAACAGTTAGCCTCTCGATGGCAGTCTATCGATTAACAGAACAACCGCTAAGCCAAACAGCATCAATAGAATGGCCAACACTAGTTGAGATGGTTCACCCGTAAGATCTGTAAAGGCTGTTGGGGTAACATTCTGCTCCACGAGCGGCACCTGATGCCCTTTAGAGTTGATGGTGTAAGAGAGTGTGTACTTCCATGGCCACACCTTATTGAGTGAACCCAGCAAAAAACCTGACAACAGCGCTAAAGTCATTGAGCGATAATGATTGAAAGCCCAACTCAATACTCGAGAAAACGCCAATAAACCAGAGGCCGCACCAGCGGCAAACAGTGCGATAACAGCAAAATCAAACTCTTTAATCGCTGTCAGAATGGTCGTATACATCCCTAATAGAAGCAGAATAAAGCTACCTGAGATACCTGGAAGAATCATGGCACAGATGGCAATCATCCCTGCAAAAAAGACCATCAGCGCCGAATCAGGCACACTACTGGGCGACATGGAGGTCAACAAATAGGCCAACACCGCGCCAAGAACAAAGACGGACATCCGATTGGCGCACCAACCTGCAACATGACGAGCCACACTCCATGTTGACGCAAGAATCAAACCAAAGAAGAACGACCACAACAGAACCGGGTACTCGTCTAGGAGAAACAGAACCGTCTTCGCCAATAAGATGATACTGAGCGCGATACCGGCTACAAGGACCAACAAGAAGGTTCCGTTAACCTGTTTCCAGGCAGCCACTAAGCCTTTCTTAAAAAGAACATTCAGTGCTTTCAAATCGAAGCGACGAATCGAGTGAATGAGCTCTTCATAGATACCGGTAATGAAGGCAATAGTTCCACCTGAAACACCAGGAACAGCATCAGCCGCACCCATCAACATCCCTTTCAATAACAACTTAAAATATTGAAACGCTGTGCGCTGCTTATTTAAATGATCCATTGTCTATTAACTTACCAACCCATTGAGTAGAGGAACAAACTTAACCGGCTCTATCACTTTGGTCTCAAAATGCGAATCACTGCGTCGCAAAATGCGAACCAGTTTTTGCTCTTCATCTCCAACAGGGGCCACTAAAACGCCACCCACCTTCAATTGCTTCTTCAAAGATTCAGGAATAACTGAGGGGGCTGCCGTTACCATAATGGCATCAAACGGTGCCTCATGCTCGAGCCCCATTCCACCATCAGTGTGAAAAAGAGAGACATTACTCAATCCCAAGTAGCCCAGTACAGATGCAGCTCGCTCTTGTAACGGAAGAATTCTTTCTACACTGAAAACCTGCTGACAGAGCTGAGCAAGAACTGCTGTCTGATAGCCAGATCCCGTGCCAACTTCTAACACCTTATCTTTAGCACCAAACTCCAACAGCAACTCGCTCATTCTAGCGACAGTGTAGGGTTGAGAGATGGTTTGGTTATATCCAATTGGCAGCGCGGTGTCTTCATAGGCTTTATGCGATAGCGCTTCATCAATGAAGAGATGACGGGGCGTTTCAACGATCGTCTCTAATACCGCTTTATCGGTGATCCCTTGATCCTGCAAGCGATTGAGAAGCCTCTCTCTTGTTCGGCGTGAAGTCATTCCGATCCCTTCACGTAAAAGCTGTTGGGACACTATTACTGCTCCAACCAATCAGCCACCTGATCAAGATCAGAGTAGCGAGTCATATCCAGCTGCAGAGGGGTGACCGCAACATAGCCATTTTCAACCGCATAGAAATCGGTACCTTCAACACGATCTTTGGCTTCACCGACGGCGGCAATCCAATAGCGAGTTCGACCTCGTGGGTCTTGAGTAGGTAGTGGCGGTTCGCCAGCACTGCGGTGGCCCAAACGGGTAATTTGCACACCCTTTAATTGATCCATAGGGAGATCAGGAACATTCACATTAATGACGGTTCTCGGTGCAACCTTCAAGGATTCAATATTCGCGACCAGATCAGCCACTACCTGTGCGGCCGTTTCATAGTGTTTAGGGTGAAAATTGCAGGTCGATACTGCTATAGGTGGTAGTGTCAAATGACGACCTTCGGTTGCCGCAGCCACGGTACCTGAATAGACAATATCGTCACCCAAGTTTGCACCCGCATTGATACCGGAAACGACGATATCAGGGATATCACCATCTGAGAAAATCCCAGAAACCCCTAAATGCACACAATCGGTTGGCGTTCCATCGACTCCAAAATAACCACTACTATGCACAATTGCATCAAGAGGACGATCCAAGGTTAACGAGTTACTAGCACCGCTTCTATTACGATCAGGTGCTACAACCGTACAGCGGTGACCTGCCTCTTTTAGACGTTCAGCAAGAACCCGCAACCCCGGTGCGTAAACACCATCATCATTGGAAACCAAAATATGCATCTAGTTATCTCTTATCTATTATTGGCTCAATCCTAAGTGGAAAGGGTTACCAGACACACAGCTCACGCAAAACACTCGTGGCAAACGAGCCTGATGGAAGAGAGAAACTGAGTTTTACGACCTGTTCCTCTAGCACTTCCACATGCAAATCTCTTGGGACCAATCGCATACTGCGACGCTCTTGTCTAAGCCCAAGCGTTTCCAACCCCTCAGATATTTGAGGATACCCCGCGACGACCGACTTTTCTATCATCTGAGCCTTATCCAGGGAGTATAATTCGCCTTTACCCCACATCGGCGCAGTCAAATGCAGATCGCACTGATCGAAACGGGCTTTTTGATCAGGATCATTAGCGTCGTAACGATGAACTTTTTGCGTGAAGTCTTCGATCAAGACATCCCCATCGAGAGGGCTATCCCAGGTGCCTTGATCTATACGAGTGGAGATCACTCGATTGAATAGATAGGAACGCAGTGCCGAAATGTACATGCTGCGTTTGTTGCGCTGACGTTCAACCAACTCACCCGACAGGATAGCCAATCCTGAGTGAAGATTACCGAACGACTGACCAAATCGCTGCTCACCAAAGTAGTTAGGAACCCCTGATTCAAGAGAAGTCGCTTTATGCAGAAGTCGATTTACATCAGAGACCTCTCTGAGGGTAATCTCAAATCGGTTACCCTTAAGATGACCGAGTTTAATCTTGCGACGATGTTTACTCGACTTGAGAACATTGATCGTATCACCACCGAATAACGCCCAGTTAAGCACACGTCGAGATCCGGGCAGATGGACACTGAACCACTGCTCAGTTACGGCATGGCGATCTTTTTTACCTGCGTAGGCCACATCTCTGGGGCTGACCTGGCAGAAGTTAGCTAGCTGACGCGCCACCCAATCGGTGTTTTCACCGCGTTTCTGAATGTATAGGTAGTGATGTTCGCCTTCACCCTCTGGTTCATACCCCAAATCTTCAACAACACGAAAATCCTCTGGTGCAGAACGAAGCTGTGCCTTCACATCGGGTTGGCCGTTCACATAGCTGAAAGGCTCTACAACAAATTCAGTCACTATCCATCTCCGATGGTGTCAAAGGCTTAACCACCTGATAAAAAGTCTCCTCTTTACCAATCATTCCCATTTCAGATCGGGCTCTCTCTTCGAGTGCTGACAAGCCGCGTTTTAGATCTTGCACTTCAGCTTCCAGCTCTGAGTTTCGCTCCAACAGCCTCTGGTTAATCTTGCGCTGCTCTTCAATATCGCTCTGTACCTGCCAAATTTGAGGCAAGCTTGGCTCTCCGAACCAGAGTCGATACTGAAGCGCCACTGCCATTAGGAGCAGAATTAACCAAAACCAACGCAAGCTGTTTTTCTCCACAAAAAAAGGGCCTAAGGCCCTTTTATATCATGTTTCTATTAACCCTGGCCTTTAATCTCAACTAGGCCTCGGTATGCTGCTGCAGCACCCAACTCCTCTTCGATACGAATGAGGCGGTTGTACTTAGCAACACGGTCCGAGCGACAAAGTGAACCGGTCTTAATTTGCCCAGCGGCTGTTCCCACTGCAAGGTCAGCAATGGTTGTATCTTCAGTTTCGCCAGAACGGTGTGAGATGACTGCCGTGAAGCCAGCATCCTGAGCCATTTTAATCGCATCCAAGGTTTCAGACAGTGAACCGATCTGGTTGAACTTAATCAAGATCGAGTTACCGATGCTCTGTTCGATACCACGAGATAGAATCTTAGTGTTGGTTACGAATAGATCGTCACCAACTAGCTGAACCTTATCGCCGATCTTGCTTGTCAGGCTCGCCCAACCATCCCAATCAGACTCATCCATGCCATCTTCAATAGAGACAATTGGGTAGTTTTCAGTCAATGCTTTAAGGTAGTCACCGAATCCTTCTGAATCAAACTTCTTACCTTCACCCGCAAGATCGTACATACCCTCTTTGTAGAACTCAGAGGAGGCACAGTCTAGTGCCAGAGTGACATCTTTACCCAACTCGTAACCTGCGTTAGCGATCGCCTCTTTAATGACAACCAGTGCCTCTTCATTAGACGCAAGGTTTGGCGCAAAGCCACCTTCGTCACCAACCGCTGTATTAAGGCCTTTAGCTTTAAGCACCGCTTTTAACGCGTGGAAAATTTCAGCACCGCAACGAAGCGCTTCGGCAAAACTTGATACGCCAACCGGCTGCACCATGAACTCTTGGATATCAACGTTGTTATCCGCGTGCTCACCACCGTTCAAGATATTCATCATTGGCACAGGCATAGAGTAGCGACCTGGAGTACCATTGATCTCTGCGATGTGTTGATAAAGTGGAATGTTTTTAGCTTGCGCAGCCGCTTTTGCAGCTGCAAGTGAAACAGCAAGAATGGCGTTCGCACCAAATTTGCTCTTATTCTCAGTACCGTCAAGCTCAAGCATCTTGTTATCCAGAGCGCGTTGATCAGTCACATCCATACCAACAAGGGCATCTTTGATTTCGCCGTTCACGGCAGCGACAGCTTTAAGCACGCCTTTGCCTAGGTAGCGAGATTTATCACCATCACGTAGCTCTAGTGCTTCACGTGAACCAGTTGATGCACCCGATGGCGCACAAGCAGACCCCATGATGCCGTTCTCAAGAACAACGTCCGCTTCAACCGTTGGGTTACCACGTGAATCCAATACTTCACGTGCTTTGATGTTTGCAATTGTAGTCATTTCCCTAACTCCTAATTAGCTGTTCGCTTGGTACTCAAGCGCAGCGCCAATAAATCCTTTAAATAGACCGTGTCCATCACGTGGCGTAGAGGTGAACTCTGGGTGGAACTGACAAGCCACAAACCACGGATGATCTGGTGCCTCCACAACCTCGACTAACTCACCATCCGTTGAACGACCTGAGATAACAAGTCCGGCAGCTTCTAGCTGGGCAACGTAATTATTGTTCACTTCATAACGATGGCGGTGACGTTCAACAACTTCAGTTGAACCATAGGCTTCAGCAACATGCGTGCCCGCTTTAAGATGACATAACTGAGCACCTAGGCGCATAGTGCCACCTAGATCTGAATCATCAGTACGCTGTTCAACTTCACCGGTGTGATCCGTCCACTCAGTAATCAAACCGATAACAGGGTGCTCAGCTTCTGTATTGAACTCCGACGAGGTCGCACCCGCCAAGCCAGCAACATTACGTGCGTACTCAATTACAGCAACCTGCATGCCAAGGCAGATACCAAGGTAAGGGACTTTATTTTCACGAGCGTAACGTACCGCCTCGATCTTACCCTCAACACCACGCTCACCAAATCCACCAGGTACTAGGATCGCACTGAAGTCCTTAAGGATCTCAACCCCTTCCCGCTCAACACGTTCAGAATCGATGTATTCGATTTTTACTTTCTTACGATGTGAGATGCCTGCGTGTGATATCGCCTCGATAAGAGACTTGTAGGCATCCAGAAGTTCCATGTATTTACCGACCATCGCGATGGTCACTTCACCCTCTGGATTCAAAAACGCATCAGCTACCGCATTCCACTCACCTAGATCAGCCTTAGGGCAATCCAGGTTAAATCGTTCAACAACGATCTGATCCAAACCTTGTGCTTCTAACATCGCAGGGATTTTGTAGATGGTATTTGCATCAGGCAATGAAATAACAGCGCGCTCTTCTACGTTGGTAAACATAGAGAGTTTTTTAGCTTGTGATTCAGGCAGCGCAAAATCAGAGCGGCATACCAAAATATCAGGCTGAATACCGATAGAGCGCAGCTCTTTCACAGAGTGCTGTGACGGCTTAGTTTTAATCTCACCGGCCGTAGCAATGTAAGGCACAAGTGTAAGGTGCATGAACATAGCGCGGTTTGAGCCCAGCTCCACTTTCAGCTGACGAACAGCCTCCAAGAACGGCAAGGACTCAATATCACCAACGGTACCGCCAATCTCACAGAGAGCGATATCAGCATCACCTGCACCTTCGATAACGCGGCGCTTAATCTCATCAGTGATGTGAGGAATAACCTGAACAGTTCCGCCTAGGTAATCACCACGGCGCTCTTTACGAAGAACGTGTTGATAAATACGGCCTGTCGTAAAGTTGTTTCGCTTGCCCATGGTCGTACGAATAAAACGCTCGTAGTGGCCAAGGTCCAAATCGGTTTCAGCACCATCTTCGGTGACAAATACCTCACCATGCTGAAACGGACTCATAGTACCAGGATCCACGTTAATGTATGGATCGAGCTTAAGCATGGTGACTTTAAGACCACGCGCTTCCAAAATTGCCGCGAGAGAGGCCGAAGCAATGCCTTTGCCCAATGAGGAAACAACACCACCGGTGACGAAAATATAGCGCGTCATGCAGAACCTGTCAGATAGAGTTTGTAGGGAGTTCTAGCGAACTCAAGATGGGAAATCAGTCTACCAAAAGAGCGCTTTGGTAACAAACATCAAACGACCCAATTTAGTAAAAATCCGTCTTTAACACAGACTTTTTCATCCAGCCATATTTCAGGAATCGCCACCACCTGACCCGACGAACAGACAATTGGCCAACACTCTCTTAACCAAGGTGGGATTCGATGCTCATTCATCAGCTTTTTAATACTGACATGCCCCCCGCGAGACTCAATGTAAACAGACTCACCTGGCTCTCGAGCTCGAAGAGTTAGCTTCATATCTACCGGCAGCCCAGCCTCAGATCTAATGGCGCTCAACTGACCAGGACCAAATGTCACTGTCTCATCAGACACCACCCACTCCATGGACTCACAGGGTTGACGTTCAATATCAGGTGATAAAAATAACTTCTCATCATAGGCGCGCAAAATCACTGTGGAAAATTGCCACTCACCCTTTGCTTTTACATCCAGCTTTGCAATCGATTCCAGCTGTTTCTCCGAGCCTACCCTCTGGCCAGCAGAACTTAACCAGTGATAGAGAAGATTTTTCTTACGTGCCAGTGAGAGCTGCAACAGGAGTGCTAAGGAGAGAACCCCCTCCTCTAGCTGACAACGTTCAAGATCCATCTGCGCCAGCGCTTCATGCAATTCACTCGCTTCGCTCAAACGTGACGCTGTTTTAGCCAGCGTAGATTTCCAGTCAGGCCATTGAGCGCTCAAAACGCCCGACAAATCTCTACGAATCCAGTTTCTGGTAAAGCTTGTATCAAGATTACTGGGATCATCCACCCAAGCAATCTGCAACTCTTTGGCCGCTGACTCGATATCAGACTTTGTCGTATTCAGAAGCGGTCTGAAAAGCTCTCCTTCCCCAACCGATCTATTTGAAGCAATTCCCGAAAGCCCATTAACACCTGAGCCTCTAAAGAGGTTAAAGAGGACCGTTTCGGCTTGATCATCTTGGTGGTGGGCTAGCAGCAAAGCCTCTTTGGGCTTTAAACGCTTGTTAAATGCAGAGTAACGCGCCTGCCTTGCGCTCTCTTCAGACGAGGAGTCACAGGTCACTTTTTCTGATTCAAAAGAGACACCCCATTCGGATGCTGATTCAGCACAAAATCGCTCCCAGCTATCAGAACCGCTTTGCAGCTGATGATTAACATGCAGTGCTGACAAGCGATCAGGAGGGAGTATGTCAGAACAGAGCTTGAGAAGCAGGCTTGAGTCTAGACCGCCGCTGTAGGCAACGACCCAATGCTCAATATGGGGATGATGTAGAAAAAAAAGCCGCAGACTCTCTCGAATATCTGCGGCTGTTTTATTGCTCATTAACGACCAATTGCGCCGTAAGAGAGAATTCGCTGATAACGTTGATCCAGCAACTCTTGATCAGCTAGGCCAGTCAGTTTTTGCAGTGAGGCTTGCAACTGCTGCTTAAGACTAGCGGCCATCAACGCGGGATCACGGTGCGCACCACCCAACGGCTCAGCAACAATCTGATCAACCAGACCCAGTTCGTGGAGACGCTCAGACGTGATACCCATCGCTTTAGCTGCGTCTGAAGCACGCTCTGCGCTCTTCCATAGAATTGAAGCACAGCCCTCTGGGGAGATGACTGAGTAAGTTGAGTACTGAAGCATTAGTAGCTCATCGCAGATACCGATAGCCAATGCACCACCAGAACCCCCTTCACCAATCACCGTTGCGATAATAGGCGTCTTCAACTTAGACATTTTCGCAAGGTTGAATGCAATCGCTTCCGATTGACCACGCTCTTCAGCATCGATGCCTGGGTAGGCCCCTGGAGTATCGATAAAGGTAAGAATCGGCATGTTGAATCGCTCTGCCATCTCCATCACACGGAGTGCTTTACGGTAACCTTCTGGACGAGGCATACCAAAGTTGCGACGAACCTTCTCTTTGACTTCACGACCTTTCTGATGACCAATCACAGCAACAGGCTGACCGTCTAAACGACCAATACCACACACAATCGCCTGATCATCAGCAAAATGACGGTCGCCATGAATCTCTTCAAACTCATCGATGATGTATTTGATGTAGTCCAGTGTGTATGGGCGTTGCGGATGGCGAGCTAATTGCGAAACCTGCCAAGCACTCAGGTCAGAGAAGATTGAACGAGTCAGAGAGTGACTTTTTTCACGAAGGCGCGATACCTCGTCAGAGAGATTGATACTCTCATTATCTTCGCCAACGTGTTTAAGTTCATTGATCTTTGCTTCCAGATCAGCAATTGGCTGTTCAAAATCAAGGTAGTTGGGGTTCATACAATTCGCTTCTAAAAGATAAAACTGATTGTTGAATTCTACCGCGCACGCAAAAAAGTAGCCACCCTAGGTGGCTAAATACTGTCAGGAAAACTAGTAGATCAGCGAGACGCTCTGATTACCAAACTGCTCGCGAAGTGATTGCATCAGGTCGTCATCAGGAGAGACAATCCACTCTGAGCCAAGCTCAATCCGACCCTTCGCCTCAGCACAGCTATAGTCAATCACAACAGGCATACCCTGCTGATAAGCGCGTGCTTTTTTCAAAGAGTCCTGCAACATTCTCAAGCTTTGTTGAGTTAATCCCTTTGCGTCGGCCTTAATCGTTAACGACTTCGCATAACGAATACGGGCATCCGCGACACTTAATACCTGCTGTCCACGCACCTTGAGGCCACCGTTATAGTCGTCTTGAGCCACCTCTCCTTCCACCACAATCACCTGATCTTTTTGAATCAGACGACGCGCTTCATCATAGGTTTCACCAAACAGACTCACATCGATACGAGCAGATCGATCATCCAAGGTTACAAAGCAGAGATTTTCGCCTCGCTTGGTCTTTTTAACACGCAGGTCGACAACCAAGCCGGCCATTTTTTGAGCTCGCCCTCTAGCCGGTTGAAGCTCTTGTAGTTTGCGAGAAACAAAGTGTTTTAATTCAGACTCATACTCATCAATAGGGTGACCCGTCACGTAAAGACCGAGGGTATCCTTCTCGCCATTCAGACGCTCTTTGTCGCTCCACTCGCGAGCATTCATGAACTGCTCGAAAGGATCGGCATCGACAACCTCTTCAGACTCACCAAACAGGTCGAACATTCCCGCATCTTGATTGCGCGCATCTTGATCGGCCGACTGCAAAGCTGCAGGTATAGCGGCCCACAACACCGCTCGATTGGGACCTAAGGCATCAACAGCACCAGAGCGTACTAAGGATTCAAGCACTCGCTTGTTGAGTTTTTTAGACCCTACTCGTTTACAGAAATCGAACAGATCTTTAAACGCTCCCGATTTCCGAGCCTCCATGATCGCTTCAACAGGACCCTCACCTACGCCTTTAACCGCTCCAAGCCCGTAGACAACCTCCTGATTTGGACCCACCGTAAATTTGAACTCACTCAAATTAACGTCGGGAAGCAGTACTTTAAGCTTCATTTGACGACACTCTTCAATGAAGATCACCACCTTGTCGGTGTTCTGCATATCAGAGGACATAACAGCAGCCATGAATGGCGCTGGATAGTAGGTTTTTAGCCAAGCTGTTTGGTAAGAGACCAATGCATAGGCAGCCGAGTGGGATTTGTTAAATCCGTAACCCGCAAATTTTTCAACCAGGTCAAAGATATTACCGGCCAGTTTTTCATCAATGCCCTGAGCGCTTGAGCCCTCAATGAAAAGATGTCGCTGTTTCGCCATCTCTTCTGGTTTTTTCTTACCCATCGCTCGACGCAGCATATCCGCTCCGCCCAGCGTATAACCCGCCATCACCTGAGCGATCTGCATGACCTGCTCTTGGTAGAGAATGATGCCGTAGGTCGGCTCCAATACCGGCTGAAGAGAATCCAGCTGGTAATCAGGGTGAGGCCAAGCCATCTCAGCGCGGCCATGCTTACGGTTAATAAAGTCATCAACCATGCCCGATTGCAAAGGACCGGGACGAAACAAGGCCACCAGTGCGACGATATCTTCGAAACGTGACGGCAAGAGACGACGAATCAAATCTTTCATACCACTGGATTCGAGCTGGAAAACCGCCGTAGTCTCTGCACGCTTGAGTAGAGCGTAGACCTCTGGATCCTCTAAATCGATCGCTTCAATTCGCAGCGGCTCTTCGCCTTCAATCTCTTTCTGTTTATTGATGGTCTCAAGTGCCCAGTCAATGATAGTCAGGGTTCTAAGGCCCAAGAAGTCGAACTTAACGAGACCCGCTTCTTCAACATCATTCTTATCAAACTGGGTCACCAAGCCCTGACCTTCAGCATCACAGTAAGTTGCCGAGAAATCGGTCAGTTTGGTTGGAGAGATCACCACACCACCGGCGTGCTTACCTACATTTCGAGTAACCCCCTCGAGTTTGTAGGCCATCTCCATAATCTCTTGAGCCTCTTCACTGCCTTCAACGAACTCGCGAAGCGCCTCTTCCTGCTCCCAAGCTTTATTGAGTGTCATTCCCACTTCAAATGGGATCAATTTAGAGAGGCGGTCAGCAAGACCGAAGGGCTTACCTTGAACACGCGCCACATCTCGAACCACCGCTTTAGCCGCCATGGTACCGAAGGTAATGATTTGCGAAACGGCATCTCGCCCATAGGTTTGAGCGACGTAGTCAATGACCTGATCTCGATTATCCATACAGAAATCGATATCAAAGTCCGGCATCGAAACACGCTCCGGGTTAAGGAAACGTTCGAACAGAAGATCGTACTCAAGTGGGTCAAGGTCGGTAATTTTAAGGACATAAGCGACCAATGAGCCGGCACCGGAACCACGCCCTGGCCCTACAGGAATACCATTCTCTTTAGCCCATTTGATGAAGTCCATGACGATCAGGAAGTAACCTGGGAAACCCATCTGGATGATGATATCCAGCTCAAACTTCAACCGCTCATCATAGGCCTTACGAATCTCAGAAAACTCTTCTGAGTTTCGATCAAAGAGAAAATCGAGGCGCTCTTCTAAACCGACTTCAGACACTCTCCTGAAGTAGTCATCCATCAACACCCCTTCAGGTATTGGGAATCTTGGCAGGTAGTAAGTTCCGAGTTCAATCTCGATGTTGCATCGTTTGGCGATTTCAACGCTGTTTTCGATCGCTGAGGGAATATCAGAGAAGAGCTCAATCATCTCCTCAGAGGATTTGAAATATTGCTGATCAGAGTAATCTCTTGGGCGCGTAGGATCATCCAAAGTGCGCCCCTGGTTAATACAGACTCGCGCTTCATGAGCATCAAAGTCATCCTCGCGGACAAACATCACTTCATTGGTTGCAACGACAGGACAACCCAGCGACTGGGCAAGCTCGATACTTTTATGGATGACCGTCTCTTCATCAGAGCGCCCTGTTCTAACCAATTCCAGATAGAAGGCATCTGGAAAAAGATCCATCCAATATTGCAGACGAGCCTCTAAATCCGCCTGACCAGATAGGATCGCCTGACCTATCTCCCCACGGCGACCGCCCGAGAGCGCGATCACACCCTCAGATTTTTCAGCAATCCAGCTTTTATAGATAAGCGCACGCTCAGGGTCGAGTGACTGACCTTCGGCATAGGCTCTAGAGACCAGTTCGGTGAGATTACGATAACCCAAGCCGTTTTTAACGAGCAGCGTCAACTGGGTCGGTGGCGACTCCGGATCGGCATCATCTACCACCCAAAAATCGACCCCGCAGATTGGTTTAATCCCCGCCGCAGTGGCCGCTTTGAAGAACTTAACCAACGCATAGAAGTTGGTCTGATCGGTTAACGCAACAGCGGGCATCTGCGCCTGTGCAGCATGCTTAACTAGCTCTTTAACACGAACCAGACCATCATAGAGTGAGAACT
This sequence comes from Marinobacterium sp. xm-a-127, assembly GCF_013283425.1. Classification (NCBI taxonomy): domain Bacteria; kingdom Pseudomonadati; phylum Pseudomonadota; class Gammaproteobacteria; order Oceanospirillales; family Oceanospirillaceae; genus Marinobacterium; species Marinobacterium sp. xm-a-127. The sequence goes on from NZ_WBYH01000004.1 coordinate 311,721, forward strand.
CAGAGTGCGCACGAAGATGGACGAACGATGCGTCAGTCATTCTACTGATTCCCCTCTATTAGGCGCCTTACTGGCGCAAATGAACGACGATATTCCGGTAATACCCCGTGCTCTTGTATCAGTTGAAGATGAGCCGGCGTCGGGTAGCCTTTATGTTTGGCAAATTGATACTGCGGAAATTGTGCGTCCAATTCTAGCATTTGATGATCACGATGTACCTTAGCAATGATAGAAGCCGCACTGATCTCTGCGACTTTTGAGTCACCTTTCACTACCGCTTCAACAGAGTAAGGAATCTCGGGGCATCGATTACCGTCCACATAGACATGATCAGGCACTTGGGATAAACCCAACACCGCTCGCTTCATCGCCAGCATTGTCGCGTGCAAAATATTCAATTCATCAATCTCTTGCGGCGTTGCAACCGCGATTGACCAGCACAACGCTCGCTCTTTAATTTCAATGGACAAAGCTTCACGACGCTTTTCAGACAGCTTTTTCGAATCCATCAACCCCTCAATAGGATTGTTAGGATCGAGAATCACTGCTGCTGCAACCACATCGCCAACAAGCGGTCCTCGCCCTACTTCGTCCACACCGGCAAAGAGAGAGTGCTCAGCAAAGTTAAATTCTTGAGGCTGCATCAGCTTCTAAACTCCAATAGTGTGGATACAGCTTCTGCCGCTTGCTCATCGGCATCTTGGCGAATTAGCCCAGACAGATCAGAAAATTCCTGCTGCAGCGATTGAATGTAATGGCTATCCGTCAGACTTTGTAAAACCAGAGGCTCTAATACCTCGACCCTCACATCAGACTGAAAAATCTCGGGAACCAATGCTCTGCCTGCCAATAGGTTAGGCAGGGATACATAGGGAGTTTTTAGCATTCGAGAAATAATCGCATAACTCAGCGGGGCCATTTTGTAGGCCACCACCATAGGCGTTGAACAGAGCATCGCTTCCAGTGTTGCCGTACCGGACGAAATCAAAACTGAGTCTGCCGCCATCAAACACTCCTGCGAGGAGCCTTGAACAAGTTTAATCTTACTCTCTGCCTGAGCCTCTCGAATTAACAGGGCTATCTGCTGATAACGGGCTTCGTTAGCGGCTGGAAGGATGACCTGAAGATTGGGAATCTTACTGCAAAGCGCGAGTGCCGTTTCAATGAACGGGGGTGCCAACTTACCCACTTCAGAACTGCGACTTCCTGGCATCAGAGCCAATACGGGACTCGCATCACTCAGACCAAGAGCCGTTTTGGCTTGGCTTTGACTAATAGAGAGTGGCAGCTGAGTGGCTAATGGATGGCCAATAAACTGAGCATTAACCTGAGTATCTTTGTAATACTTCGCTTCAAAAGGGAGAAAGCAGAGCATCAAATCAACCGACTGTTCAATCTTTTTTAGACGTTTCTCTCGCCAGGCCCAAACCGAGGGGCTGACATAGTGAACCGTTGGGATGGCACGCTCTTTTAAGACTCTCTCAAGACCTAAATTAAAGTCGGGAGCATCAATGCCAATAAAAAGATCGGGGGGTGTTTGCAACCACTTTTCTATTAACTTCTTGCGCCGTTTTAAAAGTTCGCGAAGCCGTTTTAAGACCTCCACCAGACCCATAACCGACAGACGCTCCATAGGAAACTCTGAATTAAGGCCCTGAGCAATCATTCGACGGCCTCCTACCCCCTCAAATGTGGCATTGGGATAGCGCTTCTTTAACGAACTGATCAACCCAGCGCCAAGAATGTCACCGGACTCTTCTCCAGCAACAATAGCAATCTTAATGGGTCTAGTTGAATTAACGGATGATTCCACGAGAGGAGTTACGTAGCGACTCAATCAATGGGGTCAATGCTGACTCGCCAGCTTCAAGCGACTCTAGTTGAGCGATCGCATCCGCAAGAGTAAGGTTTTTACGGTAGATCGTTTTATAGGCATTCTTAAGCGCACGGATCGACTCAGATGAGAAGCCTCGACGTTTTAGACCTTCAGCATTAATGCCGTGTGGTGATGCGGGATTACCGGTTGCAAGGGTGTAAGAGGGGATATCCTGGAGCACAACAGTACCGGCACCACACATAACATGTGCACCAATGTGACAGAACTGATGAACAGCTGTAAAACCGCCCAATATCGTATGATCACCAACATGAACATGCCCAGCTAAGGCTGCATTATTGGCCAAAATCGTATGATCACCGACAACACAGTCATGGGCCACATGGACATAGGCCATCAGAAGGTTATGACTGCCAATCTGCGTCAGGCTTTTATCCTGAACTGTTCCGCGGTGAATCGTTACGCCTTCTCGAATAACGTTGTTATCACCGATGATCAACTCTGTGGGTTCACCGGCATACTTTTTATCTTGGCAATCTTCGCCCACAGATGCGAATTGAAATATATGATTTCCGCTACCGATTTTGGTCGGGCCTTTGACGACAACATGTGATTCGATACGAGTATTTGCACCGATCTCGACATCAGGTCCGATGTAACTCCAAGGTCCAACCTCAACACCCTCTGCCAACTTAGCAGAGGGATCGATAATAGCTTGCGGGTGAATCAAAATCAGACCTTCCTATCAGCACACAGAATGGTTGCCGAGCTAACCGTTTCACCTTCAACCGTCGCTTTAACTTGGAACTTCCAGATACCGCGTTTTTCAGACAATACCAACGCTTCAAGCTGAAGGCGGTCGCCAGGCACTACTGGGCGTTTAAAACGCAGATTATCGGCACCCACAAAGTAGTAGATCGAACCATCCTGAGGTGTTTTATCCATGGTTTTAAAACCAAGAATACCGGCCGCTTGAGCCATCGCTTCAACAATCAAGACACCCGGCATGACGGGATGATCAGGGAAGTGGCCGTTAAAGAAAGGTTCGTTAACGGTCACATTCTTGTAAGCGACAATGGATTCACCGGGTGTTAGTTCTACAACGCGGTCAACCAATAGAAAAGGGTAGCGGTGCGGAAGGTATTTACGGATCTCATTTACATCCATCATATTCAGTTTTTAGCCTTATTCAGCAAGCTTTTTTACAAGCTTTTCTAGATTTTTAACGCGTTGGGACAACTCATCAAGTTGCTTAAACCGGACCACATTTCGCTTCCATTGAGCGTGAGGTTCAACCCCAGTACCCGATGAGTAAGCACCCGACTCTTTGATTGATTTACTGACCAAAGTCATCGCCGTGATGTGGGTTCGGTCGGCAATCTCTAAATGCCCCGTGACACCGCTCATACCTGCAATAGTACAATGAGAGCCGATACGAGTGCTACCCGCAATTGCAGTACAACCAGCTATGGCCGTTGACTCTCCGATCTCAACATTGTGTGCAATCTGAATTTGATTATCCAATTTCACACCATTAGCAATCAAAGTATCCGACAGAGCACCGCGATCGATCGTTGTGTTTGCACCGACCTCAACATCATCACCTAAAATCACACCACCGGCTTGGGCGATTTTTACCCAGCCTTGACCGTCATGAGCAAAACCGAACCCATCGGCTCCAATCACAGCACCAGAATGAATAATGCATCGCTTACCGATGGAAACTCCAGGATAGAGGGTTACATTCGCTTCAAGCCGTGTTGACTCACCGAGCAATACACCCTCACCTATGACCACGTTGGGACCCACATAGGCATGGGCAGCCACCTTAACTTGAGCGCCAACAATTGCACCCTCCGCAATCTGAGCAGAGGGGTCGATCTCGGCAGTAGGGTCTACTGTTGCAGTCGGCGCAATTCCAGCGACTAAAGGACCACGCCAATCAAACAGCTGCGATAACTTTGCAAAGGCTAGGTAGGGATTAGCAACGACAATAGCGCTATTGGGGACCAGATCAACGAACTCTGCACTGACTAGAACGACTTCAGCCTGAGTGTCTGGAAGCTGTTTTTGGTATTTGGCGTTGGATAGAAAAGAGAGCTGACCGATACCCGCTTTATCAAGGGTAGACATCCCAGAGATTAGACAATCACTACCAACAAGCTCTCCACCAACGCGAAGAGCTAAATCGGACGCTTTTTCGGAAAAATCAGTCAAACCCCAGTCACTCTTGGGCATTCAGGCGTTTAATAATCTCACCTGTAATATCGATTCTAGGCTCAACATAGATAGCCGACTGACGATTGATAATCAGCGAAATATCGCCTTCATCAATAAGCGCTTTGATGACCTGATCCAACTTAGGACGCATACCCTCTAAAAACTCTTTCTCCATAGCCGCTCGCTGCTGCTGAAGCGCTTGCAGCTGTCGCTGATACTCGCCATAGACTTTCTTGAATTGGAGATCTTTTTGCTGAATCTGTTCTTGAGTCAGCAGCCCCTTGTTCAACTCAAAATCAGACTGCATCTTCTTAGCCTGTGTCTCTAGATCACGAACCTGAGACTCTTGCTGGGAAGTGCTTTTGACTAAATCAGCGCGAAAGGCCTCTGCAGCATTACTCGACTGAAGCGCCGCTTGGACATCCAATACAACAGCCTGACCCGCATACGCTACGGAGGTAGTAAGGATTGCCAGAGAAACTAGGAGATTTTTCAACATCAGAACATACGCCCAATCGCAAACTGAACCTGCTCTTCTGTATCATCAGAAGAAGCATTCAGGGCTTTAGCACTTGAGATAGAGAGAGGACCAATCGGCGTGATCCATGATATGCCTATACCCGCTGAGTATCTCATATCATCAAAACTAGGATCGTCCTGATAGACAGAGCCACCATCTACAAAGAATAGAGTGCGCCAAGAGTCTTTATCTTCGACAAAGGGCATTGGGAAGATGAACTCAGCAGAACCAGATAGCAATCCGTTACCACCTATTACACTTGCACCATCTGCAGATTTTGGACCAATAGTATTAGCCGCATAACCACGCACACTGGTCAAACCACCGACAAAATAGTTTTCGAAGAAGGGGTAGTTACCGCCATCAATGGAGTCGGCGTAGCCTACTCGAGTGCGCAAAGCGCCAACAAAAGTCTCTTGTCGGTCAAATGGGTAGTAGTACTTACCAGTGTAGGTTGCCTTGGCGAAACTCAAATCACCGCCAGGCACCGCTATTTCAGTACTTAAAGATTGGTAAGTACCGCGAGTCGCGAACATAGCACTATTGAGTCGGTTACTGGTCCAAGAACCTGTCAATTTATAGGTCAGGTAATCCTTACCTTCAACATCGGTAAAGTCAGTAATAAATTTGGGTGCATTAGTACCTAAAACAATATCAGTCTTATCGATACCTAGACCAAAACGAAGGCGCTGGTACTCGTCGATTGGGTAGGAGAAGTTCACATCACCGCCAATAGAGTTGACGTCATAGTCTGAGATATCAGCTTCTGCATAATCTTTTTGGCTTACATAGAAGCCAAAACCGCGGCCAACACCATCGAGGGTGTAGTAAGGGTCATCGTAAGAGAAGGCTACCGATGTAACGACGTCAGACATATTGAATGAGGCGTTAAAACTGGTACCTGATCCTAAGAAATTATCCTGTTGGAATGCAGCTTGATAACCCAACCCCTCTGAGCTTGAGTAACCAACACCGGCACTGATTTGACCTAGCAGGCCCTCTTCAACATCGATGACCACATCGACTTGGTCCTCAACCCCAACAACGGGCTTGGTATTGATCGAAACCTTAGTAAAGTAGCCTGTTTTATCCAACAACTCTTTGGAGCGTTTAATATCTTTGCCGACCGCTACCGTACCCTCCATTTGCGGCATGGTACGACGAATCACTTCATCTGCAGTTGTTGAGTTACCACGAATCTCTATACGACGAACGTAAGTTAACTTTCCTGGAGCAACGAAGAAGGTTAAATCAACCTTACCCTCACCCTTCTCTTCAGGAACAACGGATACGCGAGCATTCAGGTAACCGTAGCCTGAAATAATCTCATTGAGTTCTGACTGAGTTTCAGTCACCAATTTTCTAGAGAAGGTATCTCCTGTAGAGACAAGCAGTGCTGCATTTAACTCTTCAGCATATTCTGCGATATCACCGGCCACTTTTACATCACTAAGAGTGAATAACTCGCCCTCGTTGATCGCTATCGTGATAAAAATCTGTTTCTGATCTGGGCTGATTGAGACATCGGTAGAGTCAACATTGAATTTCAAATAGCCACGATCCAGATAAAAACTGGTCATACGCTCAATATCAGCACTTAAGCGCTCTTTTGCGTATTTATCGTTATCGGTCCACCAAGAGAGGTAGTTGGTTAAGCCTGAATCAAACAGGTCAAGCAACTCTTCATCGCTGAATACGGTATTTCCTATAATGTTGATCTTCTGAATAACGGCCGTTTGACCCTCTGTAATCTCAACATTAATCGCCACACGATTGGACTCTAACTGTTCAACCTCGGTAGTCACCTCAGCGGTGTAGCGACCGGCCTCATTGTAGACACGAAGAAGTTCTAAGCGGATTTTATCCAATGCAGCCCGTCGAAAAATATCTCCCTCTTGAACGCCAGCTTGTTCTAGAGCACCCATAAGCTGCTCATCTTTAAGCATGTCGTTACCTTCAAGACGAATCAGCGCAACGGACGGGCGCTCTTTAACTCGAACAATCAACACACCTTGATCTTTGAGTAGCTCTACATCATCAAAATAACCGGATTCGAACAGATCTTTTGTCGCATCATTGAGAGCTCGTTGATCGACAAGATCACCACGATTAATCGGAAAATTTCGGAATACAATGGCTGGATCAACCTGCTGCAAACCTTCGATACGAATGTCATCGACGGCAAAATCACTGGCAATAGCATGGACCGAGAAGATAAGTCCTAACAGTGATAAGAGTGTGAAGCGTTTCATCCAGTGATTCCTCTAGTACGCTTAAAGACGCGCTAAATCGTTAAAAAATGCAATGGCCATCAAACTAAACAACAGCGCCATACCCAACCTCATTCCGAAAGCTTGGGTACGCTCGCTGACAGGACGACCTCGAATCAGTTCTACAAAATAGTACACTAAATGACCGCCATCTAGCATCGGAATTGGTAAAAGATTTAGCACACCCAAACTGATGCTGAGATAGGCCAAAAAACTGATAAAGGATTCCAACCCTGATGATGCCGAAGCGCCGGCCACCTTAGCGATCGTAATTGGGCCACTCAGATTTTTCACTGAAATGACACCAACGATCATCTTCTTGATCGAGTCCAGCGTCAGTCCAATCATCTGAACGGTCTTTTCGTAGGCACTCACTAGAGCATCCACCGGCCCCTGAGAGAGATCCCTTAACATATCGTCTGGCCACTGAGGGACGACAACGCCGGCACCGATATAGCCAACTAAGGCATCACTGCCGGGTCTTAGGCCGGGTCTTACAATCACCTCTTCGGACTGTTCATCACGAACAATTTCAAATCGAAGATCGGTATCGTAAGAAGCTTGCACTTTGCCAACCAAAGCCATCCAGTTATCGATAGGCGTATCGTCAATGCTGACGACCCTATCGCCCTCTTGCAGACCTGCTTTATAAGCTGGGCCATCAGGAGAGATTTGACCTATAACGGCAGGCACTTCTGGCTGCCAGGGTGACAAGCCAAAGGCTCGAAGTGGCGAAGTGGTCTCTAGATCAACATCCCAAGTTTGCAGATCAGCCGAGTAGTTTCTTAACCAACCAGAATTAGGTTCACCTGCACGAAGAGTTAATACACCTGTCTCACCCACTCGAGCAGCAAGCGCTAAATTGATCTCTTCCCATGAAAGCACTTCTCGCCCGTCAATCTCAGCGATCTCATAATTGGGCTGAAGACCGGCTTGCTCTGCAAGGGAGTCAGGTGCAACAGCGCCAACGACAGGTTTTACAACCGTCACCCCCCATATGAATAGGAACCAATACGCGAATAGGGCAAAGATCAAATTAACAAGAGGACCTGCTGCAACGATCGCGATTCGCTGATAGACGCTTTTGTTGTTGAACGCTTGAGATTTGAGCTCATCTGGAACCGGTCCTTCACGCTCATCGAGCATTCGAACATAGCCACCTAAAGGGATGGAGGCGACAGCATACTCAGTGCCATCTTTACCCTTGCGCATCCAGATAGGTTTACCAAAGCCGACAGAGAAGCGAAGCACCTTAACGCCACAACGACGAGCTACCCAGTAGTGCCCCCACTCGTGAATGGTGACCAGTATGCCAAGTGTTACAAGAAGAGAGAGAACCGTTTGGATAAAATCCATCACTTACCCTTAAAGAATCGGAAGCAGTTGAATTCCTAACAAAAACAGCGGTGCAGCAGCCGTAAGACTGTCGACACGATCCAGTACGCCACCATGACCTGGCAGGATCACACCACTGTCTTTGATACCACGTTCACGCTTAAACATGCTCTCAAACAGATCGCCAAATACAGAGACAACCACCACCAAAGCAGAGAGCGCCATCAGCAGAATAATAGAAGTAGAAGAGAGACCTAAGACAATCGAGAATCCAAGAGCGATCATCATGGCCGCTAACAAACCACCATAAACCCCTTCACGCGTTTTGCCAGGACTAACTTTAGGTAAAAGCTTAACTCGACCAAAGCGCTTACCGGCAAAGTAGGCGCCTATATCAGCACCCCAAACCAACAAAAACAGCAGCAGTAGTAATAGATGCGCGCTCTCATGGGTTTTCAGACCCACCATCGCCACCCAAGCAGGGACTAGCACCAACAGACCGGTAATCAACTTAGTCACAGTCCCATCGATACCTAGGGTCTTTGGGTAGCGAACCACCCGAGTAATCGCAAACACCCAAAATAGCGCTGCGACAACTAATATAGGGAGCGTCAAAGCAGTAACAAATGGGTAGATCGCTGCGATTACCACTCCCACTAACGCCACAAAGAGCGCTCGCATGCGACGTGAATAGAGCGCGAAATTACCCCACTCCCAGGCCCCAATCATCATCACAAGCGCCATAACGATAGCAAACCCAGACAAAGGTAGAAGGAAAACCGAACCTAGCGCCAATGGCGCCAAAATTGAAGCGGTAATGACGCGCTGTTTAAACATGACTTTCGGCCTCCAGTTGCTCACTGGTTCGGCCAAATCGACGCTCACGCGTTTGGAAGTTATCAACCGCTTTGAGAAGCTCTTCGCGGTTAAAGTCTGGCCAGTAGAGATCGCTGTAGTAGAACTCTGTGTAAGCGAATTGCCAGATTAAAAAGTTAGAGATTCGCTGTTCACCGGCCGTTCTGATGCAGAGATCTGGCAGAGGCTGATCGGCCAGTGAGACATGCTTTGAAATAAGATCTGCATTGATATCGGTAGGTTCTAGCTCGCCCTGCTTGACCTGCTCAGCAATCTGCTGAACCGCATGAGCAATATCCCACTGACCACCGTAGTTAGCTGCAATATTCAGATTAAGCGCAGTACAGTGGGCAGTCGCTTGTTCGCCTTTTTCGATGCGCTGCTGTAGTGATTCGGAAAAACCAGACTTATCACCAATGACACGAAGACGAATATTATTTTTGACGAGTTTTTTAACCTCACGATCGAGGGCAAACTTGAAGAGATCCATCAGACCACGGACCTCTTTTTCAGGACGGCGCCAGTTCTCAGAACTGAAGGCAAAAAGAGTCAGAGATTCAACCCCTGACTCCATACAGCCTTGAATGACATCACGGACACTATCGACGCCCGCTTTATGACCGGCGAGAGACGGCAAGCGACGCTCTTTGGCCCAACGGTTATTGCCATCCATAATGACGGCAATATGGCGTGGAGCAGGACGTGTATTGACGGTGTTATCGTTATTATCGGCCATTAAAGGTCGTATCCTAATGCGCTGTGCGCGAATTTGATGGATTAAATCTCCATCAAATCCTTCTCTTTTTGAGCCAACAGCTTGTCGATCTCAGCAACGTGCTTATCAGTCTCTTTTTGAACCTGATCTTCGCCACGACGCGCATCGTCCTCTGTTATCTCTTTCTCTTTCAAAAGATCTTTAATATCACCGTTAGCATCACGACGCACATTGCGCACAGCCACTCGAGCATTCTCAGCTTCGCCACGTGCCTGACGAATATAGCCCTTACGAGTCTCCTCGGTCAGCGCTGGCATTGGCACGCGAATAACATCACCGGCTGTCGCTGGGTTAAGACCAAGATCTGATTTCATGATCGCTTTTTCGATCTCAGGAACCATGTTCTTTTCCCATGGGATGATCGACAGTGTACGCGCATCTTCAACCGTCACGTTAGCAACCTGCTGAATCGGCATATCAGAACCGTAGTAGTGGACCATCACAGAATCAAGAATGGCAGGGGTCGCACGACCTGTTCGAATTTTTTTAAACTGCTCTACAAGAGAATCAACGCTTTTTGACATACGCTGATCAGCGTCTTGAACAATCTCAGTAATCATTATTTATCTCCGTTAGCGCTGCCGCTATCGATCAATGTACCCTCGTCGCCACCTACAACTAGGTTAACAAGAGCACCATGCTTGTTCATATTGAAAACGCGCACGGGCATATCGTGGTCACGGGTCAGACAGATTGCTGTCATATCCATCACACCCAGCTGACGCTCAAGCACCTCATCAAAACTTAGACGGTCGTAGCGCTCAGCCGTTGGATCTTTCATAGGATCCGCAGTGTAGACGCCGTCAACCTTAGTTGCCTTAAGTACCACATCGGCTTCGATCTCAATGCCGCGCAGACAGGCAGCAGAGTCGGTTGTAAAGAAAGGGTTACCGGTACCAGCAGAGAAGATCACCACATCACCTTGTGACAGGTAACGCATCGCATTTCGACGATCATAGTGATCCACAACGCCGCTCATCGGAATTGCCGACATCACTCGCGTCGCAATATTACAGCGTTCGAGTGCATCACGCATTGCAAGTGCGTTCATCACAGTGGCTAGCATACCCATATGGTCGCCAGTCACTCGATCCAATCCTGCTTCACTTAGCGCAGCGCCGCGAAACAGGTTACCACCACCAATCACTAGACCGACCTGAACGCCGATACCCACTAACTGACCGATCTCCAGAGCCATTCGATGAAGAACTTTTGGATCGATACCAAAGTTCTCTTCTCCCATTAAAGCTTCACCGCTTAATTTCAGAAGAATTCGCTTATATTTGGAGTTAGGCTTGTTTACAGGCATGGGCACCCCCGGCAGGCGATTAAAAGAAGTGTGATAAAGGTATATCGAAAACAACTAGCCCCGCAAGTCGGCAGGGCTAGTTTAGTACAGAATTAGCCTTGCAGCTGCTCTGCTACCTCTTGAGCGAAGTCTTTCTTCTCAACTTCAATGCCTTCACCAACTTCTAGACGGGTGAAACCGTTGATGTCAGTACCAGCATCTTTGATAAGTTTGCCGACAGTTGTCTCTGGGTTCTTAACGAACGCCTGTTCAACAAGGCTGTTTTCAGAAAGGAACTTCTTAACACGGCCGATTGCCATTTTCTCTTTGATCTCTTGTGGCTTACCTTCCATGTCAGGCTGAGCCATGATGATCTCTTTCTCGCGATCAAGCTCTTCCTGTGGCATATCTTCAGGCTTACACACACGAGGGTTAGCTGCAGAAACGTGCATAGCAACGTCACGAGCCACTTCAGTGTCACCACCTGCAAGAGAGACAAGACAAGCGATACGGTTGTTGCTGTGTACGTATCCAGCAACGACTGCACCTTCAACAAGAGCGATACGGCGAACAGTAATGTTCTCGCCAATCTTTTGAACTAGCGCTTCACGAGCCGACTCAAGGTCACCAGCCATTAGAGCTGCAACATCTGTCTGCTTATCAGCAAACGCTTTGTCAGCTACCTGGCTAACAAAACCAAGGAAACCTTCGTCACGAGCAACAAAGTCTGTTTCAGAGTTAACTTCAACGATTACACCGTAGCTGTTGTCGTCAGCAACACGAACCACAACAACACCGTCAGCAGCAGTACGGCCAGCTTTTTTAGCAGCTTTTAGACCTGAAGACTTACGTAGATCTTCAATCGCCTTATCAACATCACCACCAGACTCAGCAAGTGCTTTTTTACACTCCATCATGCCTAGGCCAGTACGATCACGCAGCTCTTTTACCATTGCCGCAGAGATATTTGCCATTTTGCAATCCTCATTTAAGAAATTAGTTAGGTAAATCTAAAAAAGGGGAGCCTGGCTCCCCCTTTTGAAAGTATGTAAGTTAAAGGTTACAAACCTAAGACTGAATTACTCAGCCGCTTGCTCTTCAACTTCAACGAATTCGCTTGCAGCGCCACCCGTTGCATCAGAACCTTCTAGGCACGCGTCTGCAACAGACTGAGCGTAGATCTGAATGGCACGTAGTGCGTCATCGTTACCTGGGATAACGTAGTCAACACCGTCTGGGTTGCTGTTAGTATCAACAACACCGATGACAGGGATACCAAGCTTGTTAGCTTCGTTGATTGCGATGCGCTCGTGATCTACGTCGATAACGAATAGAGCATCTGGAAGACCGCCCATATCCTTGATACCGCCGATAGATAGCTCAAGCTTAGCCATTTCACGGCTACGCATTAGCGCTTCTTTCTTAGTCAATTTCTCGAAAGTACCATCTTGTGCTTGAGCTTCAAGATCACGTAGACGACGGATCGACTGACGGATTGTCTTGTAGTTAGTTAGCATGCCACCCAACCAACGGTGGTTTACGTAAGGCATGCCCGCACGTGATGCTTCTTCTTTAACAACCTTAGCTGCTGCACGTTTAGTACCAACAAAAAGAATTTTGTTTTTGTTAGAAGCCATGTTTTTAACAACGTCTAGTGCGTTGTTCATAGCTGGCAGAGTGTGCTCAAGGTTGATGATATGAATTTTGTTACGCGCACCGAAGATGAACTTCGACATTTTTGGGTTCCAGTAACGAGTCTGGTGACCGAAGTGAACACCTGCTTTAAGCAGATCGCGCATATTTACTTGTGCCATTTGGTATTTCCTCTATGGGTTTAAACCTCCACACCCCCCATTTATCAACCCCTTAGGGCACCCAGACAAACGTGTCGAAGTGTGTGTGTTTTAGTTTTAGTGCCGAAGCACGATTTTTGGGAGCGCAGTTTATACCATAAAGACTAACGTTTGAGAAGTAATTTTACTCCCTACCTACCTTTTAAAGCGGATGTCAGGCTGAAGGCCAGACACCCAATTAAAAACCACTTAAAGATCTAGGGCGTCTGGCTTTCAGCCTGACATCCGCTTTCAAAATTACATAGCAAACTCCGGTAGACCAAAACACTACCTCCTGTACAATAAGCAGTATCAAAAACGCCTTCAATTTTCCGAAGCGCAAATCACCGATTTAAAAAGGATTCACCGATGACCATCAAGATCAAAACCGCTGACGAAATCGAAAAGATGCGAGTGGCTGGACGCTTAGCCGCCGAGGTTCTTGAGATGATCGAAGAGCATGTAAAGCCTGGCATCACAACCAATGAGATTGACCAAATTTGTCACAACTACATTATTGATGTGCAGCAAGCGATTCCAGCACCTTTGAACTACCACGGTTTTCCTAAATCCATCTGTACATCAGTCAATTCAATCGTTTGTCACGGCATCCCCAATGACAAAGCCTTAAAGAACGGCGACATTGTCAACATCGACATTACCGTGATCAAAGATGGGTACCATGGCGACACCAGCAAAATGTTCTTTGTAGGTGATGTTGCACCACATGCAAAACGCCTCTGCGAGATCACTCAAGAGTGTATGAACATGGGTATTGAGCTGGTCAAACCGGGTGTGAAACTCGGTGATATCGGCGCTGTGATTCAGAAACATGCCGAAGCAAACCACTACTCGGTGGTTCGCGAGTATTGCGGCCACGGCATCGGTGCAGAGTTCCACGAAGAGCCTCAAGTCCTCCACTACGGCAAAGCAGGAACTGGTGAAACCCTTGAAGAGGGTATGTGCCTAACCATCGAACCGATGATTAACGCCGGCAAACGCCAGGTTAAGTTAAACAAGCGTGACGGCTGGACTGTTGAAACAGCAGACCGTCGTCTCTCTGCTCAGTATGAACACACGATTTTAGTGACGGCTGATGGCCATGAAATTCTCACCCTGCGTAGTGAAGAGAAAGGCTAAATTTGATGAGCCAAGCTATCAAGCTGACACCCGTCCCCATCAATGGCATCGAGAAGTTTTTAGATATCAAACGGCTCGAACAAGAGATCAATGATGGCAACTTGACCACTGCCCTGAAAAGCGCAGTTAGACATGCTACGGAAACGATGCATGAGAGCTTCAAAGCGAAAGAGGATATTCGCAAGTTGATCTACGGTCGTGCCTGGGTGATTGACCAAATCTTACGAGTTGCCTGGCAACATTTCGATTGGCCAGACGAATCCAAAGTCTCGCTGATCGCAGTCGGGGGCTATGGCCGAGGGGAGCTACACCCCCACTCCGATGTCGACATTCTGATTTTGATCGATGGTGTTGAGGCTGAAAGTTTCGAGGAGACCATTAGCGGCTTTTTGACACTTCTTTGGGATATCAACCTGGATATTGGCTCTAGTGTGCGCACCATTGAAGAGTGCTATCAAGAGTGCCGTAATGACATTACCATCGCCACCAACTTGATCGAGTCACGCCCGCTGACAGGGGACCCATCCCTGCAACTAAAAATGTTTGAGCGCGTCACTCAGGATGACGCCTGGACAGACTCTGAATTTTTCAAAGCGAAAATGAAGGAGCAGACAGCACGGCATCAAGGCACCAACAACACCGAATACAATCTTGAACCTAACATCAAAAACTCCCCAGGTGGACTGCGCGATCTTCAAACCATCGGCTGGGTTGCCAAGAGACACTTTGGTGCCACCTATATTAGAGACTTAGTCAATCACGGCTTTTTAACGGAGTCAGAGCTTGAAACACTCAACAAAGGTGAACTCTACCTCTGGACAGTTCGTTATGCCCTGCATATGCACTCAAAGCGCCGTGAAGATAGACTGCTGTTTGATCACCAGCGCACTCTGGCTGAGTACTTTGGATACTCGGATGACAAAGGTTCGTTAGCGGTTGAACAGTTCATGAGCCGCTACTACCGTGTTGTTAAAGCGATGTCAGAATTCAACGGCATGCTACTGCAATACTTTGACGAAGTTATTCTTAGAGCCGATGTAGAGCAACAGATACAGAAGCTAAACTCACGCTTTATCGTTCGCGACAATTTTCTGGCCGTCGCACACAACAAGGTATTTGAGCAGAACCCTTTTGCCATCATGGAGTTGTTTGTTCTGATGGCACAGAATCCTGAAATTAAAGGTGTTCGTGCCTCGACGATTCGATTACTTCGAGATCACAAACACCTGATCGATGATGATTTCAGGTCTGACCTACGAAATACCAGCCTCTTTATGGAGCTACTGCGCTCACCTGAACGTGTCTCAACAGAGTTGAAGCGAATGAATCGTTACGGCATTTTAGGCCTCTATCTACCTGAGTTCGGTAATATTGTTGGCCAGATGCAACACGATCTTTTCCATATCTACACGGTTGATGCACACACGCTCAAAGTGATTCAGATGATGCGTCAGTTCCGGCACACAGAGTTTCGTGAAACCTTCCCTGTGGCTCATCGCGTAGTGAACAATCTACCGAAAATTGAGCTACTTTACGCGGCCGGCCTCTACCACGACATCGCCAAAGGTCGCGGAGGTGATCACTCAGAACTCGGCGCAGTCGATGCACTGGAGTTCTGTAAACGACACCACCTAGGAAAATGGGACAGCGCACTGGTCGCCTGGCTAGTGGATAAACACCTGATCATGTCGATGACGGCACAACGACGCGACCTTTCAGACCCTGAAGTCATTCATGAATTTGCTAGCATCGTGGGCGATGTGACACACCTGGACTATCTCTATGTGATGACCGTCGCTGACATCAATGCGACCAATAATGAACTTTGGAACAGCTGGCGGGCAACCCTGCTTCGTCAACTCTATGCCGAAACCAGGCGTGCTCTTCGACGCGGACTAGAGAACCCTCTGGGTAAAGAGGAGTTGATTGAACAGACTCAGTTTGAAGCACTGCAATCCCTTAAGCGATTGGGAGCCAAAGAGGAGCGCGTTAAAAATCTGTGGCAACACTTTGGGGATGACTACTTTTTACGCATCGACAGTCAAGCCGTTGCCCGGCACACACAGGCCATACTTGAACATGGCAACCAGCCATTGCCGGTTGTGACGCTGCACCAACACAGCTATCGCTCTCATGAGGGTGCGACGGAGATTTTCATCTTTACTGAAGATACGACCAACCTCTTCGCCGCAACGGTTGCCTCATTAGACCAGCAAAATCTCAGTGTTCAAGATGCCCGCATCATGGCAACCAATAACGGCTACACGCTCAGCATCTACATGGTGCTGGATGAGAACAATCAGCCATTGAATGACAATCCAGACTACCAAAAAGAGATTCAACAGCAGTTGGTCGATGAACTGGATGATCCCGCAGACTTCCCTGACATCATTCATCGAAGAGTACCGAGGCAGCTTAAACTGTTTCCGATCAAAACCAGTGCTTCAGTACACACCGATCCCAATCTGAAACAGACCGTACTTGAGGTATTCACAGCGGACCGCCCTGGTCTACTCTCTCGAATCGGACGTATCTTTGCGCAGTTTGAGATCAATGTTCACAACGCCAAGATCGCCAACATCGCCGAGCGCGTTGAGGATTTTTTCTATTTAACCAATGCCAACAATCAGCCGATTACTGATCCAGAAATCTGTGAGCAACTCACCAGTGAGATCTGTAAAGAGCTTGATCAGCATATGCAGTAAGGAACCGAGATGGAACAACAGACTAAAACAGAAATCGAAGCGGCGGTATTTCGCCGTCTAGTGGAGCATTTAGACAACCACAAAGAGGTTCAGAACATCGACCTGATGAACCTAGCCTCTTTCTGCCGAAACTGTCTCTCGAAGTGGTATGTTGCAGCGGCTGAAGAGCGCGGCGAGAGCGTTGATTATGAGCAAGCGCGAGAGCTTGTCTACGGCGAACCTTATGCTGATTGGAAAGTGAAGTACCAAAAAGAGGCCAGCGCAGACCAGTTGAGCAAGTTCAACGAAGTCACCGGCGCTAAGTAATCTTTTTACATTCTGGTGCTCAACCGAGCACCATCTTCTTTTTTAAACTTCCGCACCACGAATCCAGATCTCTACTCGGCGATTCTGTGCACGCCCCTCTTCTGTCTCATTAGAAGCCAGCGGATAGCGTTCACCAAAACCGCGAGTCGCGATACGAAGAGCATCCACACCTACCTGTCTTAAATAGTTCGACACAGCAGCCGCACGCCTTTCAGATAGCATCTGGTTGTATTCAAATGACCCAGTCGAGTCGGTGTAACCATCCACATTAATGCTAGTCTTTTCAAACTTCGCCAACACTTTAGCGACTGAATCCAAAACCGGATAAAAGGCGTTATCAAAACGCTCACTGTTCACAGCAAAGGTGATATTACTCGGCATGACCAGGCGAATCTCATCACCCACTCGTTCGACGCGGACACCCGTTCCTTCAAGCTCTTGACGAAGCAGCATCTCTTGCTGATCCATGTAGTAACCGACACCTGAACCAACAGCACCACCTAGGGCTGCACCAATCAGTGCACCTTCGGCACGATTACCTTTAGATACAATGGCACCCAGTACAGCACCCGCTGCTGCGCCAATACCGGCACCGCTAGTCGCATTGGCTGTTTTAGTTTGCTGTGTATAGGGATCAATGGTTTGACACCCAACCAGAGCACAACATACCGCTATCGAGAGTATTGAACCTTTCATCAAATTCCTCTTACATCTCTTAAATTCATCCTTTTCTATGCTCAGTGTAGCCTCAAAAGTCGAACCGAGCATGTGGGTTAACATTTTTTTACATTTGCCGCCTCAGCGTCTAGCCAGAACCTGACCTGCAAGTTACAATTTCCTGATATTTTTTGTGTCATTTATGGGGAGCAAGGCAGTGTCTCATTTACCGGTCATCGTTGGTTTTGGTGGCATCAGCCCCGCCGGTCGCTCCTCATTCAACCAAGGCTACAAACGCCTCATCTTTGAAACCTTGTCTGATAAAGATCAGCAGGATGTGTTACAGGATCTCGCCGTTCTCACCAACAGTAATGCAGATGAGCGGCAGGCACTGCTTGATGCCACCCTGATCCGTAAAATTCCAAGTTCATTCTTTGACGCAAATCGTGTCCTGATGAACAAGGCATCGAAGATCCATCCAGCAGGTGAATCCATTAAATTCACTCTGCGCAAACGTGATCTTCCGACCAACATCCCCGACAACTGGACATTGGCAGATACCGAGGCAGGCCAGGTCGAAGTCACCCTAACCGGTGCGCTCGACCTAATCTTCAACGATACACGCGTACTGCCTGTTCAGAGCGCCGGTATGTTGCCTGAAGGGTTTGAACCGGGTTCTCTATACCAATCACGCAACCATCCGCGCGCACTGCAAATGGCGATCTATGCAGCCTCTGATGCACTGGCCTCCACAGGTCTGGATATCGATAAACTGCTCGATACTCTGGCTCCTGATCAAATTGCGGTATTTGCCTCTAACTCAATTGGCCAACTCGACGACTTAGGCTTTGGCGGTCTCAATAAATACCCTGCGATTGGTAAGCGCACAACCTCTAAGCAGATGCCGTTGGGTTATGCGCAAATGCCGGCTGATTTCGTTAACGCCTACATGCTTGGCAACCTTGGCACGACCGGCGGCGCGCTCGGTGCCTGTGCGACTTTCCTGTACAACCTGCGTAATGCCGTTGAAGCGATTCGCACCAATAAGGCTGAGTTTGTTCTGGTTGGCGGGTCTGACGCCCCTGTCACTCCAGAGGTTATTGAAGGGTTCCGCGCCATGGGCGCATTGGCTGAAGACAAACAGCTTCAGGCACTGGATAAGCTCGCTTCACTTGCTGATGTAGACCACCGTTCAGCCTGCCGTCCATTTGGGGACAACTGCGGTTTCACCATTGGTGAATCGAGTCAATTTATTGTTCTGATGAGTGATCGCCTAGCGATCGAGACCGGCGCTCAGATCTATGCTTCGGTGCCTGATGTCTATGTTCATGCCGACGGTTATAAAAAATCGATCTCAGCACCCGGTGTCGGTAACTACTTAACCCTGGGCAAAGCGGCCTCTTTGGTTGAGAAGCTACTCGGTTCTGAAGCGCTACAGCAGCACTCAATGATTCAAGCGCATGGCACCAGCACACCACAGAACCGAGTGACTGAATCACATGTATTAAACGAGGTCGGTAAAGCGTTCAACATCAATGATTGGACGGTCACTGCGGTTAAGACTTACCTCGGACACTCTCAGGGCACTGCGGGTGGTGACCAACTGGTTTCAACACTGGGTGTTTGGGAACAGGGAGTCATCCCCGGCATAGTTACTACTCAGGCAGTAGCTAGCGACGTTCATCAGAGCCATCTTGAGCTACCTCTTCAGCATAAAGAGGTGGGTAATCAATTCATTTCTAACGCGTTGATCAACTCTAAAGGCTTTGGTGGCAACAACGCGACTGCGGTACTCATCTCGCCGACTGAGACGATTAACCTGCTTCAAAAACGTTATGGCGCTGCAGAGATGCTTGAGTGGCAGAAACGCTCAGAAGCGACAGTCGCTCAGGCTCAAGAGTATAACCAAGCCGCACTCAAAGGCACGACTCGACCGACCTACCGTTATGACTATGCGGTGCTTGCTGGTGAAGATTTAGAGATCACTCATTCTGGAATTAAAGTTCCAGGTCGCTCTTTGCCAGTCAGCTTCGACGTTTCAAACGCCTACGAAGATCTAACCTAAAGCCCCAAAAGAGCAGTCACATTGTGATGAGTTTGCTGAGCAATAGATTCAGTAGACTCACCACGTAACTCGGCGACGGCATCAGCCACTTCTGCAACCCGATACGGGTGATTTGGCTTACCCTGATGACCGCTTAACGGCATATCGGGCGCATCCGTCTCAAGCGCCAAGCTTGTCACTGGCAGTGAACAGACGACCCTTCTGAGTCGATTAGCTCGATCATAGGTCACTGCCCCACCAACACCAATCAAAAATCCCAAGGCAACAAGATTATCCGCTTGCTGCTGGCTACCCGAGAATGCATGGGCAACGCCACCTCTACGTAAACGGTGGCGTTTTAAGCGCTGCGTAATCAGATCGACGGAGCGGCGAACATGAAGCACAACCGGCAATTCAAATGCAGCCGCTAACTCTAACTGAGCATCAAAGAGTTTCTGCTGCCTATCTAATTGTGGATCTTCAATAAAAAGGTCTAATCCACACTCACCAATCGCAACAACGTCATCTCTCTGCTTAAGGAGCGTCTCTAGGGTCAAAAGATCTTGATCAATATCGTGCTGTTTTAGAAAACAGGGGTGCAAGCCAAGCGCCAGATGACGCCGAATGGGATGGTTAAGCTGACAGGTATGGATCACTCTAGGCCAATCGCTAGCCGTGACTCCGGGTACCAGAATATCCGTTACACCCTTTGCCTGTGCTTGATCGAGATGAGAGCTGATTCCCACTGCAAACTCGGGAAAGTCGAGATGGCAATGGGAATCAAAAAGCATGTTAGTGCTCGCGAGTAGCGCGGAACTGAATATCCGGCCAACGCTCTTCGGTGAGGTTTAAGTTCACTCGTGTCGGTGCCAAGTAGGTCATTAGACCTGCACCATCTTCGGCCAGGTTGTCATACCCTTTTTTGCGGAAGTCATTGAGCATCTTATCGTCAGCACACTCAACCCAACGAGCCGTCGCAACACTGATCGCCTCATAGACACAGTCCACTTTATACTCATCTTTAAGGCGATACATGACCACGTCAAACTGAAGCTGACCGACCGCGCCGAGAATCAGATCGTTGTTGCGAAGTGGCATAAACAACTGCACCGCACCCTCTTCTGATAGCTGCTGCAACCCTTTCTGAAGCTGCTTCATCTTCAGTGGATCAGTAGGACGCACACGCTTAAATAGCTCAGGAGCAAAGTGTGGAATGCCGGTAAATTTAAGCTCTTCACCTTCTGTAAAGGTGTCGCCGATTTGAATGGTACCGTGGTTATGCAATCCGATGATGTCACCAGACCAAGCCTCTTCCACCGCCTCGCGATCACCCGCAACAAAGGTAACCGCGTCTGCGATACGAACATCTTTGCCGATGCGCGTATGTTTCATCTTCAAACCTTTGGTGTATTTGCCTGAACAGATACGCATAAAAGCAATGCGGTCACGGTGCTTTGGATCCATATTTGCTTGGATCTTAAAGACAAAGCCTGTGAATTTATCTTCATCCGCCTGAACCTCACGTGTCTCTGTTGCACGATGAGAAGGGGCAGGAGCCCAATCAACAAAATCATGCATCATCTCTCGAACACCAAAGTTACCTAATGCCGTACCAAAGAATACCGGAGTCATGGTACCCGCTAGGTAGGACTCCTTGTCCCACTGGTGGGTAGCCCCTTGTACCAGTTCGATCTCGTCACAGAACTCTTCATAATCGGCACCCAACAGCTCACGAGCTTCGTCGCTATCCAAGCCTTGAATGATATTCTGTTCAGCAAGCAGATGCCCCTGCCCCTTGGTGAACAGGTGAATTTGATCCGTGTAAAGATTGTAGACCCCTTTAAAACGCTGACCGGCACCGATAGGCCAGTTAATCGGTGCGGCTTCAATTTTTAGTACCGATTCAATCTCATCCAAGAGCTCAATAGGGTCACGTATCTCACGGTCTAACTTATTCACAAATGAGAAAATAGGAGTATCGCGAAGACGACAGACATCCATCAGTTTAATGGTACGGTCCTCGACACCCTTTGCGCCGTCAACCACCATCAAAGCAGAATCCACCGCGGTCAATGTGCGATAGGTATCTTCCGAGAAGTCCTCGTGCCCCGGTGTATCCAGTAGGTTAACGATACGGTCACGGAATGGGAATTGCATCACAGACGAGGTGATCGAGATGCCACGCTCCTGCTCCATCGACATCCAGTCAGAGGTCGCGTGACGATCACTGCCTCGGCCTTTTACGGTACCAGCAACCTGAATCAACTGACCTAATAGCAATAGCTTTTCGGTCATAGTGGTTTTACCCGCATCAGGGTGGGAGATGATAGCAAAGGTCCTTCGCTTATTGATTTCATTGAGAAAATCTTGGTTTGCCATGTATAAATTCTTTTAGTTTGTACACGGATTTGTACACACTTTTGGAAGTACTCTCTTTTCAGTTCTTCGCTTGTCAAATCCGTCGTGTTAATCGTAATTGGCCGCTATTTTCGCTGATCTTGACTTTATAAACAATCAATGGTTATCTAATCGGTTACCATTTACTCTCAGCGTGCGCCAATGCTCAGTTGTAGCTGTTTGCAATCGTTGCTTCTTCAGCTAATGAACAACTGTGGCTAAACCACAAATTCCTTCGCTACCAGAAATCGATGATAGCTTGTCGTACTACACCGATGATGGTGCAGTTGCCGTTGATCGGTATTGCAGGGTATTGCGGGTTCAAAGGTTTTAGATACTTCTGTTCACCATCAATAACCAACTGCTTAAAGGTTGCTTCTTTCGAATCATCCAAACGCGCAACAACCAATGAACCTGAAGAGTAAGGTAACTCAGGATCAACAACGATCACTGCCCCCTCAGGTATGGATTTTTTTCCGCTTGGATTTTCCATACTGTCGCCTTTTACGCGAAGTGCGAAACAACCCTCATGTGCTTTCCCAGTGACTTCACGCCACTCCTCAGCATCTTCATGGGCAAATCCCTCCGCTATTCCAGTCCAATCACCGGCCTGAACCCAGTTAATGAGAGGAATTCTTCCCTTAATATCAGGCCCGACTTCTACATTACCGACCCCCAAGCCAATCTCGCCATCACCTGTGGCGAGCCAATGAGCATTCACGCGAAGCGCCTCCGCGATCTGCATGGTGTAACGAGACCTAGCCGATTTACCAGAGCAAATCTGGCTGATCGACTGCTGTTTGATACCAATGCGACGAGCCAACTCAGACTGAGTTACCCCAGTAAGCTGCAAGGCATGGTTTAGTCGTTCGGATAAAGTTTTCATAAGCCCGCATTCTACAAATAAAACTGTAGTCTTTCAACAATTTTAACTGTTGACTTATCTACAGTTTAAACTGTAACATTCAATCTTGTAACAGTTATTATTGTAACAGGAGACGGTATGGAAGTGTTCAAAACGACACAAAAACATCTCCGCCGTGCCATTGACTTGGTCGGCGGGCAATCAGCATTAGCAAGAGCCATCAACTCAAAACAGCAAAACGTCTGGTTTTGGTTGAATAAATCAGGGCGTGTTCCCGCTGAATTCGTTTTACCCATCGAACAAGCTACGCAAGGACAGGTAACCCGATCTCAGTTAAGACCGGACATCTATCCCGAATGCCCAAGCGAGCTGAAAGCCAGTAACCAGTAGGATTAAGGGCAAATAATGGTCAGCATTTTACGTAAACACAAAAGCGAGTTCCTCCATGCGTGATTATGGCAAGGTCTATACCCGCTTTTGGCTAAAGCAAAATGTTTTGTCCTGGAGTGACTCAGCGAAGTTGCTAGGACTGTATTTGCTTACATGCCCACATTGTAATTTGCTTGGCTGCTTTCGACTGCCGATTGGTTACGTTGCTTCTGACTTGAACTGGGATGAGCAACAGGTTGCCAAGACGTTAAGTGAGTTAGAACAAGATCAGTTCCTGATTCGTTGCGAGGGATCTGGTTGGACTTTGATTCGAAGCTTTCTGAAGCACAACCCAATCGAAAACCCAAACCAAGGTAAGGCAGCCTTTCGGTTGCTTAAAGATGTACCTGCCGACTTCATTGGTATGGCATCGCTTTTGAAATCTCTTGCCGCTTTTCAAGCTCGGCTACCAGAAGAATTTTCATCATTGTTTATGCCTGATGGCAACCCGGTAAGGGACTCTCAACGGTCGGATGACTCTGAGAGAAGCAATAAACCAACAGTTAAAACTGTTGACCACATACAGTTTGAAGACTTCTGGGATGTACAAATACGCAAAGAAAAAAAAGCGAAAGCCAAAGAAGAATGGCTACGCATGGGCCTCAATGAAGACCATGAACTCGCCTTGGAAGTGCTAACACGCTGGAAAGAGCAACGAGACAACCGATTACAGTATCAAGATCGGACTAAGACCCCTATGCCACATAACTGGCTTTTAAACCGGCAATGGGAAGACGAGTACGTTCGCATTGATGAAGTACAGCAATCATCGACGAGCCTAAAGGGCAGCAATCACCAATTGAATATTGAAGAAAGCAATCGCCGCATTGCTGAAAGCTGGGCCGGACCAGGTATTCGGGAGGTTCGTTCAAGTGCAGGAGGTTGATAAACGCGAGTTTGCTGAAGTTTGGGGAGCAGCTTGGGCCATGTATGGCAAAAGCGTATCACCACAATTGCTATCCATCGCATTTGAAGCCCTTCGTGCTTATAGCATTGAAGAAGTGCGAATCGGTCTGACTCGGCATATTCAATCACCGGATACTGGGCAATTTTTTCCAAAGCCCGCTGACGTCATCAAGCATATCGACGGCAACTCAGGTTCAAGAGCCATGGTTGCTTGGAACAAAGTTGACAAGGCTGTTCGTCAGGTTGGCGCTTGGACATCCGTGATGTTTGACGATGCGCTTATCCACCGCGTGATTTCAGACATGGGTGGATGGGTTGAACTCTGCAAGGTTGATGACAGGGAATACCCCTTTAAGCAAAAAGAGTTTTTAACACGCTACCAGGCTTACTTGCTACGGGACGAAGTGGGTGAATACCCAAGGCTATTACAGGGTATTGCAGACCATCAGAACCAGCAAAAAGGATTTGATATGCAAGCGCCTGTTGCCGTAGGCGACTGGTCAAAAGCGGCACAAGTTTATACGAGAGGCATCGCCAATTTTAGCGCAGTGCCTTTGAAAAGAATAAGCCCGAAAGCCATTCAGGCGCTTCTCGGAAATCAATTAGAGGACAAAAATGAAAACGATTAAAGCAAAAACCGTTGCCCTAGTGATAGCCATGTCCGCAAGCACTTCAGTCTATGCGTTTCCGGGCTATCAGTGGGAAAAAGCAGCACAAAGTGTTGGTATTGATCCAGTCATGCTCTACGCCGTTGCCTTGGCTGAGTCAGCCTCACATCGAGGTCTTAACATGACCAGTCCATGGCCATACGCAATTCGCAATGGTTCAAACGCAACCTACGCCAAATCTAAGACAGAAGCGGAGCAACTGTTAAACCAGGCACTTCAAGAGAGTGAAAAATACCAGCTCGATATTGGCCTTATGCAAATCAATTTGCATTGGCATGGGCATCGAGTGAGCTCAGCAGCTGAACTGCTAGACCCCATCACCAACCTTACTGTCGGCTCCAGTATTTTGGCCGAAGCAATCAAGTCTTCACCAAACGATTTAGAGCTTGGCATAGGCCGCTATCACAGTTGGAACGAAGAGCGTGCACGCTGGTATGGGCAAAGAGTGCTTTCTATCTATCGCAATATTTTACATGAACTGGAGGTCCGTCAATGACAACCAATCAACAAGACTTCTATCAATTAAATTTGGCGTACCTACACGCAGCACGTGAATTGGCGCGCATTGATCCGCAAGAGGCGGTCTTGCGCTTTGGACTTACACGCGACGTGGTGGATGCACTTATTAATGCCGGTGTTGACGACCTGCAACGAGTGGCGACCTCATCATTCATGCTGTTTCAACCAAGGGGTAACCAAAGCCAACTGATTGAGATGGTGAAGAGCAAAGGTACAGGTATCCCAAGAATCGCTTATTTATTATCAACCCTAAACAACAAGGGGGATGCATGATTGATAACCTGTCCAAAAGTGAGCTGTTTACCCGAGCCTCGCTGCTTATTAAGTACGGATTTCGAACGACCATTATCGCGCTCGATACAGGTTTGCCAATCCACATTATCAGAAGGCTGCACAAAGAAGTGACTGGCAAGTCACCTTGTCCTGGTCAATTGCCAGAATCTGATGCCATCGTTAAAAGCAGAAGAGCCCTAGTTGAAGGCTCCCTGCTGATGGCGCTTTATGTCAATATTGGTGGTGATAATGTCTACAAGAAATTAAATATCGATGCTTTGATGAAGGCTTACGATGCGTACTTGGTTGCAAGAGAAGAGGCAGATCTTCCAGCTGAGATCCCCTGGAAAAAACTGACCATCAATGAAGGTTGGGTTCTAGCTCGTGATTTAAGATCACAGCTTGCATCCTTACACCGGTGTCGATGCGGCAGTCTGTATTTGACGGTATCTCAACAGCGCATTCAGCTTAAATGTCCTGTGTGTGAGATTATGGCCGAGCAAACCACTAGAGCACTTTTTGAGAACTAACATGCTGATGCATGATTTGATTGTGCACCGCCCGTGCACTTTGAGAGTACTAAGATGATAAAATTACTTAAATCTTTACCAGCACGCTGCTGGTTTATATCACTGGGGCTTTTTCTGGCGACTTTGGCTGCGGCTCATTTTTTTCCCTCAGAAATATTAACGGCATCTGCCAAGTTAGCGGCTTTGCCATTTCTGATTTGCACCGTCGTTTTTTTCAGCTACTTGGGATTCAAAGCGACCTGTAATCCCATCGGACTTATAGCCATCATCACTATGCTTGTAGCAATCGCATATTGGCAAGCGAGTTGGACAATTTTATTTGTCGGTTTAGCCTTCTTAGGCTTAAGCGGACTAATCCATTTATTTCAAAGACAACTGAAAGATACCGGTCGAGAACTAAGCCTGAGCGAAAAAAAATATTGGTACTGGGTAAACGAATTTGCAGATGGTCGCTCATCTATCCTCCCTAAAAAAACAAGGTCATAGTAAATTGACTGCTTTTTTACTTATACTCAAAAAATTGATTGGCACTTTCGTACTACGAATGAAAAATGCCATTTCCATCAATGAATACGGATCAACTCAAGTTCGTTACCCAGCACAACAGGACAGTTCTTTGACATCCTTGTTAAAGGTTTGGGCGCAGAGCTTCAAACCCTCCACCATAGTCAGGTAAGGGAAAAGCTGGTCGGCTAATTCCGTCACCGTCATACGGTTGCGGATCGCCAGCGCCGCACTCTGGATCAGTTCTCCACCTTCATGCGCCAGAATCTGCGCCCCGATCAGGCGGCCAGTGGCTTTTTCCGTCACCAATTTGATAAAACCATCGGTCTCGAAATTCGCCAGTGCGCGCGGCACGTTCTCCATCTCCAATACACGACTGTCGGTTTCAATGTCTTGTGCGTTGGCTTGCTCTTCCGTGAGCCCAACAGTTGCCACCTGGGGATCGGTAAAAATCACTGCTGGCATGGTGGATAGATCCAGTTTGGCGTATCCGCCCGTCATGTTGATGCCGGAACGGCTACCGGCGGCCGCGGCGACATAGACGAATTGCGGCATGTTGCAGCAGTCTCCGGCGGCGTAAATACCGGGAACATTCGTTTCCATGCGTTCGTTAACAACGATTTCGCCCTTTTTGTTGGTCGTAACACCCACCGCGCCCAGATTGAGTTGGCAAGTATTGGCGTGTCGCCCGGTGCTTACCAGCAAACGATCGCAGCGTAGATCGCCCGCGTTAGTTTCCAATGTAAATTGGCTTCCATCGTGGGTCACCTTGGTAGCTTGCGTACTGTTTAATACTCGAATGCCTTCTTTTTCAAAACATCCGGTGAGTTTTTCACCGAGCAAGGGATCTTCCCGATAAAGCAATGTATGTCTTGCTAATATGGTGACTTCACTGCCTAAACGGCGATAAGCCTGGGCAATTTCCAGCGCTACAACCGACGAACCAATCACGACCAGGTGCTGCGGCAATTCCTGAGCAAACAGCGCTTCGGTAGAGGTCCAATAAGGTGTTTCAGTTAAACCATCAGGGCACCTCGAAAAACCCGGCTTATACGTTGCCGAACGGGCTGAGCTAACCGCAAGACTCCAGTTTTAATCGATTACGTCTCGTTTTGGGGCCCTCTGGACCTGCAGCGGAGGTCTCTGTGTGCCCATGAGGCACACCGAACCACCACCAACGGCTCAAAACGCCTTAATCCCGGCCCGCTGGAAGTACACCAGCCGCTTCAGGTTATAGCAGGCAGCCATCATGGTCATCGCAAAGTTGGCCCTCGCTTGACCCACTGTGCGGATCAACTTGCCACCCATCTGATCGACGCTGGCGAACACATGCTCGACACGGGCACGGGTTTTGGCAATCCGCTTATTGCGTCGTTGCTGGCACTCCGATAACGGTTTCTGGCGGTGGCCTTTGCGCTGAATATGGTTGCGATAGCCGTGCTCTTTCAGCCAGGCTTCTCGCTCGGTCGAGGGGTAACCGCGATCGGCATAGACGTCCTGACTGGTGTTGTGCCGATCAAGAACAGCCTCGAAATGTTGGCTGTCATGCACTTTGGCAGTGTCACACTGAAAACGCCGGATCACCTTGTACTTGGCATCGACGTTGATTGACAGTTTGTAGCCAAAATGGCTCTTTCCGTGCTTCTTGGTCCAGCTGGCATCGGTATCCTTCTGCCGCCGTTTAGCGGGCTTCCAGTCCGCTGGCATGGCATTTTGATCCAGCAGCTCTTTGTCACTGCGTCGGTTATGCTGCTTGGGCGCTGGCACCAGAGTAGCATCAATGATCTGGCCACCACGGGCGATGAAGCCCTGCTTGAACAGTTGCGCCGATACACCATCGAACAGGGCCTGGGCACCGGCTTCACCGATGCGATTTTCAAAGTGCCAAATCGTGGTGCGATCCGGAATATTGATGGCTTGGGTCAGCCCGCAGAAGCGCTGATAGCTCATTCGGTCCAGCAGCTGGTACTCCATCTGTTCATCCGACAGGTTATAGAGGCGCTTGAGTACCAGGATGCGCACCATGGTTTCAGTCGGGTACGGTGGTCGCCCACCCTGAGTGCTTTCGACTCGAGGCGCGATGCAGTCAACTTCAGCGGCCAGTGCGGAGAAGTTGATGTGCTGCTCAATCTCAGCCAGAGGATCGCCGATCCGGTCGATCTTTTCACGGTGATGTTCGCTGGCAAAGAGGTCGTTTTTGATTGCGCTACGCTTCTTCATGGTACTGATCTATCGGGTGTTAGTGGTTGCTTGATGCTATCACAGGGCTACCGGTGCTGTGAGGGAGGTTTTTCGAGGTGCCCTTTGATCTCCACTGCTTGCTCCTGGGTCAACATCTCGGCGGCTCAAAACCGCCATTATCGCCCAGGGGGTCAATTTTGCCTCGGCGTCAGGGGGTCAGTATTACATCGGCGTTAACACCCATCATGGAGGGGTTGAAATTGAGCTGTTTTGTGAGCAATCCACCGCTCTGATTCCACGGGTTGAGAACGGTGACCTAGATCTCGCACTTGTGTCTCGGGAACATCCCCGACACGGCACGCTATTGTTCTATGAACCGATGGTGTGGGTCGGCTCATCTGAGTTTCGGATATGGAGGCGAGATCCGCTTCCCATAGCGGTTTACGAAAGCACAAGCCTAGCCAAACGCAGTGCTATCAACTCATTGTCTTTGCAGGGACGGCGTTATCGAGTTGTGTACAATAGTTCAAGCCTTGCTGGACAAATTGCTGCTGTTGAAAGTGGCCTCGCGATTGCTGTACTGACGCGTTGTAGTGCCCCTCCTCATTTGGAGGTTCTGGGAAGTGAGCATGGTTTAGGGCCATTGGAGCCTATGGAGGTATCTGTATACCGAAGCCTGGCGTCGCACGGAAATGCAGCCGTCGATCAGCTCCATAATTTATTGGTCAAAACGCTCAGAAGTTCGCTTTAAGAAGGCCTTCTCCCAATGTGGAGAGGAGGTACGGTGTTTGTTTTCGCTGTAACGCGCATGGCACACTTAATGTCCGCTTCGGGACGTTAGGGAACGTATGAACAAGTCCCTTCAGTGCCATTAAAACTGCATTTTCTCTGTGCTGGGGCGCATAAAATGCGCACAACCGCCCCTTCTTAACCGACTGCAACCGCCTTTTCAGGCAGTACAGACGGATTAACCCTGTGCTCTCAACATCTGGTCCACCCGCACAACATTGGCCAGCGCGAACAGCATGGCCCAGCTTGCTGTCGTTTTTCTTCAGGCCACGGTAACGGGCTTTTACGAAGCCGAACTGGCATTTGATGATCCGAAACGGATGCTCAACTTTCGCACGGATGCTGGCTTTCAGATACTCGGTGCGGATTCTGACCTTATTGATCCGAGGGTGTTTTTTCAGGGTCTTCAGCTTCCCTGGCTGTTCAGCGATGTACCAGTCCGCACTGACATCTTTCAGCTCGTCTCGCTTTTCGGCGCCCCGGTAACCCGCATCAGCAAAGATGAATGCTTCTTCACCGTGCAGTAGCTGGCCAGCCTGATTGAGATCGTGTTCGTTTGCGGCAGTTGTGCTGAAACTGTGTGTGATGCCGGTGCGGGCATCCACGCCTATATGAGCTTTCAAGCCAAAGTGCCACTGATTGCCTTTTTTGGTTTGATGCATCTCCGGATCACGCTCGCCCGTTTTGTTCTTGGTGGAGCTGGGGGCTTCGATGATAGTGGCATCAACCAGTGAGCCCTCTTTCAGAAGGACACCGGCCTCAGAGAGCCATTGGTTCACCTCTTGAAAAATCTGTCGGGTCAGACCGTGGCGTTCGAGTAAGTGCCGGAACTTCAGAATGGTGGTGTGATCGGGGATGGCTTTATCCAGTGACAAGCCTGCAAACAGCCGCATTGAGGCAATCTCGTACAGCGCATCTTCCATTGCTGGATCACTGAGGTTATACCACTGCTGCATGCAGTGAATGCGCAACATGGTGGACAAGGGGTAAGGCCGACGGCCGTTTCCAGCCTTGGGATAGTGGGGCTCGATAACGGCTTCGAGACGCGCCCATGGAATCAGCTTGTCCATTCGGCCAAGGAACTTCTCCTTGCGGGTCTGACGGCGCTTGTTGCTGAACTCGCTGTCCGCGAATGTAAGTTGCTGATCCATCTTATGCGTCCTCGATCATGTGCAGTCAGCATTATCCCATGTGGCGGACTTGATCACACCTTCCTTAGCCCGCTTGATTCACCGCACGCATAATGTCTGCTCTGGGCCAACTTCAGCATCACTGACAGGTTGGCCTGGCTAGCGCACATAACGGACCTTAGCGGGTGACTACAACTGCCGGTATACAGCCGCCGTCACGATGCCTGCCGCAATGGCGGGCAACGGTTTTTTCAGTATAAACATGAGGAATGCGGTAATGAGTAGGGCGAGTTTGGCTCCAGCATCTCCAGTTACTGCCATTGGCGCTATAATAGCCACCAGCACCGAACCAGACATTGCTTGGATAAACTGCTTAACGCGGCACCCGATTGGTACAAACGAGATTATGTAGACGCCACCCAGCGGGTCACCAATGTTACCAACGCCATCACCAGAACAATAATGATTAGGCCGATACCGGAGGCTTCAATATTCATCGCCTTGCTTCCCCGCCCCCAAAATTGTACCCGCAACACCGCCCGCTAGGGAAATGCCATAGGAGGGGGATTCCATCCCATTCCCCTAGCTCCCTGACATAAGTCTGATGCTCTTTGCACATTACAGATGAATGCACTTCGCCCACCTGAAAGATAGCAGCCTGCCCAAATCAGCTTGGCTGCGTACAGAAGATGGCAGTTGCCTATGGCTGCATGAAATGCTCTTCCTGCAGAGCCATGTCGTCTTTGAGGATACGCTGGATCTCCAGTACCGCAGCCGCGTTCTGTTGCACGCTGTGTCCCGAAATTATGACTTTCTCAGATTCTGCACCGGGAAGGTGGGCGCTGCGGTATGGTACCAGGCCGTCATCGGAATCCTCAAGCGGCACGTCGGCATTGGTCTGCGCCAGGATCGAGTGATAGCGCACCTGAGCCGAGATGGGAAAGTCCGCCGCCGCGCGCACAAAAGGATCGTTCTCGTCGAGGTTGTCGACGCTATTGGGGATATGCCCCAGGCTTTCGTGGCTGCTGGCCGCCGCATTGGGTGCTAGTGTGTGGGCGAGTTCTTCGAGCACCGTAACGGGGAAGCGAATGAATCCCGCCATCCAGCGCCCCAGGCGTCCACCTGCGACCGACGTGCCCCGGTGCGGTGCTGCGATGAAGATGGCGCGGCTGACATGCGGGAAGGGCTCGAAACGCAACATCGGATCTATGCGTTTGATCTGCTGCGGCGTCAGCCGACTGCGATCCGCAGCCAGCTGCACCAGCGACTGGTCGGTTGACGACACCATCAACCGCGCGATGACCCCGCCCATGCTATGCCCCACCAGTACAAGGTCGGACGATGCCGGCGCCTGGCCGGAAGGATCGAAATGCGCCAGCGTATCCCCGAGCGCTCTGCGAATCATCGCGTGGTTCAATGCGATCGGCAGATTGGTCGGGTAGTAGACCTGCCAGATTTGGTAATGCTGGCGCAGGGTCTCATCGCCCAGGATTTCGTTGGCGAGCTCCACCCAGGCTTCCGGGCTGCTG
The DNA here is from genome assembly GCF_013283425.1 of Marinobacterium sp. xm-a-127. Lineage (NCBI taxonomy): Bacteria > Pseudomonadati > Pseudomonadota > Gammaproteobacteria > Oceanospirillales > Oceanospirillaceae > Marinobacterium > Marinobacterium sp. xm-a-127. Next base: position 344,225 of record NZ_WBYH01000004.1, read on the forward strand.
GCTAGTCCGTGCAGCATGACGATGATACGTCTGTTCGGATCGTAGGGTTGCATTAGGTAGACGTGCGGGCGGTCGATGCCGCCCTCGCGCCCAAGCAGGCTGCGCAGAGACTGGCGGTTGAAGTTGGCACGGGCCAGCCACAAGCCGTAGCCGGCCGTAAAATTGGCTGCCAGCGGCACACGTTGGCCGTGCAGCATGATAGCCGATTCCTCATAGGGATCATGCACCGTCAAACGGGCGGTACGGGTATGCAGCACGCTGTCCAGATCGTCTCCATCAGGGTGCAGAAGAACCGTCATGGGCGGCGCGGACATCTCGCTCCAGGGTAGTGGCTGCTGATCGTGTTTAGCTGATGAGCTACCCTCGCTGGTAGGGGCAGACGTCAAGGGGGCATCCGGCATGACGGCCACCAGCTCGGCTCCGAATCCGTCGCGTCGGTAGAGACTGCGCATTCCGCGGAAAGACAGGGATGAGGCTGGTAAGAGTTCGGCTGGCACCGCCGTACTGCCCGGCAAGCGCTCACCGCGCATATCCAGTTGCAGCTCCCAGCCTGCAATGTTCCGGTGGGGCTGCGCTGGCAACTGCGTAGGCGTTTGTTGCTCAACTTCAAATATCGCGGTGGCGGCACGTTCGACAGCATAGTTATACCAGTCGCGTACTTGTGTCTGGCGATCCTCGAAGGCTCGCTCTCCTGGAGTATGGTCGCCGAGAAAGAGGTAGGCGTAGGCATAACGGATGGTTTCAAACCAGGCGGCTTGCTGCTCGGATCCGGGCTTCATAGCTTGTGCCTGCGCCAGCCACAGTTCGGACAGCGCAGCCAGACGTCGATCTGTGGCCACTCCCGTCACCGCGGCCAGGGCCTCGACGCAATCCGCTGAGATCGGTTTTGCGCAAGCCTGCGCATCCAATGCCGCCACCCTGATGGTCTGGGTCGTCGCATCGCTGAGTTTGCCGCGTGTCAGGATATCGCCGCGCTTGAGTTCGATGGCCTCGCCCGCATCCAGTGTATGAACCTCAACCACTGGGCCGAACTCACGCAGGATCGAGCAGCCCCCCAGCAACAGCGGGGCAATGACGAGCCACACTGCCATGCGGCAAGACTGCTGGAACCTCATGGAGATACCTCGTCGGCCGGCACGCCGGGCACACCTTGTCGAATCGACATCGAGAAGTCGTCTCCTGATGCGTCAGAGGCCAGTGCGCGTTCGTTGATGTGCCCCAGTGCCTGCAGTTCTGCGTAGCGATGGCCGGGCGTCAATCCGTGCAGGTCATGGATGTATTCCGCAAAGTGTCCGGACAGCAGCAGGCGATAGTCCGCCGGCAACGCTGGCGCAATGAGCCGAGCCAGCTCGAATACGATGGTCGTGCAGTTACTGGTCAAGGTGTTGTAAAAGCGCGGTGTGCGCCGCAGTTCATTGGCCGCGTGCAGATACTCCAGAAACAACGCGCGGACATTCGCCTGACTCATCTGCAACCGATAGAGATAAACGGCCTCGCCTCGCGCATTGCTGCGCGTACGCACAATGTCGCGCTCATCGGCGGCTACCAGGATCTGCTCGAACTGACGGAAGAATCCGCCGATCGCCGAGAAGGACTCGTGGCGCTCCTTGCGTATTTCCAGTGAGAACACCACCCGCTCGCCACCGTCGAAGCCGAACGACACCAGTGTGTGCGCAATGTGCGGCCCCATCCAGTAGGAAAGTACCAGGTCGGCACTGCGCAAGCGGTCCAGATCGTATGTGCGGTTCTCCCACTGCGGGGTGTAGTCGGTTTCGCTGCGCCACTCGAAGTTGCGTACATTTTTCAGGTGAACGTGGCTGCCGTCGATTCCGGCCTCCAGCAACTGGGCGACATCGTCAGCCCATGCACGTTGGTGTGATGGCTGCAGCGTTCCCCACCACATGAGCAGGGCTGCCGTTGCGGCCCCGAACACGAATCCGGCGATCCTGCGTGTCCGTCTTTCAAGCAAGCCTGCCAGCGACACGGCGACGGACAGCCCCGAGGCAGACCACGCCAGAGTGGCGATCCAGCGAGCCGCTGGATGTTGCGGCATCTGGTGCCACAGGGCCAGCGCGCCCCACGCAGTCAGCAGTAGCACCGCAACCCCGGTCACCAGTCGCACAGGGAGGTGTCTGACTTTTTGCGTCACCTTGCTCATCGAGGCTCCAAAAGCTCAAGCAGCAGTTGCCGATGCGCATCCTGTAACTGCACCAGCGCTATGGAAGGGTTTCCCCTGGATAGCATTGACGAGTTCAGCCATAGCAGTGCGGGAGCGAGCGCCAGCGGGAAAAAGTGCTCAGTCAGGACACTCGGACGAACAACCCCCCGGTCTATGTTGCCTTGGATGATGAGCTGTGCTCGCCTGCGCAGTTCGCGCGCTACCTCATCATGCCAACGTTTCACCAGTTCCGGTGCTCTGGCGCTTTCGGTCAGAAGTAATCGGTAGATCGATACCGTAGCGGGGGATTCAAACGTCGCGTAAAGGCGATCAAGATAGGCGTCTACCAGCTCTGGCAGCGTCAGTTCTTCATCCGGAAGCCAGCCCTGAAAATCGCGAAACTGCTGGGTTGCACGTTCGAGCAAGGCGTGAAAAATCTCTTCCTTGCTTTTGAAGTGGGCGTAGATGCCTGCCTTGGATAAGCCCGCACATTCCGCCAGGCGCTCCATCGACACGGCGTTGTATGTCCGATCCGCAAACTCGATCAACGCCGCATCCAATATTTCCTCTCTCCTGGCCACAGAAGACAGATAGCGGCGCTTGCCTGGTACGTCGTCTTTTTTGGTTGGCATACAAAGGTCCCTGTTCAAAAATTGACTGGATTGTCCCATGGACTGGTCACCGGTTCCACCATGGGCGCATGGTCAGCCCAGGCTGAGCACTTCCAACTGGCGGGTGTGCAGTGCCTAGTGAACGGCTAGTTGCGTTTTCGGGATTGTAACGTATAATCACAAACAACCGTCCAGTCGTTTTCTTTATAGTGTGCGATAACGCGCACTATTCGCAGGGACGCATACGAACCCGGAACGCCGGAAAATGAAGAAGGAGAGCCCCATCGACCGGTTGCTAGAGGCGAGAGTGCAGACATTAATAGGGAGGTGGCGTGAACAGCCATCAAAGTCGCGCTCGATTGCAGCGTTCGTTGGTGACCGACATGCCTGCGCGTCGCTGTACGTGGGCGGCTACTCCTCTACAACCAGGCCCTATTCAGCCCGAACCCCGTACGGAACGTGATCATGCCTCCAGCTTTTCCTTTATTGTCTGAGTTCAAATTGCGCACTGCCTCGCTGGCACTGAGCGCCGTCGTACTGACCGGCTGCATGTCGCTCGCTCCCGCTCCTGATACTCCGCCCCCGCCGGTGCCAGCGGTTTGGTCTGGTCATCCTGAATCGAGCACCGAGGGTGCCCACGCGGGAGAACTTGCCTGGCAGGCCTACTTCACGGACCCTTTGCTGCAACGCCTCATCGAGACCGCGCTGGAGAACAACCGCGATCTGCGCCTGGCCGCGCTGCGTGTCGAGGAAGCCAGCGCCGCATTCCGCATTCAGCGCTCGGATCGATTTCCTGCCGTGGGCGTGGGTGCCCAGGGTGGACGCGCCCGCGTCCCTGGCGATCTGAACATGTCGGGCCGGTCGCAGGTGGGCGGCGAATATCGGGCCGAGGTGGGTTTGAGCACCTGGGAGCTGGATCTGTGGGGCCGGGTCCGCAACCTCGAGGACGCCGCCCTGCAAACCTGGCTGGCAACCGACGCTGCGCGCCAGGCCGTCCACCTGGCGCTGATCGCCCAGGTGGCGGACGGTTACCTGGGCTTGCGCGAGATTGACGAGCGTGTGGCTATCGCCCGTCAAACCGTCGCGACTCGCGAGAATTCCTACCGCATTTTCCGGCGCCGCGTTGAAGTCGGCTCGACCTCGAAGCTGGATCTCACCCAAGTCCAGACCCTGCTGAACCAGGCTCAGGCGCTGCTGACCCAGCTTGAGCAAGCGCGCGCCACGCAACTGCACGCGCTGGCGCTGCTGGTGGGCGCTGATCCTGGCCCGCTGCCCGCCAAAGCACCCTTCGATGAAACAACGGTGCTGGCCGACCTGCGGGCCGGTCTGCCTTCGGAGCTGCTGGTCAGCCGCCCGGACATCATTTCCGCGGAACACCAATTGCGCGCTGGCGATGCCAACATCGGGGCCGCCCGCGCGGCGTTCTTGCCGCGCATTGCGCTGACCGGCAGCTTCGGCACGGCCAGTTCCGATCTGGACGGCCTGTTCGATTCCGGCAGCCGCGCCTGGACCTTCATGCCCACCCTGTCGCTGCCCATCTTCGATGGCGGGCGGCGGCGCGCCAACCTGGAACTGAGCGAAGTGCGCCGCGACATCGCCGTTGCCGGCTACGAGAAGACCATTCAAACGGCCTTTCGCGAGGTGGCCGATGCACTGAGCGCCAAGTACTGGCTGGCTGAGAAATTGACGATCCAGCGGGCCAATCTGGAAGCGCAAAGCGAACGCGCGCGGCTGGCCCAGTTGCGCTACGACAACGGCTCGGCCGCTTTCCTGGAGGTGCTGGACGCCCAACGCGATCTGCTGGATGCCGGACAACAGCTGGTACAGGCGCGCCGTGCGCTGCTGTCCAGCCAGGTGGCGCTGTATGCCGCACTCGGCGGCGGAACCCTCGCCGCAACCGGTCAGGCGCAGGGTGCGACCTCGGCGCCCACTTCCACCCCATCAACCCGTTAAGGCACGCGAAACCTATGACTGCTTCATTCTCTCTCAAGAAAAAACTTCTGATTGTTGCCGCTGCAGCGGTTGTTATCGCGCTGGCCTGGTGGGGCTGGACAGAGCTTGCCGACAGTGGGCCCGGCGAAGGCTTCGTTAACGGCAATGGCCGCATCGAAGCCACCGAGATCGACATCGCCACCAAGCTTCCCGGACGTATCGAAGACATCCTCGTACGTGAAGGCGACTTCGTCGTGGCGGGCCAGCCACTGGCCAGGATGCAACTGGAAACGCTTGAGGCGCAGCGCGACGAAGCCTTCGCCATGCGTGAACAGGCCGAGCACGCGGTGACCGCAGCACAGGCCCAGGTGGCGCTGCGTGAAGCCGACGTGGTTGCGGCGCAGGCACTCGTCGGTCAGCGCGAGTCGGAGCTCGACGCCGCACAGCGGCGTCTGGCACGTTCGGAGACACTGTCCCGAGAGGGTGCCGCCTCGATACAGGAGCTGGACGATGACCGGGCGCGCGTGCGGGGCGCACAGGCGACGCTCGCGGCCAGCAAAGCACAGACCGCCGCTGCCCGCGCCGCGGTCGAGGCCGCCAAAGCGCACCTTGTCGGCGCGAGATCCAGCGTATCCGCTGCCACGGCCAGCATCAATCGCATCGAAGCGGACATCCGCGACAGCGAACTGCGCGCGCCGCGCGACGGAAGAGTTCAGATTCGTGTGGCGCAACCCGGTGAGGTGCTTGGAGCCGGCGGACGTGTCCTGAACCTGATCGACCTGTCGGACGTGTACATCACCTTCTTCCTGCCCGAAACCGTGGCCGGCCGCGTAGCGCTTGGCACCGAGGTACGCATCATTCTGGATGCCGCGCCGGATTTTGTTATTCCAGCCACTGTTTCCTTCGTCGCCAGTGTGGCGCAATTTACCCCTAAGACGGTTGAAACCGCGAGCGAGCGGCAGAAACTGATGTTCCGAGTGCGCGGGCAGATTTCCCAGGATCTGCTGCGTGAACACCTGGATCAGGTCAAGACCGGGCTGCCCGGCGTGGCCTGGGTCAAGCTCGACGCCAATGCCGAGTGGCCCGAGAACTTGTCCCTTCGCGTGCCGGAGTAAGTATGAGCCACAGTGCGCAACCCATGACCGTTGCAAGCGTCAGACAGGTGCGCTTGCGTTACGGCGACGTCATCGCCCTGGATGGCATCGATCTGGACATTCCCGCCGGACGGATGGTCGGCCTGATCGGCCCCGACGGCGTGGGCAAATCCAGTCTGCTCTCATTGCTGGCGGGTGTGCGCATCATCCAGGAGGGCACGGTCGAGGTGCTGGGTGGCGATATGGCCAGCAAAGCCCATCGCAAGCAGGTTTGCCCGCGCATCGCCTACATGCCGCAGGGACTGGGCAAGAACCTGTACCCGACGCTCTCGGTCGAGGAGAATCTGCAGTTCTTCGCGCGCCTGTTCGGTCATGGCTCTGCGGAACGCCGCCAGCGTATCGATGAGCTCACTCAGGCCACTGGCCTGTTCAAATTCCTTGAGCGCCCGGCAGGCAAGCTCTCCGGGGGCATGAAGCAGAAACTCGGCCTGTGCTGCGCACTGATTCACGACCCGGATTTTCTGATTCTCGATGAGCCGACGACCGGCGTGGATCCGCTGGCGCGCGCACAGTTCTGGGACCTGATCGAGCGCATCCGCGCCGATCGCCCCGGCATGAGCGTGATCGTGGCTACCGCCTACATGGATGAGGCACAGCGCTTCGACTGGCTCGCCGCCATCGACGACGGCAAGGTCCTCGCCACCGGTACGCCGAAGGAATTGCTGGAGACAACAAACAGCCCGAACCTGGAAGAGGCATTCATCCGCCTGCTCCCGGAAGAGAAAAAGCGCGGACACCAAGCGGTTGTCATTCCGCCTCTGCCTGAGGACGGCGCGGACGATATCGCCATCGAAGCCGAGGGGCTGACCATGCGCTTTGGCGACTTCGTTGCTGTCGACAGTGTCTCCTTCCGTATCCGGCGCGGTGAGATCTTCGGCTTCCTCGGCTCCAATGGTTGCGGCAAGTCCACGACCATGAAGATGCTCACCGGCCTGCTGCCGGCGAGCGAGGGCCGGGCCTGGCTGTTCGGCCACGAAGTCGATCCGCATGACCTGGACACCCGCCGCCGTGTCGGCTACATGTCGCAGGCGTTCTCGCTCTACAGTGAACTCACGGTACGCCAGAATCTGGAGTTGCACGCCAAGCTGTTCAGTGTGTCCCCGAACGATATTCCGGGCCGCGTGGACGAGATGGTGGAGCGCTTTGGGCTGGCGGACGTCATCGACAGCCTGCCGGCCAGTCTGCCGCTGGGCATACGCCAGCGCCTGTCGCTGGCCGTTGCCATGGTGCACAAGCCCGAGCTGCTGATTCTGGACGAGCCGACCTCCGGCGTCGACCCGGTGGCGCGTGATGCGTTCTGGCGGCTGCTTATTGAATTGTCGCGGCGCGACCGGGTGACGGTCTTCATTTCCACTCACTTTATGAACGAGGCCGAACGCTGCGACCGCATGTCGATGATGCATGCCGGCAAGGTGCTCGACAGCGACGTGCCCGCCAGACTGGTCGAGAAACGCGGCGCCAAAACCCTTGAAGAGGCCTTCATCGGCTACCTCGTCGAAGCCGAGGGCGGCACAGCCGCCCCGCCCAGCCAGCCTGAGGCCGACAATCACGAGGAGCCGCCATCCGCGGTACCCGCTGAACACCGCGGGCACCGCGCTGGAGGCTTCAGCTTGCAGCGCATGTTCAGCTATCTATGGCGCGAGACCCTGGAGCTGCAGCGGGATCCGGTCCGCGCTACCCTGGCGCTGGGCGGTTCTTTGCTACTGATGTTCGTGATCGGCTTCGGCATCACCATGGACGTCGAGGATCTGAGTTATGCGGTGCTCGATCGCGACCAGACCACGCTAAGCCAGAGCTACACGTTGAACCTGGCCGGCTCGCGCTACTTTACCGAGCACGCGCCGATCGTCGACTACGACGATCTTGACCGGCGCATGCGCAGCGGCGAACTGTCGCTGGCCATTGAGATCCCCCCTGGCTTCTCTCGCGATGTGTTGCGAGGCCAGAACGTGCAGATCGGTGCCTGGATCGATGGCGCCATGCCACAACGCGCGGAAACCGTCCAGGGCTACGTTCAGGGCATGCACCAGCACTGGCTGTTGGCACAGGCCAGCGAGCGCGGCGGCGCCAGCGTAGCCGGGAATGCCAGCGTCGAGACGCGCTTTCGCTACAACCCCGATGTCAAGAGCCTGCCGGCCATGGTACCGGCCGTGATTCCTCTGTTGTTGCTCATGCTGCCGGCGATGCTGACCGCGCTGGCGGTGGTGCGCGAGAAGGAGACGGGCTCGATCACCAATCTCTACGTGACGCCGGTCACGCGCATCGAGTTCCTGCTTGGCAAGCAACTGCCCTATGTCGGTCTGGCCATGGTGAACTTCCTGCTGATGAGCCTGCTCGCGGTCACCGTCTTCGGTGTGCCGGTCACGGGCAGCTTCTTCACCCTGTCGCTGGCCGCGCTGATCTTCTCCTTCGCCGCGACAGGCATGGGGCTGCTGGCCTCGGCCGTCACGCGCAGCCAGATCGCCGCCATGTTCTTTGCCATGATCGGCACCATCATTCCGGCCACCCAGTTCGCCGGCCTGAGGGAGCCCGTGTCCTCGCTTGAAGGCTCCAGCAAGTTCATCGGCGAGATCTACCCCGCCACGCACATGATCTCCATCAGCCGTGGCGTGTTCAACAAATCACTCGGCCTGGCCGACCTGACGGGGCCGCTGTGGTCGATGCTCATTTCGGTTCCGGTCATTCTCGGCGTGGCTGTTTTGCTACTCAAGAAGCAGGAGCGTTGAGATGCGCAGAAGAAACCTGGCCAACATCTACGACCTTGGTGTCAAGGAGCTGTGGAGTCTTTGGCGCGATCCGATGATGCTTGTGCTCATCGTCTATGTGTTCACCGCGTCGGTCTACACCAAGGCCACGTCCATGCCGGAGACGCTGCACAACGCGCCCATCGCCATCGTCGACGAGGATAATTCGGCGCTGTCCCAGCGGGTTGCCTCGGCCTTCTACCCCCCGCAGTTCACGCCACCGGCCATGATCGACTATGGGGACGTGGACCCGGGCATGGACGCGGGGCTGTACACCTTCGCTCTGGTCATTCCGCCCAACTTCCAGCGCGACGTGCTGGCGGGGCGATCGCCTGCCGTGCAGCTCAATGTCGACGCCACCCGCATGAGCCAGGCCTTCACCGGCAGTGGCTATATCCAGCAGATCTTCACCGGCGAAGTCAATGAGTTCGTCAAGCGTTACCGCGGCACCGACGCGCCACCCGTGGATCTGGCATTGCGCGCACGCTTCAACCCGGCACTGGACAAGGCCTGGTTCGGCTCGGTGGTGCAGATCATCAACCACATCACGCTGTTGTCCATCATCCTGACCGGCGCAGCGCTGATCCGGGAGCGCGAGCACGGCACCATCGAGCACCTGCTGGTGATGCCGGTTACACCCGCGCAGATCATGCTCTCCAAGGTCTGGTCGATGGCCCTGGTCGTGCTGATCGCCTCCTTCCTGTCCCTCAACCTCATGGTGCGCGGCATCCTGGGCGTGCCCATCGAGGGCTCCATTGTGTTGTTCTTCGCCGGCGCGGCCCTCAGCCTGTTCGCCACCACCTCCATGGGCATATTCATCGCCACGCTGGCGCGCAACATGCCGCAGTTCGGCATGCTGATGATGCTGACCATCCTGCCGCTCCAGATGCTATCCGGCGGCGACACGCCCCGCGAAAGCATGCCCGAGATCGTGCAGAACATCATGCTGATCGCACCCACCACCCATTTCGTGGAACTGAGCCAGGCCATCCTTTACCGGGACGCGGGCCTGGAGACGGTATGGCAGCCGTTCCTGGCGCTGGCCCTGATCGGCACGGTGCTGTTTTTCCTGTCGTTGGCACGCTTTCGCAAAACGATCGGCCAGATGGCCTGATCGTTTGACCGCCCGAGTGGGCACTCAACCCAGTAAGGAGTTTGACCATGAGCAATGAAACCATCCCTCCCAACCTGTTCAAGGCGAACCTGGAACTGCAGCTGCGCCTCTGTATTGACCACCGGAGGGCACAACGGCGGCATCGTGAGCGAGCCTGGCCGAGGCAAGCGCCAGTATCAAATCCATACGCGCGCCGTGAATGAGGGGTACATGGCGCCGGACGAGTGGCAAGCCACTGCACAGACGCATCTAGATTCGTGGTGGCCGGCATGGTCAGCATGGCTTCGAGAGCGCTCTGGTGAAGGTGTTGCGCCTCCGCTCATGGGGGCCGAATCCCGTGGATATCCCACTATTTGCGACGCCCCGGGGAAATATGTACGCAGCTGAATAAGCGCATACCGCGTCCGCTATTGCGACACGGTATGCGCAATATCTGTTCGGCACCCCGTCCTACTCTGATAACTGGAGATATTCATGTACTCAAGACTGCTGGTTCCGCTCGACGGAAGTCCTACCGCCAATTTGGCGCTCCACCACGCTGCGGTGCTGGCACGCCTGAATGGCGCAACCATCGTCTTGCTGCACGTCATCGAGGAGATGAAGCACAGCAACGGCTTCGAGAGGCCGAGGATCTATATTGAAGAAGTGAGGCCGGGCTTCCTGGCGGCCGGGCAGAAGCTGCTGGACGAGGCGGCGCTGCGGCTGAGGCAGGAAGGCCTGGCGGTTGAGACCGTCCTTCTGGAAAGCAAGGGCGAGCGCGTCTCGGTGCTCATCGCTCAGCAGGCACTGACCACTCAATGCGAGTTGGTGGTGTTGGGTACTCACGGACGCCGGGGCGTGGACAGGCTGCTGATGGGAAGCGATGCCGAGCAGCTCGCTCGCATCGCACCAGTTCCGGTGATGCTGGTGCGCCAGCCCCAATCGGTCATTGCGACTGCAACCCCTGGGCAGGGTGGCACGCCAGCGTGACGAAGGTTCAGTCCACCGACCAAACTGAATGGAGGCTGAAAGTCGCAGCCCCCTTGCTGCTGCTATTGCTGAGCGCCTCCGCACAGGCCCAATCCTGCCACCAGGACAACCCGCTGCGCTCAACGGGAACGCTCAATCTGCGGATCGACAACGACATGTTCGGCGGCATTGGACAAGACCAAGGGTACTCCAACGGGTTTCTCGTCAGCTGGGTCTCCCCCAACCTTGTGGACTATCGCGATGACCCTTGCCTACCCCGTCTCGTCCGTGGGCTGAATCGTTTTCTCACGGTGCTGCAACCCGAGGGTTTTGACGAACAGAACATGACCATCGGCTTCGGGCAGATGATGTACACCCCGAGCGACAAAACGCGCAGCGATCTGATCAAAGACGACCGCCCTTTCGCCGGCGCAATGATGTTGAGCCTCGGCTACAACGCGCGGCGCGGCGATACGCTGCGCACCTCACAAATCCGCGTCGGTGTTGTGGGCCCCTCCTCCCAGGCCAGGCAAACCCAGAACTGGTGGCATGACACCATCGGAGTGGACAAATTCAATGGCTGGAGACACCAACTGCGCGACGAACCTGTGCTGCAGTTGCTGCACGAACGCCGAACGCGAGTCTTCAGGCAAGAAAACGTCAGCGGTTGGGGCTGGGATCTGACCCGCCACTGGGGCGGCAGCTTCGGCAATTTCGCCACCTACGCGAATGTAGGTGGAGAACTGCGCTATGGCCTGCGCCTGCCGGATGATTTAGGCACGGCACCGCTGCGGCCTGCCGGAGAAAACACCGCGCCCGTGCGCACGACCGCTGGCGGCAACTGGAACGCCCACCTCTTCGTGGCGCTAGACGCTCGCTGGGTTCTGCACGACATCACGTTGGACGGCAATACCTTCAAGTCCAGCCATAGCGTGGATAAACGGTCACTCGTGGCGGATGTCGGCTACGGCGTCGCGATTACCCAGGGCAATTGGCGCATCGCGATAGCCCGCTACCACCGCACACGCGAATTCCGGGGACAAAACGAAATCCCGGTCTACGGAACGATCACTGTAGGAAGGAAATTCTGATGCCGGTCGATTCCTTCCTCGACTCCACATGGGCCGTCCTGTTGTTATTCGTCGGCACGGGACTGATTGCTCGTGTGGAGTACTGACGCTGAATAAACACCCGAGTTCGTATATGGTCTTCTCCCGTCTTGCAAACCATGCCAGATAAAAAGGCTGCTGTCGTATATTCGGTCTCAGATGAAGCTCAATGATCGCTTCGGACCCAGATGAAGCATTCGCACATACTCGGCTTTATCGACAGTACGGTGTTTTCAATCACCAACGAACTCTGCAAGCTTTCAAGTATGTCGGTTTGACCTGTTATTCATCATGTCATGGTTAACGCAAACCTTGGGTGGTCAGCTCCTTAAATAGCCTTACAAGTCAGATTCATGCAGCGGCAGCATGCCTGATGAGGAAGCGCTCTTTTTTGGCGACACACACCCAGGCGAATCGCACCATTTTATTAGCATAGGCAACCACCGCTCGATTAAAGCCCCTATGCTCAACGAGGCGTTGAATCCAGCGACTCAATGGGTCATCTTTCTTGCTCGCTCTCGATACCACTGCACGCGCCCCGTGAATCACTGCGCTGCGCACCCGCGCGTCACCGCGTTTCGAGATACCCATTAACCGTGCTTTACCACCCGTACTGTGCTGTCGTGGTACCAAACCCAGGGCCGCGGAGGCATCTCGGCCTTTACTGAACTGCTGACCGTTCCCCATCCACTGTTTCAGGGCATGAGCGACAATATCACCGACTCCCGGGATCGCAAGCATACGTTGACAGGCACTATCCTTTTCGACCGATTGTTTTAACTGCTCATCGTACCAGTCGACCTCCTCGTCTAGTGCCATCAGCCTCTCTCGCTGTCGAGACAGCAGCAGCCGCATTCGATAGGTCAATTGATTATCTGCATCTTCCAGGATCTCGGGGAGGCTCCGTTTCAGTATGTGCAAACCAACAGGCAATACGATTCCATATTCAGCCAGAATGCCGCGTATGTGATTGGCTAAACGGGTACGATCATGCACCAGTTGCTGCCGGATGCGTGCGAAAGTGGAGTCGTCTTGTTCATCAACTGTCTTTGGCAGCACCGGCCGTATAGCCCCATGATGACAGGCTTCAGCAATCGCTTGGGCATCGTTGTAATCGTTTTTCTGTCCACGGGAATAACCTTTCACATGCTGCGCTGGCAACAGAACAACGTTATGGCCTAACTGCGTGAGCGTTCGAGCCCAGTAATGAGAACTGGCACAGGCTTCCATAGCAATTGTTGACTCCGGCCGTTGGGCGATATAACTCACCAACTGGCTGCGCGTGCGCTTCTTCTTTTCAACAACGCGACAGGATTTATCGACTACAACGATGTAGAAGCTGTTTTTTGCCAGATCAATACCGACAGTATGTTGTTGATCAGTCATAACATGTACTCCCGTATTCACTGTGACGCTCTTGTTACATTATGGGGCACATCATTCGAATGTGCTCCGAGGGAGGGAGAAGACCATTTAATCAACAGTTATCCACTGACTATCGTCTGTTTTGCACAATCCAGCCCTGATTCAGAGTTATGGTCATTTCTGGTGTACGGGGAGATAGAAGGATGGCGTATCCTGTTGATTGATTCCTGCAAGAATCTCAACCAACAGAAGGTGATACGCCATGACTCATTCTAACCTGACCGCTCTTTCA
>NZ_WBYH01000005.1:0-140551 GCF_013283425.1 Marinobacterium sp. xm-a-127
ATCTGAGCCATGATCAAACTCTTCAGTTAAAAAGTTCGACAATCCGAAGATCATCTAAATCTGCTCAAGAAAAACATTACGCTAAATGAATTCACATATAGGTTGCTTGTCTTGTTAAGCTTTTGTGCTCAACCTCAACAAGCGCCCACACGCATTACCTGATTAATTGTTAAAGAGCGTGCCACCGATCTCTTGGCGGCTGCTTGAGTACTCGTCTCAAGCGAGGTGCGTATATTACCGACACCCGATTTTTATTCAACCCCTTTTTTGTAAAAAAACTAACTTTTTTACAAATAAAACAGGTGGTGTTTCTTTTTACCCAGTTTGACTAGGAAATATTTACCAAATAGGCCTGCTTCAGAGCTGAAAATTTCGTTGCCTGACATATTATCGGCCATACCACAGGCACGATCATTTACGATGACAGCGTCACGCTGCAGTGCATCTTTGATCTGCTTACCGGAATTCGCCATACCCGCATCAACCAACAGTGTCGTCAACGGTGTATCCGAAAGATCCGTTGGAACCTGTGTCGCCGGAAGACCATCTTGCTTAAGCTGCTCAAAGTCAGCTTCACTTAACTGACTAATATCACCTGAGAAGAGTGACTCTGTAATTCGCTTAGCCGCTTCTACTGCATCATTACCATGCACCAAGCGTGTCACCTCTTCCGCGAGAATCGCTTGCGCTTGAGGACGACCAGTCGCTGCTTTATCTTCCTCTTCAATGTCAGCAATTCTCTCAACATCTAAGAAAGTGAAGTAACGAAGGAACTTGTAAACATCTGCATCAGCCGTCGACATCCAGAATTGGTAGAAGGCGTAGGGCGATGTTTTAGTCGCATCTAACCAGATAGTACCTGACTCGGTTTTACCAAATTTTGTTCCATCTGACTTGGTTACCAGTGGCAGCGTAATACCGAACACCTGGTTGCCATTCATACGGCGTGATAGTTCGATACCACCAGTAATGTTGCCCCACTGATCAGAACCACCGATCTGTAAAGTACAACCGTGCGACTTATTAAGCTGCTGGAAGTCAAAAGACTGAAGAATCATGTAGGTAAACTCTGTAAAAGAGATACCAGATCCCTCACGATCAATACGCTGTTTTACAGACTCTTTTGCAATCATCGAGTTTACAGAGAAGTGCTTGCCCACATCGCGCAGGAAGGTCAGTACATCCATGCCTCGAGTCCAGTCGAGGTTATTTACAACCTCGGCACTGTTATCGCCGTTATCAAAGCTGATGAACTGACTCACTTGTGCTTTGAGTTTATCCACCCAACCAGCAACCGTTGAATCATCGTTTAACTTTCGCTCCTGTGCTTTAAAGCTCGGATCACCGATCAAACCGGTTGCTCCACCCACAAGAGCCAAAGGCTTATGGCCATACTCTTGAAAACGACGCAATGTTAACAGCGGCACTAGGCTACCAATGTGCAGACTATCTGCCGTCGGATCGAAACCACAATAGAGCGTTACAGAACCCTTCTCTAGGTGTTCCATTAACTCATCTTCACTACTCATTTGCGCGACAAGTCCACGCGACTGAAGTTCAGCGATTAAATTGATATTTGCCATGGTTTGTTTCAATCCGATGTTTGCGGTCTTAATTTGAGAGGCGAGATTCTACCGATTGATCATCTGTTAGACAAATTTGATAAGGGATCCATTTGATTAAAATCATCGCTAAATCGCTTTATCTATCGGAATCTAGATGGAACTTTTATACAATTAACTGTCTAAGGGACAAACACTCTGTTTCAACTAATATCTGGCTGTAGGTTTGGCTAAAAATATTTTCAGAAAAGCGAAGCGATTTCCTAAGATGCACCTTGCCGTTGTTGGGTCTCTGTCGTTTATCGCCTTGATGCTCTCGATACTTCCTTCATCGGAGGTAGAAGCCACTCGATCTCAGATCGAACTTATCTCACCCAAAGCCCTTCCAGAAGCACAACTACCGGTGGCTGAAACCACCTCTTCAACCCTTATAGAACACAATGAGCAAACCTCAGCCACCACTGAAGTGGCAGAACAGCCACCCGCTATTGAGTGGCAACGCTTTAAAGTCAAAAGCGGTGACAACCTAAGCAAAATCTTCAAGCGTGCCGGCCTAGGTGCTAAAGATGTTCATAAGATTGCCCAGGCTGATAAAAAAACCAAGCACTTCAATGCGCTCCGTCCTGGCCAGACGCTCAGTCTTCACATTGAAGATAACCAACTCATCACACTGCGCATTGAAAAGAGCCTGTTAGAGTCAGTTGAGTTTTCGCTGACGGATACGGGTTATCAGCAAGAGACCCTAGTACTTGAACCCGAGATGCGCCAGCGGTTCGTCACTGGAGAGATCTCCAGCTCGCTCTACCTTGCAGCCAAAAGCGCCGGTCTATCTGAGAACATCACCATGAAACTGGCCGAGGTATTTGGCTGGGACATCGATTTTGCTCTGGATATTCGCAAAGGCGACCAGTTTAGAGTGCTGTTTGAAGAGAAGTATTTAGATGGAAAAAGAATTGGCGATGGCGACATTCTTGCCGCGGAGTTCACCAATAACGGTGATACTTTCGCCGCCGTTCGCTATGAAGACTCCAACGGTGACGTAAACTACTTCACTCCGGAAGGCCGCAGTATGCGTAAAGCTTTCCTACGCTCCCCTGTCGACTTCCGCCGAATCAGCTCAGGCTTCACACGCGAGCGCTACCATCCAGTGCTTGGCGTAAAACGTCCTCACCGAGGAACTGATTACGCTGCTAAAACAGGCACACCCATCAAGGCAGCCGGGGATGGCAAAGTTATTTGGCGCGGTACAAAAGGCGGATACGGTCGTACGGTCATTATCCAACACGGTGGCAACATCACGACGCTCTATGGCCACATGAGCAAATACAACAGCAAGGTTAAAAAGGGTTCACGCGTTAAGCAAGGCCAGACCATTGGCTACGTAGGTATGAGCGGCACTGCAACCGGCCCCCACCTGCACTATGAGTTCCGAGTTGCGGGGGTCCATAAGAACCCACAGACGGTGAAACTTCCTGCCGCACAACCGATTGCTAAGAAAGAGCGTGCCAACTTCAATAAAGTGGCTAACGATATGATTGCTTCACTTCAGCAGAAGGCCATTGAGCAACTGATTGCCAGTGAGAGTCGTGCAGCAGAGTAAAATGTTTCTGGGCCTCATGTCCGGCACCAGCTTAGATGGGCTCGACATCGCTCTTTGCTACTTCGAACCTGAGTATCAACTACTGCACTCTCGCTGTTTCGAATTCTCTGACGAACTTAAGCAGCGCATTCTTCCCTTTATGACTGGCCAGCCCCAATCGATTGATCAGCTGATGATCCTAGATAGGGACCTGGCCACTTTTGCTGCGGAAGCCATTCTGATCTTCCTGCATGACCACCGCATTGATCCTAAAGAGGTCAACGCTATTGGCTACCACGGTCAAACCCTACGACATAGACCAGACGAAGGCTGCACTCTGCAGGCAGGTAACCCTCATATTCTGGCCGAGATGACCGGAATCGATGTCATTGCCGACTTCAGACGACGCGACCTTGCAGCAGGTGGTGAAGGAGCGCCTTTGGTACCTGCCTTCCATCATTTCCTAACCGAGAAGATGCGCCGACCCTTTGCCCTTTTGAACCTTGGCGGCATTGCAAACCTCTCTCTGTTTACATCAAACGGAGATATTCAAGGTTTTGATACCGGACCTGCTAACACACTGATCGATCAGTGGATCTACCAACATAAGGGGGTTCACTTTGATGCAGAGGGTGCATGGGCGGCGAGCGGTGATATAAACCAACCCTTGCTTGACGCTCTGTTAGACGAGCCCTATTTCCAAAGAGCCGCCCCAAAAAGCACCGGTCGGGAGACCTTCAATCTAGACTGGCTCAATCATAACCTTGCAGACTTTGATCAGCTACCGCCTGAAGATGTTCAAGCGACATTGACTGAATTAACCGCAGTGACCATTGCTGACGCTCTAAAACAGGCCAAGCTGACCCACTGTCAACTGATTCTATGTGGCGGAGGCGCGCGAAACGATCATTTGATTGAACGCCTAACAGCACACCTACCTGACTTCACCATTATATCCAGCGACCTATTAGGCTGGTCAGCCGATGCCATGGAAGCCGCTGCCTTTGCTTGGCTAGCTTGGGCTTTCAAAAACAAAAAAGCTGGGAATATCCCAGCTGTGACAGGCGCCTTCGGTGAGCGTCGCCTTGGCGCGCTCTTTCCCGCTTAAGGCTGAAGGACGTAGCGCAACGTCTCCACTACCTGCTCATTCGTCTTGGCCCAGGCTAGAGATTGAGCATCAACCTCTTTAAGTGGGTGAATCAAATCTTCTGCATGCAGAGTAATGTAAGGCTTACCCAAAGCAGCACAGTAGCCTGCATCGAATGCAGCATTCCACTGCTTATACTTGTCACCAAAACGAATCACAACCAGATCAGCTTGTTCGATCATCCCTTTGGTTCTAATTAGGTTCACTTTGGATGACTGGTGATCACGCCAGAAATTATCTGACTGCTCTCCCAAGTGGTCGCCGGCAGCATCACTGGCAGGGTGATCAGTGACCGGAGCCAAATAGGTAATATCCAGACCCAATGCTTCAGTACCTTGGCGAATCACATCACGCCAATCGGTATGAATTTCACCCGACATATACACTTTGTAACTCATGATAGCCCCCTAATAAAAAAGCCAGCAACTCTTGCTAGGAGCCGCTGGCCTATAGCATTCATTTAAATTGAGAAAGATGAACCACAACCACAAGTCGTTGTTGCATTAGGATTGTTGATCACGAACTGGGAACCCTGTAGACCCTCTTTGTAATCCACCTCTGCACCCACAAGATATTGAAAGCTCATCGGATCAACCACCATGGTCACTCCCGCATTCTCAACCACAGTATCATCTTCAGCCACAGACTCATCGAAAGTGAAGCCGTACGAAAAACCTGCACAGCCACCACCAGTAATGAAGACGCGCAACTTTAGGTTATCGTTCTGCTCCTCTTCAATCAGAGTACGTACCTTATTTGCAGCAGAGTCAGTAAAGATCATATCGGCATCAGCGGACATGAATACACACCTCAAAATTCATTGGAATGGGTGAATTCTCACAAAACCAAGTAAAACAGTCAAGAATTATGGCATCAACGCTACGTTAGTGAGGCCTGCATTCTCTTTTAGGCCAAACATAATGTTCATGATCTGAATTGCCTGACCAGAAGCACCTTTCACTAAGTTATCGATGACTGAGAGAACCACGACCGTATCATCATCTTGTGGACGGTGAACGCTGATACGACAGAAGTTAGACCCTTTTACACTGCGAGTCTCAGGGTGAGAACCTGCAGGCAACACATCGACAAAAGGCTCGTTGGCATAACGTGCTTCAAAGAGCTCTTGCAGACCCGAATCAACAGGGTCTTTCAACGTAGAGTAGAGCGTCGCGTGAATACCACGAATCATCGGCGTCAAATGAGGTACAAAGGTTAAACCGACCGGCTTACCCGCCGCCCAAGTGAGTCCTTGGCGAATTTCAGGGAGGTGGCGGTGGCCAGGCACACCATAGGCTTTAAAACTCTCGCTCGACTCACACAGCAATGTACCAACACTGGCGCCACGACCGGCACCGGATACACCCGACTTACAGTCGGCAATCAAACGGCGTGTATCAACCAAACCCGCTTCTAGCAGCGGCAAAAAGCCCAGCTGAGTCGCGGTGGGGTAACAGCCAGCACAAGCAATTAACTGCGCATCTTTAATCTGCTCCCGATTCAACTCAGGTAAACCGTAGACCGCTTTCTCAACCAGGTCTGGGCAGCTGTGGTCCAGCTTGTACCACTTCTCCCAAAGCGGTACATCCTTGATTCGGAAGTCAGCACCCAGATCGATCACGCGCACACCACGGTCAACTAACGCCGGCGCCATCGACATGGCAACACCGTGCGGCGTTGCAAAGAAGACAACATCACAGGCGGCCAAGCGGTCAACATCTGGCACGGTAAACTCTAGATCGTAATGACCACGAAGATTGGGGAACATATCAGCAACTGGCATACCCTCTTCAGAGCGGGAGGTAATCACCTCGACAGAGACTTCTGAATGGTTGGCCAACAGTCTAAGCAGTTCAACGCCGGTATAACCCGTGCCACCCACAATACCTACTTTAATCACGATAGTTCCACGCTCCATGTTAGCCATACTGACTGAGTCTTAAGAATTCAGGTGCTGTATAATACGCCACAGTGATTTCCAACTCCAGATTCACGATCCAAGGGATTTGTTCAGGCGTACTACTGACACTCCCTTGCTGGCTGTGGATAATGGTCAAAAATGTTTACCGAGGTTAAGTTGATGTCTAAGTCAGAACAGTTATTTGAAGCCGCCCAGAAACACATCCCAGGCGGTGTTAACTCGCCCGTTCGTGCGTTCAAAGGTGTCGGTGGCACACCGGTCTTTGTTAAACGTGCCGAAGGCGCTTACATCTTCGACGAAGATGACAAACAGTACATCGACTACATCGGCTCTTGGGGCCCTATGCTGTTTGGCCACAACTACCCTCCTGTGATCGATGCGGTGCGTGATGCCCTAAACCACGGCATCTCTTTCGGTGCACCAACAGCAATCGAAACAGAGATGGCAGACAAAATTTGTGAGCTTGTACCCTCAATGGAGATGGTTCGCATGACCAGCTCGGGTACTGAAGCGACCATGAGTGCCATCCGATTAGCGCGAGGTTACACCGGTCGCGATAAGATCGTTAAATTTGAAGGCTGCTACCACGGTCATTCCGATTCACTGCTGGTCAAAGCGGGCTCAGGAGCACTGACACTGGGCGAACCAAACTCACCTGGAGTGCCTGCTGCACTGGCGGAGCACACCATCACACTGCAGTTTAACAACCTAGAGAGTGTCAAACAGGCCTTCGCTGAAGTGGGTAAAGAGATTGCGTGCATCATCGTTGAGCCAGTCGCTGGCAACATGAACTGTATCCCTCCAGTAGAAGGATTCTTGGAAGGCTTGCGTGCCATCTGTGATGAATACGAAACCGTTTTGATCTTTGACGAGGTGATGAGTGGCTTCCGCGTAGCGCGCGGCGGTGCACAAGAGCTTTATGGTGTCACACCTGATCTTACCACTCTAGGCAAGATCATTGGCGGCGGCATGCCCGTTGGCGCCTTTGGTGGCAAACTGGAGATCATGCATCAGATCGCGCCACTGGGCCCTGTTTACCAAGCGGGCACCCTATCAGGCAACCCTCTAGCCATGCGTGCCGGCCTTGCTATGCTAACCGCGATGGAGCGTGAAGGCTTGTACGAAGAGTTAAGCGCGAAGACAGAATACCTCACCGAAGGGTTGAAGGCAGTAGCGGCTAAAAACGGCATCTCTGTGACCACGACCGCAGTAGGTGGTATGTTTGGTCTGTTCTTCACCGATCGTGAGAACATCACTGGGTTTAGTGATGCAACCGCCTGTGATGTTGAAGCGTTCGGAAAGTTCTTCCACCACATGCTCGACGAAGGAGTCTATCTGGCACCTTCAGCGTATGAAGCGGGCTTCCTTTCCGCCGCTCATACAGAGGCTGACCTAGACGCAACCATTGCAGCGGCTGACCGCGCCTTTGCGAAACTGGGGTAATCTACGATGACTCTGTTGGGGCAAATACTCCTGTTGCTAGCAGCCATCGCTAGCACGCTCTACCTCTTCAGAGGGACGCAAGATGACCTCGATAGCAGCAGTGAGATCAAAGTCACTCGACTCTCACTGCTGAGCATGATCATTGCACTCATTGGCAGCTTCACCCTGACCAGTGACTCCATGGACAGTTCGACACTGCTTCGGATACTGAACAATTTGGCCCTCTATGCAGGGGCCCCTATGATGGCTAGCGCACTGCTGGCACGTGCGGTGCAGCGCAGCTTCACCATGCAAACCTGGGGGCGTTACCTACTGGCACTGATTGCCCTGTTTGAGCTCTGCCGTAGAATGGATGCCGGAGCAGGTTACGCTATGGTGTTGGCTATTGTTCTAATAGGTGCATTAGGAGCAGCTGCCTTTCTTAGCAAAATCAGATCCCAACGAGCTTCGTTTTTGAGTGCTGCACTTCTACTGGCAATCGCTATTTTCAGCTGGAAAGCCAACACCTCTGATCTACTACTCTACTTAGCCCTTAGTTTGACGCTTCTGTTTGCCTCCAAAGGATTGAAGGCCAAAGCTTCACAGGCATAAAAAAGCAGAGGCGGTAAACCGGCTCTGCTTTTTAATCACTGATATCAATTAGTAGCGGTTCAACATGCCATCAAGGATGTTTTTCGGCGCTTCTGCGTAGTTTTCAAACTCCATTGAGTAGGTCGCACGACCCTGGGATGCTGAACGAAGATCGGTCGCATAACCGAACATCTCACCCAGTGGCACTGCAGCACGAATCACCTTGCCTGATGTCGTATCTTCCATACCCTGAACCAGACCACGACGGCGGTTAAGGTCACCCATCACGTCACCCATGTACTCTTCAGGTGTCACGACTTCCACTTTCATCATCGGCTCTAGAAGACAAGGATCAGCTTCCATAGCGTACTTTTTAAGTGCTTGTGATGCGGCGATCTTGAAGGCCATCTCATTAGAGTCGACATCGTGGAAAGAGCCGTCGTAAAGACGCGCTTTCAGACCGATCAATGGGTAGCCCGCAAGAACACCGTTCTTCATCTGCTCAGAGATACCTTTCTCGATCGCAGGAATGTACTCTTTTGGAATCGCACCACCGACGATCTCATTGATGAACTCCAACCCTTCGTCATCACTTGGCGAGAACTCAACGACAACGTGACCATACTGACCACGACCACCTGACTGGCGGGCAAACTTGTGGTTTGCAACAACACTGCTGCGGATCTTCTCACGGTAAGCCACCTGAGGCTTACCGATGTTCGCTTCAACCTTGAACTCACGTTTCATACGGTCAACGATGATGTCTAGGTGAAGCTCTCCCATACCCGAAATAATGGTCTGGCCTGTCTCTTGATCGGTCTCAACACGGAAGGATGGATCCTCCTGCGCCAATTTGCCCAGTGCCAAGCCCATCTTCTCTTGATCCGCTTGTGATTTAGGCTCAACCGCAACCGAGATCACTGGCTCAGGGAACTCCATACGCTCTAGAACGATCTTCTTGTCAGCATCACACAGCGTATCACCTGTGGTCACATCTTTAAGACCGATCATCGCAGCGATGTCGCCTGCACGAACCTCTTTAATCTCTTCACGGCTGTTAGCGTGCATCTGCACCATACGACCGATGCGCTCTTTCTTCTGCTTAACCGAGTTATAAACGCTGTCACCAGATACCAACACACCTGAGTAGACACGAACGAACGTCAAGGTTCCCACAAAGGGATCGGTAGCGATCTTGAATGCCAGTGATGCGAACGGCGCGTTGTCATCCGCTTCACGCGTTTCAACGGTCTCAGCAGCATCATCCAATGTACCTTCGATCGCTTTGACCTCAGTCGGCGATGGTAGGTACTCAATAACCGCATCGAGTACTGCTTGAACGCCTTTGTTCTTGAACGCAGAACCGGCTAGCATCAAAACAATCTCGTTATTCAGAGTACGCTGACGCAGACCCGCTTTAATCTCATCAATAGATAGCTCACCCTCTTCAAGGTACTTATCCATCAACTCTTCATTGGCTTCGGCCGCCGCTTCTAGCAGCTCTTCACGAAGCTCTTCGGCACGGTCCTGTAGATCAGCTGGAATCTCTTCCAGATCATAGGTCATACCTTGATCGGCTTCGTTCCACATGATCGCTTTCATGCTGATCAGGTCAACGACGCCTTTGAATTCATCTTCAGCACCAATCGGAATATTAATAGGTACTGGTACAGCACCCAGGCGCTGTTTAAGCTGATCAACCACCATGTAGAAATCTGCACCGGCACGGTCCATCTTGTTCACAAACACCATACGAGGTACTTCGTACTTGTTTGCTTGACGCCATACCGTTTCAGTCTGCGGCTGAACACCCGAAGAGGCACAGAGCACAACAACGGCACCATCCAGTACACGCAGTGAACGCTCTACCTCAATGGTAAAGTCAACGTGCCCAGGAGTATCAATGATGTTAACGCGGTGCTCATCGAACTGCTGATTCATCCCTTTCCAGAAACAGGTTGTCGCAGCCGAGGTAATGGTGATACCACGCTCCTGCTCTTGCTCCATCCAGTCCATGGTTGCAGCGCCATCGTGCACTTCACCGATCTTGTGTGACATGCCTGTGTAGAACAGAACGCGTTCGGTTGTTGTCGTTTTACCAGCATCTACGTGAGCACAGATACCAATGTTACGGTAACGATTAATTGGGGTAGTACGAGCCATTGATCAAACTCCTGAAACGTAAAAAGCCCTCGTCATAAACGAAGGCTTTAAAAAAGCGAATTTAAAGCTGGCGAAATGATAACACCATTTCGCCAGATAAAAACGCTTAGAAGCGGAAGTGTGCGAACGCTTTGTTAGCGTCAGCCATGCGGTGAACGTCTTCACGTTTCTTAACCGCAGCGCCACGACCTTCAGCCGCGTCTAGTAGCTCGCCCGCTAGACGAAGAGACATGTCTTTTTCGCCACGCTTACGCGATGCGTCAACCAGCCAACGCATTGCAAGCGCCATACGACGTGATGGACGAACTTCAACAGGTACTTGGTAAGTTGCACCACCAACGCGGCGAGACTTAACTTCGACCATAGGCTGAACAGTTTCCAACGCTTTATCAAACAGTTCCAAAGGATCTGCTTTAGTACGCTCTTCAACTTTCGCTAGAGCGCCGTAAACGATGCTCTCTGCTACAGATTTTTTACCGCTAATCATCAAGTGGTTGATGAATTTAGCCAGTGTGATGTTTCCGAATTTAGGATCCGGTAGAATTTCGCGCTTTGCAGCGACGCGTCTTCTTGGCATGGATAAGCCCTCAATAAATCGTTTAAAAGGTCTTCAGGTTACTCAGGCAATTAAGCCTGCCCTTACTCTTATCGTCTCGGTCTAGCTACCAGCGCGGACTAGGTCCTGCTTAACAGCTTCGCCGACTCTCATAGAGAGTAGACGAACTTAAGACTTAGGACGCTTAGCACCGTACTTAGAGCGGCCCTGTTTACGGTCGTTAACGCCCGCACAGTCAAGCGCACCACGTACAGTGTGGTAACGTACACCAGGTAGGTCTTTAACACGGCCACCACGGATAAGAACAACACTGTGCTCCTGTAGGTTGTGACCTTCACCACCGATGTATGAAGAAACTTCGAAACCGTTAGTAAGACGAACACGACAAACTTTACGTAGTGCTGAGTTCGGTTTCTTAGGTGTAGTAGTGTAAACGCGGGTACATACGCCACGACGTTGAGGACAAGCTTCTAATGCACGAACATCAGACTTCTCTACAACGCGTTTACGTGGTTTGCGCACCAGCTGGTTGATAGTTGCCATTAAGCAAACTCCACGTTTAGTTAAACAACAAAAAGACTAGGACCGAAGCCCTAGTCATTCAGGGGGCGAAATTTTAATCAATTCCACCCCTTCTCGTCAACGTCTTCTGAAATTATTCAGAATCTTCCACTGAAGCGTTCAATGCTTCAGTCAAAGCTGCTTGTACTTCTTCAGCACTTACAGTGACGCTAGATTCTGTATCCTGCATACGTTTGCGTTTGCGTTCGCTGTGGTATGCAAGACCAGTACCGGCTGGGATCAGACGACCCACAACCACGTTCTCTTTCAGACCGCGCAAGTAATCTTTCTTGCCGGTTACTGCACCTTCCGTTAGGACACGAGTTGTCTCCTGGAACGACGCTGCAGAGATGAACGACTCTGTTGCCAGAGAGGCTTTAGTAATACCTAGAAGCACACGTTCAAACTTAGCTGGCTGCTTACCTTCAGCAACCAATTTTTCGTTTGCGATTGTCACATCTACGAATTCAGCCTGTTCACCCTGAATGAATTCAGAATCACCGCTATCTAGGATCTCTACCTTGCGAAGCATCTGACGCACAATCACTTCGATGTGCTTGTCGTTGATGCCTACACCCTGTAGACGGTAAACGTCTTGGATCTCAGAAACGATGTATTTAGCTAGCTCTTCTACGCCCAATACGTGCAGGATATCGTGTGCACTTGATGGACCATCTGAGATCACCTCACCCTTCTCAACTGTCTCACCTTCGAAGACGTTAAGCGAGCGCCACTTCTGAATCATCACTTCGATTGGATCCGCACCATCAGTTGGAGTGATCACAATACGACGCTTACCTTTGGTCTCTTTACCAAAGCTGACAGTACCTGAAATCTCAGCAAGCACAGCCGCTTCTTTTGGTTTACGCGCTTCGAATAGATCCGCTACGCGTGGAAGACCACCGGTGATATCTTTGTTGACAGTACCCTCTTGTGGTAGACGTGCTAGGACGTCACCAACACCCACATCTGCACCATCTTGAAGGTTCAAGATCGCATTAGGTGGCAGCATGTACTGTGCAGGCATTGCTGTACCAGCGTGAAGAACGTCTTCACCCTTGGCATCAACAAGCTTGATCATTGGACGGATATCTTTACCTGCCTGTGGGCGGTCTTTGATATCCAATACTTCGATCGTAGTTAGACCTGTTAGCTCATCCGCTTGGCGCTTAACAGTGATGCCGTCTTCAAGACCAGCGAACTGAATGCGACCCGCAACCTCGGTTACGATTGGGTGAGTGTGCGGATCCCAGTTAGCAATGATTGCGCCTGCTTCGACAGTGTCGCCATCTTTCGCTTTGATCACTGCACCGTAAGGTACTTTGTAACGCTCGCGCTCACGACCGTGCTCATCGGTTACACCGATCTCACCAGATCGTGAAGAAGCGACTAGGTTGCCATCTGCACGCTCAACGGTTTTAAGGTTGTGTAGACGAATTTCACCGCCGTTCTTAACCTGGATGTTATCGACAGCAGCTGCTCGTGATGCCGCACCACCGATGTGGAAGGTACGCATGGTAAGCTGTGTACCCGGCTCACCGATTGACTGTGCAGCGATAACGCCGACAGCTTCACCGATGTTAACCTTGTGACCGCGACCTAGGTCACGACCGTAACAGCTTGAACAGATACCGTGGTGTGATTCACAGGTAATAGCAGAACGAACGATCACTTCATCGATCGAGCTGTAAGTATCGTCATTATCTAGACGTGCTACCCAAGCTTCATCCATCAATGTACCCGCAGGGATCAATACATCTTTACCCTGTGGATCAAGAACGTCTTGTGCAATAACACGACCAAGAACACGCTCACCTAGACCAACAACTACGTCGCCGCCTTCGATTAGCGCCTGGATCACTAGACCCTCTTCAGTGCCACAATCTTGCTCTGTGATAACCACATCCTGAGCAACGTCTACTAGACGACGAGTTAGGTAACCCGAGTTCGCAGTCTTAAGTGCCGTATCGGCTAGACCCTTACGAGCACCGTGAGTCGAGATGAAGTACTGAAGTACGTTTAGTCCTTCACGGAAGTTAGCCGTGATCGGTGTCTCGATGATCGAGCCATCTGGCTTAGCCATCAGACCACGCATACCTGCTAGCTGACGAATCTGAGCCGCACTACCACGTGCGCCTGAGTCGGCCATCATGTAGACAGAGTTGAAAGACTCTTGCTCTTCCTGCTCGCCTTCAGCGTTGATCACTGTGTCAGACTTCAGGTTGTCCATCATCTTCTTAGCAAGCAATTCGTTTGCACGAGACCAGATATCGACAACCTTGTTGTATTTCTCACCCTGAGTAACAAGACCGTCTGCGAACTGACGCTCGATCTCTTTCACTTCAGTGTCGGCTTCAGCAACAATGTTCACTTTCTCATCTGGGATAACGAAATCGTTAACACCGATCGATGCACCTGAAAGCGCTGCTTGACGGAAGCCCATGTACATTAGCTGGTCAGCAAAGATAACCGTATCCTTCAGACCACAACGACGGTACGCCTCGTTAAGAAGACGCGAGATCGCTTTCTTCTTCATCGCCTGGTTGATCAGTTCGAACGGAAGACCCGTTGGAACGATATCAAACAGCATTGCACGACCCACTGTCGTATCAACGATTGCAGTGCGAGACTCTTCGTTACCTTCGATGTCGCGGATCGTTTCGTTGATACGAACCTTCACGCGAGCCTGTAGGTGAACCTGTTTAGCACCATACGCACGCTGAACCTCTTTGATATCAGAGAATGCCATGCCTTCGCCCTGCGCATTGATGCGCTCACGAGTCATGTAGTACAGACCCAATACCACGTCCTGTGAAGGAACGATGATCGGCTCACCATTTGATGGCGAAAGAATGTTGTTGGTAGACATCATCAAAGCACGAGCTTCAAGCTGCGCTTCGATCGTCAACGGTACGTGTACCGCCATCTGGTCACCGTCGAAGTCGGCGTTATACGCAGCACACACAAGTGGGTGTAGCTGGATCGCTTTACCTTCGATCAAAACAGGCTCAAATGCCTGGATACCAAGACGGTGAAGTGTCGGTGCACGGTTTAGAAGAACTGGATGCTCACGGATAACCTCATCAAGGATATCCCATACAAGCGGCTCTTCACGCTCAACCATCTTCTTAGCGGCTTTAATCGTAGTTGCGTAACCACGAAGCTCTAGCTTAGAGAAGATAAATGGCTTGAATAACTCAAGAGCCATCTTCTTAGGAAGACCACACTGGTGAAGACGCAGTGATGGGCCAACCACGATTACAGAACGACCAGAGTAGTCAACACGCTTACCTAGAAGGTTCTGACGGAAACGACCCTGCTTACCTTTGATCATGTCAGCAAGCGACTTCAGAGGACGCTTGTTAGAGCCAGTGATGGCACGACCACGACGACCGTTATCAAGCAACGCATCGACAGATTCCTGCAACATACGTTTTTCGTTACGTACGATGATATCTGGAGCGTTAAGGTCTAGAAGACGCTTCAAACGGTTGTTACGGTTGATCACACGACGGTATAGATCGTTAAGATCAGAGGTTGCGAAACGACCACCGTCCAGTGGTACTAGTGGACGTAGATCTGGTGGTAGAACTGGAAGAACTTTTAGGATCATCCACTCTGGGTTGTTACCAGACTTGTAGAACGCTTCAAGTAGCTTAAGACGCTTAGACATCTTCTTAAGCTTAGTTTCTGAGTTAGTCGCAGGAATCTCTTCACGAAGAACTGAGATCTCAGCTTCTAGATCGATCGACTTTAGAAGTTCGCCGATCGCTTCAGCACCCATACGAGCGTCAAAGTCATCACCGAACTCTTCCAGTGCTTCAAAGTACTGCTCGTCGTTCATTAGCTGACCGCGCTGAAGCGTAGTCATGCCTTCATCGATCACAACAAATGATTCGAAGTAGAGAACGCGCTCGATGTCACGAAGGGTCATATCTAGCATCAAGCCGATACGAGACGGTAGTGACTTAAGGAACCAGATGTGTGCAACTGGAGAGGCTAGCTCGATGTGACCCATGCGCTCACGACGCACTTTAGTCATTGTCACTTCAACGCCACACTTCTCACAGATAACACCACGGTGCTTCATGCGCTTGTACTTACCACATAGACATTCGTAATCCTTTACAGGACCGAAAATCTTGGCACAGAACAGACCGTCACGCTCTGGTTTGAATGTACGGTAGTTAATCGTCTCAGGTTTTTTAACCTCACCATAAGACCATGAACGAATCATGTCTGGTGAAGCCAGAGAGATACGGATCGAATCGAACTCGTCGCTCTGACTTTGAGTCTTCAACAGATTAAGTAAATCTTTCATTATCTATAGCTCCTCACGGGAGGGGGCTGCAGCACTTGGCATACAGCCCGATGTTCAATTAGGCCCTTACTCGTTCTCTAGCTCGATATCGATACCGAGAGAACGGATCTCTTTGATCAGCACGTTAAATGATTCAGGCATGCCTGGATCCATGCTGTGGTCGCCATCGACGATGTTCTTATACATCTTCGTACGACCATTCACGTCATCGGATTTGACTGTGAGCATCTCTTGAAGCGTGTAAGCTGCGCCGTACGCTTCCAGTGCCCAAACCTCCATCTCACCGAAGCGCTGACCACCGAACTGAGCTTTACCACCCAGCGGCTGCTGAGTAACAAGGCTGTAAGAGCCGGTTGAACGTGCGTGCATCTTGTCATCAACCAAGTGGTTAAGTTTCAGCATGTACATGTAGCCAACAGTCACTGGACGGTCGAACTTGTCGCCTGTGCGACCATCGAACAGATCCACCTGTCCACTATCATTCATGTCTGCAAGACGCAGCAGCGCTTTGATTTCAGATTCTTTAGCACCATCAAAGACTGGAGTCGCTAGTGGAACACCCGCTTTGAGGTTGTCAGCCAGAGCCAAGATCTCGTCATCGCTGAATGACTTAAGATCTTCTTTACGAGCACACTCTAGGCCGCTGTGCTGTGCGTTGTAGACGGCTTCAAGGAATTCACGAACTTCCTTAACTTTTTCAGCCTTCTTACGCTCAACTTCCAGCATGGTGTTGATCTTACGACCAAGACCTTTCGCTGCAGCACCCATGTGAGTCTCAAGGATCTGACCTACGTTCATACGAGACGGTACACCTAGCGGGTTTAGAACCACATCAACTGGCTCACCGTTCTCATCGTAAGGCATGTCTTCGACAGGCATGATAACTGAGATAACACCCTTGTTACCGTGACGACCTGCCATCTTGTCACCAGGCTGTACGCGACGCTTAGTTGCTACGTACACCTTAACAATCTTAAGTACGCCAGGCGCTAGATCATCACCCGTCTGAAGTTTGCTCTTCTTATCTTCGAAGCGCTTATCCAGCATTTCGCGACGCTCTTCAAGCTGCTTCTTAGCCGCTTCAAGCATCTCTGCTGCTGCACTGTCAGATACACGAATCTTGAACCACTCATCGTGTTTAAGTTCAGCAAGGAATTCAGACGTGATCTCTTGACCCTTCTTAAGACCAGCACCACCGTCAGCTTTAAGGCCAACTAGCGTACGCTCAAGACGTTCGAAGGTTGCCACTTCAACAATGCGGAACTCGTCATCAAGGTCTTTACGGATGCTTGCAAGTTCAGCTTGCTCGATAGCGATTGCACGCTCATCTTTTTCAACACCGTCACGAGTGAAGACCTGAACGTCGATAACCTTACCAACAGTACCTGTCTTAACACGTAGAGAGGTGTCTTTAACATCAGACGCTTTCTCACCGAAGATCGCACGCAGTAGCTTCTCTTCAGGAGTCAATTGAGTTTCGCCTTTAGGCGTTACTTTACCTACTAGAATGTCACCAGGACCTACTTCTGCACCAATGTGCACGATGCCTGATTCGTCTAGTTTAGCGAGTGCAGATTCACCAACATTCGGGATATCCGCAGTAATCTCTTCAGAGCCTAGCTTAGTGTCACGAGAGACACAGGTTAGCTCTTGAATGTGGATCGTAGTGAAACGATCTTCTTGAACAACACGCTCAGAGATTAGGATCGAGTCCTCGAAGTTGAAACCGTTCCAAGGCATGAACGCGATACGCATGTTCTGGCCAAGGGCTAGCTCACCAAGGTCAACCGATGGACCATCGGCTAGGATATCACCACGTGATACCTGCTCACCTAGGTTAACGATTGCGCGCTGGTTGATACATGTGTTCTGGTTCGAACGCACGTACTTAGTTAGGTTGTAGATATCTACACCTGCATCGCCAGCAGTAATTTCGTCATCGTTAACGCGAACAACCACACGGCTTGCGTCAACAGATTCAATAACACCGCCACGCTTAGCAACCACACAGACACCCGAGTCACGAGCAATGTTGCGCTCGATACCGGTACCAACAAGCGGCTTATCAGCCTTCAGTGTTGGAACAGCCTGACGTTGCATGTT
This sequence comes from Marinobacterium sp. xm-a-127, assembly GCF_013283425.1. NCBI lineage: Bacteria > Pseudomonadati > Pseudomonadota > Gammaproteobacteria > Oceanospirillales > Oceanospirillaceae > Marinobacterium > Marinobacterium sp. xm-a-127. The sequence continues at coordinate 17,927 of NZ_WBYH01000005.1, forward strand.
CGATCCCATCAATGCACGGTTCGCATCATCGTGCTCAAGGAACGGGATAAGAGCTGCCGCAACCGACACAACCTGACGTGGTGAAACGTCCATGTATTGTACGCGCTCTTTAGGCATTACAGTTGTTTCGTTCAGGTGACGAACAGTGACCAGCTCATCAGTCAGTTTGTTCTTCGCATCCACCGTTGCCGAAGCCTGTGCGATAACGAAGTTAGACTCTTCAATAGCTGATAGGTAATCGATGTCGTCTGTTACCTGACCATCAACAACGCGACGGTAAGGAGTCTCTAGAAAGCCGTAGTTGTTTGTACGAGCAAACACAGCTAACGAGTTAATCAGACCGATGTTTGGACCTTCAGGAGTCTCGATAGGACATACACGACCGTAGTGAGTTGGGTGTACGTCACGAACCTCGAAGCCCGCGCGCTCACGCGTTAGACCACCTGGGCCTAGTGCAGAGACACGACGCTTGTGAGTTACTTCTGAAAGCGGGTTGTTCTGGTCCATGAACTGTGACAGCTGCGACGAGCCAAAGAACTCTTTAATGGCAGCAGCAACTGGCTTAGCGTTGATCAGATCCTGAGGCATCAGGTTGTCTGATTCAGCCATGCTTAGGCGCTCACGTACAGCACGTTCTACACGAACAAGACCGACACGGAATTGGTTCTCAGCCATCTCACCAACTGAACGGATACGACGGTTACCAAGGTGGTCGATATCGTCAACAACGCCTTTACCGTTACGGATCTCGATCAGTGTCTTCATAACATCTAGGATGTCATCTTTAGACAGAATGCCTGAACCTGTCTCCTCTTCACGACCAAGACGGCGGTTGAACTTCATGCGACCTACCGCAGAAAGATCGTAGCGCTCTTCAGAGAAGAATAGATTTTCAAATAGTGATTCTGCTGACTCTTTCGTTGGTGGCTCACCAGGACGCATCATGCGGTAGATCTCTACCAATGCTTCTAGCTGGTTACGAGTCGGGTCAATACGAAGAGTGTCAGAAACGAATGGACCACAATCCAATTCGTTAGTGTAAAGCGTTTCGAAACGTTCTATCTTAGCTTCTTGAAGCTTAGCTACCGCCTCTTCAGTCAGCTCGGTGTTACAAGGAAGCAGTACTTCACCTGTAGCAGGATCAACGATATCTTTAGCTAGAGCTTTGCCCACTAGGTACTCTGCAGGAGTCTCTAGTTGAGTCATACCCTCTTTCTGCATCTGACGGATGTGGCGCGGAGTGATACGGCGACCCGCTTCAACAATCACATCACCTTTAGGTGTAAGGATCTCGAAGCTCATTGTTTCACCACGTAGGCGCTCAGGAATAAGATCCATCTGAATCTTATCTTTCGATAGATTCCAGCCAGTCGTGTCAAAGAAGATATCTAGAATCTCTTCTGCTTGGAAACCAAGCGCGCGCATCAAGATAGTCGCAGGGAGTTTACGGCGACGGTCGATACGAACAAATAGAGAGTCTTTTGGATCAAACTCGAAGTCGAGCCAAGAACCACGGTAAGGAATGATTCGAGCAGAGTAAAGCAATTTGCCCGATGAGTGTGTTTTACCCTTGTCGTGATCGAAGAATACACCAGGTGAACGGTGGAGCTGCGATACGATTACGCGCTCAGTACCATTGACAACAAAGGTACCATTCTCAGTCATGAGCGGCATTTCGCCCATGTAAACTTCTTGCTCTTTAATGTCTTTAACCGCTTTCGTAGACGAATCGCGATCGTAGATCACCAGACGCACTTTAACGCGTAGTGGCGCTGCGTAGGTGATACCACGCTGCTGACACTCTTTTACGTCAAAGACAGGCTCACCTAGGCGATAACCAGCGTATTCCAAAGCAGCGTTTCCAGAGTAAGAAACGATTGGGAATACAGAATTGAATGCGGCATGAAGCCCCTCTTCGGTGCGACCTTCAGAAGTAGCGCCCGCCTCTAGAAACTTACGATATGAATCCAGCTGTGTCGCGAGCAGGTAAGGTAGTTCCATTACCTGACCGAGTTTACTGAAATCCTTTCGGATACGTTTCTTCTCAGTGTATGAATAAGCCATCAGTGTTCCCCAGCATGTGCATCTAGGTTGAGAAACCAAACTCGATAAATTATCGAGCAATTCGTTCCGTTAAAAAGTCTATCTACTAATAACGGAAAAAGGCCGGTGGCATTTTTGCCACCAGCCATACGCTTTTTAAGCAGCGTAAAGCTGCTTAATGCGCAGCAAGCTCAAGTTATTACTTAAGCTCGACAGAAGCGCCAGCTGCTTCAAGATCAGCTTTGATCTGCTCAGCTTCTTCTTTAGAAGCGCCTTCTTTAACAGTTGAAGGTGCACCGTCAACCATCTCTTTCGCTTCTTTAAGACCAAGGCCAGTTACTGCACGAACTACCTTGATTACGTTTACTTTCTTATCGCCAGCAGAAGCTAGAACAACGTCGAAGTCAGTCTTCTCTTCTGCAGCACCGCCAGCATCGCCAGCAGGACCAGCAACTACTGCAGCTGCAGCAGATACGCCGAATTTTTCTTCCATTGCAGAAACTAGTTCAACAACGTCCATTACTGACATTTCAGCAATTGCATTTAGGATATCGTCTTTAGACAGAGACATGATTAATTCCTTTATTAAATCGGTTACTTAGCAACCAGCCAATTAAGCTGCTTGCTCTTCTTTCTGAACGCGTACCGCATCGATAGCACGTACGAGCTTGCCAGCAGCTGCTTCTTTCATGCAGCTCATTAGCTTCGCTAGTGCTTCGTCGTATGTCGGTAGGCTTGCTAGCATTGCGATATCAACGATCTCGCCTTCGAAGGCAGCTGTTTTCAGCTCAAACTTGTCATTGCCTTTTGCAAAGTCTTTCAAGATACGGGCGCCAGCGCCTGGGTGCTCTTGAGAGAAAGCAATGATAGTTGGACCTACGAACGAGTCCGCTAGACATTCATAAGCTGTGCCCTCTACTGCACGACGTGCTAGCGTGTTACGTACGACTTTAAGCCATACACCCGCTTCACGTGCCTGCTTACGCAGTGCAGTCATATCGCCTACTTCAACGCCGCGGGAATCCGCAACGACAGCAGACAATGCAGAGCCAGCAGCTTCCTGAACCTCAGCGACGATCGCTTTTTTCTGTTCAAGTCCTATTGCCACAATTTACTCCTGGTTGTCTTTCGACATATTTACCAACCACCCCGCTTACGCGAGGCATGAGTACGGCTAAAATGATTCCGAGGAATCTCACCGTCTGCGCAGGCTGGTTGGCCCATTAAGATGCCACTGAAGAATCAATAGCATCACCTGCGGTCTTTGACGGTCTTCGTCTCTGTCAGACAGGTCTGAAGACCCTCAAATACCTTTGCTGGAGGATTAAGCGTCTAGTGACGCAACATCCACCTGTAGACCCGGTCCCATAGTGGTAGACAGGGTTACTTTCTTAACGTAAACGCCTTTAGCAGACGCTGGCTTAAGTTTCTTAAGCTCAGCAAGTAGAGCCGCTACGTTTTCAGCGATTTGGTTTGGCTCGAAGCCTACTTTACCAACTGACGCGTGAATGATGCCGTTCTTATCAGTACGGAAACGTACCTGACCAGATTTAGCATTCTTAACTGCACCAGCAACATCTGGAGTTACAGTACCAACCTTAGGGTTTGGCATTAGGCCACGTGGACCAAGCACTGTACCTAGCGCACCAACAACGCGCATAGCGTCTGGGCTTGCAATTACTACGTCGAAGTCTAGGTTGCCAGCTTTAACTGACTCAGCAAGATCTTCAAAACCAACAACGTCCGCGCCCGCTTCTTTTGCTTTCTCAGCGTTTTCGCCTTGAGCAAATACAGCAACACGAACTTCTTTACCTGTACCGTTTGGAAGAACACTTGAACCACGTACAACCTGGTCAGATTTCTTCGGATCAACACCTAGGTTGATCGCAACATCTACAGACTCAGCGAATTTAACAGCAGAAACTTCTGAAAGAATCTGAGCAGCATCAGCAGCAGCGTACAATTTACCCGCTTCTACTTTTTCAGCGATCGCCTTTTGACGTTTAGTCAACTTAGCCATTACTCATCACCCTCCACAACTAGACCCATGCGACGTGCAGAACCTGCAATCGTACGTACCGCTGCATCCATGTCCGCAGCAGTAAGGTCAGCCATTTTAATTGTTGCAATCTCTTCAAGCTGAGCGCGAGTAACAGTACCCACTTTCTCAGTGTTTGGACGAGATGAACCAGATTTAAGACCAACCGCTTTCTTCAATAGGATTGAAGCTGGTGGAGTCTTAGTGATGAACGTAAAGCTACGATCAGCGTATACAGTGATAACCACTGGAATTGGCATACCAGGTTCCATCGATTGAGTCTGTGCGTTGAACGCTTTACAGAACTCCATGATGTTCACACCGTGTTGACCTAGCGCAGGACCTACTGGCGGACTTGGGTTCGCCTGACCTGCTTTAACCTGCAACTTAATGTAGGCTTCTATCTTCTTAGCCATTGAGCTACTCCTTTGGGTACAAGCGCCTCTCGGCTCCCCTTTACACAACAAAAACCGAGCAGCCTTTCAGCCACTCAGTTCGTTAAAAACCTTCGTTAAACTTTTTCGACCTGACGGAACTCAAGTTCAACCGGTGTTGAGCGACCGAAGATCAATACAGCCACTTTCAGACGTGACTTCTCGTAATCAACCTCTTCAACAACACCATTGAAGTCAGCGAATGGGCCATCATTAACACGCACCATCTCACCCGCTTCAAACATCGTCTTAGGACGTGGCTTATCAACACCACTCTCTACACGACGTAGAATCTCATCAGCTTCACGCTGAGTAATTGGTGCAGGCTTATCTGCCGTACCACCTATGAAACCTAGAACACGTGGCGTACTCTTAACCATGTGCCAAGTTTCGTCGTTCATCACCATGTTAACGAGCACATAACCTGGGTAGAACTTGCGCTCAGACTTACGCTTCTTACCATCACGGATCTCTACAACCTCTTCTGTTGGCACAAGGATATCGCCAAACAGATCTTCCATACCGTGACGCTCGATCGCTTCTAGCAGACCAGCCTGAACACGCTTCTCATAACCAGAGTAAGCGTGAACAACGTACCAGCGCATCTTTTCTGAACTCATAGAAACCTCTTAACCAATAAAGCCAGACACTACCCAGCCGAGTAGCGAGTCCAGACCCCAAAGCAAAAGACCAACAATCAATACAGCCACAACAACGATCAAGGTCGTCTGCAACGTCTCTTGACGAGTTGGCCATACCACTTTGCGAATCTCATTCTTCGCCTCTTTGAATAGACGGAAGAACGCTTTACCTTTTGCCGTTTGAAGTGCAACAAAGCCAGCTACAATTGCGAGCGCAACTAACGCAAGCACACGATAGAGCAGTGACTCGTTAGCGTAGACGGAGTTACCGACCACACCAACAGCAACGATCGCAATAACAACAAGCCACTTCAGGCTGTCAAATTTAGACACGTCGTCAGAAACTTTTGAGTTCACCAGAACCTCTACTAATCAAACACTTAAGCTAGATTTGCTGCATATAAACCACCTGTAAAAGGTGGCAGGGTAGGAGGGACTCGAACCCCCAACCTGCGGTTTTGGAGACCGCTGCTCTGCCAATTGAGCCACTACCCTATACAACAAGGGACGCGCATTATACCCGCCTAAAATCTCAGTTTCAACTGATAAAACCAAGAAATTCAGCAGCCTATGCGGTATTGAAAACCCACTTCAAAACGCTCTGACACCTACTCCAAGACGTAAAAAAAGGCAGACAATTAATCTACCTTACATGTGTCATGGAGCTCATGGGCGGATTTGAACCGCCGACCTCACCCTTACCAAGGGTGTGCTCTACCCCTGAGCTACATGAGCGAATATCGTCGATTGGAGCGGGTAGCGGGAATCGAACCCGCCTCTTCAGCTTGGAAGGCTGAGGTAATAGCCACTATACCATACCCGCCGAAGGAGCTATCGAAATGGTGGTGGGAGATGGATTCGAACCATCGAAGCTTTCGCGTCGGATTTACAATCCGATCCCTTTGGCCACTCGGGAATCCCACCAGTACTTATTGCTGAAATGGTGCCGGCACCAAGAGTCGAACTCGGGACCTACTGATTACAAGTCAGTTGCTCTACCAACTGAGCTATACCGGCTCAGCAATGAAGTGGGGCGTATCTTACTGATCAGGTTTCAGCGTTGCAACCCCTTCGCAGGGTTTTTTTTCAAATTGAGCGCCAGGCCACTGTGTCGCGACCATTTCGATCAATTCTTGATCAAATTCAAACCCTTGTAGGTAGCTTACAGTCACACGAAAAGCATCACTTTGAATGGTGTTAACCTTTTTACGCAACTTGCTCTGCAAATCATCTGGGAACTGCTTTCGCAACTCATCGACGGCAGCATCATCAGGATAGACGCCCATCACTAGTGCACCATCGCGACTCTCGGGAACCCAACCCAGTGACGCCAGCTGATCGAGCAAGGCAACACGACGATCGGCATCTGCTGGCAGGGGCAATTCAACTTTCCAACCTTGCGCAACAGGAGGAATCTTTTCGTAAGCGAGATCTACTCCATAGCCTTCAAGCTGAATAAGCAACCTCTCTGCCTCATAGTCACTCTCTAAAGGCTGAAAATAACCACACTCCCTTGGACGCAATACTAACTGCTCGCTTGCATCAAGTTCATTGGGAAGTCGAAGCGCGGCAGGCCTGATGTCTGGCTGCCTGACGGTGTCTGCAAATCGGTACTCTTGCGCGTACCACAAAAACAGCAGCGCATTCCCTAAAAGCACTAACAACACCAACCAACGTAACATTAAAGTGTCACCCTCTCCGCCAAACTCAATCCATCTAACACCAGGTTTGGCAGACACTCAACCCTAGGTTCTGACTTAATATATTCAAAAAGCTTAAGAGCATCACCACCGGTTAACAGAACACTCGCCTGCTCATTGAAATCTGCTCTTAGAGCCATAATAGAGTGAGCCAGACCGGCAAATACTAACTCCGCACCTGATGAAACACAGCTAGCAGTATCGACTCCACCAAAGGGTTGAGCACTAGCCTCTTGCTCAAAACGGATGTTTGCCGTTTGCCCCAGCAGCGCACTCTGCAGCATTTGGTAACCTGGGGTGATAAATCCACCTGTATGCTGCCCATTTGCCGTCAATAGATCGATGGTCACCGCACTGCCGGCATCAACCAGTATCGCGGGCACTCCCTTCCCTCTCTGAAAAGCAGCCAACAAAACCAACCAACGGTCGACACCTAATCGAGAGACCTCCTCATATCCACAGCGCACACCCGCGCACTCTTTCGAAACACGAGCAAACTCTGGTGTACAGCCATAGCGCTGTTCCAGTTCCGAGGAGAGCCTTTCATTAACCTCTGACGCCGCAACTGAGCTAATCCAAAGAGCATCCACCGATGCATCAGGCCATTGAGGATCAACCAGTCTGGTCACACCCTCGCGTTCAACCCGATCTGATACCAGGCGCCACTTAACTCGACTGTTGCCTATATCCAGTTCAAGACGCACTGTTAACTCCTCGTAAACTAATCTCACCAGCAGAGTAACGGTTTAGCTTACCCTCAACCTCCACTAGCACCTCACCCTGCGCATCCACACCTCGGCAAATACCCTCCACTTCAGCGTGACCCATTAAGAGCCTAACAGGATAATCTTGGAATGCATGGACCGCCTGCCACTGCTGAGCGTATGCCGAGAAACCTTTTGTTTCAAACTCATTTAACAGTTGAGTTAATGATCGGACAATCTCAATCAAAAGCTGAGAACGAGTTAGCGTACCTGACATGTAGTTGCCCAAATCCGACCACTCTTGGTCAATGCTCGAATTGACACTGTCCGGCATCTTCACATTGATCCCAACACCAATCACAGCAGAACACTCACCCGTCAGATCGCCGGCCAGCTCGATCAATACCCCACCCAGCTTACGCTTCTCTAATAGGAGATCATTCGGCCACTTCAACTGCACCCCTGTCACAGCAAGCGAACTCAATGCCTGCTGAACAGCCAACCCAACCGCCAAACTTAGACCTTGGAGTGCTGCCGCGCCCCCTTTAAATTGGCAGCCCAGTGAAAGATACAAATTGGCCGCAAAAGGGCTCACCCACTGACGTCCGCGTCTACCTCGACCCTGCCCCTGATACTCAGCTGCCACTAACACTTTGCGACAGCCATCAGACATATGGGTTTGCGCAACACGATTGGTCGAGTCGACCGAATCTAAAACGTCGATGCGGTCATAGTTAAGAGAGGACAACTCATTTGCGATAAACTGTTCATCAAGCAGATCTAGACCGCCATTGATGCGATAACCCCGCCCTCTCGATGATTGAATAGCGATTCCCAGAGCACTGAGTTTATCTAACTCTTTTCGAAGTGCGGATGAGGATATGTCCAGAATCGCAGCCAGACTGTTACCACTGCGATACTGGCCATCTGCCAGCAGCGATAACAGTCGTTGCACGGTTACGCCTCGCTGCGGTCGTAGACGATGAATGCGTAGGGGTAGCGGTTCGGCTGATCGCCGGCAGGAAAAGATTGACGACCCAACTCTTGCCACTGGCCGTAGTCAATTTCAGGAAAATGAGCATCACCCTCGGGTTCAGCCTCTACCTGTGTCAGGTAGAGACGATCAACAAGAGGTAGCGATTGTGCATAGATCTGAGCACCACCAATAATGACAGCCTCCTCTACCCCATCGATCATAGCCTGTGCCTCACCGACCTCGATAGCCTCTTCTAGGCTTGCCACGATTTTGACACCTTCAGCACTCCAATTCGAATCTCGTGTAATGACGATATTCAAACGACCTGGCAGAGGCTTGCCAATCGACTCAAAGGTATTGCGACCCATGATAATGGGCTTACCCATGGTCACCTCTTTGAAATAACGCAGATCTTCAGGTAGGTACCAAGGCAGTTTATTGTCATTACCAATAACGCGATTTAAACCCTGAGCGACGATTAAAGCTAATCTCATAACCTCTCCTACTTATACAGAAAATGGGTATTGAATGGCGTCATGGTACTGATAGCCAACCACTTCAAAGTCATCCGTTGTCACCCAGGTTTCGATATCCTCAAGCGATTTAATATCGGGATTGATCTTTAACTGCGGGCTAGGGAAAGGTTCGCGCTTAAGCTGCACGTCACGCATCAACTCCAACTGATCTTCATAGATGTGCGCATTGACGATCTTATGATACGCCTTACCTGGTTTATGACCGGTTATCTGGGCCATCAACGCCAACAACACATAGACCTGAACCTGATTAAAATTGAGGCCCAGCGGCACATCACAACTGCGCTGATAGGATGTTAAAAAGAGCTGATCACCCAATAGCGAAAAGGTGTGGGTATGCATACAAGGACGCAGACAACCAAGATGAAACTCACCCGGGTTGTAGAAGGTCAGGATTTCGCCGCGATCATCGATCCCTTTAGAGAGGTTATCAACAATCTTCTTAAGCTGATCGGTGACGCTGCCATCGGACGCCATCCACTGACGACCCTGCACTCCGTAAACACGCCCCATGTCATCCTCACCTTTACGAGCAGGATTATTCAACCAAGCACCATTCTCGTTTGCGTTAGCATTCCACGTATTACAGCCAATATCACGAAACTGAGCCGCACTATCGTATCCACGTAGGTAACCCAATAGCTCAGCAATAGCCGCTTTGTAAAAACTCTTGCGCGTTGTGACGAGCGGGAACTGATTGCCCGCGACATCATATTCAAGATTGGCATCAATCACTGTTAAACAACGCTTACCGGTGCGCTCATTACCCACCCAGACGCCTTCATCAATGATGCGTTGGCACAACTCTAAATACTGTTTCATCCAATAACCTTAGATTAATTTTTCGACGCAACTGGGCGCATAAGCAGATAAAGCCCAATCAAAATCATGGGTAGAGAGAGTAACTGACCCATTGTTAAAACATCAAACCCAATAAAGCCAAGATGCGCATCCGGCTCCCTAAAGAACTCTACAGCGCTACGAGCAAGGCCGTAACCTAACAAAAAGAGCCCTGAAACCGACCCCAACTTGCGCGGTTTCATTGAGTAGATCCAGACAATTGAGAACAGAACAATACCTTCGAGCAGCGCCTCATAAAGCTGCGAAGGGTGTCTAGCTAACAGGTCGTTGGCACGTGGAAAGATCACACCCCAGGTCTGATCAGTGGCACGCCCCCACAACTCACCACCGATGAAGTTACCCATCCTGCCAGCAGCCAAACCTAAAGGCACGAGCGGGGCGACAAAATCACCGATCTCGAAAAGCGATTTACCCTGACTTTTAGAGAACCAGAGAATGACAGCAACCACCCCTAACAGACCACCATGGAAGGACATCCCCCCTTCCCAAACATGGAATAACCAGAGGGGATTTTCTAAGAAGTAGTCAAAGTGGTAGAAAAGGACATAACCGACTCGGCCACCAAGAATGACACCTAGAGCACCATAAAAAATCAGATCAGAAAGCTGCTTTTCGCTCCATAGACCGGTTCGCTTTGCTTGAACAGTACCCAACCAATAGGCCGAACCGAATGCGAGCAGGTACATAATGCCGTACCAATGAATTTGAAGCGCACCAAAGCCGACCGCAACTGGGTCAATATCATGAGTCCAGATCACGCCAACCCCATCAAGTTAATCAGCAAGAAACGAACACCAATGACCATTAAGAAGATGGCAAAGATCTTTTTCAGGTGTTTTTGTGGCAGAGAGTGCGCCAATTTCGCACCGACTCGAGCAAACTGTGAACTGGCAATCGCAATGCCCACAAAGGCTGGCAGATAGATGTAGCCAACACTATAGGCAGGCATACCCGCCGCATCTTGGCCGGCCCAGATATAAGCCAGAGCACTGAACAGCGCGATGGGCAAACCGACTGCGGCTGAAGTGCCGACTGCTTCACGCATCTCACTGCCTCGAGCGGTCAAGTAGGGCACCGTCAAGGTACCACCGCCAATACCAAAAATAGAGGAGGCTCCACCAATGACTGAACCCGCAACACCCAACTCTAAGTTTTCAGGCGTGCTTTTACCCTGACGCGGCTTCAAATCGAAAGCCATCTGCACTGCGACCATACAGGCAAAAACTCCAAAGATGATTTGAAGATTATCACCACTTAACTGATCAGCGATCCAAACACCGACCATAGCACCAACGGCAACACCGACAGCGAGCGGCTTAAACTGATCAAAGCGAACCGCACCGCGTTTATTATGCGCCAGTACCGAACTGATCGAGGTAACCACAATGGTTGCAAGTGAAGTCGCTACTGCAGCGTGGGTCACAACGACCTCTGGCATCGCCTGAGCCGTAAAGCTAAAGATAAGAACGGGGACGATCAAAAGACCGCCACCAATACCAAAGAGCCCAGCCACAACGCCAGCCACCGAACCTAGAACTAGGTAGGTAATTAATGTCTCTATCATCTAATCGTTTCCTGGAAGAACGGGACGCGTCAACTGTGTCAGACCCGCGTTTTGAAGCGTTTCACGAAGCAATAGGTGAATATCTGAAGACTCATCCATTTTCATCACCTGCCCTAAAAGCAACGCTGCATCTTTATATTCAACACTGCGAATCGCCAACTTAACTTTAGGTAAGTTGGTCGAGTTCATTGAAAGCACGTCATAACCCATCGCCATCAACAGCAACGCACCGCCGGGATCGGCCGCCATCTCACCACAGATAGAGACCTGTTTCTGGTATTTGTGCGCCTCATTAGCAATCAACTGCAGTGCCTGCAACACCGATGGGTGATAGGTGGTGTAGAGATCAGCAACACGCGGATTATTGCGATCAACTGCGAGCAGATACTGAGTCAAATCATTAGAACCGACTGAGACAAAATCGATCAAAGGCGCAAAACGGCCAATTTGATAGACCGCAGCGGGCACTTCAATCATGACGCCAATCTCAGGCTTCTGAAGATCCAACCCCTCCTCCAACAACTCGTTGAACGCCTGATTAATCTGCTCCAGCGCCGCTTCCACCTCTTGAACACTGCTGATCATTGGCAGCATGATCCTTAAGTTATTGAGCCCCTCAGATGCCCGCAACATAGCACGCACCTGAACAAGGAAGATCTCGGGATGATCTAAGGTGACACGAATGCCTCGCCAACCAAGGAATGGGTTCTCTTCCTCAATTGGGAAATAGGGCAACGCCTTATCACCACCAATATCTAGGGTGCGCATGGTTACAGGTTTGGGGGCAAAGGCTTCCAGTTGACGACGGTAACTGTCCGCTTGCTCTAGTTCAGAAGGAAAAGTATCCCTAATCATAAACGGAATTTCTGTACGATAGAGTCCGATACCTTCAGCACCGCGTTTAACCGCACGCTCCACATCTGCCGTCAGACCGGTATTAACCCATAACGTCTGATTGAAACCATCTTGTGTCTCAGCGGGAAGGTCGCGAAGTTGATCCAGGTTAGCCTCAATCGCTCGCTCCTCTTTGAGAATAGAGCTGTAGGCTTCTAACAGATCATCTGTCGGGTCAACGTAGATCCTGCCTGAGTAGCCATCGACAATAACCTGACGACCATCAAGCTTGGTATAGGGCAGCTCAACCACACCCATCAGCGTTGGAATACCCATTGAACGAGCCAATATGGCGGCATGTGAGGAGCCAGAGCCGGTCACAGACACCATACCGACCAACTTATCTTCAGGCACCAAACCGAGCATAGCCGGCGAAAGGTCATCGGCAATCAAAACCGTGTTATCTGGGAAATCAGGAACCCGTTCAGCCCCCTCTTGTTGCATTGCCGAGAGCAGACGACGACCTAAGTCACGAATGTCAGTTGCCCGCTCGCGCAAGTAGGGGTCCTCCATATCGGAGAACTGCCTAACATGAGCTTGAATAACTTCCCGAAGCGCACCCTGAGCCCAGTTTCCTGCCTCAATCTTAGCTCGCACTTCACTTGGAATGGCATTGTCATCCAACATGCGGAGGTAGACTTCGAAGAGCGCCTGCTCCTCTGTTCTCAGGCGCGTCGCTAGAGAGTCAGAGACCTTCTGAATATCTTCCCGCACTTGAACCAGGGCGTGTTCGAAATCTTGCAGTTCTGCCTGGATATCATTGGCCGGCTTGTCAGGCACACTGCGTAGATCTGCAGAGAGCGTTGCCACATAGACATTACCGATAGCGACACCGGGTGCGCCAGCGATACCGACAAAACGCTTCGCCGTGACAGGCTCATCATCCTGTTTAGCGGCAGCAAAAACATCAAGAATGGAGCCGGTGGCCTCGGCATGGGCAATCACGCCAGCGAGCTGAGCCGACAGAGTAACCATGAAAGCCTCTTCAGACTCATCAAAGCGTCGAACTTCCCGCTGCTGAACAACCAACACACCGTGCACTTTACGCTGATGGATAATCGGCACACCAAGGAAGGCGTGGAAGCGTTCCTCACCGGTCGATTGTAGATAGACAAACGAAGGGTGAGTGAAGGCATCTTCAAGGTTGATCGGTTCTGCACGAGAACCGACTAAACCCACGATACCCTCAGTCGACGATAGAGAGACTTTACCCACCGCGTCCTGATTCAAACCCTCGGTGGCACGAAGCACATAACGATTCGTTTGCGTATCGGTTAGGTAGATGGAGCACACTTCAGTCGACATTGTCTCACGAATGCGACGCACAGTAAGGGAGAGTACCGACTCAAGATCGGACTCACTGCCTACTTCCTGCACAATCTGACGCAATCGAGCGAGCATGCTCATGTGCGACTCCTTTTAGACATTGTGTGTCTAGCGTTTAACGATACGTGTCAAACGAGGAGATAACTCCCGCATCGCTTTACGATAAACCTCTTTTTTAAATGAGACGACTTGCCCTACTGGGTACCAATAACTCACCCATCGCCAACCATCAAATTCTGGGGTGTCCGAACAGTCGATTTTCACTGCCTCGTCACGACTCAACATGCGCAACATAAACCACTTCTGTTTTTGACCTATACAGAGTGGAAACTGATTACGACGAATCATGCGTTTTGGCAGACGATACCTTAACCAACCACGGGTAACGCCGAGGATCTCCACATCCTTTTTCGTTAGGCCGATCTCTTCATGGAGTTCACGATACATGGCTTGTTCAGCGGTCTCATCCGCATTGATTCCACCTTGTGGAAACTGCCACGCATCTTGACCACAACGACGCGCCCACAGAACTTGACCCAGCGAGTTAACCAAAATGATACCTACATTCGGTCTAAACCCATCTGAATCGATCACTTTGTTTTCCTTAAAAAACTTTAACTTATGGTCCTATTGTTCCACAGTACCAACTTTTAAGAAATAGACTATTCACAGTGTCTTGCCAGTCAGCTCAGACACCCGTATTCTCTGCAGCGAATCCTAAACACGAGAACCTTATGAAACCCTTGGCTATTTTTGATCTGGATAACACCCTACTCAACGGCGACAGTGATCACGCATGGGGGGAGTTTTTGTGTCAAAAAGGCATTGTTGATGAGACCGCCTACCGAGCCGCAAATGATCGCTTTTTTGAACAGTACAAAGCGGGTACGATGGATATCAACGAATTTCTCGAGTTTGCGTTAAAACCACTGACAGAGCACAGCAAAGCTCAACTAGATCAGTGGCACAACGAATTCATGTCCGAGGTTATTGAGCCGATCATCCTGCCTAAGGCTGAAGAGCTCTTAGCAACACACCGCGCCGCGGGAGATAGGCTGATGATCATCACCGCGACCAACAGCTTTGTCACAGGACCCATTGCTAAACGCTTAGAGGTAGATGAGTTTCTTGCCACTGAGCCAGAACAGCTCAATGGTGCATACACAGGAAAAATAGCGGGCACACCCTGCTTCCAATCTGGCAAAGTTACCCGACTCAACGAGTGGCTCAAAGAGCACAACGCCAACCTCTCTGGCAGCCACTTCTACAGCGATTCAATCAACGATCTACCTCTGCTTGAGCAGGTAGAACGCGCCGTAGCCGTTAACCCAGACGAACGACTAACAGCTGAAGCTCAGCAGCGCGGCTGGCCGATCCTTGATCTTCGCCGCTAATCCTACGCAACTGTTTTAAGCGGATTTTTTGGTATTCGCCAGCGTGTCATTAAGTGCACGCATCACATTTTTACGGGTTACTATTCCAAGCAACTTACCCTCTTCACAGACTGGGTAAACCTTAGGCTTACCACCTTCCATGCGCTCAGCCAGCTGCAACAGCGTCTCTTTAGGAGAGACCGTCAGTGGTTGGCGATACATGATATCGCTGACACAGGTGCGATCATCAAGATAGTAGCTACTTGAGATGAGGTAGCGCAGGCAGTCATGCTCTGACAAGAATCCTGAAATTTTGCCCTCAGTGTTAACAACGGGCAGACCCGGGTAGTTAGAATCAACAAGGTGGGCAACCGCCACCTCCAAAGAGGCAGACTCTTGCAGAGGCACGACCGAAGCATCCATTAGATCTGAAACCAGTTTCTGGGAAAACATTACTCTCTCCTATTGATTAGAGTCACACTTTCATTATGGTTCAAAATCCAATTTTTTCCACACTCAGACTTAAGAGATAATCAATCAAATGATCTGGCACAAAAAAACGGAGCTAGGGCTCCGTTTTTCTCTTCCATAAATTCTGATCACTCATTCGCCAATAAGCGCATGAAATAAGCTTTCAGATACTCAGTTTCAGGAATCGCTGGGTGAATAGGGTGATCCGCTCCCTGATAGCCCTGTGCGAAAATTTGCCCCTGACGATCCAGCTCACGACTGTTGGTCCGTAGCGTATCGACTAGACGGTCTGTCTGCAGGTGCATTGAGCATGATGCCGATACCAACACACCACCACGCTTCAGCAGACGCATCGCAAAGTTGTTGATACGTGCATAAGCACGCTCACCATTACGAATGTCTTTTTTGCGCATAATAAAGGCAGGTGGATCGACGATCACCACATCAAAGCGCTCTTTATCAGCTACCAGTGTTTTACAGATATCGAAGGCATCGCCTTGCAGAGCTCTAAATTTCGGCAGAGCATTTTGTAGACGCGCATTCTCTTCAGCCACTTCCAGTGCGCCTGCAGACGCATCAACACAGGCCACTTCAGACGCGCCGGCAGCCAGTGCTTGAGCACCCCAGCCACCCACATAACTGAACAGATCAAGGACCTTTTTACCCTTCACCATCGTCTGCATACGTGCTCGGTTTTCACGGTGATCGTAGAACCAACCTGTTTTTTGCCCCGTCAACAGGGGTGCAACTAGGTTAACGCCATTTTCAGACAGTGGTGACAGATCGCCGACTTCACCTTGAACCACCTCAACGTAGGCCTCAAGACCTTCGGTTTCACGGAACTTACCGTCATTACGCAACACAATGGCGGCCGGCATAAAGACCTTGTTCAAGGCATCAATCACATGATGCTGAACCTTCTCCATCCCTGCCGTCGAAATCTGTATCACAAAGATATCGTAGTATCGATCGATCACTAGGCCAGGTAGACCGTCCGAATCGCCATACACTAAGCGGTAGCAGGGCTGATCAAAACTCATCTCGCGCAAAGACAGTGCGATGTTGAGACGGTGCACAATCAGCGAGCGATCGAGCTCTTGCTCTGGATCACGACTAAACAGACGACCACAGATCAAGGTATTGGGGTTGATAATCGCACTGCCTCTTGGGCGACCTTGGGAATCTACAACCTGGACCTGCTCTCCCACCTCAAAATTTTTCAGGGGTGAGGCTTTATTGTCCACCTCATTACTGTAGATCCAGACGTGTCCGCCACGAAGACGGCGATCTGCACCCTGCTGTAGAACTAAAGATTTTGCTTTCATCTAGCGATTACCAAAAATAAAAATACCCCGGTTGGCATTGAAACTTTCAAGCCAACCGGGGTTTTAGTCAGATCAGATTACTCTTCTTCGCAAGCAGCTGAGTATTCGTCAGCGCTTAGAAGGTCATCCAATTCACTCTCATCAGTCAGTTTAAGTTTGAAGAACCAGCCATCACCATAAGGGTCGCTGTTAACCATCTCTGGTGCATCTTCAAGATCATCGTTAACCGCAACGACAACACCGCTAACCGGTGCATAGATATCAGATGCTGCTTTTACAGACTCAACCACACCTGCGTCATCACCAGCAGACACCTCTGCATCGATGTCAGGCAACTCAACAAATACCACATCGCCCAGTGCTTCTTGCGCGTGGTCTGTAACACCAATCGTTACAGTGCCATCACCCTCAACACGGATCCACTCGTGGCTGCTTACATACTTCAATTCGCCAGGAACGTTACTCATCTTTTATCACCTGATCTGATTATTCAAAAACTTTTTTGCCGTTGCGGACGAAAGGCGGACGGACGACTCGAACGTCGATCTCTTTTCCACGCATTTCAACTTTCGCAGCAGCACCAGTACCGGCAGGCACTCGAGCCAGAGCGACCGAGAAGCCTAAGGTTGGGGAGAATGTACCACTGGTAATTTCACCCTCACCAACACCGTCAACAATAACACGCTGATGCCCTCTTAAGACACCTCTTGTTTCAAGCACCAAGCCCACTAACTTATCGTAGCCGCCATTCGCTTTTTGCTGATCAAGAACCTCACGACCGACAAACTGTCGATCAGATGGTTCAAACGCCACCGACCATGCAATGCCGGACTCTAACGGAGTCACAGAATCGGTCATATCGCTGCCGTATAGATTCATACCCGCCTCCAGGCGAAGCGTATCACGCGCACCTAAGCCACAAGGTGCGACACCCGCTTCAGCCAGTGCAGACCAAAACTGAGCAACTTCATCATCAGGCACCATGATCTCAAGGCCATCTTCGCCGGTATAACCGGTGCGGGCAATAAACCACCCTTCCGACTCAAACCCTTGGAAGACCGATAGTTCGTTAATGGCCTGCTCACGCGATCCACCAAGAAGCGCAGCGACTTTTGCACGCGCCTTAGGACCCTGCACAGCGACCATGGCCAACTCAGGTTGCTCATTTAACGTCACATCAAAACCGATCGCTCGATCCGCCATCCAGGCCAAATCTTTCTCACGCGTCGCACAGTTAACCACCAAGCGGTACCACTCGTTAGAAGAGCTCTTATCAGTCATCAAGTAGATAATAAGATCATCGATAATGCCGCCCTGCTCATTGAGCATGGCTGTATAGAGCGCCTTACCTTTAACTTCTAAACGCGCGACATCATTAGCCACAAGATATTGAAGATACTTACGTGATTCCTGACCTGATACGTCAACAATGGTCATGTGCGACACATCGAACATACCTGCATCTTGGCGCACGATATTGTGCTCTTCTAGCTGAGAACCATAGTGCAATGGCATATCCCAACCGCCGAAATCGACAAGCTTACCGCCCATTGATGCGTGCAACTCATAGAGTGGAGTTTTGTGTCCCATTTACAGTCCTGTTATTCAATCAATAAACTCCGCCTCTCTGCGGAGTTTCAAAAAGGGACAAGAAGTTTACCCTAAAATGGGTTTAGTTCAATCTTTGATCAACGCTTGCCGACGCTGCTCGTCGCATCCGAGTCGGTAGATCGCCGGAAAGGCCCATCGCTTCTGACATAATGTGCTGCTTAATTGGCTCAACGCGATTGAAAAGACGCATACCAACACTGCGCGCCCATTCGATCGGAGCTGGTTGTGGAGCAAATAGACGCCTAAACCCTTCCATCACCGCGCTCATGCGCAGGTTACTCATCTGCCTTGAACGCTCATAACGCTTTAACACCTTCGCATCACCGATCGGCTCACGACGCATCTGTGCCTGAGCAATCACGTCGTTGAGCGCAGCGCTGTCCAAAAAACCTAAATTGACACCCTGCCCTGCAAGCGGGTGGATCGTGTGTGCAGCATCGCCGATCAGTACTCCTCCCTCAACAGCATAGTGCTTGGCGTGACGCTGTCTTAACGGAACCTTTTGAATACCAGTTGCCGACGCCACTCGGCCCAACACATCACGCGAACCAAAGCTGACGGCTGCACAAAAGGCATCCTGATCCATCTCTAATAGTTCTGCTGCATGTTTAGGCGAGGTCGACCAGACCAACGAGACATGATGAGCGCTTGCGGTCTTAAGAGGGAGCAGTGCAAGAGGGCCATCCTCTGTAAACCGCTGCCAACAGGTGTGTTGATGAGGCCGAGTCATCTCAAGCGTTGCGACGACAGCGTGCTGACCATAGTCCCACTCATGAGTAGCCAGACCCAACTGCTTACGTGTATTTGAGTGGGCACCGTCAGCACCTACCACAAGCTGTGCAGATAAAAGATCACCATCTTCGAGCTCTATGAGTCGACTAGACTCTTGGAATCGCCCCAGTGTTTTAATACGTGAGGCGAAATTGAGCTTAAGATTTGCACGGTCAAGTGCCGCTTTTAATAGACCTAAAACAACCAGGCGATTCTCTACGATAAAGCCCAACTGCTTCTCGTGAATATCAAAACAGTCAAAATCGACCTCGCCACGCGTTTCACCGTCCCAGACATGCATTTTCTCATAGGGTTCTGCTCGCCAGCTAAGAATATGCGACCAAGCCCCCAAGGATTTCAGTAACTCGACAGAGGCCAGTGTGAGAGCACTCACACGAGAATCAAAAGCCCCCTGCATGAGTTGAGCAGCCTGATCATCAATGGTCGACAGATCCATACCAAACTGATCCAACACCTCAACCTTCAAACCAAGATCCGCCAGTTGAATCGCAGCAGCCAAGCCAGTCATACCTGCGCCAGCAATGGCAACGTCCACTGAGCGAATAGCATTTTTATCAGTCATTGGACTTTAACCTCGCTGCAGGAGTATCCAAACCCATCGCAGCCCTCGCCAATAGAGTGCGCGCCGATGGAATCAAGTCGAGGGTTTGCAATGCCAAGCTTCGACCCAAACGGAGGGCAGGATTAGTAGAGCTAAAGATTTTCAATGCAGAGTCGCCAAACCCGATCGTACGACTTTGATCTTTTCGGCGCCCGTCAATGAACTCCTCCAACATGGCTAATGCACCAATATCTTGGCCCGCTTGCTTGGCCAGAATAATCCGCTCCGCTAACTCACAAACACCGCGCAAGGCTAGGTTGAACCCCTGACCTGCAATGGGGTGCAGAGCATGAGCGGCATTACCAAGAACCACCAAACCACGTCGAACCTGCTCATCAGCCAAGGTTAAATGCAGTGGGTAGGAGAATCGCTCACCCACTCCAATCAAGCGACCGGCACGATATCCAAAGGCTTGTTGAAGATCGGCCAAAAATTGCTGATCGATCTGCCCCATGCGGGAATTGACCTGATCGTCAGACAGCGTCCACACCAACCCCATTCGATGGCGCCCTTCGTGATCCTCGATCGGAAGCAGTGCAATGGGGCCATTTTCGGTAAAACGTTCATAGGCGATGCCATCATGAGGGCGATCAATTTCGACGTTGGCAATCAATGCATGCTGATGATAGGGGGTCTGGCGATACTCAATACCCATACGTTGTCTCAGCTCAGAACGTCCACCATCCGCCATGACCACCAGTGGTGCTGTTAAGGTTATCGACTCACCATCTTGATCTATCACTACATGACGCTGACCCTCCACCCACTCAACCGATTCAACGGTTGCCGGCGAATAGAGTTCGACCTGATCGCGCGCGGCCAGTACCGAGCTCATTAACACCTGACCTAACCAGTGGTTCTCGACAACATAGCCCAGTGCGTCGACGCGCTCCTGCTCAGCACTCATGGTCGTTTGACCCCAGCGTCCTCGGTCAGAAACATGGATCCGATCGATGGGAGTCAGGTGTTCATAGAGAAGCTCCCACACACCCATAGACTCAAAGGCGGTTCGGGATCCATAAGCCAATGCGGTAGAGCGTGCATCAAAGCTGGGCTGAAACTGAGGATTGGGCTTAGCCTGCATAGGGCTCTGCTCAACAAGAGCGATCTTAAGACCTAAGGATTTGGCAGAAGGTGTTAACGCAGCGACTAAACTGGCGCCCACCATGCCACCACCACAAATGATTAGATCAAACTGCGATTCATGCACGGCGCATCAATGCCTCTATCTCATCAATCTCTTTGGGTACTGCAGAGGTTAAAACTCGCGCACCCTCTTCTGTTACCAAAACATCATCTTCGATGCGAACACCGATGCCGCGCCAGCGCTCTTCGACGGTGTGATCATCGGGGGCGATGTAGAGACCCGGCTCAATGGTCGTAACAATGCCAGGCGAAAGCTCTCGCCACTCACCCTCGACACGGTAGGAGCCAACATCATGAACATCCATACCTAACCAGTGCCCAATGCGGTGCATATAGAATCGACGATAAGCGCCCGATTCAATTAACTGATCCACCTCACCCGACAGCAAACCGAGCTCAACCAACCCTTTAGTCAATATTTCGACAGACAACTGATGCAGAGAGTCCCAATTACAACCCGGTTTGACCGCGTCAATGCAGGCTTTGTTGGCGTCTAAGACCAACTGATAGATGGCACGCTGCTCTTCGCTGAACTGGCCGTTAGCAGGGAAAGTCCGGGTAATGTCACTGGCATAGTTATCCAATTCACAACCTGCATCTATCAGAATGAGATCACCCTCATTAATGGGCTGATCGTTGTCGATATAGTGAAGAATACAGGCATTTTTCCCTGCCGCCACAATAGGCGTGTAAGCTTGAAAACGAGCACCCTCAGCCATGCAGTGTCTCTGAATAATCGCTTCCAGTTGGTACTCATTCATGCCAACCCGGCACTGCTGCATCGCTTTAACATGAGCCTCTGCAGAGATATCGGCCGCTCGCTGCATGATGGCGATCTCAGCATCGGATTTAAACAGACGCATCTCATGCAAAATAGGATCTGAATCACTCAAAGCCTTGGGAACTTCAGCGCCCGCTCGAACACGTTTAGCCAGATCCTGAATCCAACCTTTTACCCGGGAGTCCAATGCAGCATCGCGTGCTAACGGGTAGAACAGCTGATCAACGCCATCGATTAGGCTGGGAAGCTGTTGATCAATCTCTGAAAGATTGTATGCAGCATCCGCGCCAAAGGTCTCAATGCAACCCTCTGGACCTGCTCGGTAACCAGTCCAGATCTCCATTTCAGGATCACGTGGCTGACAGAAGAGTACCACCGGCTGATCTGAACTTGGCTTAAGCAGCAACAAACCATCCGGTTCATTAAATCCCGTAAGGTAGTAGAAATCACTCGACTGCCTAAACGGAAACTCAGCGTCGGCGTTGCGGCTGACCAAAGAGGCCGCAGCGATAATCATGACCGAATTGTCAGGTAACTCAGAGAGCAGTTTAGCTCGACGCTCTTTGTAGATTGAGAGATCAATTTTCATCAGTGCATTACCGGTTTATCAGACTCAGTAGACTCCGCTTTATTACATTCACTAAATAGCAGCATGGCAGCCATACGAACGTACTCTTCCACCTCCATCAGGAGATTCTCGTCCTCTTCGGCCTGGCCGTCCGCCTCAATTTGCGCAATTTGCACCAGATCTTTAAGACCATCTTGCGCATCATTAGAGAGATGTTGCCCTTGATCGCCAATCGCCATGCCAAAACCTGCTAGGAACCCAGTCACCCAAAGGCCTAACTGCTCTGCACGCTCAGCCAGAGGTTGCTCATCATCCGGTAGTAAAATGGCCAACTCAAAAGCGGATGATTCCAGCTGTTCTAAAATCTGGGTGTAGAGTGCCATCAACTTTTCGCTGCTGCTCTCAAGAGCGATACGAGTGATATCCATTTGAGTGACACAAAACGCCTCAAGACTCGCTTTATCAAAACGTTTAGCGGCGGTGAGCTGCCCAACGATCGCGCCATGTAACTCAGAGGGTGAAAAGGCGATAGCCCCCTCTTCAATCATTAAATTGGCTAGTTGATCAAAATCTGGCGCGCTCATCGACTCTCACTTATTACGGTAGAAATAAAGGTTCAGATGCTATTCAGAGGGCGTTTAAGACGACCGCTTTCAAGAGCATTTATTGGGGATGATCCTAGCACTTTGCGGCCTTTGGAGCTATGCAGAACATTGACCCAATGCAACTGCCTGCTAATATGGTCGGAATTCAAAACGTTCGAGGCAGTCAATGTCAGAAGTAAACCCATCAACGCTCGCCACCAAAGTGGATCAATTGATCGAGTTGGTACAAAAGTTGGATGAGCAGAATCGTCACTTACAGACACAGAACCTGAAGTTGAAAGAGGAGCGTGCTCAGCTACTCAAAATACATGAGGGCACCCGTAGTCGTGTTGAATCGATGCTAAATCGCCTTCGTGTTTTGGAGAAAAGCTCATGAGTAACACACTGACCGTTGCCCTTCTTGATAAAGAGTACACACTTAGCTGCCCAGCCGGTGCTGAGGCAGGCCTTATTGCTGCAGCAGAAAACTTGGACGAGAAAATGCGTGAGATCTCTAGCAGTGGCAAACTACTGGGCATGGAACGTATCGCAGTGATGGCGGCTCTCAACCTGAGTTATGACAATTTGAACTCATCAAAAGCCGAAGCGAGCTCAAACGATGAATCCAAGCAGTTGATCGATAAGATCGACGCGACGCTTGCAAAATTTTCATAGTTTTTCCGGTCTTAAACCCTTTAATAGCGGCTTCATAGGGTTATAATTAACTCAACCCTGGGATGTTCGACAGTTGTTCAAGTCCCTCGAGCCGATAATCATTTTCCCGGATGCGGGGAATAGGTATTGTGAGCATGTCCGCGTGCGGAAAGCCTAATATATCTATACTCGTATCCACTCTGAACCTTCGGGTTCAGGGCCAAGAACACCACCGGCATCCTGGGGTCTTTTCTCTATGCTCAGTATCGAAGATAGAAAAACCATTCGTCTTGAGAAACGTCGAGCACGTCGTGCGCTCTCCAGTAAACAGCAGAAGCGTGCTGCACTCTCATTAGTTCACCAACTAAGAAAAGCCCCCTACTTTCATCGCGCTAAACGCATTGCCGTTTACCTAGCTAACGATGGTGAAATCGATCTTCAACCGCTCATCAAGTTGTGTTGGAAACTTAAGAAATCGGTCTACCTGCCGGTACTGCATCCGGTTCGACACAATCGACTCTGGTTTACTCAATATCAACCCAACACCTCAATGAACCAAAATCGCTACAAGATTTGGGAGCCAAAATTAAAGCGCTCACACTCTCCTGCCTGGGCAGTGGATCTAGTACTGATGCCGCTGGTTGCATTTGATCAGCAAGGTGGACGCATGGGCATGGGGGGCGGTTACTACGATCGAACCTTCGAATTCACACAGAAAAAAGGGTTCATGCACGGCCCTAAACTCATTGGCGTGGCACACGACCTGCAAAAGGTTGAGAAGCTACCGATACAACCTTGGGACGTTCCAATGCACGGCATTGCGACTGACAAGGGACGCTATATTGCTTAAAGAGTGAGATTAGATCGATTGGATCAACCCGGTCACTGCAACTCCGGTTACTAAGGTAACCGTGAGTAGCAGTAATAGGTCTGGAGATTGTTTCATTTTCATATTTTGAACTGAAACTAGGAGGCTTATTAAGTAAGACCTCAGCATCAGAAAAAAGTTCAAAATAAGTTCAAAAAAATTTCAAAATTAATATCAATTCACAAAATCAGGCTCGGCAAGGATAGCGCCACCGGCAATGTCAGCATCGATAACAGAGTCTGTGCAGAGAGAATATTTGCAACTAAGGGTGCATCTCCATTCAGCTGTTTTGCAAGAATATAGGCCGCTGAAGCCGTTGGTACCGACGCAAACACCATAAAAATCAGCAGCGACTCTGATGAGAGTTGAAGCATCGCACCAACCGCCACTGCCAGTAGAGGCATAACGATTAATCGAGCAGCAACGCCCATCATCAGCGGTAACCCTGAAGATCGCATCGCCTTTAAATTGATCCCCGCACCCACCGCCAACAGACCTAGCGGTAAGGCAACCTGAGCCAACAGTTCCAACACCGGTGTAACAAGAGAAGGTATGCCCAACTTAGAGAGGTTCAGCGCCAAACCCAGCAGACAGGCAAGAATCAGGGGATTACTCAGTATCTGTTTCAACACAGTTAAAACAGAGGGGCGTTTATCGCTGTAGAGGGCAAACACCAACACACAGAGTAGATTGAGCAGAGGGATCATGACGGAGGCGATGATCGCCGCAATCACTAACCCCTTACCGGGAATCAGGCTCGCAGCAATAGCCAGTGTGATGTAGGTGTTAAAACGCAGTCCGCCTTGGTAAACCGAAGTAAACGAAGCCGCACTGAATCTGAAAAGCCTCTGCAATGCGAGTAAAAACAGCGAGCCTAGCGCTAAAAGTAGCAGCACCGCTTCAATCAACACCAGAGATTCACTGCCATTAAAGTCAGCCGCGGCCAGCCGTGTCACTAGCAGAGCCGGGAAGCAGAGATAGTAGATAATCTTCTCTGCGCCGTTCCAAAAGTTGTGATCAACGAACTGGATCCGATTGATCAACACACCTAACAACAGAAGTGCGAAGACAGGCCAGAGGGCCGCAAAAATATCCATCAGTTATGCACTCTTGCCAAACAAAGTGCTAGTCTTTGAGTCAAACCTAGTAACGATCATGCTTTAGAGCATCCTATCTGTGGAGCGACAACAATGAAATCTTTAGTGCTCAGCTTTATTGCTGATGATAAACCAGGATTGGTAAACCTTATCTCTGCAGCCATCTCAGAGCACCAAGGCAACTGGTCTGAATCCAGTCTATCGCAACTGGCGGGTAAATTCGCGGGCGTTGTAGTGGCTGATGTACCTGCCGCAAACTTGGACGGTTTAACTCGCGCATTAGATGACCTAAAAGAGCAAGGCATTCGCGTCTCTTGTGAAGTCAGCAACAGTCAAGAGAGTGCAACCGAGTATGAAACCGTGACGCTTGATCTGGTTGGACATGACAAACAGGGTATCGTTCGTGACATCTCTAATACCTTGTCGCTACTGGGCGTTAACGTCGCCAGTTTAGAAACCGAACTGACACCCGGCTCAATGTCATCTGAGCTGTTGTTTAAAGCCAAAGGTGAACTGCAAGTACCGAAAAGTGTTGATTTAGACAGCGTACAAGCAGCTCTTGAGGAGATCGCATCCGATCTGATGGTCGACATCACCTTTGCATAACGAGCCCCTAAAACCAAAAAACTGCCCGTTGGCAGTTTTTTTTGCTTAGGATAGCCGAATATTACTCAGCGCGTTGCGCCAACTCGTTTCGACCCGCCGCAACCGCCAATCGAACTTGGTTAGGTGCCGTACCGCCAATATGGTCACGAGCGGCCACCGAGCCCTCGAGGGTTAGCACTTCGAAGACATCTTCATGAATCTGATCTGAGAACTGACGTAGCTCTTCAAGAGTCATATCGGATAGATCTTTGCCTGTTTTAATACCATAAGCCACCGACAGCCCAACGATTTCATGGGCATCACGAAAGGCAACACCTGCACGCACTAGGTAGTCAGCCAAGTCCGTTGCGGTAGAGAAACCACGGCGAGCCGCTTCGCGCATCTCTTCAGGACGAGCCTCAATCGCAGGCACCATATCACCAAACGCGCGCAGACAGCCTTGAACCGTATCGACAGCATCAAACAAAGGCTCTTTATCCTCTTGGTTGTCTTTGTTGTACGCCAGCGGTTGTGACTTCATCAACGTCAGCAACGACATCAGATGTCCGTAAACACGGCCCGATTTACCACGTACCAGCTCAGGCACGTCTGGGTTCTTCTTCTGTGGCATGATTGAAGAGCCGGTGCAGAAGCGATCTGGAAGATTGATAAAGTTGAACTGTGCAGAGGTCCAAAGCACCAACTCTTCTGACATACGAGTCATGTGCATCAGCAACACGCTTGAAGCAGCACAGAATTCAATCGCGAAATCACGATCTGACACAGCATCTAATGAGTTGCGAGCTGGCATCGTAAAATCTAGAAGCTCTGCAGTGTAGTGACGATCGATTGGGTAGGTCGTACCGGCCAAAGCCGCGGCACCGAGTGGCATCACATTGACACGCTTACGACAATCCGCAAAACGCTCGTAATCACGACAAAGCATCTCGTACCAGGCCAACAGGTGGTGACCAAAGGTAACAGGTTGTGCCGTTTGCAGGTGAGTGAAGCCAGGCATGATTGTGTCAGCATTGCGCTCAGCCAGATCCAAAAGACCCGCTTGCAGACGCGTGATTTCAGACAGTATCTGGTCAATCTCATCACGCATGTAGAGGCGGATATCGGTCGCTACTTGGTCGTTACGCGAACGTCCGGTATGCAGCTTTTTACCGGTAATGCCAATCTTCTTAGTCAGTGCCGCTTCAATGTTCATGTGCACATCTTCCAGTGCAACAGACCATTCGAACTCACCACGTTCAATCTCAATGCGAATCTCACCCAGACCTTTAATGATTGCATCGCGCTCATCTTCAGTCAGAACACCCACTTTGGTCAGCATGCGTGCATGCGCAATAGAGCCCTGAATGTCTTGGCGATAGAGACGCTGATCAAAATCAACAGAGGCTGTGAATCGAGCCACAAACGCATCGGTTGCCTCACTAAAACGACCACCCCACTGCTGGTTCGTTTGATCACTCATCTCATTTACCTCTCTTGAAACTGTCTCGGTGGATGACACCGCATAAAATAGTGGCGCGATTATAGCACTCTCAGCCGATCTAATAACCCGTCCGGACGCTCAATTTAGTAGAGACATCTGATACACTTAGAAAATTCGAAAAAAAGATCTCTATTTGGAAGTTTCATGTCACGCACACTCCGCATTGCGACTCGCCAAAGCTTACTCGCTTTATGGCAAGCAGAATTCGTAAAAGCCCGTCTTGAAGAGCTACATTCCGATCTTAACGTTGAGCTAGTTACTATGGTGACCCGCGGCGATAAGATTTTGGATACCCCTCTCGCTAAAATCGGTGGTAAAGGCCTGTTTGTTAAAGAGTTAGAAGTCTCCATGCTGGAAGGGCGTGCCGATATCGCCGTGCATTCTATGAAAGATGTACCGATGGAGTTTCCAGAAGGTCTAGGATTGTCTGTCATCTGTGAGCGCGAAACACCCACCGATGCGTTTGTCAGCAACACTTACAACCATTTTGATGAACTGCCGCAGGGGGCTGTGGTGGGTACCTCATCGCTTCGTCGCGAGGTGCAACTGCGTGAACGCCGTCCTGATTTAGAGATCAAAACCTTGCGTGGCAATGTTCAAACCCGCCTTGGAAAACTCGATGCCGGTGAATATGACGCCATTATCCTAGCATCAGCCGGACTGATTCGCCTTGAGCTGAAAGATCGCATTAAACATCAAATCGACTCTACCGAGAGTCTTCCCGCCGGTGGCCAAGGCGCAGTCGGCATCGAGTGTCGAATGGATGATCTAGAGACTCAGGCTCTGTTAGCACCACTGAACCACGACGAAACGGCTGCTCGTGTTATTGCCGAACGCGCCATGAACAAACGCCTTGAGGGCGGCTGTCAGGTTCCAATCGGTTGCTATGCCGAACTGGAAGGCGATCAACTCTGGTTACGCGGCCTAGTCGGTCGCCCTGATGGCACACTGGTATTGCGCGATGAGATTCGCGGTCACAAAGAGAGTGCCGAAGCCTTGGGAATTGAGTTAGCTGAAAAGCTCCTTGCAGCAGGTGCCGGTGAGATTCTAGAGCAGGTGTATGCCGAGCGCGGCTAAACCCAGCGTACTAACCACGCGCCCGGCAGCCATGCAGGGCGCGCTAACGTCTGCCCTGAAAGAGAGAGGCTTTACGCCTATTCCACTGCCGCTTCTAGAGATCATTCCTGAAGATCTAGAGAACCCATCCACCCCTGGTCTGCAAAGCAAACTACTGGATCTCGACCTCTATCAACACGTCATCGTTGTCAGCCGAAATGCGGCCAGAATTGCCATTGACCTACTCGATCAACTCTGGCCTCAACTGCCTATTGGGGTGCAGTGGCACGCCATCGGCAAAGGGACGTCTGATGAACTGGCCAGTTATGAGATTCATGCCGCCACTAATGAAGGACTCGATTCAGAAGCCCTGTTAACACTGCCTGCATTTGCCCAACCTTTAGGAGAACGAATCCTAATATTCAAAGGCGTAGGCGGTAGAACACTCCTAGAAGAGACCTTAGCCGAGCGTGGTGCAAAGGTCGAAACGATCAGTCTCTATCAACGTCAAATGCCTGAATACAGTGACGCTGAACTTTCAGAATGTTTTAAACAGGCACCAGGCGCTATACTCATTAGTAGTGGCGAAGCGTTAGAGCATTTAGCGAAGCTTGCCGATGAGTGGGGCATGTTTGCCGATACACCCATTTTTGTTCCCAGTCAGCGTGTTGCCGATCTGGGAAATACCTTAGGTTTTACCGATATCACAGTCGCAGACGGTGCTGATGACAGTGCCATGATCGCGGCCTTAGAGCAGCGATTTCAATAAAGGAATAGAGCGATGAGTCACTCCGATAAAGAGAATCAAATCGATCAAGTAGAAGATGCCGAGATTCTCGAAGCTGAAGTTGTAGAGTCAAAGGTAGAAGAGACGGCCAGCGATCAGGCTGAAGATAGCTCCGAATTGAAAGAGACCTCAGATGTAAAAGAGACTGGCCCAGCCAAAAAAAGCGCGTCAGCAATCCTAGCTACGATCATCAGTCTGGTTGCTCTTGGGGCGGTGGGTGCTGGCGGTTACCTGGCCCAGCAAAAACTCACCCAACTCGAAGAGCGCTTTAATCAGCGCAGTGCCGCTCAACAGCTGGAAGCCACTGCAGCGGTCAATGATGCCAATGCAGCAGTTGCCGAGCTGACTGAGAGCTTCCAACAGATCCAAGCAGAAAAAGTGGCACAAACGGCCGAAATCGCCACTCTACAAGAACGCCTAAGTGATGCCATCAAACAGGTCGAAGCCGGTCGTGAACGATCAGAGAGTGACTGGCGCCTAGCTGAGGCTGAGTATCTATTACGCTTAGCGAACCAACGCATCTTGATGGAGAACCGCGCCGAAGGTGCACTGGCCCTCTTGCGCAGTACCGACACCATTCTTAAAGAGCTGGATGATGTCAGCCTATACCCACTGCGCCAAAGCCTTGCCAGTGATATCTCGAAACTCGAATCAGTACCCAATTTGGACATAGAAGGTACCTACCTTCGAGTTGCAGCACTGATTGAGCGTAGTAAAGACTTACCCACACTCACCTTAGAGCAACAACGCCAACTGCCTGAGCTGATCGACAATGTTATTACTGAACAGGTTGATGCCGAGACACAGCAGAACATCACCAGCGGTTTTGCCAAAGCGATCAGCAAACTTGAGTCACTGATCGTTATTCAACGACACGATCAACCAGTAGAGCCGATCCTATCACCGGATCAAGGTCACTACCTTCGCCAAAATATCCAGATGTTGTTAGAACAGGCGCAACTGGCGCTATTACGTCAACAGCAGTCTATATTCACAACCAGCTTGTCACGCGCGCAGTCTCTGTTGATGCAGTACTTTGATAAGGATAACTACACAACCAGTGTTCTAATCCAATCCCTAGCGGAACTGACAACCTTGAATGTGTCGCCAACGATTCCGGACATCTCGGGATCATTGAAGGCTCTGCAGCAGCATCAAAAAGAGATGGCTAACCTGCGCAGGGAGGCAGAGTAATGAGACGCTTTTTAATCCTACTCTCACTCCTGCTATTAGTAGGTGCTTGGGTCGGGCAGGCCATGATGAAAGACAGTGGATATGTCTTGATTGCCTACCAACAGGTCTCCATTGAGACCAGTCTGTGGGTGCTTCTGATCGCGGTGGTTCTGCTGTTCACATTGACCCACTGGCTATTCAATCTATTCTCGAATTGGCGCTCACCTGCCGAGAAGCTCCGCCGCTGGAGCGAAGCGCGCGGTGATAGAAAAGCCGGCACAAAATCCAATCAAGCGCTGGAAGCGGAACTGGATGGTGACCTATGGAAAGCTCGCCGCCTGTTTATCCAAGCTGCAGAACTCAGTCGAACTCCTGCCCTATTCTATTTAGAAGCGGCTCGATGCGCGGCAGAGCAAGGGGATGAAAAAGAGGCGCACCGCATTCTTATCAAAGCGGCTAAAGAGTCACCTGAGTCAGAGTTACGCCTTCAACTCGAGCAGGTACGTTTTGACGTTAAATCAGGTCACCATGAGAGGGCTGGCGAACTGCTCAGCAGACTTGCAAAAGAGCGCTCAAACTCAACCGCTGTAGATCGTGAAAAAGCGGCGTTGCTGAGTGCGAAACGCGATTGGAACGCGCTACTGCCAATGCTACCGAGCCTGCAAAAGCGCAAGGTTTTAAACAGCAGCGACATACAAACTTTAAGACGCACAGCCGCTCTCTCTAAATTGAACAATCTAGAAGAGACGTCTCGTACTGCGCTAGATCAGTGTTGGGAAGATCTGAGTTACGAAGCACAACAAGATCCAGAAGTTCGCCGCGCTTACATTGGCCAGCTAACCGCCCTAAACGAAACAGCAGATGCCTGCTCGCAGATCATTAAGTGGTTAGCTAAACACTGGGATAACGATCTAGCGGTTCGCTTCAGCGAACTGCCCTGTGATGATCCAGATTCCATGATCAAAACGGCTAAAGGCTGGTTAAAACAGCAGCCTGACAATGCGGCGGTAGAACTGGTTCTGGCACGTCTATCTCGTCGCGCTCAGTTATGGGGAGCCGCGTTAACGCACTACAGAAAATCACTCGAACTCAACCATCAGGCACAGACGTTGATCGAACTAACCGAGCTCTACCTACAGCTGGGTGAACAGCGCGAAGCGGCTCAACTGTTGAGTTCCAAGAACGCACCGCTTCAACTGCCAACTCCGTCGGAAGCGGATCGCACGACACGACACCATTTAACTCATTAAGGATTGCACCGTGGCTGAACGTTTTATTGAGCGCTTGATGTATTCAACTCGCTGGATTTTAGCGCCCATTTACTTAGGACTTAGCTTAGCCCTGGTCGCATTGGCCATTAAGTTTTTCCAAGAAGTGATACACGTCCTGACCGATGTGACGGTTCTACCAGAGGCTGATCTCATTTTGATCATTCTCTCTCTTATTGATATCGCGTTAGTCTCGGGATTGATCGTCATGGTCATGTTTACCAGCTATGAAAACTTTGTCTCGCGCCTCGATATTCGTGAATCGACAGAAAAGCTCGAATGGCTTGGCACACTCGATACCAACTCTCTGAAGAACAAAGTCGCCGCCTCCATTGTTGCCATCTCTTCAATCCACTTACTTAAGGTCTTTATGAATGCGAGCAACATCGATAACGATAAACTGCTCTGGTACGTTGTCATTCATCTAACCTTTGTTATCTCAGCAGTGGCAATGGGCATGCTTGATAAGATCACCCGCAAAAGCCCTAAATGAGAGAGCTGATCGAGCAAAATTCGATCAGTAGTGATAGAATCCGCACAATTCAATTAGCTAGACCCCAACCACAGGAAAACCATGACCACACTGATTCTTGATGGCAGCGCCGTTGCTAAAAAAACCGAAGCTGAACTCGCTACACGCGTTGAAAACCTTAAAGCGAAAAGCGGCGGTCAAACGCCTGCATTAGCCACTATTTTGGTAGGCGCTGACCCAGCGTCAGCAACCTACGTGCGCATGAAGCAGAATGCCTGCAAACGTATCGGCATGGAATCAATCACGGTTGAGATGGGTGCAGAGACCTCCACCGAAGAGCTGTTAGAGAAAATCCAAGAGCTGAACAGTAATCCAAACTGTCACGGCATCCTGCTGCAGCACCCAGTTCCAGAACAGATTGATGAGCGTGCCTGTTTCGATGCCATCGCGCTAGAGAAAGACGTAGACGGTGTCACCTGTCTTGGCTTTGGTCGCATGGCGATGCAAGAAGAGGCATACGGCTCCGCAACTCCACAAGGCATTATGCGTCTTCTAGACGCTTATGACATTCCGCTTTCAGGCAAGAACGCTGTCGTAGTTGGTCGCAGCCCTATTCTAGGCAAGCCGATGGGTATGATGCTGTTAAACGCAGATGCGACTGTGACCATCTGTCACTCACGCACCCAAGGACTAGCCGACATCATCAAACAGGCTGATATCGTTGTTGGTGCGGTTGGCCGCCCAGAATTCATTAAAGCAGAGTGGATCAAAGATGGTGCCATCGTTGTCGATGCTGGCTACCACCCAGGCGGTGTAGGTGATATCGAACTGGCACCACTAGAAGGTCGTGTTGCTGCTTTGACTCCAGTACCTGGTGGCGTTGGCCCTATGACCATCAACACACTGATCTTCCAGTGTGTCGCAGCAGGTGAGAAGAAGATCTCCAGCTAGAGCTTAACGCCAACTCATAGCATTTATTAACCAACGAAAACAAGGAGAGCAATAGCTCTCCTTTTTGTTACTTATCGGCACCACGCAGACGGCTGCTCACGACCCTTTTGAGACATTCGTGTTTGAGAAATAAGTGTATCTGTTACCATTAAATTGAATCTTCAAAGTGAAAGTGACGATGGTTGGACGATATTCCGTAGAAGCTACAGAGCAAAAAAGAATAAAAAACTTTGAGCGATGGAGAGCCAAATCTGTCGATAAGTGGGGAAATGCTTTCGACTACGGCCCTGCATCCACAACATACACCACCCAGAAAGAACCAGTAGAAATTATATGCAATGAGCATGGTCATTTTTTTACTACACCCTCTCAGCATTTGACGCAAAAAGGTGGTGGATGTCACCAGTGTGGCAAACGAGCTAAAAGCGAGGCTAGGATAGCATTGCATAAAGACTCGATTCTTGAATGGATTGAAAATGAATTACCTGATCATCTGGAGTTGTTAGATCCCTACGAAAGTGCAGGGTCCCCAACTCGAGTTCGTTGCAAACGGCATAATACTGTTATGCAGACAACCGTAAGTTACCTCAAGGACAATAAGCTCCACGGGTGCGAGATCTGTGCGCGAGAAGCTACGATTGCTGGGCGTAGGCACGAAACGGAAGACCTGATTGCTCTTTATCAGGAACAGCTACCCGATCATATCCACATAATTGCAAGAGACCAGACCGCTGGGTCTTTCAAGGCTCAGATGCTTTGCGACCTGCATGGTAAATTCACAACAAACATTACCACCCTCAGAAATGGTTCTTATATGTGCCCTGAATGTAAACGCAGAAATTCAGGGTATACCTCGCAGCGACTTCAAAGACTGATCGAAGAGAAATCTCGAGGCAAGTCTACTTGGCTTGGCATAATGCGCGTAAACGTCTTTGGCATTGATAGCTTAAAGGTAGGAGTAACTATAAGAAGTCTGGATGAACGGTATAAATGGTATTTAAAAGAGATTTATTACGCCGTTCAACTGGACGAAGTGACTGCCTACACCTTCGAGAGCATGCTTCTGGAACAATTTTACGACTATCGTGACCTCCGCATATTCAAAAAGGGCATGAGACAGGGCGAGCGCTGGAGCGGCGACACAGAACTACTGTACCTAAGTCAACGACAGAAAGTCGAAGACGCACTTAAAAACCAGCTAGAGCAAACAGTAGCTGATTATGAAACCGCGCAGAGGGTTGTTGATCGAATCGAAGCAAAACTCGCTGAAGTAAAAACAGATCGACCGAAAGATCTTGCAAACCAACCCAAGGCTGTTGTCGGGGTTAATCCAAAGACGTTGGAGATCGAGCAACGCTTCAACACTATTGCCGATGCTTCACGTGAAGGTTTTCGAAACGTATCTTTGGCACTTAGCGGTCATCGCCGACAGTCTGGAGGACTTTTGTGGCTTACTGCTGAGCAAATCGAGTCCAGGGACTCCGAGGCGATTTTAAGAAACAAAGCAAAAAATTGCTCAGAGCCGAATAAAAACGGGAAGCCTGTCTTTTGCGTTGAAGCTAATATCCACTTTCACAGTTCAACTGATGCGGCAAGAATCTTTGCTGAAGAAGGGTTTGTAGTAAACCCTAGTCATATAACGTCTGTATGCAGAGGAAAGCGACCTCATGCAGGAGGGTTTCATTGGCAATATTCAGATCTAACTCACGAACAAATTGCAGCGATCAGTCAGCGTCATAAAATTCCAGCACCGACAATCAGAGTACCGAACGCTCCAAAGAAGATATATGCCTACGACTGTGAATCAGGGAGTCACATTGGT
Source organism: Marinobacterium sp. xm-a-127 (assembly GCF_013283425.1). Taxonomy (NCBI): domain Bacteria; kingdom Pseudomonadati; phylum Pseudomonadota; class Gammaproteobacteria; order Oceanospirillales; family Oceanospirillaceae; genus Marinobacterium; species Marinobacterium sp. xm-a-127. The sequence goes on from NZ_WBYH01000005.1 coordinate 53,130, forward strand.
ACTTATGACTCGCAATCTGAAGCAGCAAGACTGCTGGGCTTCTCAGGAGCATCATCGATCTCTGTTGCTATTAAAAATGGCAAGCCATCGAAAGGTATAAAATTTTATACCCGTCCTCAGTAATCGTATGCCCGAAATGTGCCGTTATCGGACCCTCATTAATAGGCTCGAACCGTCAATACTAAGAGACAACCTTTTGCGCCAACTTAATAAAAAGCTCCCGTTCATCGTCGCTTAAATTGGCTACCACTTGATCCTGCAACGCCTTAACCACTGGGGTGATCTCCTCCAGAGCCTTACGCCCTTCTTTGGTTAGCGTCACCAATTTAGCGCGTCGATCTTTGGGGTTTGATTTACGCTCTACCCAACCACGTTTTTCGAGTCGATCAATCACGCCTCCAATCGTCGCTTTGTCGTAGTGAATCGACTGCGCGATCTGTGACTGCTCCATCTCGCCATGCAACTCTATTGCCTGCATTGAGGCAAATTGCACCGACGTGACATCGGCACCGATACGCTTCATCTCATCTTGAAACACCTGATTCGACTGCTGACTTAAGCGACGTATCAGGTGACCAGGCATCTCGTAGTAGGACAACTCGTTCTCCAACACTTTTTACTGTTTGTTCCATCCTATTTGAAAAGAACTAGTTTGTATACTTACTAGTTTACAACCACATAAAACTTTGGTTACACTATGAGCACAAATAGTAAGCATACTTACTAACAAGGTTCTCTGAGCCGCACTAAGAGACAGAAGATAATAAGGAGTCTAGTGATGCAATATTACGAAGATGGTTTCCGTGGTGGTAACCCAGATCGCAAAAATGCTGCACCTAACCGTCGCGAATTCGCGCCTAATGCCATTCTTCCTGAAAAAGTCGATGTACTGATTGCAGGTACAGGCCCTGCAGGCCTCTGTCTGGCGGCTCAGCTCTCTCAGTTCCCCGAGATCAGCACGATGATCGTTGAACCAAGCCCAATGAATATCCAAAAAGGTAAAGCCGATGGTATCAACACGCGTACCATGGAGATGTTCCAAGCCTTTGGTTTTGCCGATGCCGTTAAGCGTGAAGCTTACTGGGTAAACCAGACCAACTTCTGGATGCCAGACCCAGAAAATCCAAAGAATATCCAACGCATTGGCCGTGTACAGGATGTTGCTGATGACTCATCTGAAATGCCTCACATCATTGTTAACCAGTCACGCATCCACCAGTGGTTCCTTGAGGTGATGGATAACTCACCGACGCGTATGCAACCAGATTACAACTGGTCGGTAGAGACGTTGGAAGTAAACCCATCTCTTGATGAATACCCAGTGACAGTGACTCTGGTGAACACCGGTGTAAACAAAGGCCAGAAGAAGATTGTTCGCGCTAACTACGTGGTCGGCTGTGACGGTGCACGATCTAACGTTCGTACCGCCATTGGTGGCGAGCTGCACGGCGATGCTGCTCACCAGGCTTGGGGTGTAATGGACATCCTAGCTAACACAGATTTCCCTGATGTTCGCCAGAAATGTTTGATCACCTCTGCCACTGAGGGCAACGTACTGATCCTTCCTCGTGAAGGTGGTTACATGTTCCGTATGTACGTGGAGCTGGATAAACTAAAAGAAGATGAGCGCGTTGCCAACCGCAAGTTCACATCGGATGACACGATCGCAGCGGCTAACCGCATCATGCACCCATACAGCATCGATGTGAAAGAGGTTGTTTGGTGGTCTGTTTACGAGATTGGTCACCGCATGACGGACCGTTTCGATGATGTGACTGATGAAGAGCGTGCAACTCGCAACCCTCGCGTATTCACTGCGGGCGATGCCTGTCACACGCACAGCCCGAAAGCGGGTCAGGGTATGAACGTATCAATGCAAGATACCTTCAACCTAGGCTGGAAGTTAGTCCACGTACTGACTGGTCAATCAGACGCATCTCTACTACACACTTACTCTAAAGAGCGTTGGACAGAAGCGAAACGTCTTGTTGAGACCGACCACGAGTGGGCGCGCATCATGTCGGCACCTCCTGGTACGTCTGAACTGGATAAAGGCGATGAGCCTCGTTTCGTTCGTGCCTTCAAAGAGAATCTGGAGTTCACCGGCGGTCTGGCCGTTAAATATGATGAATCAATTCTAACCGGTGCACAAACTTACCAAGCACTAGCAACAGGAGAAGAGATTGGACGTCGTTTCCACTCAGCGCCGGTTCTACGCCTATCAGATGCTAAGCACATGCAACTTGGTCACGCAGCTCAGGCCGATGCTCGTTGGAGAATCTACGCATTTGCAGGCAAAAACGACACCAGCTCAAGCTCTGCCATTCATACGCTAGCGGACTGGTTAGAGAACGACAGCAACTCACCGGTTGTTAAGTACACCAAGTCAGGTGCTGACATCGATTCAGTCATTGATGTTCGCGCTGTATTCCAGCAGACATTCTACGACTTGGATTACGATAAAATGCCTTCTCTACTGATTCCTAAGAAGGGCAAGCTGGGTATCCAGGATCATGAGAAAGTCTTCTGTGTTGATCATAAAGGTAATGGCGACATCTTCGATATGCGCGGTATCGATCGTGAGCAAGGCTGTATGATCGTCGTTCGTCCAGACCAGTACATCGCACACGTACTGCCACTATCGGCAACCGACGAATTGGCCGACTTCTTCTCCAACATCTTTGTTGAGCAGAACTAAGTTCAGATCCAAGGATCAAAGGCACCTCAGGGTGCCTTTTTTATTGCGCACATCAACGGTTTCGCGAAGTGAATTCCGCTGTTTTTCCGCTTGAGTGAATGAACGCCTTAACTTAAGGTTCTTATAGTGTCTTAACCCTAGGTAACCTCATGTCTAAACTGCTATGGCAGCCAAGTAATCAACGCATTGCAGCTGCACGCTTAACCGAATTCCAAAACCGCGTGAACGACCAGTGCTCACTGGCACTGTCGACTTATGATGATCTGTGGCAGTGGAGTATCGATCAGCCCGATCAGTTTTGGGGCTCGGTGTGCCAGTTTCTCGATATTGAGTTCAGTCAGCCAGCACAAGAGGTTCTACAAACCGGGATTGGAATTCGTGACGCCCGTTGGTTTGAAGGGGCCAAGCTCAACTTTGCCAAGCATCTATTAAAACGTCGCGATGACAGCATTGCGATCATTTTTCGGGGTGAGAATGGCAAACGCAGAACGCTGACCTATGCAGAGCTCTTTCAGCAGGTTGCATCGGTACAGGGCTACCTGAAAAAGATGAATATCGGCGCCGGCGATCGTGTTGCAGGTTACCTACCCAATGCGCCAGAGGCGATCATTGCGATGTTGGCCACCACAGCACTGGGAGCGGTTTGGACCTCCTGCTCACCTGACTTTGGTGTCAATGGCATCGTCGACCGGTTTGGGCAAGTTGAACCGAAACTGATCTTTACGGTAGATGGCTACCACTACGCAGGCAAACAGATTAACAACCTCGACAAACTACCGGAGATCGTTGATCGCATTCCCAGTGTAGAAGGGGTCGTGGTCTACCCGTTTCTGAATGATTCACCCGATCTAACGGGGATCAAGGGAGCACAGCCTTGGTCAGAGGCACTGGACGACCAAGCCGGCGACATCGATTTTGTTGAACTCCCTTTTGATCACCCGCTCTACATCCTCTACTCATCGGGCACGACAGGAGTTCCTAAATGCATCGTGCATGGCGCTGGCGGAACACTGCTCCAGCACATGAAAGAGCTAGCCCTACATACAGACTTAGGCCCTGACAGCCGGTTAATGTACTTCACAACCTGCGGTTGGATGATGTGGAACTGGATGGCATCTGGTTTAGCAGTTGGTGCTTCACTCGTTCTGTTTGATGGCTCCCCTTTCCACCCGACTGCCTCGGCACTGTGGGACATCGTGGAGCAAGAGGAGATCACTGCCTTCGGCACCAGCGCCAAGTACATAGCCGCGATTCAGAATGCCGGTTACTTACCCAATCAGCACCACAGCTTTGCTCAGCTTAGATCGATACTCTCGACCGGATCGCCACTCTCACCGGAAAGTTTCGAGTTTATCTATGACTCAGTTAAACAAGACCTTCATCTGGCCTCTATCTCAGGCGGAACCGACATCGTCTCATGCTTTGCGTTGGGTGTGCCGACCCTCCCCGTCTACTCAGGCGAGTTACAGGCCAGAGGCTTAGGTATGGCCGTTGATATTTATGACGATGAAGGCAACTCTTTGCTCGAGGAGAAGGGTGAATTGGTGTGTACAGCCCCCTTCCCTAGCCGCCCCATCGGTTTTTGGAATGATCCGCAGGGTGAACGTTACAAAGCAGCCTACTTTGAACGCTTCGATAACATCTGGGCGCACGGTGATTACGCTGAACTGACAAAACGAAAGGGCGTGATCATCCACGGTCGCTCTGACGCGGTATTGAATCCAGGCGGTGTCCGAATCGGTACAGCCGAGATCTACCGTCAAGTCGAAAAGGTCGCGGGAATCACCGATAGCATCTGCGTCGGGTTACCCAAAGAGGATGATGTCGTGGTAGCGCTCTATGTCGTGCTCGCAGACGGCCTGGAACTCACCGACGACCTAGTGGCCGAGATAAAACGCACCATCCGCAACAACACCACGCCGAGACATGTACCCGGTATCATCAAAGCGGTTACGGACATCCCGAGAACCAAAAGCGGAAAAATCGTTGAGATAGCAGTACGCAACGTGCTGGTTGGCGAGCCGGTTAAAAATAGAGAGTCACTGGCTAATCCAGAGGCGTTAGAGCTGTTTGAAGGGTTAGGAGTTTAGGAATTAAAACGACCCAAACTAATTAATTTTTAAACTTAGCAATCGCTGCAAACTGACCTTGTGTGACTCTCAACAGGTCAGTTGGTGCCAACTCAATCTCAAGTCCACGTCTGCCAGCGCTGACATACAAAGTCTTCAAAGACTCGGCACTCTGATCAATTAAGGTAGCAAAAACTCGCTTCTGCCCCAGTGGACTGATCCCTCCAACCAAGTAGCCGGTTAAGCGCTGAGCAACCTGAGGATCCGCCATCGATACTTTTTTCTGTTTTAGCGCTTTGGCTGCGGCTTTGAGATCCAACGTTGCTGCTACTGGTATGACTGCGACCGCTAGCGCATTTGGGCCTCGGTCAGTCTCAAGCATCAAAGTTTTAAAAACCTGACCTGGGTCGAGGGCTAACTTATCTGCAGCTTCGAGGCCGTAAGCGGCCCCGGGTGCATGTTCATACTGATGCGTATTGAAGGATATTTTTGCCTTTTTGGCAGCATCAATAGCAGGGGTCATAGGTGAATTTAATGATTAAGGACGCGGAGCGTAGGCAAACACGTCAGATTTCATCTGACTCTGAGTAAAGCCCTGCTCTTCTAAAGCATCCAACAGTGCATACACCATTGCCGGCGATCCGCATGCGAACACCTCTGCTTTTGTCAGGTCGTCAACATCTTCCACAATGGCCGCTGGTAGTAAGCCCGTACGTCCACTCCAACCCGGGCTCTTATCTGGTTCACTAACGACAGGAATAAAGTGAATGTTGGCGTGGTGCTCTGCCCAGCTCTTCGGCAACGCTTCGAGGTACATATCCTCTTCAACCCGGGCACCCCAATAGACATGGATCGGATTTTTGCGCGCTCTGGCGATCAGGTGCTCAACAATGCTTTTCACCTGTGAAAAACCGGTACTTGCGGCAGCAAAGATGATGGGCTGATCGTCATTGAGCTCATCTAGATTGATGGTGCAGTCGCCCATCGCCAACTCCACTTCAACGCTCGGTTGATGCAGCAGATGTTGGACAATCGAATCGTTAAACTCACTGTCAGGCATATGGCGAATGTGAAGTTCTAATTCACGACCTGCCTCGGGTGCCGAGGCAATAGAGAATGAAGCTTTTTTCCCGTCTGGCAGGCAGATATCTAGATACTGTCCCGCTTTAAATTCAGCGCCCGCTTGCTCAGACTCAGGAAGCAAAAGGCGGATACGGTAAACATCCCTATTTAACAGATCAGCCGATAAAATCGTCGTAACTTTCCTTGCCACGTTCACTCTCCAAATAACAGTCCACGCGATGCGTGAATTAACAATTTACTCTAGTCAGGTAACTAAATAGTGGGGACTTAGTCGTCGATTCCAAGATCAGCCCAGATATCATCTACTCGACGTTTCACCGACTCATCCATGGTAATGGGCTCTCCCCATTCACGATCCGTTTCGCCCTGCCACTTATTGGTCGCATCCAATCCCATTTTGGAACCCAACCCAGACACAGGGGATGCAAAGTCCAAATAGTCGATCGGGGTATTCTCAATCATCACCGTATCCCGAGCCGGATCCATACGCGTAGTAATGGCCCAGATGACATCCTGCCAGTCACGAGTGTTCACGTCTTCATCCACAACGACAACAAATTTGGTGTACATGAATTGACGCAAGAAGGACCATACCCCCAGCATCACACGCTTAGCATGACCCGGGTACTGCTTCTTCATACTGACGACCGCCATGCGGTAAGAGCATCCTTCTGGTGGCAAGTAAAAATCGACAATTTCTGGGAACTGCTTCTGCAGAATCGGTACAAACACCTCGTTCAATGCAACGCCCAGAACAGCCGGTTCATCCGGTGGACGGCCCGTGTAAGTACTGTGATAGATCGCATCAGCACGTTTCGTGATGCGTTCCACCGTAAAGACGGGAAAACTGTCGACCTCGTTGTAGTAGCCGGTGTGGTCACCAAACGGACCTTCGTCCGCCATTTCGTCAGGGTAGATGTAACCCTCTAATACGATTTCTGCACTAGCAGGCACTTGCAGGTCGCTACCAATACAGGACGTCACTTCCGTTTTCCCACCCCGTAACAGTCCAGCAAAAGCGTACTCGGACAGAGTATCGGGAACCGGTGTCACAGCGCCCAGAATGGTCGCCGGATCCGCACCCAAAGCCACCGCAACCGGGAACGGCTCGCCTGGATGCTGTTGCTTCCACTCAAGAAAATCCAACGCACCACCGCGATGCGACAGCCAGCGCATGATCAGTTTGTTCTTAGCAATTTTCTGCTGACGGTAGATACCTAGGTTTTGACGCTTTTTGTTTGGGCCGCGAGTAATGACCAATGGCCAGGTCACCAAAGGACCAGCATCACCTGGCCAGCAGGTTTGAATCGGAATCAGATCCAAATCGACAGCATCACCCTCAAGTACCACTTCCTGACAGGGCGCCTTTTTGACTACCTTAGGCCCCATATTCAGCACTTGTTTGTAGAGCGGTATTTTGTCCAGTGCATCTTTAAAGCCCTTGGGTGGTTCAGGCTCTTTAAGTTGCGCCAGCAATTTACCGACATCGCGCAGTGCCGAAACGGACTCTTCCCCCATGCCCAGTGCAACGCGATCAGGTGTACCAAACAGGTTGCCTAATACCGGCATGTCATAACCAACCGGGTTTTCAAACAGCAGTGCTGGACCACCGGCTTTTAACGTGCGGTCACAGATTTCTGTCATCTCTAAATTGGGGTCGACAGGATGCGTTATTCGCTTAAGCTCACCACGAGCTTCCAGCTGGCTAATAAAATCACGCAGATCTCTGTACTTAGGTGTCGCCATACAATCCTCGGCAAAAACAAAAAAGGGCGAGTGGTAAATGCTCGCCCTGTTTCAATACTAAGCCAAATAAACGCTCAGATTGATTACTTACGCTTCATCGAAAGGAAGAACTCTTCGTTGGTCTTGAAGTCCTTCAGTTTATCGATGACAAATTCAGTTGCGGCCGCATCTTCCATTGGATCCAACAGCTTACGCAGAATCCACATACGTTGGAGCTCTTCTTCTGTTGTAAGAAGATCTTCACGACGCGTACCTGAACGACGAATGTTGATCGCAGGGAAGACACGCTTCTCAGCAACGCGACGATCCAGGTGAACTTCGGCGTTACCAGTACCTTTGAACTCCTCAAAGATGACTTCATCCATCTTAGAGCCCGTATCAACCAGAGCCGTAGCAATGATCGTCAAGCTACCACCCTCTTCGATGTTACGTGCCGCACCAAAGAAACGCTTAGGACGCTCAAGTGCATGCGCATCGACACCACCGGTCAGTACTTTACCCGAAGAAGGCACAACCGTGTTGTAGGCACGGGCTAGACGGGTAATCGAATCAAGTAGAATGACAACGTCTTTCTTGTGCTCGGTTAGACGCTTCGCTTTCTCTAGCACCATTTCAGCCACTTGTACGTGGCGTGATGGCGGCTCATCAAACGTTGAAGCTACCACTTCACCACGCACCGTACGCTGCATGTCGGTTACCTCTTCCGGACGTTCATCAATCAGAAGAACAATCAGGTAACACTCTGGGTTGTTACGTGTGATGCTATTAGCAATGTTCTGTAGCATCAGTGTCTTACCGGCTTTAGGTGGAGAAACCACCAATGCACGCTGACCTTTACCAACCGGAGTCACTAGGTCTAAGACACGAGCGGTAATATCTTCTGTACTACCGTTACCGATCTCCATACGCAGACGCTTTTGAGCGAAGAGTGGCGTAAGGTTCTCAAACAGAATTTTGTTCTTGGCATTTTCAGGCTTGTCGTAGTTGATCTCAGCCACTTTAAGCAGTGCGAAGTAACGCTCACTGTCTTTCGGTGGGCGGATCTTTCCGGCAATGGTGTCACCCGTGCGCAGATTGAAACGACGAATCTGGCTTGGCGATACATAAATATCATCAGGTCCAGCTAGGTAAGAGGAGTCCGCTGAACGAAGGAAGCCGAAGCCATCCTGTAGGATTTCAAGAACACCGTCACCGTAAATATCTTCACCACTGCGGGCGTGCTTCTTAAGGATCGAGAAGATGACATCTTGTTTACGAGAACGAGCAAGGTTATCTAGGCCCATTTCTGCTGCGATATCGAGCAGTTCAGGCATGCTTTTTAGTTTGAGTTCGGTAAGGTTCATTTTTTCGTTATGAATAGTGTCGTGCACGACGAGAGCCGCGAGACAGGAATGATTGAAATTAGAAGAAGATTATTTGGGTTGGTCAGAAATCAACCAACGGAGTTAATATATAACCAGTTGGTGGTGCTGTCTAGCCAATAGACAAAGAAAAGGCGGGATATCCCGCCTTTTACCTAATATTTAGATGTTTGCGTCAACAAACGCCGTTAGCTGCGACTTAGACAGTGCGCCAACTTTGGTTGCTTCAACGTTGCCGCCTTTGAAGATCATCAGTGTTGGAATACCACGAATACCAAACTTAGGAGCGGTTTCAGCGTTTTCGTCGATGTTCAACTTACACACTTTCAAACGACCCGCGTACTCAGTCGCAACTTCTTCTAGGACCGGTGCAATCATCTTACAAGGGCCACACCACTCTGCCCAGTAATCAACCAGTACTGGACCTTCAGCCTTTAGGACGTCCTCTTCGAAACTTGCGTCAGTTACGTTTAGGATGTTTTCGCTCATCTGTTCTTATCTCCAATGCGTTTTACGCGAAGCGGTTGCAAGACTTGTCTTAACAAGACATCAACCTTAAATTGCAAAATAACTTGCCCAATAATAGCATCTGCTCACCAATAATGGGAATGATGTCGAGAACTGTGATGAATCCACTAATGAAACACCTGCGTGAAGTCACAGAGGACAGTGTTCGCGTTACCCTGACCCTGTTCAAAATACTCATCCCAGCCATCGTCATTGTACGCCTATTGGAGCTAATCGGTGCAGCCGACTTCTTAGCCGACACACTCAGTGCACCTATGGAGTGGCTAGGTCTACCAGCCATTGCCGGCATTGTATGGGCCACCACGCTGCTCACCAACATCTACGCAGGCTTAATTGTCCTATTCACCTACTCACAAGCCTGGACACTTGAGCAGATTACGTTGATGGGCATCCTGATGCTGGGTGCGCACAACTTGATTGTTGAGATCGCCATCACCTATCGAGGGGGTTGCCGATTATTGCCGATGATTCTAATTCGCATCGGCGGCGCACTCGGGCTTGCGATCTGTATGCACTGGGTCTACCAAGATATGCCCAGCATGCAGCAGCTGGTTAGCTTCGATTTTGCCCCAGAGATTGGTGACAACAGTTGGACCGCGTGGCTAAGTGCACAACTCGAGATGCTATTTTGGACCGTTGTCGTCATTTTTGGTTTGGTAGCCGTTCTAAGAATTGCCAAAGTGACGGGTTTAGAGCGCGCCATCGAATATCTACTTAGACCGATTCTCAAACTGATTGGTATTAAACGAGAAGCCCTACCGATGAGCTTAATAGGGATGACACTGGGATTAGCCTATGGTGGCGGATTACTGATTCGTGAAGCAGAGCGAGGCACCATCAGTGGACGCGATATTTTTGCCTCTTTTGCCCTTCTTGGCCTGTGTCACAGCCTGATTGAAGATACCCTACTGATCGCACTAACCGGTGCAGAACTGCACGGCATACTCTGGGCTAGATTGGCTTTTGCACTGATTATCATTGCCCTACTAACGCGGCTACTACCTCTGATATCAGATCAAACCTTCTATCGATTCTTCATGAGAAAGCAGGAGTAATATTAAAAACTGAGAGGCGGCTTTGAGTCGTTGAAGTTTTTACCGCCCCCAATCCTTACCACTCATTTCGACCAACCGAGACGCGGCTCGTCGAAAAGAGAAGGCTAGATCATTGGCGGCCGATAATTTTGCCAGTGACGCGCCATTTAGACCCGTTGCCGACCACTCCATATCTTCACCCTCTTTGGAACGAATCATGGTCGTCGCAAAGGAGCTTGAGTTGCCCCCTTTTTCACTAACAAACAACTCTTCATTGCCATCGCTGCGTTCAATTTGCGCTGAGAAATCGACAAACAGTTCATCGAGTGGGACGTTGGCTGCCAGCACCAAGCGGGTGCGAGATTCATAACACAGGTCAATGAGGGTCAAAAATCGTCGCCCTTCGTCAAGGTGATTGACGTCTAATTGCGGAACACCGTCGATGATGAGGACCGGAAATCGGTCGCAAAGGGAAATATAATCGGACGCGCCAAGCGGCTGGTGACACAACTCGGAAAAATCAAACCAGGCGCACCGGTCATTATGTCGTTTGACCTGGACGGTGCGGCCGAAGCGTACGTCAATGACCTCGTCCTCAGTTCCCGATACAGTGCCACCAAATATATCTTTAAGCTGCGACTGAATGTTGTTATTGCCATGTACATCCTTGTTTGACCAAAAATAGGAATGACCATCTGCTCGAGTTTCGAGTCGATAATCTCTGGCGGAATCCTCCATGGAGATAATGTCGAACCTGTCTTTTAACATGTCTATGAATGGCAAAAAGAGGGATCGGTTAATGCCTCCCTCATACAATGTATCCGGGGAGCGGTTTGAGGTGGCGACCACTACGACATTCCTATCCAATAACAATGAAAACAGTCGCTTCAAAATCATGGCATCGGCAACATCGGTTACTTGAAATTCATCAAAACAGAGGAGTTGAGCTTCCTGTGCCAATTGTTGTGCAACAACAGGCATCACATCATCTAGTGGGTGCTTCTGTTTGAAGACAAATAGGCGATGGTGCACGTCTAGCATGAATTCATGAAAGTGGACGCGGCGCTTGGTAATAGAAGCCTTAACCGACGCGTAAAAGAGGTCCATTAGAAAGCTCTTGCCGACTCCGACCGGACCATGAATATAGATACCGCGCGGTGGTGGACTAAAAGACCACAAATTGAGTTTCTTTCGAAGAGAGAACTGAGCGGAGACCAAAGATCGTCCAAGTGGAAGCGGGCTGTTGCTAGTAGTACTGCTCGCTATCGATTTATCAGAACCCACAGGGACTGGCGGTAGCAAGGCAAGCGAATCATGCAGAGCATCGAGTTTTGCGGCTAGTGTGACTTGTGCCTCATCTCGTTGCACCTCCCCCGCATCCACCATTCGTTCATAGGTCTCAGTCACGGGGCCTATCGATAGGGGTTGCTGGGTGACGAAATGTTGTGCTGCCATATTCTTCCTAACCGTACTCATCATGAATCTGATCAGTAATACGGTATGGTAGGCAATATATGATCAAGTCTTTCATTGAAACCACTCATCGCGTTTCTCCTGTTTGTTAGATAGTTAAAATTTACCCCCAAGCCTCAGTAATATGAAATTAGATCTGTTTATCGGTCTGATAACCTTTTGGCTATAGTTGATAACGAGAGTTATTTGAGCTCAGCTCTGCAAAGGTCTGCAAACTGAGGCAGAACATAAATTGGCTTGTCCCCATCATAGAACTTCAGCTTTACGCCGAATTGGCGAGTCACTTCGTCGAAACTAGTCATCACCCCATGAACTAGAGGGCATGTTTTGGAGACGACAAACGTAAATTTGCTACCCCAACAGTTGTGAGGCTCACACAGACTATAAATTTCAAAAACGAAACCGCCCTCCTCTACGTACTCAACTGGATGCTCCACGGCACCGTTGTCCAGGTATTCAGCCAACCACTGATCTACACCAACCTCGCCTTCAAACAGACCGTTCCATTTCATCCGATAGTCCGGTTTGTCGATCACGTCTGTGAGATAGTCAGGCATTGGTTGTTTTAATACATCGGAGAAATCGTCACGCGTTGGGTTTTCTTCGGCTTGAACTGGAACCGCTAGCATTAACACGCTCAACACAGCTGCTATTTGATTGTTCATAGAAGAGCCCCTCTGTCCTGAGTGGATATCAGTCTCATTTATTTTTTTTGTTTCTGCTGCCCACTTGTTCACCTGCTTTGAAAGCTGCAAGTATTCCTGACAACCCCTTCTTATTTTTTGCCTCGCGAACCGCATCGATTTCAGATTGGTTCAAAGTTATGGCTGGTTTTTTGGACGTGAATTTTATGGAAACAATGAAGCCTACAGCGAAGAAGATGAACAACCCACCAAAGTGCCAAGCTTCAGAAAAACCAAGCCAACGAAGTATTTGGTATACAGGTCCGAGCCAGTCTGCGATTAAGTCCTCATCTAACATCGTTCAGACCCTCCTTTAAACCCTTGATATTTTTTTCTATTGAATCACAGATTAACTTACACCGCCAAAGCCAGGTGTTTCTTACATGGAGTACCCAAGGTTTAAGTTCGAAATTAGTTTTCACAGCAATAAAAAAGGCGACCTTAGGTCGCCTCTCTATACTGCATGCAGCCTCTTAAATTTGAGGGCCTGCAGCAATGATCTTCTCATCAACACCTTCAAATTTTTCGAAGTTGTTAACGAACTGTGCGGTCAGATCGGCACAAGCAGCATCATAATCGGCGCCGTTTGCCCAAGTATCACGTGGCACAAGTAGGTTGTCATCAACACCCTGAACGGTCACAGGCACTTCTAGGTTTAGACCAGGGATGTGCTTAGTTTCCACATCTTTAAGGTGTCCGTGTTGGATCGCTGAGATAATGCCGCGAGTCGTTGGGATGCTGAAACGCTCACCTGTACCGTAGCTACCGCCGGTCCAACCGGTATTCACTAGGTAAACTTTAGAGCCGTACTCTTCGATACGCTTGATCAGTAGTTCTGCGTACTCGCTTGGTGGACGCGGGAAGAATGGTGCACCAAAACAGGTTGAGAAGGTCGACTTGATGCCGCCGCCTGAACCCATCTCTGTAGAGCCAACCAACGCTGTGTAGCCAGATAGGAAGTGGTACGCCGCTGCCTCTTTGCTCAGGATAGAGACAGGAGGCAGTACGCCGGTTAGGTCACAGGTTAGGAATACGATGTTATCTGGCTCGTCACCCATATTAGTCGCCGAACGCTTCTCAACATGGCTCAACGGGTAGGCACAACGACCGTTCTCTGTCAGGCTGACATCGTTGTAATCCGCTTCACGACACTCGTCTAGAACAACGTTCTCGACGATTGCACCAAAACGGATTGCATCCCAGATGATCGGTTCGTTTTTCTGGCTAAGGTTGATTGTCTTAGCGTAACAACCGCCTTCTAGGTTGAAGACACCGCCTTTCGCCCAACCGTGCTCATCATCACCGATTAGGTAACGGCTTGGGTCTGCAGAAAGGGTTGTTTTACCAGTACCTGAAAGACCGAAGAAGAGCGTCGTTGAGCCATCTTCACCAATGTTCGCTGAACAGTGCATTGGTAGCACGTCTTTTTCAGGTAGAAGGAAGTTCTGTACAGAGAACATCGCTTTCTTCATTTCGCCCGCGTAACGCATACCGGCGATCAACACTTTACGTTGTGCGAAGTTCAGAATGACACAGCCATCAGAGTTGGTGCCATCACGCTCTGGCTCACACTCGAAACCAGCAGCGTTAAGAATTTGCCACTCTTCTTTACCCTTAGGGTTGTAGTCGCTTGGACGGATGAAGAGATTTTGACCAAAAAGATTTTGCCATGCAGTTTCAGTGGTCATACGCACTGCAAGGTAGTGACTTGGATCAGAACCGACATGCACTTCAGAAGTGAAAGACTCTTGCTCAGAAATGTACGCTTCAACACGCGCCCATAATGCATCAAACTTGTCTGCGTCGAATGGACGGTTGATTGGCCCCCAAGAGATGGCATCGGATGTGCTTGGCTCTTGGACGATGAAACGATCCATTGGTGAACGACCTGTACGCTTACCGGTAGTAACGACAAGTGCACCTGTGTTTGCTAGTACGCCTTCATTGCGTGCGATAGCAGCCTCAACCAACGCGGCAGGCGTCAGGTTAAGGTGATTCTCTGCGATTGACTCTTTAGTCATCAACTGATCCCTTGGGCTTTAACCCATTTGTACCTAAAAGTTACCGTCCTCAAAGAGGGCGGAACGCGGAAAATAATTTAAATAATATTATTGGTGGTTGGTTTGAAAGGTCGTGGCCAACTCTTTTTGTAGGTGCGCGATTATCTCATAGCCGGGGGCTCTAACAAACCCCCAGATCGATAACCTTTAGTGTAACGAGTCACTCTCGTTCAATGCCCCATCGTTGTGGAACAGTGCTTTAATGTCTTGCGCATCAAAATCATAGCTGCGATTACAGAAATGACAAGTTGTTGATACGACACCGTTATGCTCTTCAGCAAGGCTCAGAAGCTCCTCTTCGGTCATCGTTTGCAGAGCGGCTGCACTGCGTTGACGTGAACAGTCACACGAGAAGCTTAAAGGCTCAGGATCTGTGATACGTGCGCTCTCTTGGTGGAATAGACGATACAACAGTGTCTCGTTATCCAACTCGAGTAGCTCATCGTTTTGCAGGGTTTGCGCCAGAGTAGAGATGTGATTCCAATCCTCATCACCATTGCCAGCAGCCGGTAACACTTGCAGCATCATGCCAGCGGCACGCTGACCATCGGTGGTCAGAATCAGTTGCGTGGGTAGCTGCTCTGATTGGCGGAAATAGCCTTCGATACACTCGGCAACGCTCGCCCCTTCAAGCGGTACAATGCCTTGGTAACGCTGACCCTGTTCAGGCTCCATGGTCAGCGCCATGCGACCATTAACAAAGGAGTGATCGAAACGCTCGCCGTGCTTTAGAGTCTCTTCGTCAAAACGAGCAATCGCACGGACCTGGCCTTTATCGTTGCACTCAGCAAGAAGCAGACGCAGTCCACTGTCGCCCTGTGCTTGAAGTGACAAACGACCTTCGATCTTCAAGTTTGAACTGAGTAGCACAACCGCCGCCAACATCTCGCCCAACAGGTGGCGAATCTCATCCGGGTAGTCACCATAAGCAATCGCTTGCTGGAAACTCTCTTCAAGACCGACAACAACGCCTCGCACGTCGGCATTATCAAACAGGACGCGTTGAATTTGATCAGGTGTGCTCATCAGAAGACCTATAATAATTTAACAATTGGGGCGCGATTTTACGCGGAATTGGTGCAGGTTTCAGCTATCAATCTCGTAAATAACCTTTAACCCGCAACAACTCACGACGGCTCTTTTTATCCGGTCGTGCATCAGGCCCTGAGCCCAACTGCTTACGCATCGCTGCGTTCTCTTCGCGCTTATTGATACTGGCTTGAGTCTCAACGTAGAGTTTTTGAGCTTCTGGCGCGCCACGACGTTGATCAGAGAGTGCAACGATCTCGATCTCTTTCTCGTCGTAGCCCTGACGAATCTTAAGCTTGGCACCAATCTCAACCGCTTTACTGCACTTTGCTCTTTGCCCGTTGTAGTGCACCTTACCGCCTTCAATCATCTCTTTGGCAATGCCTCGGGTCTTGTAGAACCGGGCAGCCCAAAGCCACTTATCTAGACGGATACCGCTACTCATTCGTTTACCATTACCTCATTAAAATCATTGATCGACATAAAGTCACAATCACTCATGTCGCGTGGGGGCATCTGCAGATCAGGCTGATCAATCGTTAGCAGATGCTTGATGCCGAAATCATGTGCGGATTGTAGAACCGGTAGACTGTCATCCACCATCAATGTACGTTCAGGGTCGAAGGGTTCATGCTTCATCAGAGCCTCCCAAAAGGCTTGCGACTCTTTCGGATAGCCATAGTCGTGTGAACTGATCACACCCTGCACCTCATCCGCTAAATTGGTACGAGAGAACTTTAAATCAACCCCTGCCCGATGCGAATTGGTGACAATCAGCACACGTCGGCCACTCTGTTTGAGCCAAGCAAGAAACTCGGGCACAGAGTGGCGATAGCCAATCTTATCGGCCACCTCATGTTTTAACTCAGCAATCGGAAGCTGAAAGCGTTCGCTCCAGTAGTCAAAGCAGTACCAGTTTAATGTCCCCTGCTCCTCCATAATGTTCGACAGGATATATTTCTTAGCCTCTTCAACATCGATTTGGTGAATCTCTGCGTAACGAGCAGGCAGAAACTCAAGCCAGAAGTGTGAATCGAAGTGAAGATCCAACAGGGTGCCGTCCATATCTAAGAAGACGGTGTCTATCTCTTGCCATTGAAGCATAATCGGGGAACACTCTAGGAAACGTTATTTGGATACCAGTATGCCGATCAAACCGGAAATTTTGAAGGTCACTAAGCCAGAGAAGAGTGCACTGTTTCATGTCGAGCAGGTCGACCTTCGCTTCAGCAATGGTGAGGAGCGTCGATTTGAACGTCTGGCATCCAAGGGCCGAGGCGCCGTCATGGTGCTTGCCATCGATGCCCAACAGAACATCGTTCTGATTCGAGAGTATGCGACCGGCTTTGATGATTATGTCTTAACACTACCCAAAGGCGTGATCGATCCCGGCGAAGATGCCCTACAAGCAGCCAATCGAGAGCTTCAAGAGGAGGCTGGTTTTGCTGCCAATCAACTTCAGGTTATCCGGAATATGAGCGCGGTGCCCAACTACATGGGCAACTCACTGACGCTGGTTGTGGCGCAGGATCTTTATGAGAGTCGTTTAGAAGGTGATGAACCAGAGCCTCTGGAAGTTGTGAAATACCCACTGGCGGATATCGAGACACTGGCGATGCAGAGTGATTTTCATGAAGGCCGAGCCATTGCCGCACTGTTTCTGGTCAAGCAATGGCTTGCCGAGCAGTAGTTACTGATCCGCAGACTTACAGGCCAACGTACCAGCTGCAATAACGCCATCCACGCGCTCAGAAAAACCAGCATCAGACCGATCACTACGCAGAATGCGACCGACTTCCAAGTCGTCAAAGCGCTCGTGGACATAATCGGTTAGACAGCTGCAGCGCGCTTCAGAGGCACCTGACACCAGACAACCGTTCATAAACGGTTCGTAGGTTTTGGATCCAAAGTAGTTAACACGAACAATGTAGATGGCGCCCATAACAACGGCGATCCACAACAGAACCTTTGACATGCTTTAAGCCTTGTAAATGATCAAGATGGCCGCATTGTAATCAGAGGTGAACATAATTTCAGCTATCTTTAGTTGCAGATACGAAACAACCGAGTGATCTAAAGACATTACTTTTTGTGCCATTAATAGTCGGGCGAAAGGTGATATGATCGCATCCACTAACTTACCGCCAGGGTTTTTATGCCCTGACTAACTGAAATGATTGGAGCATAAAATGAGCTTTGAACTTCCAGCACTGCCATACGCAAAAGATGCACTAGAACCACACATCTCTGCTGAAACTCTAGAATTCCACCACGGCAAACACCACAACACTTACGTGGTTAAGCTAAACGGCCTAGTACCAGGTACTGAGTTTGAAGGTAAATCTCTAGAAGAGATCATCAAAACGGCACCAGCTGGCGGCGTATTCAACAACGCAGCACAGGTATGGAACCACACCTTCTACTGGAACTGCCTATCACCAAACGGTGGCGGTGAGCCAACAGGCGCTATTGCTGACGCGATCAACGCTCAGTGGGGCTCTTTCGACAAGTTCAAAGAAGAGCTAAACGACAAAGCGGTTAACAACTTCGGTTCTTCATGGACTTGGTTGGTTAAAAACGCTGACGGTTCTTTAGAGATCGTAAACACTAGCAACGCAGGCACGCCAATGACTAACGGTCAAACAGCGATCCTGACTGTAGACCTTTGGGAACACGCTTACTACATCGATTACCGCAACGTACGTCCAGACTACCTAAACGGTTACTGGTCACTTGTGAACTGGGACTTTGCAAACGCAAACCTAGCGGCTTAATCAGTAGCCCGTCATTGAAAAGAGAGCTTCGGCTCTCTTTTTTATTGTCTACTGCACGCCTATTTCCGGTCCCACAACACTCATCACGGTCTCAAGAATGATCGGCTGAGCGACCGCTTTAGGGTGTAGGCCATCTGACTGCATCAGATCCCAATCGGTCGCCACGCCCTCTAACAGGAATGGCACGAGTGGTGCATCAAATGTTTCAGCCAGCTGGGGGAATAGATTAAAAAAAGCGCGGGTGTATCGTGGACCATAGTTGGGCGGTAGCTGAATACCAATCACAATCAGCTTTGCACCTGACTCAGTAATCTTACTGGCCAAAGCTTCAAGATTGGTTTGAATAATATTCAGAGGAGTACCGCGTAAACCGTCATTGGCTCCTAACTCAAGCAGGACCCATTTAGGTTCGTGTAGCTCTAACAGATCGGGAAGTCGCGCCAGCCCCCCGGCTGTGGTTTCACCACTGACACTGGCATTTAATAACGTCAGACCGGAACTTTCCAAACGCTGTTCCATCAACTCTACCCAACCTTCACCCGGGGTTAATCCATAACCGGCCGAGAGGCTATCTCCCAACACCATAATATCCGCTGCCTTAACCGGCAGCGCTAACCAAAAAGCGATGAATAAGTGCAGTATGAAATTCTTTAACAAAACGACCTCGAACCTTTAAAAGCGACGTAACAAACCCAAAATTAATAATAGTCGTAAGGGTATTAGAAGACTATTGGATCATTAAGAGGACACCATGACTAGCCGCTCCGTTCTACTTGAAGCAAAACAGCTGGGAAAACAGTTTAAGACCGGAAGCGGAACACTGGATCTGTTCGTCAATCTCAACCTAACCATTAATGCCGGGGAGACGATAGCGATCATCGGTAAATCTGGCGCCGGTAAATCGACGCTACTCAGTCTGCTTGCGGGGTTGGATACGGCCACCTCTGGGACAGTCGAATTTGAAGGTAAGCCTTTAGAGTCACTGTCGGATGCAGAACGAGCAAAACTCAGAGCCGATAAAATTGCCTTTATTTTCCAATCCTTTCACCTACTGCCCGAGCTAACAGCACAGGACAACGTCGCACTACCCCTTGAGATTCGCCAGCAGCAAAACGCGGAGGCAACAGCGTCGGAATGGCTACAAAACGTCGGGCTGGGTGATCGAACTGATCACTATCCTTCACAACTCTCCGGTGGCGAGCAGCAACGCGTGGCGATAGCGCGTGCTTTTGCAGGTAACCCTGCCCTGCTCTTTGCCGATGAGCCTACCGGCAACCTCGATGAAGCGACGGGGCAGCAAATCGTTGAACAGCTCTTCTCATTAAACGAGCAACAGGGCACAACGCTGATATTGATCACTCACGACCTTGAGCTAGCAAAACGCTGTCAGCGTCGAATTCAACTGAGTAATGGGGCTATCGAGGAGCTGTCATGAGTTCTGCCATTCCCCGCATCGCAAGGCGACAGCTGTGGGTGCAACTGCGCACCATTGAGTGGCGAGTATTAATCCTTGCGGCTCTACTCGCTGTGACACTGACCAGCTTTCTATCGATCGTCAGTGATCGTTTAGAGAGTGGCCTCCTCAGGGAGAGTGCCTCAGTGCTAGGGGCCGATCTGGTCGTTCGATCCAGTCGACCCATTAATGAACAACGCACGGACCTAGCTGAAGAGCTGGGGCTAACCACCACCCGAGTGATTCAATTCCCCACCATGGTCGGTGCTGGTGACAACCTCATCCTAAGCTCAGCCAAAGTAATCTCTGATCCCTACCCGCTCAGGGGAGAGGTGATTACTGATCCACCTATGCAAGTAGCGGTACCTGAGCCTGGAACCGCATGGGCTGAAGAGCGCATTATTGATCAACTGGGTCTGTTGATTGGAGATACCCTGCAGTTCGGTTATGCCGATCTAGTGCTTACCGCCAGGTTAAAACAGTCCCCCGACAGAGGTAGCGGTTTCAACACACTCAACCCTCATCTTCTGGTCAATCAGCAAGATCTTGAGAAGAGCGCGGTACTGGGCCCAGGCTCTAGAGCCGAGTTCCGTCTACTGATCAGTGGTGACAATGATCAGCTTAAAACGTACGAGGCACGTCTAAAACCGACGCTGGAGAACCACGAGCGGATACTGTCACTGATCAATGATCAACCGGTCACCGGTAACGCTCTCGCTAACGGCCTCTCCTATGTTCGTTTGAGTTCACTGACGACCCTACTGCTCGCATCACTGACCATTCTTTTGGCACTGCGTCGCTTCGGTCATGCCCAGCAGAGTCGCAGCGCGCTCTTCTTAAGCATGGGGTTAACACCCAACGCCTTAGTAAGGCTCTATTTTTGGCAGCTCGGCATAGCCGCAACCCTTATCGCAGTGATTGGCGGGATGGCTGGCGCTCTTCTCGCTGGCCTAGCCGATATCTGGCTATCCGGTCTGCTTCCACAAGCGCTCCCTAACGCGCGGTGGACTAGTTACTTAATAGGCCCTGCGTTGGGGTATGCGATGCTACTTCTACTCGGCATGCCTCCAGCCCTGGAGCAGGCCAAGGTGCCCGTTGCACAACTACTACGAAGCGACCAGACAAACACGACTCAAAAAGCAAGCTGGGGACTCTACCTCATCAGTCTGGTACTGCTAAGCGCTGTATTACTGCTATTTTTGGCGGCGCCTGCCGCTGCTGCGGTTTTACTGATCATGCTGGGTATCAGTGGCCTGCTGTTCGGTTGGTTGGCCCAACTGATTCTGCATAGCCTCGGGCGTTTTTTAGCTAACCGTCTTGCCCTTGGGCGTTTGCTCATCATGCGTTTGCGTCAGCAACGTAAATGGCACCGATTACAAGCGGGTGTCATGGTACTGTTACTGATGTTGTTGAGCGTTATCTGGGTGGCTCGTCAGGACTTAGTCAAAGAGTGGCAAGCGCAATTCCCTGAAGACGTGCCGAACTACTTCTTAATCAATATCCAGGAGTGGCAAAAGCCAGGGGTCGATCAGTTTTTGGCAGATCGCGACATTGATACCGAACTCTATCCCATGATACGCGGGCGATTAGTGGACCTTAACGATGCACCGATCAGACCTCAGCTAAACGAAGAGCAGTTAAAGGATAACTCTCTACGCCGTGAGTTAAACCTGACCTGGCGCCAGCAACCACCGGTGCATAACCAGATCATCCAAGGTGAGTGGTGGGATTCAGACTCTAGCGAGCACCAGATCTCAATCGAGCGGGACATGCTGGAGGATCTAGGGCTTAAACTGGGTGACAAGCTCGGCTTTGACGTCGGTGGCCAACCCGTCAGTGGTGTCATCACCAGTGTGCGTGAAGTGAAGTGGGAATCTTTCCAACCCAACTTCTACGTCATTTTCTCGCCAGCAGCACTGCAATCTTATCCGGGCACATGGATCACCAGCTTTAAACTGGCCGAGGAGCGCAAAGCACAAGCGAACGAACTGCTTCGCGAATTCCCGTCGTTAACCTTGATCGATATCGATCAACTGATGAAACAGCTCGCTGGCTGGTTAGAAAGACTCGCTGAAAGCTCGGCCTTTGTGTTGATTATGACGCTGGCGACTGGCCTTATTCTGGTCACTATCACCCTGCTCCAAGCATTAGAACAGCGTAAAACTGAGGTGGCACTGCTGCAAACATTAGGGGCAAGAGCGACTGAGACCAAACAGCTTGATCTCTTGGAGTTTGGTCTTTTGGGTCTGGTGTGTGGCTCACTCGCTGTGTTCAGTGCAGAGATCACCTTGGCAGCCATGAATCAGTTTTTGTTGAAGATACCGCTCTCTGCTCACTGGGAGCTGTGGCTCACTCTGCCAATACTGGCCAGTTTCGCGTTTATTGCGATAGCCAGTCTGCTGCGTGCTCCACTTAAGATAGAGCAGTGCTATGCCATTCTTAAATCCAATGGGTAATAACAACGGCTAATTCCACTATTGGAGTAGTGTTATTTTTCATTAAAGATGTGTAGAATTCGCTCAAATTTTGATCTACATCAACAAATTTGAGGGTTTAAAACCATGGCACACGACGAAAACTTCCGTGACAAATCTGGCTGGGGCTGGATCGCAATCAACCTAGTTGCTCTTGCTTGGATCACTATGCCAGTCAGCATCGCATTGACTCAGGTTGTTCAGTGGTAAGCCACTCAACCAACAAAAAAGGAGCCTAATGGCTCCTTTTTTTGGCTGTACTTTTCCGACTTAGACAGTCAGTGTCTCAACACCCTCTGGCGTTGCCATCAGGACAAGGTCTGCAGGGCGCAGCGCAAACAGACCATTGGTGACAACACCCACCAAGTCGTTCAACTCTCGCTCTAGCCCTTTTGGATTGAGGATCTCCATATCGTGAACATCCAAGATGATGTTGCCATTATCGGTCACAAAGCCCTGGCGGTATTCAGGCTGCACACCCAGCTTCGCTAACTCACGAGCTACGTAAGAACGAGCCATCGGAATCACCTCTACCGGCAGAGGGAAAGCGCCCAATACATCAACCTGCTTAGACTGATCGACAATACAGACAAACTCTTTGGATGCTGCTGCGACAATCTTCTCGCGAGTCAACGCACCACCGCCACCTTTGACTAAGTTTAGGTGTGGATCGAACTCATCGGCGCCATCGACGTAGACCTCAATACCTGATACTGAGTTCAAATCAACCACTTCAATGCCATGTGAGCGCAGACGCTCGGCAGAAGCTTCCGAGCTGGCCACGGCCGACTCGAATGCACCTTTGTGTGCTGCCAAAGCATCAATAAAGCAGTTAGCCGTAGAGCCGGTTCCGATACCAATCACCGAATCCGCTTTTAATTTTGGCAATACATAATCCAGTGCCGCTTGTGCGACCGCCTGTTTCATTTCGTCTTGAGTCATCAATCCATCTCTAAACAGTCAATTTTCGGGTGTTTTAGCAGCCATTTGCCTGGCTATCTAGACGCAATAGCAGTGAGTCTATACCATTTGCATCCATATTTCTTAAGCAAAACAGCTCTTGATCACTATGCAGCGATACATACGAAAAATTCTCGAAGCGCGCGTTTATGACGTAGCCGTCGAAACCGCACTGGATGACGCACCTGGTTTGTCCGAGCGCACAGGTAACAAAGTCTTACTAAAACGTGAGGATGAACAACCTGTCTACTCGTTCAAAATTCGTGGTGCCTACAACCGTATGGCCCAGCTGACCGATGAAGAGAAGGCGCGCGGTGTTATTACTGCATCGGCCGGCAACCACGCTCAAGGCGTTGCAAATGCGGCTAAATACCTTGGTATTAAAGCGACCATTGTCATGCCCAAAACTACGCCAGACGTGAAAGTCACCAACGTGCGTCGCTTGGGCGGAAAAGCGGTTCTGCACGGTGATGCCTTTGACGATGCGCGCCAGCATGCTGCCAAACTAGAGCAAGAGAAAGGCTTAACGTACATCCCGCCCTACGATGACCCCGATGTCATTGCAGGACAGGGTACCGTTGCGATGGAGATGTTGCGCCAGCATACTGGCCCCATCGAGGCGATCTTTGTACCGGTCGGCGGTGGCGGCTTAATTGCCGGCGTGGCGGCTTACGTAAAATACCTTCGACCCGAGACCAAGATCATTGGCGTTGAATCGGATGAGTCCGCGTGTCTTGCACTGGCTATGGAGAAGGGTCGTCGTGCCACACTGCCACAAGTTGGCATCTTTGCGGACGGTGTCGCCGTAGCTCAGATCGGTAAGCACACTTGGGAAATATGTAAAGATCATGTCGATGAAGTGATCACCGTCAGCGTGGATGAGATCTGTGCGGCCATTAAAGATATCTTTGACGATACCCGTGCGGTGTCAGAACCCGCAGGTGCCCTAGCGGTTGCCGGCCTCAAACGCTATGTCGAGCGCGAGCAGTGCACCGGCAAAAATCTAATCGCCATCAACTCAGGGGCCAACGTAAACTTTGATCGTCTGCGTCATGTTGCTGAGCGTTCAGAGATCGGTGAAAAACGTGAGTTATTAATAGCGGCCAAAATCCCAGAGCGACCAGGTGCCTTTAAGCAGTTCTGTAAAACGCTGGGGAATCGCAACATCACTGAGTTCAACTACCGCTATAGCGACAGCGATGCGGCCGTGGTGTTTGCCGGTGTTCAAATCCGAAAAAACAACGATGGTCGCGAAGAGTTACTGGCCGAACTTAACGACGCATTAGATGAAGTGACAGACCTTACCGATAACGAGGTGGCAAAAAGTCATATTCGCTATATGGTTGGCGGTCACAAGCCTGATGCCTGTGGTGACGAAGCGCTCTTCCGCTTTGAATTTCCAGAGCGTCCAGGCGCGTTGATGAAGTTCCTAAATACTCTGGGTGGGCGTTGGAATATCTCAATGTTCCATTACCGCAACCACGGTGCTGCCTATGGACGCGTTTTAGTGGGTATGGAAGTGCCTAAGAAAGAGCGTTCTGAAGTGCGTAAGTATTTAGACGAGTTGGGCTACACCTGGTTTGAAGAGACCACCAACCCAGCCTACCAGCTCTTCCTAGGTTAACCGAAAAACATCAGTGGTGTTCCGGTGTCTCGGGTGAGACGTCGAACACCTCTTTGGTTAGCGCTTTCATTCCGTAGACCAGCAACGAAACGGTTCCCCACGTTAGACCCAGTACAACACCGGCATCGACAATGCCGCGCCAAGGTTGCGGGATAGAGTGCACCACAATAATCAACACAATGATAAAAGTGGTCAGTGAATAGCTGACGATTTTGCGCTTCTTAGTGGTATGAAAGAACCCCATGCAAAAGAGCGGTGCGAGTACCAAACGCGCAGGCGTCACATGGTGACGAAGGTATCGCGCTCGAGCAGCGGCACGAGGTGAAAAGTTTTGCTGGAAGCCGCGATATCCCTCGGCAAAGCCCATAAAGACCAACGAGAAAGCCAGTGCCACCCAATGGCCAAAACTCAATTCAGCAAACGGAAGTTCCAAAGCCATAGGTGCTAAGCGATAGATTGCACTGCTCAACAGAGCAACAACGCCAACAATACCCCAAACAGCTGCAATTGAACCCAACATAGAGAGTCGCCTTATATTCAAACAAGCGGGCAAGTATAACGAATAGTCTGGTCCTGACAACCGGGTGCGTTATTTGTAGTCCGCTTTATCAAGACCGTACTTACGCATTTTGTCAGATAGGGTTTTTCTGGGTAGACCTAAGGCCGCCAGCGTCTCTTTGATTGAGCCAGCATGACGCGCCAATTCGGTTTGAATCAACGTTTTCTCAAAGTACTCAACGCGATCAGGCAAGCTCATTACGGTGTTCTGATTACTCTCCAACTCGCCCGCTTCCCCGCAATTGAGCTCACCGAGTAGCACAAAACGCTCCGCCACATTGCGCAGTTCGCGCACGTTACCTGGCCAATCATAGGCGACAAGTTGCTGAATCTGCTCCGGTGTTAGCGGTTCGACTTCACGGCCAAACTGACCTGAGGCGACCAGAGCAAAGTGTTTAAACAGCAGTGGAATATCCTCACGCCGTTCCCGTAAGGCGGGTAGATCGACTCGAACGACATTGAGTCGATAGTAGAGATCCTCTCGGAAATCGCCCTGGTCGGCAGCCTCACGCAGGTCCACTTTAGAGGCGGCGATGACTCTTAAGTCCAGTGAAATAGGGTCGTTCGAACCTAAACGCTCAATGACACGCTCTTCCAACACACGCAGCAGTTTAATCTGCAAAGAGATCGACATGCTTTCGATCTCATCTAAGAACAGTGTTCCACCTTGAGCATGCTCTAACTTACCAATTCGACGATTTTTGGCGTCGGTAAAGGCGCCCGCCTCATGGCCAAAGAGTTCACTCTCAATTAGGTTTTCAGGAACCGCCCCACAGTTAATGGCGACAAAGTTGGCCCCGCGACGGCTGCTGTTTTCATGGATATAGCGAGCTAGCAGATCTTTACCCGCTCCGGTCTCACCGTGAATCAAAATATCCGCAGGGGTATCAGCAACCGCTCGAACAATATTACGCAGCTGTTGAATGCGCGGACTGGCGCCAATTAAACGAGGGCCTGCCGCGTTGTGAGTGGCTAGTTCCTCTTTAAGCGCTCGGTTTTCGAGAGTTAACGAGCGCTTTTCGATCGCACGACGTACGACATCAATCAGCAGCTCAGAGGCAAAGGGTTTTTCAATGAAATCGTAGGCGCCATCACGGATCGCCGTTACCGCCATAGAGATGTCGCCATGACCGGTAATAATGATGACCGGAATATCAGAATCGATGGCTTTGATCTTAGCCTGTAGCTCTAAACCGGTCATACCCGGCATGTTGATATCGGTGACGACAATCCCCGACCAACCTGAACTGATGATACCCAACGCCTTTTCAGCACGATCACAGGTCACCACAGAGTAACCTTCAAGCTCCAGCGTTTGCCCAGCCGAATCCAAGATGTAGGCGTCATCATCTACCAGTAATACTTGAATCTCGTCAGCTCTAGACTCTGTCACTCGGACTCCTTAGTTGCTTGTGCACTGGGTGGTTGAGCCCTATTTAGAAGAATACGAAACTCGGCGCCACCCTCGGGTAAGTTGTGGGCGCTAAGCATACCACCAAGCGACTCGACAATCCGCTGCGAAATAGAGAGACCAAGCCCCAAACCAAGCCCCTGCTCTTTTGTGGTAAAAAATGGTGTAAAGATCTGCTCTAACGCCTCATCACTTAAACCGGGTCCGGTATCGCATACAGAGATGGCGATCTGCTCCCCGAGAAACTCTGTACGAATCTGAATCTGCTTATCTTCACTCTGCTCCATCGCTTGAGCAGCGTTGTTGATCAGATTCACCATCACCTGCTCCATACGCAGAAGATCCGCTTTCAACCAAATTTGATCCGAGTTATCGGGCCAGGTGATCTCAACATTTTGACGCTCTAACTGCCCGTAAAGGATAGACATAGCCCCATCGCGCAGATCACGCAGCGACACACTACTCTGTTGCGGATCTTGCTTACGCGAGAACTCTTTCAGGGGGTGCAGTATGTTGGCCATTCGCTGCGTCAGATTGGCAATCTGCTGCAGATTGCTCGTGACTCGTTCTGCATTATTCAGTGTCTGAAACTTCAAGGCGTTATCGGCGTAATTGCGAATTGCCGTCAGTGGTTGATTCAACTCGTGGTTTATACCGGCTGACATCTGACCAATGGTCGCCAACTTAGCCGCCTGTACCAACTCGTTCTGAGTTAACTGGTGATTTTCGATCTCGGACAATAGCTTTTTGTTGGCGGCCTGAAGGTCCTGAGTACGCTCTGCAACACGACGTTCAAGCTCATTTTGTGCACGCTGTAAGGCCTGTAAATGCTCGCGACGTTCGGTGATATCAACCAAGGTGACAATCAGGTGATAACGGCCACTCTGCTCCATGTTACTGAGGGTCAGTTCAACCGGGATAACGCTACCATTAGCGTTGAGGCAATCCACCTCCAGCTTCAGATGCTGTTCACGGGTTGCGACCTCTAACTCAATATAGCGCTTCAGTAGTAACTGATCCTGCGGCGACAGTAGCTCATGAAACGGCTTGCCGATGATCTGATCCAAGCGATACCCCAGCAGTCTCTCCAGCACCGGATTAAAGTACTCAATCTTACCTTCTGTATCGATCAGAGAGAGGCCAACCTGAGTATTATTAATCACGCCTTCAATGCGCGCTTCCTGCTCTTTTCGAACTCGGCTTTCACGCTCAGTATAGCGCTGACGCTCAATGCGAATGCGGCGTCGCTGAAAGGCCACAAGACTGGCCAGAACGATCAACACACCCAGTATCGTGGTAATCAACTGCACCACCAATACGCGATCTTCAACCGTTTGCAGATTGGCGAGATGGCGAACGGTCAGACCAGTGTTAGAGATCTGGTCCGCCAACAGCAGATACTGTCGTGTGTCGAGCTCGGCCGATGCTGCAGGGTTGTCACTCTCATTGTGCAGCACAGTAATGATCTCAAACTGCTCATCCTCCACACTGCGTTTAGCAATATTCAAAGAATTAAGCGGCTGATCACCGTATCGAAGACTTTCGGCTATCCGCTTCATCTGCTCATCTGACAGCGGGCTGAGTGTCTTAAACATCCAATCTGGCTCGGTACTGATAACGATAACGCCATCCTCATCTGACACCATCACTTCGGTGGCCGGGTTGTTCCAGCGCTCTTCGATCTGATCCAAGTCGATCTTAACGACGACAACCCCAATGATTTCACCATTGCGGTGCATCGGGTGACTGAAGTAGTAGCCCCGTTTATTCGTCGTACTGCCCAAAGCAAAATAGCGCCCCGACTGCCCTTTCATGGCATCGGTGAAATAGGGCCTAAATGAGAAGTTCCGCCCAATAAAACTGGTCTCTTTAAACCAGTTGCTGGAGGCTCTGGTGTAGCCCGCACTGTCCATCACATAGATATCCAATGCATTGACCAGATCAACGGCTCGTTGCAGATAGAGATTCGCCTGCCCAACACGCTCCTCTTCGGCGCCAGTGACCGCATCAGCCAGTAATTCATGATCGGCTAACAGTTCGGGCAAGCTACGAAAACGATCCAGTCTCTGCTCCACTGACACTCGGTAACGATCAAGCTCACTGGAGGCCTGCTGATGCAGCTCCTCTAATGCCTGTTGACGGGTAAACAGGGTCAAGTAGATCAAAGAGACGACAAACAGCGTAAGCACACCTAGAATCACTTCGGGTCGGAAAGGTAAGAACTGTTTGGGCGTATAACGCTCGGGCATCGACTATCCTGTATAGGCGTTTTAAATAAACAGATATCGATTTTTCCACCTTGCAGGGCATCCCACAACCCCGATGTTGAATATGAAATTAAATCGTCTGCAATCCTCGTGGTTTCTGAAGGCTCTCTGATATACTTCGCCAACCAAGAGTAAGGAAGCTTCAAGGTGTTACAAGCAGTTAAAGAGAATCTGGATCGCCTCGTTGCAAGCGGTCATCAACATCTGTTGCGTGATCTAGGTCACGGCATCGAGAAAGAGGCACTTCGAATCGACAGTGCCGGTCATATTGCCAAGACAGACCACCCCGCCGCGCTGGGTTCTACGCTGACCCATGGACAGATCACGACCGACTACTCTGAAGCTCTGATGGAGTTCATTACCGGAGTCAGCACCGATGTGCGCGACTCACTCAAAGAGCTGACCGAACTGCATCAATTCACCTACTCTTTACTAGGTCATGAATCGCTCTGGTGTGCCAGCATGCCCTGTGCGATCAAATCGGTAGATGACATACGCATTGCCGAATACGGCAGCTCCAACATTGGACAACTGAAGTACATCTATCGTGTGGGCCTTGAGCATCGTTACGGAAAGATGATGCAGACCATCGCAGGCATTCACTACAACTTCTCGATTTCGGAAGCCTTCTGGCCAGCGTGGAAACAGGTGTGCGACTCGGAACTTAGCGACCAAGATTTCGCCTCCGATCGTTACTTTGCACTGATTCGTAACTTCCGTCGTTACAGCTGGTTGCTGCTCTACCTGTTCGGTGCATCACCGGCTGTCAGCAAAGATTTCTTGCACTCTGTAGAGCACCACCTAGAGCCTCTCGACGATGATACCTATTACCTCCCCTACGCAACGTCACTGCGTATGAGTGATCTGGGCTATTCAAACAGAGCCCAAGAGGGGCTGAACGTCTGCTTCAACCATCTTGATACCTACTCAGACTCTCTTCAGGCTGCGATACACCAACCGCACCAACCCTATGAAGCGATTGGTATTAAAGTCGATGGCCAGTATCGCCAGCTCAACTCCAATGTGTTGCAGATTGAGAATGAGTACTACAGTGACATTCGTCCGAAACGCGTTGCCTTCAGCGGTGAAAAACCTGTCCACGCACTGATGGAACGAGGGGTTCAGTACATCGAAGTACGTAACACCGATATCAACCCACTGCTGCCGATTGGTATCGATCTGCAGCAGAGCCTCTTTATGGACGCCTTCCTGTTAACCTGTTTATTTGCAGGTGAGCAACTACTTACTAGCACTGAATGCGCTATGGTAGCTCACAACAAAGACAAGATTGTCTCTGAAGGGCGTCGCCCAGGTCTGATGCTTGAGACTCTTGAGGGCGAAGTGTCACGTGAGCAGTTTGCTCGCGACATCCTCGATCAGGTGACTCTGGTCGCTGAATTACTCGATCAGATCCACGGCGGAAATGCCTATCAACAAGCGGTTCAGAAACAGTATGAACTGGTAGCTGATCCGCAGCTGACTCCTTCAGCTAAAATTATTAGCGAGCTGAAATCGAGCTCACTCACCTTCCAACAGTGGACGCTCAAAATGGGACAGGTGCACCGCGAGACCCTGTCACGCGAACCGCTTGATCCAGCTGTTAAACATCGACTAACTGAAGAGGCTGAACAGTCACTGGCCAAACAGCGCGATGCTGAATCACAAGATGAAGCACCCTTTGATGAATTCCTTCAGCACTACCTAGCCTCCTAAGTGGAACTTAGTTATCACTTGCCAGCACTCTATCGATCGGCATAGACTGAAATCTCAGTTGGAGGTTTTGTTATGTTAGAGAACTGCAAAGATGCTCGTGAACGCTGGGGCGGTGTCAGCACCATTATTGACCATTGGCTGGATGAACGTGCCGCGTTAATTCGAATTCTAATGGAAATTCCCCATACTCAAGTGGGCGAAGAGTTGGATGCGCGACTGGGTGAATTTTGCCAACTCTTGGTAGACTACCTCTCATCAGGACACTTTGAAGTTTACCAACAGCTGGTAGCAGAGGGAGAAGCCTTCAGCGATTCACAACTAGCAGAGGCTCAAGCACTCCTTCCCAAGATTCAGATTTCAACCGATCTTGCGCTCGATTTTAACGACCGTTTCTCTGATCTGCCTGCAGCGACCGTTGAAGATATCCGCTACTTCAGCGAACAGGTCTCTAAACTGGGCGAAGCCTTGGCTGATCGATTTGAGTTAGAGGATCAGATGATCGCCATGCTGCATGAGACACATCGCGAAGCCGTTAGCTAAATTTGCGGGACACTGAAACAAAAAAGGCTGCCCAAATGGCAGCCTCTTTTATATATGAGCAATTTACTCAGCCGGATTGATCGCAAGCAGTTCAACTTCGAACACTAGCGTCGCGTTTGGTCCGATCATACCGCCAGCACCGCCAGGGCCGTAAGCCAGATCAGATGGGATCACTAGACGTCCTTTACCACCCTCTTTAATCATCTGCAGACCTTCAGTCCACCCTTTGATAACGCCAGACAGCGGGAAGGTCACTGGTTCGCCACGACCGTAAGAGCTATCGAACTCTTGGCCATTGATCAGCATACCTTTGTAGTGCACTTTGACGTTATCTTCTGCTGTTGGTGTAGGGCCTGCGCCCTCTTCCAAAATCTCTACCTGAAGACCCGTATCAGTAGTGACAACACCTTCACGCTTAGCATTCTCTGCCATGAAGTCTTGGCCATTTTTCAGGTTAGCATCCGCTAGTGCTTGCTCTTTCGCCTGTTCAGCTTCTAGCTTTTTCGCTTGGAATGCCATCATCACATCAGACAGCTCCTGCATGGTCATCAACGGCTTGTTGCCTTCGAACATGTCCTTAACACCCTGACTCAGTAGATCGTAGTCAAGAGAGTCGAAATCAGCCATTAGACGCTCACCAAGTACCAAGCCCATGCCGTAACTCAACTTTTGATCATCGGTCGTAAGTTCAGTCGCCTGAGAAGGTGTCGCTAGCATTGCAGAAGATAGAGCAAGCGCTAATACCGCTTTTTTCATTGGAAAATCCTTATTCGTGTTATCAATGAGACCAGTGTCTCTGAATGAGATGAAAGAAACATTAAAACCTATACACCGCAGGATTAAAACCCATTAGGTTTGCGGTTTCAGGCGTTGAAGAACGGCATCCTTATCCTGATCAATATCACTGACGCCGGCTGAGACTCTGTCCAAATTAGATTGCGCTGTTATCAGGTTCATCGCTTTAGGCTTGGGCGCAAGCCACTGATGAAGCATCGCTATCTCGACGCGCTCCATGTTCAGCTCCACCCCTTTTAAATGCTGATACAGGGCTTCAAGTTCGGGGTAGTCATTAAGCTGAGGTTTTAACGACATACGCTGCGACCGAATCGGCAAAATTTTTTGATGCCACGCCTCAATAGCGTCGGGAACCGAATCAGGCCATTCGATCTGCTCAGAAGCCGACCAGAGCGCGGCCAACATTAAATTGACTCGCCCACCTTTCGACTGAATCGATAGCATCGGCTTAGCGACTGACGGGTAGATCTCTAGGGCGAAAGACCACAAAGGGTTGTCGAGTTTTAATCCTGAAGGAACCACGATATCTCCAAATATAAGGAATCTAACAGAGAGGATTACGGCCCTTGCTGTGATAGACTTGCCGCCCATGATACGACTTGAACAGCTCAGTTTACAACGTGGCGCCCAGCGCCTAATTGACCACGCCGACCTAAACATCCATTTTGGTTGGAAGGTCGCCCTTATTGGTGCCAATGGCGTCGGTAAATCGAGTCTATTTAAGCTAATTCTGGGTGAGTTATCTCAGGACACTGGGGAGCTACACAAACCCGCTCCAGGCAAGATTGCGCATATGGCCCAAGAGGTCTCCAGCAGTGATCGTTGCGCGTTGGATTATGTGCTCGATGGTGATAAAGAGCTGCGCCAGCTGCAGAGCAAACTGGCCATTGCCGAGCAGGAACATAGCCCAGAGTTAGGTGAGCTTTACGCACAACTGGATGCCATTGATGGCTACCGTGCCGAATCCCGCGCCCACACTCTACTCAATGGTTTAGGCTTTGCACCTAATGACGCTAGCAAACCCGTTCAGAGTTTTTCGGGTGGTTGGCGCATTCGTCTTAACCTTGCTCAGGCATTGATGTGCCGATCTGAACTGCTACTACTGGATGAACCGACCAACCACTTAGATTTGGATGCCACCATCTGGCTAGAGCAGTGGTTGAATCAATACCCAGGCACCCTGATTCTGATTTCGCACGACCGCGCCTTTGTCGATGCAACCGCTAACCAAGTCGTACACCTCTATCAGCAACAGCTCACCCTGTATAAAGGCAACTACTCCGCTTTTGAACGCATGCGCGCTGAACGACTCGCGCAACAACAAGCCGCTTACGACAAGCAGCAGGCACAAATAGCACACATCGAAAGCTTTGTGCGTCGATTTAAAGCCAAGGCGAGCAAAGCCAAACAGGCGCAGAGCCGCATTAAAGAGCTAGAGCGCATGGAGATGATCTCCGCGGCACACATCGATTCACCGTTTAGTTTTCGATTCGACTGTTCCGACAAACTCTCATCGCCCCTGCTGAATCTCTACAACACGGAACTGGGTTACAGCGAACAGAGTAAAATTCTTAACGGTGTATCACTTAGTCTTGTACCCGGTCAGCGAATTGGCCTACTGGGTAGAAACGGCGCTGGTAAATCGACCCTAGTCAAAAGCTTGGTCGGAGATCTACCTCTAATCAGTGGCGAGCGCTCCTGTGGTGAGCATCTAAAGATTGGCTACTTCGCACAGCATCAGCTCGAAGCACTGGATATGAACGCCTCGGTTCTGTTGCATCTGCAGCGTATTGCTCCTAAGGCAACCGAAGCTCAACTGCGTTCGTTTGCCGGTTCTTTTGGTTTCAGTGGCGATGATGCACTGGATCCGATTGGACGTTTCTCTGGCGGTGAAAAGGCTCGCCTTGCATTAGCATTGATCGCTTGGCACAAACCCAATCTGCTGCTGCTCGATGAGCCCACCAACCACCTGGATCTGGAAGTTCGTCACGCACTGACTCTAGCCCTTCAGGACTTTGAAGGCTCGATTATCTTGGTGTCCCACGATCGCCATCTACTGGCGAACACCGTCGATCAGTTTCTTCTGGTCGCCGAGGGCAAAGTGACCGAGTTTGACGGTGACCTCGATGATTACCACAAATGGCTAGCGACCCAACGGCAAGAGGACTCTTCACCGGTCATCGCATCGGAAGGCCGCTCACAAAGCGCCGCCGATCGGAAAGAGCAGAAACGCATCGAGGCTGAAAAACGCTCTAAATTACGCCCTTTGCGAAAAGCGCTTGAGAAGCTTGATGCGAAAATGGAGAAGCTCAATCAATCGTTGGAAGCCCTAGAGTCACAGCTTGCCGACACGGATCTGTATACGGATCAACGCAAAGATGAGTTAAAGGCCCTACTAAGCCAGCAGGCCGAAGCTAAAAGCGAATTAGAGGGTGTTGAGCTGGAGTGGTTTGAAACTCAAGAGCAGCTCGAAGAGCTTGAACAAGAGCACGCCTAGGCTAAATTCGACTCACTCGGGTCACTTGCTTAATAGCACGCAGCTTTTTCATAACCCGCGCCAGATGAACACGGTTGGTCACTGTCAGTTCAATGGTAACGGCATTCATCTGACCATCTTTCTCGCCTGACAGTAGCTGATTGACGTTCCCGCCTACTGAAGAGACCGCCATCGCCAGCTGTGCGATGATGCCTCGTTGTGATTCAACCTGAACTTCTAAAACGGTGGTGTACTCATCCTCACCTGTTTCGCCCCACTCGATGTAGATGTTGCGATTGGTGGTCTCGTCACGCTTACCGTTGAGGTTGCGACAGTCAGAGCGGTGCACCACCAAGCCACGTCCTGCCGAGATATTACCGACAATATTGTCGCCAGGAATGGGGTAACAACAGCGAGCAAAGTGCATGACCATGCCTTCTGCACCCCGAATCGAGATCGGTTTACCGTCTGTACCAATAAGTGATTCTGGTTCGTCAGATTCACCATCCGTCGGTTGTAGACGCTGAGCGATGACGTAAGCCATTCGATTACCCAATCCGATATCTTCTAACAGATCATCGAGAGTCTCGAAGTTCAAATCTTGTAACAGCTTGTCCAGCTTATTCTGATCAAGCTGTTGATCACTGATCTCATATTGAGCCAAGTACTGGTTCAACAGGCGACGACCCAACTCGATCGACTCATGCTGTTTTTGGTTCTTCAAGAAGTGGCGAATCGCTGTCCTTGCTTTACCGGTCACAACAAAGTTGAGCCAAGCCATATTGGGTTGGGCACGTGGGGTTGTGATGATCTCAACGGTCTGACCGGTTTTCAGCGGCTCTGACAGCGGCGATAGATGTCGATCAACACGACAGGAGATACAGGAGTTACCCACGTCGGTATGAACCGCATAAGCAAAGTCGACCGGGGTTGCCCCTTTCGGTAGCTCAAGAATGCGTCCCTTCGGAGTGAAGACATAGACCTCATCTGGGAACAGCTCTTTCTTAACGCTGTCGATGAACTCCATCGAGTCACCGGCAGCCTGCTGCATTTCAAGCAGGCCTTGTAGCCATTTGCGCGCACGGTTGTAAGAGCCTTCGGCACTGCTGCCATCGCCACTCTGTTTGTAGTGGCTGTGTTCGGCAATACCCTGCGCAGCGACGGCATCCATCTCATGGGTTCTGATCTGTACCTCAATAGTAATATCGCGTGCACCAAACAGATCGGTATGCAGCGATTGGTAGCCATTTGCTTTTGGGATAGCAATGTAATCTTTGAAGCGCCCCGGTACGGGTTTAAACAGGTTATGTACTGCGCCTAAAATTCGGTAACAGTTATCAACAGATGTCGTAACAATACGAAAAGCGAACACATCCATGATGCTGGCAAAACTGCGATTTTCGCTCTTCATTTTGCGATAGATTGAGTAGAGGTGTTTCTCACGGCCGGTCACTTCACCGACTAACTCCTCCTGTTTCAAGCGGCGATTAATGGCCTCCTGAATCTCAGAGATAATATCTTTACGCTGCCCCCGCGCTTGCACCACCGCACGGCGAATGTACTTAGCACGCATCGGGTGGAAAGATTTAAACGCTAAATCCTCTAGCTCTACCTGAACATCACGCATACCCAAACGGGCTGCAATCGGTGCGTAGATATCCAGAGTCTCTTTAGCGATACGACGCTGTTTATCTGGGCGCATAGCACCCAACGTACGCATATTGTGAAGACGATCCGCTAGCTTAACGATGATGACGCGAATATCTTCTGCCATCGCTAAGACCATCTTCTGGAAGTTTTCTGCCTGCGCTTCCGCTTTGCTCTCGAACTCAAGATGCGTCAGTTTAGAGACACCATCAACAACTCGTGCAACGGTTTCACCAAACTGGCCAGAGATACCGTCAAAATCGATCTCAGTATCTTCGATGACATCGTGCAACATGGCTGCTATTAGACAGTCGCGATCCATGTGCATCTCAGCAAGAACACTGGCAACGGCTAGGGGATGGGTAACGTAGGGCTCACCACTTTTACGACGCTGACCATCATGGGCCTGTTCCGCGTAAAAATAAGCACGCCTTACCTTTCGGATCTCATCGGAGTCCAAATATTCGGTAAGGCGTTCAGATAGAGCGTCTATAGTGGGCATCAGTTATCGCTTAACAAACAATATGATAAGGATGATGCCCCACTTTGAAGAGAGTTGGAAGAGTTAGTCTAGAACTGGCTCGTCAAGGACAGCGCGAGTTGTATGACCTTCAGCGATTTCACGAAGAGCAACAACCGTTGGTTTGTCATTTTCCCATTCAACTTTAGGATCTTGACCACCAGTAGCGATCTGACGCGCACGTTTAGACGCAACCATTACAAGTTCAAAACGGTTATCAAGATTGTCTAGGCAATCTTCTACAGTAACACGTGCCATGAGTAACCTCTTTAAAGAGTAGTAACAAATTCGAACCGGCGATTGTACAGAGTTTAGGCAGCTCTCTACAAGAGTTCAGCGAGTAAACTTTGCTGCGCCTGCTGTTGAACCACCATTTCTAAACGATTTGCGGTAAATATTGCGGCCAATTGATCCAGTGCAGTGTCGAATTGGTCGTTAATCACCAAGTAGTCAAAGTCGCCGTAGTGGCTCATCTCAGATTCAGCTTGCGCCATACGACCGGCAATCACCTCGTCGCTGTCGGTGCCGCGACCGGTCAAACGACGCAGAAGCTCCTCACGACTCGGGGGCAAAATGAATATAGAGCGCGCTTCGGGCATCTTTTGACGAACGATTTCAGCACCCTGCCAGTCGATCTCGAGAATCACATCGATACCCTGAGCCAGTTGCGACTCCACCCAGCCTTTGGATGTACCGTATTTATTGGTGAAGACTTCAGCGTACTCGAGAAACTGTCCCGCTTCGATCAGACGATCAAATTCCGTTAGATCAACGAAGTTGTAGGCAACACCATCTTCCTCGCCAGGACGAGCAGCACGGGTAGTGTGAGATACCGACACACGAATGCGCTCGTCACGCTCCAACAGTGCTTTAACGAGACTGGTTTTACCGGCACCGGAGGGTGCAGAAATGATGTAGAGGAAGCCCTGAGCTGCTTGCATAACAAAAACCCTGATTACTGAGTCGCGAATAATATAACAACTCAGCGCGTCTGTTTAGGGATAGATCAGTAACGCAGCTTACCGTTTTTACGGAATTCACTCGGCGTCATGCCGCGCACTTCCATAAACCTACGGTTAAAGTTTGCGACGTTGTTAAAGCCGACGCTGTAACAGATAGTAGAGATGTACTGATCCGTATCGAGCAGTAGCTGACTGGCCTTGTTGATACGCATGCGCGTGACAAAGTCAGTAAAGGTATTGCCTGTAGCTTTACGGAAATAGCGAGAGAATCGGCTCTCACTCATACCAAACTTTTCAGCGACTTCCGCCATGTTGAAGTTGGTTGAGTAGTGCTCTGAGACATAGCCAACAATTTCACTGATCTCATCGAGATGGTGTTGATCATCTCGACTCTGCAACTGTACAGACGAGAGCAGTCGGTAGTTTTCATGCTTAGCCAAAACAGCCATTAACTCAATGAAATTGGCCAGACGATCCATACCTGAGCTGACTTTTATGCGATCCATCATCGCCTCAACTTGAGCGCTGATACCGTAGAATTCGACACCGTTAGCCGCACGATCCAAGAAATTCATTAAAGAACGCATTTCGGGAATCAATTCAGCACTGCGCACAAGAGGCTCGCGACGGAACTGCAATACCTTGTCACGCACTTCAACATGATCTTGGCCGTTAGGGTATTCCGTGGAGATCCAGTTATGAGGCAGGTGAGGCCCGGTCAGGACAAGCTGACCCGGCTGGAAGTGACCAATGTAATCACCGACAAAAACTTTGCCCTTGGTTTCGGTGATCAAATGAAGTTCATACTCTTCATGAAAGTGCCAACGAATCAACTGGTGAGGTGCACCATGCTCCAAAAAGCGAATAAAGCCCTCATCAATCTGCTCCTCATAACCGAGGTCAGGATGACGGTGAAAATCACTCTCTTTTTCTGGCGGTCTAATGACCTTCAAATCATTTGTTTGCATATGCACCTCGATGCTGACTCCGTCAGCTTATTATCAACGCCCCTCCCGACGTTCAATAAATTCATTCACCTGTTGGTAAGCGCTTCTCATTGCGGCCAACAAAATCTCATTGCCTGCCAACTCATTGAATAGCAGGCGCTCAGCAACAAAAGCATTTACCGGATCTTCTGCACCAACAATCGCGTCAGCCACTGCAGCATCCATTAGCTGATCTTCGTAAGTGTAAGGGATATCCCCTCGACGCTCACGAATCAAGAAAGCTAAAAATAGAGCCGGAAGAATAGAGACCGATTTTAGATCTAATCCACGCTCTAAACCATCTCGAATGGTTGGCAGAATGAAACCGGGGATCTTCGAAAAACCGTCCATGGCAACTCGTGCGTTGGTATCTTGAATGTTCGGATTAGAGAATCTATCCAACACCACATCACGATATTTTGCCAAATCCAACGGGCAGTCTGGCAACGCTGGAATGACATTGTCGGTTACATAATTATAACCCAACTGACAGATCTCTTTATCCTGCGTACCTTCATGGATATAGTCCATACCGGCTAATGTACCCGCCCAAGCGATACAGCTATGCGTCGCGTTTAGACAGCGTATTTTAGCCTCTTCGTAGGGGCCTACGTCCTCAACCATCTCTACGCCGACTTTCTCCCAAGCGGGACGCCCTGCAATAAAGTGATCTTCAATAACCCATTGAATAAATGACTCACCCATCAGAGCAGATTTGTCATCTATACCCGTCGCAGCTTTGACACGCTCTACCACATCAGCGGTTGGGCGCGGTGTAATTCGATCCACCATCGCATTGGGCGCTGAGGTATTGTTTTCGACCCAAGCTTTTAGCTCTGTCTCGTTACGCAGATCTAAAAACTGTAGGAAACCTTTCATGAAGCGATCACCATTCGAACGAAGGTTGTCGCAGTTCATTAGAGTAACAGGACCTGCACCCGCCGCTAAACGAGCCTTTAACAAACGCGCCAAAGCGCCGTAAAGCGTAACAACTGTCTCACCTTTAAGGTCAGTGACCAGGTCTGCATAGCTTTGATCCAGCTGATCTTGTGAGTCTAGGTAGTATCCCGCTTCAGTAACGGTAAATGAGATGATCTTTGTCTTCTCATCCACAGCGACCTCTGTCAGACCATTGAGCTCAGCATCGAATGGAATGATCTGTTTAATCGCCTCAATACGCTTATAGTCACGCTCACCCTGAGGCGTCACTGTCTCAAGCGTGTAAGCACCTGACGAGGCTTGAAGGGCTGCAATCGTATCGGCCATGTCAGGACGAATATTACCCCCGGCTAGAACCCAAGATTGATCACCCAGATCATGTAACCACTGCAAATAGAGCGCTTGGTGGGCTCGATGAAAAGAGCCCAAGCCTAAATGCAGGTTAATATTAGGTTGTGTATTACTCATACCGAGACCTCAGCGAATCGCCTCACCCTTCGCATCAAATTGATGCAGGTGAGAAGCGTCGTAATTGATTGAGACAGAGTCACGAACTTTGATGCTTGGCTGCTCATACTGGCGAACAATCAATTTCTCGCCACTACCTTCAAGGCAAACATGAATCAGTGTTTCGTTACCCAGGGCTTCGATCAATTCAACCTGACCGGAAATAGCACCTTGTCCCGCATCCACAATAGAGAAATGCTCTGGGCGCACACCCACATCGACCGCATCGGCAGAGATACCGCTGAAGTAACTCGCAGAGAGTAGGTTCATCTGAGGCTGACCAATAAATTGAGCAACAAACTTGTTTGCAGGTGCTTCGTATAGTTCCATCGGCGTACCGACCTGCTCAATCACACCACCCTGAAGGACAACCACTCGATCAGCCAGTGTCATTGCTTCGACCTGATCGTGTGTTACGTAGATGCTAGTCGCGTTCAAATCACGGTGTAGCTCTGCAATCTCTACACGTGTTTGACCACGAAGAGCAGCATCAAGGTTTGATAGCGGCTCATCGAACAGGAATACTTTTGGCGAACGAACAATCGCACGACCGATCGCGACACGCTGACGCTGACCACCTGAAAGTTCCTTAGGAGTGCGCTTCAAGTAGGGCGTTAGGTTCAGCGTCTCTGCAGCCTTAGCGACCTTTTGATCAATAATCGACTGTTCTTCACCTTTGATACGCAGAGCGAACGACATATTCTCTTCAACCGTCATGTGTGGGTAGAGAGCGTATGACTGGAAAACCATCGCCAAATCACGCTTAGATGGAGCCTGGTGAGTGATCTCATTGCCATCTAACACTAGATCGCCATCGTTGATCTCTTCTAGACCGGCAATCATGCGAAGCAGCGTGGATTTACCACAACCGGATGGACCTACGAATACAATGAATTCGCCTTTGTTGATGGTAAGGTTAACCCCTTTGATCGCGTGTACATCGCCGTAGTACTTATCGACGTTTTTTAATTCTAAATATGACATGTGTAAAAACTCCAAATACTTACTTCACGGCGCCGAAAGTCAGGCCTTGAACCAACTGTTTCTGTGAGAACCAACCGATCACAACGATTGGTGCAATAGCCATTAGGGACGCTGCAGAGAGCTTCGCCCAAAACAGGCCTTCAGGGCTTGAGTAACTGACCATCATGGTTGCCAACGTACCAGCATCTGCTGCCCCGAGGTTTAGCGCCCAAAATGCTTCATTCCACGCCAGTACCAGACATAAGAGGCCAGTAGAGGCTAGACCACCAATACCCAGTGGAAGCAACACATGGCGAAACTCCTGCCAAACCGAAGCACCGTCCATACGCGCAGCTTCTAAGATTTCGTGTGGAATATCTTTAAAGTAGGTGTAGAGCATCCAAACCATAATAGGCAGGTTCATCATGGTGAAGATGATGACCAAAGCCGTCTTGGTATCTAACAGACCGAGTTGTTGGAAGATGACATAGATCGGAAGCAACGCACCGACTGCAGGCATAAACTTAGTTGATAGCATCCACAACAACAGACCATTAGTGCCCTTGGTAGGCGAAAACGCCATACTGTAAGCAGCAGGTGCAGCAATCAGTAGACCTAAGACAGTTGAAACAACCGAAGTGACCACAGAGTTCCAGGCAAACTGGACGTAGTCAGAGCGCTCGTTAACGACATGGAAGTTCTCCAGTGTCGGCTCAAAGGCCCAAAGACTAGGAACAGCGATAGCCTGCAGCTCTGTTTTGAACGCTGTAAAGCCCATAAATATAAGTGGAAAGAAGAGCAGCAACGCAATACCCCAAGCTGCTGCCGTTCTAGCAATAAGGGCTGGAGTCCATTTAGATTTTTTAGTACTCATCTTACTTCTCCAGATTTTTGCCGATGATACGGATCAAAAAGATCGCAACGATATTCGCTAGGATGATGGCAAAGACCGCGCCAGCTGATGCAACACCAATATCGAATGCCTGCAAAGCCTCATTGAAAATCAAGTAAGCAAGGTTGGTACTCTGTGTACCTGGACCACCGTTCGTGGTTGTGAAGATCTCTGCAAAGACAGACAGTAAGAAGATCACTTCAATCATGATGACAACAGAGATCGGACGAGCTAAGTGAGGTAGATACATGTAACGGAATTTCTGCCAGTAATTGGCACCGTCCATTTCAGCTGCTTCAAGCTGCTCGCGATCCATCGATTGCAGTGAGGTCATAAAAATCAAACAGGCAAAAGGGAGCCACTGCCAGCTGATCATTATGATGACTGAAAAAAGTGGCAGATCTTGAAGCCAGTTGATCGGGGTTAGCCCAAAAAATGTCCAAACTTGAGCCAACACACCATAAATAGGGTTCATCATCATGTGTTTCCACAAAAGTGCATTGACGGTTGGCATGACAAAGAACGGAGAAATAAGTAGCAGACGAACAATACCTCGCCCGGGGAATGTTTCATTGATGAGAAGCGCTATCGCTAATCCACCAATCACAGTAATAGCAACTGTCGAAGCAAGCAGAACCAAGGTATTGATAATGGCATCACTGAATGCAGGGTTGGTGATCATGAACTCGTAGTTCATCCACCCAGCAAAACCGGTGCTATCTGGTTGCATCAAGTTATAGAAAATCGACGAAAAATAGATCGTCAAAGCCAGTGGCACGACCATCCAGATCAACAGTGTGATCACAGCTGGACTTAGTAGTAACCGAGGCATTAAGCGACTGCTTCGAGATTGCGAAGACATAATAAATTACCGTAAATAGATCAGAAAAAGTGCCCCCAGCTAAAGATTAGCTGGGGGCTTTTTAGGGTAAAAGAATACTGAAACCCTAAATTACAGCTTGCTTAGTAGTAGCGAGCTTTACGCATTTCGCGGTCAGCGTAAGCCTGTGCTGCAGCCAACGCCTCTTCTACACTTTTCTCACCTGCAAGAGCAGCAGCGAACTGCTGACCAGCCGCTGTACCGATAGCCTGGAACTCAGGAATCGCAGCAAATTGAACACCTGTGTATGGTGTTTTCTCGAAGGTAGAGTCGTATGGATTTGCGCTGTTGATAGCATCCATCTCAGCGCTTGCGAAGTTAGCAGCTGCCTGGAATTTC
Source organism: Marinobacterium sp. xm-a-127 (assembly GCF_013283425.1). Lineage (NCBI taxonomy): Bacteria > Pseudomonadati > Pseudomonadota > Gammaproteobacteria > Oceanospirillales > Oceanospirillaceae > Marinobacterium > Marinobacterium sp. xm-a-127. Next base: position 96,574 of record NZ_WBYH01000005.1, read on the forward strand.
TCGTTAGCGTAAGTCGATGCACGAGTACCAGTTGGAACACGGCCCCAACCGTTAGTCTCACCAACTAGGTTGATGTAGTCAGCAGATGTAGACCACTCTAGGAACTTCATTGCAGCATCTTTCTTCTCAGAAGAGGCTGGGATACCTAGAGCCCAAGCCCATAGCCAGTTTGCACCACGTTTAGTTTTCTGAACTGGAGCCTGTGCATAAGCAATTGAGTCAGCTACTTTTGACTGGGCTGGATCAGATACGAAAGATGCAGCGATTGTTGCGTCAACCCAAGAGCCACACTTACCTTCGTTCATTAGAGCAAGGATTTCGTTGAAGCTGTTAGCTGTTGAACCTGGAGGGCCGTACTTAGTCATTAGGTCGACATAGAAGTTAATAGCAGCATTCCACTCAGCAGAGTCTAGCTGTGGCTTCCAGTTCTCATCAAACCAACGCGCACCGAAAGTGTTAGCAATCGTTGTGATGAATGCAGCATTGTCACCCCAACCTGGCTTACCACGAAGACAAGTACCGTACACACCATTTTCTGGGTCATGCATTGCAGCGATTGCCTGCTCCATATCTGCCCAAGTTGGGTTGTATGGAAGAGTGATACCTGCTTTATCTAGTAGGTCTTTACGGTACATAACCATAGACGACTCACCGTAGAACGGAGCAGCGTATAGGTTACCTTCGTGAGATAGACCACCGCGCATCGCTGGTAGGATATCGTCTACGTTGTACTCAGCAGAGAAATTTAGAGGCTCTAGCCACCCTTTCTCACCCCAGATAGGCGCTTCATACATACCAATAGTCATGATATCGAACTGACCACCTTTAGTTGCGATGTCAGTCGTAACACGTTGACGAAGAACACCCTCTTCAAGAGTTACCCACTTAACTTTGATACCAGTCTCTTCTTCGAACTTAGGCGTTAGCTTCTGCATCTCGATCATGTGACCGTTGTTTACAGTAGCGATTACTAGCTCAGTGCCGCCGTGTGATCCAGCGAACGCTTGAGTTGATAGCATTACGGCACCTGCAACGGCAGCCGAGAGCATTTTTACTTTCATGACGTACTCCTGTCGATTTTTTTCTTGTTTTGACACTAAATGTACTTTTATTCGCAAATTCGAATATAACCCTTAGCATCTGATCAACACAGTAGCATTAGATTTTTTCAAACACTTATACAAAAAAACTCAATGATTGTATTTTATTGCAATTCTATTTCGCATATGCGTTAACCAGTGCAATATAGTTTATAAATACGTCAAATAATGCAAAGTTTCGACGTTGAATATAGCCAATGCATTTTTTGGAATAAAAATAGTAGGTAGTTGAAATGTATTTAGGACTCGACCTAGGAACCTCTGGGGTTAAAGCCCTGTTAATGGATGACTCACAGCAGGTTGTGGGCAGCGAAACTGCTTCGATCACTGTCTCAAGACCTCACCCGGGTTGGTCAGAACAGGACCCTGCCGACTGGATTGCGGCCTGTGAAGAAGCGATTACTAAACTGAAAAGTCATCACCCAGAAGAGCTTGCTGCAACGCGTGCTATATCATTTTCAGGCCAGATGCACGGTGCCACACTGCTGGATGCTGAGGGCGAAGTACTTCGTCCATCTATTCTTTGGAACGACACTCGCAGCTACAAAGAGGCCGCTGAACTAGATGCCATGCCGGAGTTCCGAGCAATATCCGGTAATATCGTCTTCCCAGGTTTTACGGCACCCAAACTCGTATGGGTAGCAAAAAATGAACCCGAGATTTTTAACAAAGTAGCCAAGGTCCTTTTACCCAAAGACTACATTGCCTATTGGTTAAGTGGCGAATACATTTCTGAAATGTCCGATGCGGCCGGAACAAGCTGGCTAGATGTTAAGAATCGCTGTTGGTCAGAAGAGCTTTTATCATTGAGTGGAATGACGCTTGATCAGATGCCTCGTCTTGTTGAGGGATCTGAAGCGGCAGGAAGGTTACGTACTGAGTTAGCCAGCAGATGGGGTTTGAGCAACGACGTAATCATTGGCGGCGGTGCAGGTGACAACGCAGCTTCGGCTATCGGCATGGGCGTTATTGATGAGGGCCAAGCCTTCCTCTCATTAGGCACTTCCGGCGTCCTATTTGCAGCGACCAATGGTTTTAAACCACTTCCAGAGAGCGCTGTTCATGCCTTCTGTCATGCCATCCCAAATACTTGGCACCAGATGGGGGTCATACTCTCTGCTACCGACGCACTGAATTGGTATGCCAGGCTAACGGGCAAGTCAGCAATAGAACTTGATGCCGCACTGGAGGCCGAGCCTAAGGGGCCTGCTAGCGTCACTTTTCTGCCCTATCTTTCGGGTGAACGAACGCCCCATAACGATGCGCAGGTAAGGGGGATGTTCATCGGCTTAGATCACAGTTCTGACCAGAAGCTACTGACTCAAGCCGTTATGGAAGGGGTCGCTTTTGCTATTCGCGATAATCTTGAAGCTCTTATTGCTGCAGGCTCATGCGTCAACGAGATCATTGCGGTAGGAGGCGGCTCAGGGTCAACGTTTTGGTTACAGACGCTGGCTAATATTCTGAACAGAACTCTGCTGCTTCCATCCGATGGGGATTTTGGTGCCGCCTACGGTGCGGCACGTCTAGCAATGCTGGCTCACCGGAAAGCTAGCCCTGAATCACTACTGACTCAACCTAAGATTGAAGCTCGCATTGAGCCAGATGCAACTCTGTTGAATCAATATGAAGCAGCCTATCAACGTTACCGCTCTCTTTACCCAGCAATTAAGTCACTGAATCTATAAAGAGTATGTTAGCGTAAAGCTTGGCTTTACCAATCTAGAATTAACGAAAACTTAGAAGGGGTTAGCATGCAGTTCAGCCGTTTAGGAACCAGTGGATTAAGCGTTTCAAGAATCTGTTTGGGCACAATGACCTGGGGTAAGCAGAACACCCAAGCGGAGGCCGACGAACAGATCGAACACGCCTTATCAGTTGGTATTAACTTTTTTGATACAGCCGAAATGTACGCAGTGCCGCCAACAGCAGAGACCTACGGTAAAACAGAAGAGATCATTGGTAACTGGCTTGCTCGAAACCCATCCCGTCGCAGCGAGATGATCATTGCCACCAAAATCGCAGGTATCGGGTTACCTTGGGTAAGAAGCGGCGGCCCAATTACAGGCAAGGCAGTGATTGAGGCGGTCGATAATTCATTGAAGCGCCTGCAGACTGACTACATCGATCTCTATCAACTACACTGGCCAAACAGAACTTCACCTCACTTTGGCAAGCATACTCCGAACTTCTTCAAGTTTAGCGACATTAAAGCGGCTGAACATGAAGCTCAAATGTTGGATATCCTTAAAGGTTTAGCGCAATGCATAAGTGACGGAAAAATCCGTCATTTCGGCCTCTCAGATGATACTACCTGGGGCATCAACACCTATCTAAAACTGAGCCGACAGCATGACCTACCCAAACCGGTCTCGATTCAGAATGAGTTTAGTCTGTTGCATGCGAAAGATTGGCCCTACTTGATCGAGAACTGCGTTCACGAAGAGATCGCCTATCTTCCTTGGTCACCGTTGGCATCAGGATTACTCTCTGGCAAATACGCTGATGGAGCAATGCCGAAAGGAAGCCGCTGGAGCATCTCAAACCCCGCTGCCCTGCATCGGAATACACCCCAGGCTCATGAAGCTGTTGCAGAGTACGTCAAGTTAGCCAAACAGTTTGGTTACACCCCGTCACAGCTTGCACTCGCATGGTGTGATCAGGTTGATGGCGTAACCTCTACCATTATTGGGGCGACCTCAATGGATCAACTAAAAGAGGACATCGCCGCTTTTGATATGCTACTGTCTGAAGAGCTACAAACTGAGTTAGCGGCTGTCTTTAAGCGCTACCCTCAACCCTTTTAAGAGGCGGCTATCCTGATAGCCGATGCAAAATAAGAGATTGATATGAGCGAACAATTAAAAGGCAAAATTGCCGCGGTTACAGGCTCTGCGTCAGGCATTGGTTTCGCCAGTGCCAAAGCGATGCTGGATGAAGGTGCCACAGTTATCTTTATCGATCGAAACGAGTCTGCGCTGTCTGATATCTGCAGTCGTCTTGGGGATAAGGCTCTACCACTGGTCATTGACCTGCTCGATCCGGAACAGTGCAAAGAGATGGTGCCACGCATTCTGGAGATGACTGGGCATCTGGATATCTTTCACGCCAACGCTGGGCTCTATGTCGGCGGAGATCTCATGGAGTCTGACGCTGACCAGATTGATCGAATGCTGAATTTAAATATCAATGTGGTGATGAAAAACGTACAAGCTGTGTTAGCGCATATGATTGAGCGAGAGACCGGTGACATTTTGGTGACCAGCTCGCTAGCAGCCCACTACCCGACGCCATGGGAACCTATTTATGCCTCATCAAAATGGGCGATCGACTGTTTTGTTCAGACGACTCGACGTCAGATGTTTAAGCACGGCATTCGTATTGGATCGGTATCACCTGGGCCTGTGGCAACGGGATTACTCTCGGACTGGCCGGAAGGTAAATTAAAAGAGGCTCGTGCCAATGGCAGCCTAATCGAGCCAGAAGAGATCGCAGAGGCGTTGCTGTTTATGTTGACTAGGCCACGTCATATGACTGTGCGTGACATGGTCATCATTCCAACGAATTTTGATCTCTGATGGGCGAGTAATTTTCGCTTCGCACCGAGTGCTAGCTCCTAAGGCAGGTTTCATACCTTGGAGCTAGCGTTAAAACTACTTCAGCTTTCAGAAATTCGCTTAACCGCTCTTCGCATCGACAGACGATAAAGAAGCGGAATCACAAACAGCGTTAGCACAGACGAGAAGCCCAAGCCCCATACGATCGAGGTGGCGACTGGGCCCCAGATCAGTGACTTACCACCCAGACCCGCTGCAAGCGAAAATAGACCCGCCATGGTGGTCAGGGTAGTAATCAATACCGGAATGACCCGTCGACGCGAAGCATAAAGCGTCGCATGCATCAGGCTCATGCCATTGCCAATTCGGTCATTGGCGGCCGATATCAGTACGATCGCGGCATTCACGGCAATACCGGCTAAGGCCACGACACCGTACATAGTGTAGAGACTGAGCGGGTTTTGCGTCACGATCAAGCCCAATACAACACCGGTAAACGCCAGTGGCACTGTCGCCAAGATCATTAATGGCTGCCAGTAACTGCGGAACTGCGTGCCCAATATTAGGTACATCAAGCCGACGCCGACCAAGAAGAGAATCGCAATCGAATCCATACTCTCTTGGATATCATCCAACTCACCCGAGAAGTCGAGATCGATGGCAGGATATTGCGCTTCGTACTCCTTCCAGCGCTCTAGCAAGAAGGCGTTGGCTTGTACGGTATCCATACCGCCAGAGCGAAGGTCAGCCTCTAAGGTGATTGCACGACGGAAGTTGTAGTGACGAATGTTACCCAACGACTGTTTACGCTCCTCTATTACCAACTCCGACAGAGGAATAGCACCGCCCGCGGGAACAGGAATACGGTAGCTAAGCAGACGCTCAAGAGAGGGTAGCGACTCAGGATTAGCACGAACACGAACATCCAGGCGTTCACCGGCATCTCGCATACTCGCGACAACTTCACCGTCGACCAATAGGCGCAGGGTGCGACGAACATCCGCAGGGTTCAAACCTGTACGATTGATCGCATCACTGTCTAACTCCAGACTCAACTCATAACGACCACGAGCCGCATCGTCTTCAACATCCACGAAATCTTCGTGACTGTTCAGAATTTCAATCAGAATGTTGGTAGCGTCGCGAATCTCTTGGTAATCATCACCACGTACCTTGACCGAGATCGGTTTAGAGGCAGGCGGACCACCCGATAGGCGCAAGAATGAGATGCGAATCGGACCGGCAATGTCACCCAAATCTTCACGCACCGCATCGGTCATCTCTTCAACTGTGCGCAGTTCAGGTGTTTTAGGGTTTAGACCGACAAGAATCTGGCCGTACTGCTCGCCAATACGCGGCTCTGTCTCGGTAAACATCTGACCGGCATAGCTTGCGATGGCGCGCACTTCCCCGTCACGCACATTTTGACGGACACGCTCTTCCACACGTGAGACCACCTCCATCGTTTTCGCGACAGGCGTCGCTGCCGGCATTTCAACGTTCACATAGAATAGGCGGACAGGATCGGCCGCAAAGAAATCCATCTTAATGTAGCCGTTGCCTAGGGCACCGACCGCGCCTATCAGTGGCAATACGGCGACAATCAGTGAGAGAACCGGACGGCGCAGCGCTTTGATCAACAGACGAACATAGGTGATCTGCACGCGGTGGGTCATGGTTTCACGCAGACGCTGAATTCGACTCGGTTTATCAAACCCAACCTTAGCCGCCAAAATGTGGGCAGGCAGCATCCAAAAGGCTTCAATCAGACTGATCGCTAGGGCGATCGACACCACCATAGGAATAACCTTCATGAACTTGCCCAAAATACCGGGCAGTAGCATCAGCGGTAAAAAAGCGGCGATGGTGGTCAGTACCGCCGCTGTGACGGGAGCCGCTACCTCTTTCAACGAACCCTGAACGGCGGCAATCCCAGTAAATCCTCGCTGTAGCCGATAGTAGATCGATTCGACCACAACGACGGCGTCATCAACCAACATACCCAATACAATCACCACACCCAACAGCACGGTGACGTTCAACGTTTCGCCCAGTCCCGCCAGTACCCAGAAGGTGGCTGCCAAAATAAAGGGGATGCCGATCGCTGTGAGCAGTGCGATGCGTGTACCTAAGAAGAGCCAAGCCACAACCAACACCAGGATCAGACCGATCAGTGCATTGTTCTCCATGATTTGGATCGACTTGCGCGTCGCAATGGTCTGATCATCAATCAAGACCATCTCGACACCGGTCTCAACCGATAGAGCATTTCGCTCATCCATGTAGGTCTGAACACGCTCAACCAATTCCAGGGTGTTGGCACCCTCTTTCTTCATTACCGCCAACAGCACAGCCGGTTTATCATCGACACGTACTAAGAAACTAGAATCTTCACGAGCGCGCTCGACACTGGCGACACGTGACAGTGGCACTTCTCCCGATGCCCCCAATACCGGTCGATTGGCCAGATAGCTTGGGTCAGCGGCCGTACCGACAACACGCACCAACCAGTTACGATCGCCTTGTACCAAGTTACCAGCCGCCTCATCTTGGAAGAAGGCAGTAACGGTGTTGGCAACCTGTTGTGGGGTAATGCCTAGGGCTTCCAGTTCAGAGACATCCAGATTGACCTGCAGTTCTGGGTCAGGCAGTGCCACAGGGTCGATGCGAGAAACGCCTTTAAGCTGGGACAGATCTTTGTCGATACGAGTCGCTTGCAGACGCAGGTTCTCGTCATCCGCCAAGCTGGTCACCGCCACCGTTGCGGCAGGGAAGGCATTGGAGCTGGTGATCTCCAGAATCAGTGAATCTAACGCAGCATCCGGCAGTTCAGATTCAGTGTTTTGTATTTCACGACGCAGATCGGCTAAGCGTTTATCGAAGGTACGATCATCGATGTCCTCAAAGCGCACTAGGATGCTAGAGATCCCTTCGCGTGAATTACTCGAAACAAACTTTACATCGGCCAGTGAACGTAACGCATCTTCAAGCGGATCCGTCACCTTACTCTCGACATCAAGTGCCGTAGCACCCGGTAGCGGTGTGGTGACGATGATCCAGTTGAAGTTGATGGTTGGATCTTGCTGACGGGGCAGTCCTTGATAACTCAACAGACCGACCGCCAGTACTAGCAAGAAGGTCAGGTTAGCTAGCACATGGTTAGTAATGAAGCGTTGCCACATATCAGCGCACCTCTACCGCTTCGCCCTCGACTGCGAGCAATCGACCCTCGGTAATGACCTGTGACCCCTTGGGAAGATCAACCGCCGCAGGCTGACCCTCTATGGCACTGTCGACTACGAAGAATTGTGCGACACCCTGCTTTTCAAGCAACAGACCAAGCTTCCATTCGCCATCCACTTTACGGCGAACCAACAGTTCAGAGGAGACGTGCGGTTGATTGGCGGTCCAGGTTAAACGACCCGTTGCACCAATCTCGGGCGTCGCTTCAGTAAAAATAAAACGGTAGGTCTGCGTGCGTTCGCGACGATCAATAATGGGCAATTTAGCTCTTAACTCAACCGCGAAAGATTGGCCGTTGCTTTCAAACCACACCTTGCTCTCAGCAACCCCTTTTCCAGGGGCGACTTTGGCTTCTAGTTCTGCCCCATCCGTTTGAACCAACTGAAGCAGAGGCATACCGGGAGCGGCTAAGGCACCTAGCTGAGCCATTCGTGCTGCAATGACTCCATCGAATGGAGCAACCAGCGAACAATTTTCAGTCGCAATACCAGCCAGTTCAATCTGACGGTTTTGCACATCGATGCGGGCATCCAATGAGGTAAGCGCCGTTTCACGCTGTTGCAGAGCATCGTCACCTAGATTGCCTCGTTTGTTCAGAGTCTTGGCACGTTCGTATTGATCACTCAAAAGTGGGCGTTGTGAGCGCAACTCACTCAAAACCGCTTTTTGCGTCGCCAACTGACTCTCGTAGGTACGGCAATCTAAATTCACCAGTGAGTCGCCCTGCTTCACTCGATCACCCACCTCAACATTAATCTTCACAATACGTGCGGAGAGTTCAGCACTCAGCGCTGCATCATTGGCACTGATCACTTCAGCAGGTGCTGAGAATGTTGGGTAGTAGACCAAGTCCGCTAAAGACTGGGTCGACACCACAGGTGCTGCGTGAACACTGTTAGATAGGCCAAACACTAAAGCAAAAAGAAGGGAGCGCATCATTAACCTCGATTGTGACGGATGGTCTAAAGATCTAGACCGATATCTACGCAGTCTAGCGAGGAATGGTGCATTGCAAAATAAAAGAGTGAGAGGGTAGCCGACTGCACCCTCTCTTCAGGGATCAGAACTATTTAAGATCAGCGGTTAAAGTAACCTGAGTTTCAGGGTCTACTTCATCTATATGGTGCTGATAGTTGGGGTGATCCACACCAACGGCAAGGGCCGCGCCCGCTTTAAGTGTCGCAATCATCTCATCAGTTAATTCAAAACGCATGAAGTGGACGGCACTGGTCTTCTCTTCAGTACTGCGTTCTAAATCTTCATCGGCTATCGCAAACACCTTTTCATGGCCGAATACCTGAACATAGGTTTTGTGTTCAAGCCCGACCAACTTACCCAGTGCCACTTTGCGCTCGTCTGGATCGGCAAATTCAATGAGCTGTGTACACTTCAGGTTGGTCCCATCAGGAATCAGCGGGTTGTAGGCATCCAACTCATCTTGAATACCCTCTTCATCGAAGGTTTTCTCGATACGAAGCATCTCTTGGATCTGGTAGCGGATGGTCAACTCATCTTCAAACTGAAGCGTGACGTTGGGACCAATAAAGACCGTTCTTCGACGGCGGTGCTCCAGTGCCTTTTTACGAAATTCAGGACGTTCTTTGTGGTAGGTTTCCAGCGACATTAACGAGTCGCGTACTAATTGGGTCATACTCTACTCCTTAAATGCCATAAGCCTTGCGCAATAGTGATATTGGGTGTGACTTTTCTGGCTGCTTATCGTGATTTTTATCGATACCTTGTGCGATGTGAGCTCCTCCCAATGGGCAGTCACTCGAAATATAATCCGGATCAAAATCAGCCATCTGACGGAATACCGGCTTACCTATCTTCATCGCTTTTTCATGAAACTCTTTCTTAACACCGTAGGTGCCAGCGTGACCACTGCATCGCTCTACTGTTTTTAGTTCGGTATCAGGAATCTGCTTCAACATCTCTTCGGTTTTCTTACCGACGTTTTGCACGCGACCGTGACAGGGAACATGGTAAGAGACTTTACCTAGTCCTTGTTCAAACTCCGCTTTCAATAGACCATCTTTTTGACGTGCGATCAGGTATTCAAACGGATCCCAAAATGCTTCCTGGACCAACTTAACCTCTTCGTCATCCGGGTACATTAGTGGCAGCTCTTGTTTAAACATCAAGGTACAACTTGGCACAGCCGACGTCAGCGCATAACCCTCTTTGGCTAACTTAGCCAGTTGCGGGATATTGATACGTTTTAGCGAGTCCACCCCTTCAAGATCGCCCTGCTCTAGCTTCGGCATGCCACAGCAGACCTCTTTCTGAGCAAAGGTCCAGGGAATGTCGTTGTGCTCTAGTACGGCAATAAAATCTTCACCAATACCCGGCTCGTTGTAATTGATGTAGCAGGTCGCAAACAGTGCCACTTTTCCGGGTGTGCGTTCACCCGCTACAACGTCAAAAGTCTCATTCGGCTTGGCTTTGCTGCGTAACTTCTTGCTTGCAAATGGAGGTAACCATGCCTCTTCGTCAACGCCTAAGGTCGCAGAGAGTGCTTTGCGTGTCGGCTTCCAATGGTTAACCGTATTAATCGTCTCACTGACAATGGGGATACCGGCTAGCTTACCGGTGGTGTCAGTGCTGGATAAAATCTTGTCGCGCATGGGGAGACCCTTCTCTTTGGTCTCAACCGCTTTAGCGCGCAGCATAAGATGCGGAAAATCTAAATCAAACGGGTGTGGAGGTACGTAAGGGCACTTCGCCATGTAACACATGTCACAGAGGTAGCACTGATCAACAACCTTCTTGTAGTCCTCTTTAGCAACACCATCGACTTCCATAGTTTCGCTTTCATCAATCAGATCAAACAGCGTTGGGAAGGCGTCACATAAACTCAGGCAACGACGGCAACCGTGACAGATATCAAAGACGCGCTCCATCTCTTGGTGAAGGTCATCTTTGTCGTAAAAAGTTGGATTTTTCCAATCCAGAGGATGGCGTGTTGGGGCTTCTAGGTTGCCCTCTTTTTTTGTACTCATAACACTCTCCAGGCAAAGATCGATAGGTCGAACAGCTTGCCCGACCTATCGTAGGCTGATTACGCTTCCGCTTTGTAAGCTTCCAGAGTTTTCTGGAACTTATTAGCGTGACTGCGTTCTGCTTTTGCAAGCGTCTCGAACCAATCAGCAATCTCGTCAAAGCCCTCTTCACGAGCTGCTTTCGCCATGCCTGGGTACATGTCAGTGTACTCGTGAGTTTCACCTGCAATCGCAGATTCCAGTGCTTCCGCCACATTACCTGCAGCTAGACCAGTTTCAGGGTCACCTGAACCACCATCGATTAGGTATTCCATGTGGCCGTGCGCGTGACCAGTTTCACCTTCAGCCGTATTACGGAATACGTTGGCTACTTCTGGAGCACCCTCGATGTCTGCCATGTTGGCAAAATATAGGTAACGACGGTTTGCTTTTGATTCGCCAGCGAATGCTGCCTTTAGATTCTCTTCTGTTTTAGTACCTTTGAGATCCATGATGTTCTCTCCTATTTTTGTTAGCTAACTAAACAGAGCTTGGACAAGAAAATTTCTTGTCTCACTTAAAAATACGCCAGGATCTCAAAATTGGCTTAATTTTAATTTTCTATGGTGCTGATAGATCTTTCCTATTCACCTTTCAACCCTAAAGCTGGCAACATAAAGCGGTCTCTTTAAGAAACGAAAAAGAGAGCTAAAAAGCTCTCTTTAATTAGTAATTCACCAGGCCGCTAAACCAATGCCTGATTTACATGTTCGGGTAGTTAGGGCCACCGCCACCCTCTGGTGCCACCCAACGAATATTCTGCGTGGGGTCTTTGATGTCACAGGTCTTACAGTGCAGGCAGTTGGCTGCGTTAATCTGAAGGCGTGGTTCGGCTTCATCTTCAAGCACTTCATATACACCGGCTGGGCAGTAACGCTGTGCTGGCTCGGCATACAGAGCAAAGTTAACGGTGATAGGAACACTGCTATCCTTCAGCTGTAGGTGACAAGGCTGATCCTCCTCATGCACGGTGTTCGAAATAAACACTGACGAAAGCTTATCGAATGATAGCTTTCCGTCTGGTTTAGGGTAATCGATCTTCGTACACTCGCTTGCTGGACGCAGCATCTCATGGTCGACGTGAGTATCGTGCAGTGTCACTGGGATACGACCACCAAAGATGTTCTGATCCAGCGTATTGAAAGCGCCACCAAGAATTGGACCAAACTTATGTAGAGCTGGGCCAAAGTTACGTGAGCTGTACAACTCTTGGTACAACCAAGAGTTTTTGTAGAGATCATTAAATGTGGTTGCCGTGTTTGACTCTTCAGCAATAGCAGAGACTACCGCTTCGGCCGCCAACATGCCCGACTTCATTGCCGTGTGAACACCTTTGATGCGCGAGAAGTTCAAGGTACCGGCATCACAACCGATCAATAGACCACCAGGGAAGGTCATCTCTGGAAGACAGTTGTAACCACCCTTAGCAATGGCACGTGCACCGTAAGAGACACGAGTACCGCCCTCTAAGTACTGCGCGATTTTCGGGTGGTGCTTCATACGTTGGAATTCATCAAAAGGACTGACCCAAGGGTTTGAGTAGTTCAAATCGACGATTAGGCCCACAACGACCTGATTATTCTCAGCATGGTAAAGGAAGAAGCCACCACTTGTACCGTCACTCAATGGCCAACCAGAGCCATGAATCACCAAGCCCTCTTTATGTTGCGCAGGATCGATATCCCATAGCTCTTTAATACCAAGACCGTAGTGCTGAGGATCTTTGCCCTCATCCAAGTTGAACTGACTGATCAGCTCTTTACCTAAATGACCGCGACAGCCTTCGGCAAAGAGTGTGAACTTAGCCTGCAGCGCCATGCTCGGCACGTAGCTATCTTTCTCTTCACCGTTTTCGCCAATGCCCATCGCACCGGTGAGAACACCTTTGACACTGCCGTCTTCGTTATAAAGAACTTCAGCCGCAGGGAAGCCAGGAAACACCTCAACACCCAAGGCTTCAGCCTGTTCTGACAACCAACGTGACAGATTGCCAACAGAGGCGATGTAACAGCCGTGGTTGTGCATCGTTTTAGGTGCCACAAAGTTAGGCACTGTAATCGATTTTATCTCGTTTTTCAGAAGGACGATTTCGTCTGTTTTCGCTTCAGTGACCAGGGGTGCGCCCTGCTCTTTCCAATCTGGGAAGAGTTCAGTTAACGCTTTAGGATCGACCACCGCGCCTGACAGGATATGACCACCCACCTCAGCCGCTTTCTCAACAACACAGACCATCAGATCAGCATTGAGTTGTTTGATCTTACAAGCAGCTGCAAGTCCCGCAGGGCCTGCACCTACAATTAGGACATCAAAGTCCATTACTTCATAATCCATTGATCTCTCCTAAAACGACTCAATCACTGAAATGTAAATTAAAACTGTTCGTCACTCAGCACAAATGCGGCATCAAGGCCCGTCATAATCGTTTGTGCATGAGCTTCTGCTCGTGGCAAGTAGTGCTCTGCATAAAAGCGCACGGTGGCAACTTTAGCGGCCAAAAACTCATCCGAGTAAGCAGAACCTGCTCCGCTTAAGGCTTTAGCTCGAATGGCCTCTTTTGCCATTAGGTAGGCGCCGGTGAGATAGCCCATCTGCATTAAGAAATCGAATGCGACCGCACCCATTAAGCTGCGATCGGCAGCAGCACGATCAAGAATAAACTCTCGAATCTCTCGTGCGCGGGCCACGGATGCCACAAAACGATTGGCCATCTTATCAAGTCCGCACGCTCGAAGATCGGCTTCAATAGCCGCCATTTCATCAAGCAGATCCGCTAACGCTGCACCGTTATCGCTCAAGGTTTTACGACCAATCAGATCCAGTGCCTGAATGCCGTTAGTACCTTCATAAATGGCTAAGATACGGGCGTCACGGTAGTGCTGAGCCGCGCCAGCCTCTTCGATAAAGCCCATGCCACCATGAACCTGAATATTCAGAGAGGTCAGTTCATTGGCCATCTCTGTCATCCAGCCCTTCACGATCGGCGTTAACAGTTCAACACGCGCTTTAGCCGCCGTTTGATCACCCTCGATGTGCGAACGATCAATCTCAGCAGCAGCAACTAGGGCCAATGCACGCATCGATTCACAGCCCGAGCGCATCGCCATCAACATGCGACGCACATCGGGATGCTCAATAATAGGGATTTTCGAACCATCTTTACGACTGCCCTGTGTGCGCTCTTTCGCGTAGGCAACCGCTTGCTGATAAGCACGTTCAGAGATCGACAAACCCTGCAGACCCACCGACTGACGTGCATGGTTCATCATGGTGAACATGTAAGCCAAGCCTTTGTTCTCTTCACCGACCAGGTAGCCTACTGCACCGCCATTATCGCCAAAACTCATCGTACAGGTTGGCGAACCATGAATGCCCAATTTGTGCTCTAGAGAGATGCATTTTGCATCGTTTAGCTCTGCAGGCTCTCCGTTCTCATCCAGCAAGAACTTAGGCACGATAAACAGCGAAATCCCTTTTACACCGGCCGGTGCATCTGGAAGTCGCGCCAAGACTAAATGCACAATGTTCGGGGTCATCTGATGATCGCCCCAAGTGATGTAGATCTTCTGGCCTGAGATCAGGTAGTGATCGCCATTCGGTACCGCTTTGGTTGAAACGGCTGCTAAATCTGAACCCGCGTTAGGTTCAGTCAGATTCATGGTGCCGGTCCACTCACCGCTGACTAAGCGCGATAGGTACTGATCTTTTAGCTCATCACTGCCGTGAGCGATCAGTGCTTCAATCGAACCCTGAGTCAACATCGGGCAGAGTGCAAACGCCATATTGGCCGAGTGCCACAACTCATTGACTGCCGTACCTACAACATTTGGCAAGCCCTGGCCGCCAAACGCTTCAGGAGCTGTCAGAGTTGCCCAACCGTTTTCCATATATTGTTGATAAGCATCAGAGAATCCCGGAGTCTCAATAACCTTGTCACCCTCAAGGCGTGCGCCATTTTGGTCACCCACTGCATTGAGCGGAGCCAGTACTTCAGATGCGAGCTTACCCGCCTCTTCAACGACGACATTGGCCAGTTCAAGATTAACTTCATCCAGGCCCATCGCCTGGCAAAGTTGATCGAATTCAACCAATTGATCCAATACAAAAGCGGTGTCCTGTGCAGGCGCGTTATAGATACTCATAGAATAGATTCCCGATTTGGAAAGCGTTGGAAAGCTCTTAAAAACAGAGGGCAGCTAGGCTGCCCTTGTTTGATTTAGATTTTCGATACTAGCTCTGGAAGGATCTCGTGTAGATCACCCACTAGACCGTAGTCTGCAATGCCGAAGATTGGCGCTTCTTCATCTTTGTTAATAGCAACGATAGTGCCTGACTCTTTCATACCTGCAAGGTGCTGGATAGCGCCTGAGATACCTACAGCAATGTATAGCTTAGGCGCTACCATCTTACCTGTCTGGCCAACCTGCATATCGTTTGGCACAAAGCCGCTGTCGACCGCAGCACGTGATGCGCCCACTGCAGCACCAAGCTTATCTGCAAGTTCGAATACCTTAGCGAAGTCCTCTTTAGAACCTACACCACGACCACCTGAAACAACGATATCTGCAGATTCAAGTTCTGGACGATCTGATTCGCTCACCTCTGCACCTACGAAACGTACTTTCGCAGCTGGGACAGTCACTGATGCCGCTTCAACAGCAGCTGAACCGCCATTACCAGCAGCAGCAAATGCAGTACCACGAACAGTCATCACTTTAAGCGCGTCGCTGCTCTTCACAGTCGCGATAGCGTTACCAGCGTAGATTGGACGCTTGAACGTATCTGCATCGATCACTTCGATAACTTCAGATAGCTGATTCACACCGCAAAGTGCAGCAACACGTGGTGCCAAATCTTTACCAAAAGTGCTCGCACCTAAAATGATGTGTGTGTAATCACCCGCTAGCTGTTTAGCGATAGGTGCTACGAATTCAGCAAGCGTGTGCTCAAGCGCTGCATCTTCAAAGGTAAGGACGCGATCCACACCCGCAACTGAAGCCGCCTGAGTAGCCGCTGCCGATACAGAAGAACCAACCACTAGCACATCAACAGGAGCGCCTAGTTTAGTTGCAGCTGTCACTGCAGAAAGAGTTGCACCTTTAAGTGACTGACCGTCGTGTTCAGCAATAATCAACGTTTTCATCATCAACTCTCCCTTAGATAACCTGTGCTTCGTTACGTAGTTTGTCGAGCAGCGCATCAACAGAATCCACTTTGATACCGCCACTACGCTCTGCTGGAGTCTCAACAGAGATAAGCTCTACGCTGTTTGTTAGCTCAACGCCAAGATCTGCAAGCGTTTTAACATCTAGAGGCTTACGCTTTGCCTGCATGATTTTTGGCAGTGCCGCGAAGCGTGGCTCGTTTAGACGTAGGTCAGTCGTAATAACCGCTGGGAGATCCATCTCAACAGTGACAAGACCACCATCCACTTCACGTGTTACCTGTGCTTTACCGTCAGCGATTTTCACTTCAGATGCGAAGGTTGCCTGAGGCACATCTAGAAGTGCTGCAAGCATCTGACCAGTCTGGTTGTTGTCAGAGTCGATCGCCTGTTTACCTAGAAGAAGAATCTCAGCGTTCTCAGACTCGTTCACTTTTGCAAGGATACGCGCAACGTCTAGCGAGTTAAGCTTGCCTTCCGCTTCAACCTGGATACCACGGTCAGCACCTAGCGCCATTGCGTAACGCATCTGCTCTTGGCAAGACTTGTCGCCGATCGATACAACAACGATCTCAGAAACAACGCCCGCTTCTTTAAGACGCACAGCCTCTTCAACTGCAATCTCACAGAATGGGTTGATCGACATTTTAGTATTTGCCAAATCTACATCGCTGTTATCCGCTTTAACGCGAACCTTAACGTTGTAGTCAATAACGCGTTTTACTGCGACTAATGCTTTCATGTTAACTCCTCAAAACATGGCCACTAAGGCCACTCTACATAAACTCTATTACAGCGCGTTTGCTTGATCGCGCAGTACGAACTTCTGAATCTTACCGGTCGACGTTTTTGGTAGCGGACCGAAAACAACATTCTTAGGTACTTTGAAACGTGCTAGGTGCTCACGACAGAACTCGATCACATCCGCTTCACTTACCTCTGGCGCACCCTCTTTTAGAGTGACGAATGCACACGGTGTTTCGCCCCACTTCTCATCATTCTTCGCTACAACTGCAGCCTCTTGAATGTGAGGGTGAGAATAAAGAACACCTTCAACTTCGATACTAGAGATGTTCTCACCACCCGAGATGATGACATCTTTCGAACGGTCTTTAATCTGCACGTAGCCATCTGCATGCCATACCGCCAAATCACCCGATGCGAACCAGCCGCCTTTGAATGACTTCTCAGTAGTTGATGGGTTCTTCAGATAGCCCTTCATGACAAGGTTACCTCGCATGAAGATCTCACCCATGGTCTCACCATCTTTAGGCACAAGTTCCATGGTCTCTGGATCCATAACCACCATGCCTTCCATCATTGGCGAACGCACACCTTGGCGAGCTTTAAGCACAGATTTTTCTGCAGGTGATTTTTCATTCCACTCATCTTTCCATGCACAAACAGCACATGGACCATAGGTCTCAGTTAGACCGTAGACATGAGTTACCTCAAAACCAATTGCTTCCATACCAGCGATAACTGGAGCTGGAGGAGCAGCACCCGCGGTCATTACTTTAACTTTGTGGTTGATGCCCGCTTTCATCTCAGCAGGAGATGAGTTCAGCATATTAAGAACGATTGGCGCACCACAGAAGTAGCCAACCTCTTCTTCTTTGATCAGTTCAAAAATCTTATCGGCACGGACATGACGCAAGCTCACACTGACGCCCGCTTGTGCGGCAATGGTCCAAGGGAAACACCAGCCGTTACAGTGGAACATTGGTAGAGTCCAAAGGTACGATGCGTGAATTTCCATACCCCAAGATAACGCATTGCTTGCAGCATTCAGGTAAGCACCACGGTGGTGGTAAACAACCCCTTTCGGATCACCTGTAGTACCTGAAGTGTAGTTTAATGAGATCGCATTCCACTCATCAGTAACGCGCGGGAAATCGTATTCCGGATCACCACCAGCGATAAACGCTTCGTAGTCCATCTCACCGATCATCACACCGCCATCATAGCTAGCATCATCAATACCAATCACAAGCGGTTTGTTGTCTAGCATGCCTAGTGCAGCCGTAGCCAATTCACCAAACTCTTTATCGACTAGGAATACTTTTGCTTCAGCGTGCTGAAGGATAAACGCAACAGCTGCCGCATCCAGACGCGTGTTAATCGAGTTAAGAACAGCTCCAGCCATCGGCACACCGAAGTGCGATTCAAAATGCTCTGGAAGGTTAGATGCAATGATTGATACGGCCTCACCCTTTTTAACACCCGCTTTATTGAGGGCGCTCGCTAACTGCTTACAACGTGTGAGAGTCTCTAACCAAGTACGACGAACAGCGCCATTCACTGTTGCAGTTCGATCAGGGTAGATGAACGCAGAACGCTCAAGGAAGCTGATAGGTGTTAATGCTGCATAGTTTGCAGAGCATTGATCAAGGTTGGTCTCAAAGGGTGAGTTGTGCATCTGATTATCCCTCATTTATTTTATGCGAGTTTTATCACTCGTTTATTCTGTTTATCGTCACAGCTTAAACCGCTTTGAGCAGCTTAAACAGCGTTAATTCCCTAAATTTAGTAGGTATAAAAACCTTTTCCGCTTTTCTTACCTAGCTCTCCCTCAACCACTTTTTCTCGCAAAAGAGGCGCAGGTAGATATCGAGCATCTTTAAGCTCAACAAACATCAAATCCAAAATACTTAGACAGGTGTCCAAACCAATCATATCAGCGAGAGCTAGCGGCCCAATTGGGAAGCCTGCCCCAAGTGTCATGATTTGATCGACCTGTTCTGGTGTTGCAGTACCCTCTTCGACAACACGAATCGCTTCATTAATGGTCGGAAGTAAAATTCGGTTGAGCACAAATGCAGGGCGGTCTTTAACAACAACCGCTGTTTTACCTAATTTCTCAGCGAGTTCGAGCACTGTCGATCGAGTATTTTCTGAGGTGTGCTTAGTCACTATCACTTCAATCAACGCCATCAAAGGCACCGGATTCATAAAGTGCACACCCAACATACGCTCTGGATTATCTACTAAAGCTGCCAATCGACCGATTGAAATTGAGGAGGTATTACTCGCCAGAATAGCTGAAGATTTACAAACTCCATTGAGCGCTTGGAAAATCTTACGCTTGGTCATCTCATCTTCAGTAGCAGCCTCAACCACCAGGTCGCAGTTAGCTAAAGCATCCATTGAAACAGATGTAGCAATGAAAGGTAGTGGATTACACTCTACTGGAAGCTTATTGCGCTCTTTAAGCTTAGCAACACTCATTTCGGTGCGACTGAGAGCTAACTCTAACTGATCCGCGGAGATATCAACCAATACAACCTGGATACCCGCACACGCCAAAACCTGAGCAATTCCTTGCCCCATCTGTCCTGCGCCGACAACACCAACCTGCTGAATCATCACTCTAACCTTTAACTTTTTGCATGGTTTAAATTATCGGGCATAAGTGGCAAGGACTAAATGATAAGGCGAGACTATTTATTGATATTTTCGGACGTGAAATTGCGCTATATTGTGACACTAATACCTAAGTAGAAGCCAATAGATAGATTTTCGGTCAGCGCTATGCAGCATTTTGATAACAATAGCATCTCCTCTCATTTTGCGCTGGGAACACTTAAATCCGCAGCACGGATGGGAGTCGATATTGGCTCACTACTTAAAGACTCAAATCTGGACGGACGACTCCTCGGCAACCAAAAGTTTCGCTTAACGCCCGCGCAGTTCGGTTCATTAGCTCGACTCTCATGGGAGCGAGGGGACGATGAGTTCATGGCCTGTGCCGAACGTCCTGCTCGGTATGGGACGTTTAGTCTCTTCGCGAGGGAGGCGGTGCGCGCAGAAAACCTGTTAGAGGTTTATAAGCACTTATGTCGCTTCTACCGTTTAGTGAATGAATCACTCTCACTTACACTTAGTGTCGACAACTCCAAAGCGACGCTCGAGATGTCACTTTCCAAACCTGAGTTGGATCCAGACTACCTTCTTAGAGACTTCCTACTTCTACTCTGGCACCGCTTTCCGAGCTGGCTGATTGGCCGCAGGATTCACCTATTTGAAGCGCAAATGACAGGCCCTAAACCGCCACATGCAGACGAGTATCGGCTTATCTTCCCCTGCCCAGTCTCATATGAATCATCCGCTAACCGACTCATCTTTGAGGTAGAGGCGTTAAAAGCACCGATCGTTCAAAATCTGGAGACCCTTCGTGATCATCTCCGCAGCGCACCGCTGCAATGGTTCACTCGACAAGAGTATCTGCCGGTATTCACCCGTCGCGTAAGAGATATCATGGGTCACATGGAGTTTGTCGAGATAGATATGGAAAGTGTCGCCCATCAACTCAATATGACTGTTAGAACGCTACGAAGAAAACTTGATGATGAGGGTACTGGATTTCAAGATATTAAAGACGAGCTCAGACGAGACAGTGCTCTGCATCTGCTAAACCAATCCTCTCTTTCAATTCAACGGATATCGCAACAGCTTGGTTTTTCTGAAACTGCCGCATTTACGCGCTCTTTTAAAAAGTGGACTGGTCAAACTCCTAGAGCGTTTCGAACAGGGCAGTTTTAAAAAACTATTTTTGGACCACTGTTTTATCAAGTACCAAATAGATACCTACAGCCATCACAAGTAAGCCAATTATTCGCTTCAGAGTTAAGGCATATTGCTGCGCACCGAAGAGACCAAAATGGTCGATAGTACTCATTGCAATTAACTGTCCCAAAAGAGCAAACGCTATCGCATTAGATACACCAAAGCGCGGCACGATCCAGGTCACACTAATAACGTAAAAAGCGACACAGAACCCCCCTAGATAAAAATAGATGGGGAGATCCTCAGCGACGAATTTTTTAGGAAAACCTTCGGTTGCAAGTAAGTAGACCGACACCGATGTAAAAGCTAACGCCAAAGCCATCGCAGTTGCCAAGGAGGAGCTCATCAAACGTCCGCCAAGACCACCATTTAGGGTAGCCATCGTCGGAATTCCAATACCGGCAAGTAGCATTACTAGCGCATACACAAGAGGATTGTTCATAGATATGTTTCCAACAACTCAGCTTGTTCAAATAGGGGTCAGGATTCCCAGTCGACATCAGCAGTCAACATGTATCCTGCACCGTATACCGTCTTAATGATTTTAGGATCTTTAACGTTCTCTTCGACTTTTTTGCGCAATCTGGACATACGCGAATCGATACTTCGATCATAAGGAATAATCTGATCACCTAGAAGCTGATCACGCGTTAAGATCTTTTTGGGCGCTTTCAAAAACGAAACGAGCATGTTGGCCTCGGCTGTGCTTAAAATCGTCTCCTCACCCGTTTGCGAGGTGAGGGTTAACGAATCTAAATCAAAACTCCAGCCTGAAAAGCGAGCTATACGCACTGCATTAACCACATCGTCACGATGGATTCGACGCAATAGACTCTTGACCCTTGCGACCAACTCACGCGGCTCAAATGGCTTAGTAAGATAATCATCTGCACCCAGCTCTAGCCCAAGTACACGATCGGGAAGACTGCCTCTGCCCGACAGAATTAGCACCCCAACATTGAACTGATTCACCATCTCTCCGACAAGAGTCAGACCGTCCATATCTGGCAGACCTAAATCGACAACACAGAGCTCTGGCCGCTGCTGCTTTAGCCCTTTAAGAATTGCAGCTCCAGTATTAAAGGTCGCTACCTGATAACCGAACCTCTCTAGTTCTGTTTGAATCAGATCACAAATATCTGACTCATCATCGACCACGTAGATCAGATTCTTTTCCATATCTCGTTATCCTCTTGCCACCGTCCGATTAAGGGCAGTCACAATCTGTTCTCGTGTAAATGGCTTAAGTAAAATTTCGTAGCAGGCAGCTGTTGAATGTTCGACTGCATACTCAGCATTACCCGTCATCAACAAAATACGTTCAACACCTCTATTACCACATAGATGATTAGCTAGCTCAATGCCATTGAAACGCCCGGGAAGGTCAATGTCACTGATTAGTGTGCGTATATCTGGAATAGCATCTATAAGTAACAGCGCTTCATCAGTGTCTGAAGCCTCCACCACGCTTAAGCCTATTGATGTCAATTGATCACGTACTACCTGGCGCACATCAAGATCATCCTCCACCAACAACAAAAGTCCATCCATCAGAGTTGGAGCTAATTTTTCGGCATCGGCAGAGAGTTGATGTACCGCCGAGTCCTTTTGCTTCGCTTTAGGCAAAAGAATAGAAATCGTGGAACCAATATCTGAATTATTCAGGATTCTAATGTAACCATTTGACTGCTTTGCAAAGCCATAGACCATACTTAGACCAAGTCCTGACCCACGCCCTTTTTTGGTAGTGAAAAATGGTTCAAATGCTCTCTGAATCGCGTCACGACTAAATCCAGTACCGGAATCTTTTACTTCAATTAGAACATATTCCCCTGGAACAACGGCCTCATCAAAACCTCTGGGGGAAGCGCTGGCACTATTAACCACGCAAATCTCAATTTGGCCACCGTCGGGCATACTATCGCGCGCATTTAGTGCTAGGTTAATCAGTGCGTTTTCAAACTGAGCCAAATCCACTTCAATTAAAGCGTCAGATTTGCCAGTAACATTGAAATTTATCGATGCTGGTAGAGAGCTTTTTATAAGCTCTGACACTCCATTAATTGCAGATGCGGCCCCCACAAGAACAAGTTCTTGAGACTGTGCGCGAGCAAAGGTCATCAAGCGACGAATAATGTCTGCGCCACGATAGGCCGCTCTCAGTGCAGGCGATAAATTACCCTCAATACTCTGCGACTCATTATGATCTTTAGCTGCTAAAAGGTTCCCGATAATGACTGTCAGCAAGTTATTGAAGTCATGGGTCAACCCCCCCGCCAACTGGCCAGCCGCTGTCATACGCGAGGCTTCAAGCATTCGTCGCTCTGAGTTTTTCTCGTCTGTAATATCCAGAGAAAGATTGAAAATACCAACGACGTTTCCAGCAGTATCGAACTCAGGAATGAATCGACGACGTGTTATCAACTGACCTTTTGGCCCCTCTGATACATACTCAAAAACAACATCCTCACCAGAGAGGCATCGATTAATGTGAGAGGCAATTTCGACCTGCATGGAACCAGGGATAACATCGCTTAATTTGCGCCCAATGATGCCCTCTTTGTTCAAACCATAAAACGCTGCATATTCTCGGTTAACAAAAAGGAAACGTAGATCGCTAGTTAAGTAAGCAACCTGAGCAGGGAGCGCGTCCAGAATAAGTGTTTGCCGCTCCTCTAATTGTTCGACCATGTTGGATTTGCGCACAACCTCTTGGCCAAGAGCATCCACACTATGCCCGATACGTGCGACCATACTGTCAAAAGTAGAGGCAAGAATACCGAGTTCATCATCACTCTGAATACCTGATCGAACTCTAAAATCACCATCTTTGACACGCTGGGCAGCGGATGCGAGGCGACGAAGGGGCGAAAGAATTCGGTCAATAGCAAAAGAGCCAACAATGACGGCTATAAGAATACTGATAAGCGCGATCATGAGTATTCGCTGACTTAGAGTGAAAGCGCTACTTTGCAATTCATCCACATAAACAGAAGAACAGATATACCAGTCGAGGCCTTCTAATTTGCGAACAAGCGAGATCTTTTCATGCACATAATTACCCGGGTCAGCCGGCGAGTCCCAGGCATATAAAAGCTCTTCTCCAGTGTCCGCAACTGACTTCAGGTCGAATATAATCGACCGCCCCGTGGTGGGGTTTTTTAGGTTAGTGGCATTCGTCTTATCGATATTTGAGTTAGGGTGCGCAACCAAATAACCCGACGAATCAAAAATAAACATGTAGCCGGTTCTGGCAATTTTGATCTCCATGAGAGCCGCACGTAGCTCATTGACCAGCTGCTCACGTCGCTCAACGACTTGCCGCTCAATATCAACCATAAAAACACCGGTACCAATGCTGACACCAAGATCTGGAAAAAAACGGATGAAGGATAGTTTTTCGGATGAGGTATCACTTCCTACTGACTGCCAGGGATAGCTAATAAATGCTTCCCCTTTCTCGGTTACTTCACGGTGTATTTTCGCGAGTATAGCGAGCTGCCCATCAGAACTATCGGAAATTGGCTTACCAATTAACTCTGGGTTTGGGTGTGATAGGAGCACACCATTGCGATCGGCTATCCAGATATAACCCTCTTCGTCATATCGAAGCTGTTCGAACAGTTTAATAATCGCTCTTGGATCGCCTCCTGCTACAACAGAGCGACTTAACTGGGCACCCACCAGATCAACGATGGTACGCAAAGAGGCCTTACGTGATTCAAGTGCCTGTAGCCTATAAGTATCGACACTCGAGAACATCTTGTCCGCCAGCTGATAGACATTATCCAGCGCCAAACGAGCAGAGTTACGCTCAATCTTGTACACCTCCGCACGAATAAGAGGCACAGAGTAGCTGTAGATACCAATAAAGGTCATTCCAAGCATCGCTAAGATGAGCAGTATGGAGCGATTTCGAATCTTATTCTTTTTCATGAAATCAAATATTCATCACCAAAAAAGCTAGGGAACCTGCGAACAATTCCATGGTTCCCTAGTCTATTCGTTATGGGAGCTAATTTCTGCATCAGTCACATTTCGGTGGAATTTAGTCAGAACTGCGCAAACCTTAAGATATTTAATAGAGACTCACTAAATCCCATTAAACCTTGTCCCAGCAACAAATTTTAAAGATGGAGCAAACACCGATGAAAACAACAAAAATACTGGCGCCAACGGAAAGTGCTTACCAATACCCCCTTCTAATCAAGAGTCTACTTCTTTCAGGCGTCAGATATGAGCCTAACCAGGAGATCGTTTACGGCGATAAGGTTAGATACAACTACGTTGAACTTAATAAACGTATTGCTCGCCTCGCGAACCTGCTTACGAAAGCTGGCATAGGTGCGGGCGATACTGTTGCTGTAATGGACTGGGATAGCCACCGCTACTTAGAAGCGTACTTTGCTGTACCAATGATTGGTGCAATCTTGCACCATGTAAATATTCGTTTAAGCCCGGATCAAATTGCTTACACGATGAACCATGCAGAAGATGACATGGTCTTAGTACATGATGATTTTGTAGAACTCTTTGAAGATATTGCCTCCCAGGTACCCTCTGTGAAAACGGTGGTTCAATTGACAGATAAAGAGAGTGCAAAATCTACAAAGCTTGCGACACTTGGTGAATATGAAGCGTTACTTGCAGAATCCTCTGAACAGTATGATTTCCCTGATTTCGATGAAAATTCTGTAGCGACAACCTTCTACACAACCGGCACAACTGGAAACCCTAAAGGGGTCTTTTTCTCACACCGACAACTGGTACTTCACACACTTAATGTTGCTGTCACTATGGGGGCATACGACGCACTTCCACTGCTTCGCTCTGATGACGTCTACATGCCAATGACGCCTATGTTCCACGTTCACGCATGGGGCATCCCATATGTAGCAACCATGAAAGGTATTAAGCAGGTATATCCGGGTCGTTATGAGCCAAACAAACTGGTCCGCCTATATCGCGAAGAGGGTGTAACTTTCTCGCACGGTGTTCCGGCTGTGCTCCAGATGATCCTTGAGTCTGAAGAGGCCAAAACAACCGATCTATCGCGTTGGAAATTAATGACCGGAGGAAGTGCACCGACACTCGGCCTTGCAAATGCTATGGCTGCTAAAGGAATTAAATTCCATACCGGATACGGCATGTCCGAAACCTGTCCTATACTGACCATAACCTACCTGCACACCGATACACGTGAGTTGTCTATCGAAAACCAGATGAGCACACGAATCAAAACAGGCGTTCCAATGGGTCTCGTTGACCTGCGAATAGTAGACCCTAATGGCAACGATGTTCCGCACGATGGAGAAGCGATGGGCGAAGTGGTGGTGCGTGCACCTTGGTTAACACAGGGGTATGTAAAAGAGCCTGAACGAAGCGAAGAGCTGTGGAGCAACGGCTGGCTTCATACGGGAGATGTTGGCTCAATTGATGGCCGCGGCTTCTTACAGATCAAAGACCGTATCAAGGATGTCATCAAAACTGGTGGTGAATGGATCTCGTCACTCGAGCTAGAAAATCTCATTAGCCAACACCCAGCTGTCAACGAAGTTGCAGTAGTAGGTATTCCAGACGAAAAGTGGGATGAACGCCCGCTAGCGCTTATAGTTACTGCTTCTGATGCAACCCTTGAACCAACGGAGATCCAACAACATCTAATGCAATTTGTTGAAAGCGGCAGAATCAATAAATGGGCTATTCCTCAACAGGTTAAGATTGTTGAGTCGATTCCAAAAACCAGTGTCGGTAAAATCGATAAAAAAGTCATTCGTGCAAGCGTCTAACTACGGAAAACTAGATCGATATGAATTCAGTGCAACCAATACCTGAAGACAACTTACTGGGTATACCCACAGAGGTCGCAGAAGGCATCTACCAAATTCGGTTGCCGCTACCCTTTGCACTGGATCATATCAACGTTTACCTAGTCGAAGATTCCGATGGGTGGATCCTTGTTGATACAGGTATTAAAAGCGAAAAGTCACAAAAAATTCTAGAAAACATCCTAGAAAAACTGCCTGAATCGAGACCTTTAAAGGCTGTACTAGCCACTCATGCTCATGTAGATCATATCGGCGTTGCTGGATGGATCTGTGATAAATGGAATGTACCCCTTTGGGTAAGCAAACCCGAATACGATGGAATAAAGCAATTTTTAGCGATGAATCCCGCTGAAGATGCCGCACTCTCAAGCAATCTGAATGAGTTTTACCATCAAGGGGGTATTCCAGAGTCTGAATACGAGCTCATCATTAGAGGATTATTGGGCTTTCAAAGAGCCTTCTATCCACTACCAAGCACATACGTCGCACTTGAACCAGGCACACTCACTATTAAAAACGAGACCTGGGACATTTTTGTAAATGATGGCCACACTGTAGCCCACGTATCACTGTTCAATCGAGATAGAAATATTCTGATCGCAGGCGACCAAGTACTGGCAAGAATAAGCTCTAATGTAAGCGTTCGATTTGGTGATGCTGACGCCAATCCGTTAAAAACTTGGATCGATGGGTTACTTCAGCTTAAATCACTGCCATCTGAGACACTGGTGTTACCTTCACATGAAAAATCGATGACTAATCTTTCAGCTCGAATCGATGAGTTAGTTGAGGGTTATCTTGAAAACGCACACAAAATCACTCGTTTTTGCAAAACACCTAGTACAGCTGAAGAGCTATTAAGAGCACTGTTTCCTCGCGATCTTTCACCGTTCGAACACCACCTTGCATTCGGGGAAACGAGGTCCTATATCAACTATCAAATTGCACAACAGAAAATTGAAGTAGTTGGTGATGAGAGTGACATTCCTCTCTACATTGCTGTTTAACTTTTCGCTCTAAACGTATGCGGCGAAACTCCAGTCCAGTTCTTGAATGCACGAGAGAAAGAGGGAGCATCAGAAAAACCTAACTCAATAGAGATGTTATGGATTGAGAGCTTTTTCTGACCAAGTAATGTAATTGCCTGATCCAATCTGACACGATCTTTAATGGATTGAAAACTGCCCTTTTCATCCGCAAGTTTGCGTCTTAATGTGCGGGAAGTTATGTAGAGCTCATTCGCTAGATGCTCTATCGAGGCATTAGCAAAACCCACCCTAACCAAATAGTCATAGGTTTTCTTAGTGAAGGTCTGCTGATACGCCTGTTTTGTGAACCAGGCGTAAGGTAAGCGCCTTATATATTGATCCAAACTGCCTTCATCTTGAACGATAGGAAGTGACATTTGACTGCGTTTAAAGACCAAAGCATTTGCGGATTTATTAAAGATGACAGGGGATGGGTACATGAGTTGATATTCTGAAAAATGCATAGGTTCCGAAAATGCAAATTCAACAGAATTAAGGTTTATTGTTTTCCCGACTAACCAACTACCAAATCGATGCCAAACCATCAGATAAAATTCATCCAGCGTATAGCCTGAGTAGTGTGTATTCGCATCAGTTTTAAGTGTTAAACGCACCCACTCCTCATCCTCCTCTAGCCCCAATTTCATAGCACTACCCGTAAGCGCATAAAAATCACTTAAATAACGGAAGAAAGAGCCAAGATCAGGCAAGCAGACAGCATGCTTTGCCATCAACATAAACATGCCAAACCTAGCGTTTTTATTAGCCATCCCCATGAATTCATCATCCATAGAACGCCAAATCGACAAAATGAAACGCGAAAATTGCGTTGGCGTAACACGTGATAAACGACTGGTTAGAAGACGGGGATTTATACCCGCTTTACTAAGCATCAATTGAACATCAACACTCTGATCATCTATAGCACTTATCAATTCATGAACGAAGTGAATGGAGATAGTTTGCTGGACAGATTTCATATTCTTTCTATTAAGTTGTAAGCGAGGAGTGATTCTATCTAAGCATGTCCGTTTTTGCTAATTATCGATCTGTTTTTGCAATTCTAACCCCTAATTTCATCCGTAAAATATTGCCCCTATAACAATTTAAAACAGGAGTTTTTCATGCAAGAAGTAGTTTTTTTAAGCGCCGCTCGCACAGCCATCGGAACCTTTGGCGGCTCTTTTAAGGATCAAGCACCAACACAACTTGGGGCACTTGTGATTAACGAAGCTATCAGACGCGCGGGGATAGAAAACTCTGATATCGAACAGGCCGTTATCGGTAATGTGACGCATAGCGAAGCTGCAGATATTTATATTTCACGTGTGGCAGCCCTGGGGGCAGGCATCCCAGAAAGGACGCCTGCCCTAACAGTAAACCGCCTCTGCGGAAGTGGTTTACAAGCAATTCTTACTGCTGCCCAGCAAATTCAATTGGGTATTTGTAAAACAGTGGTTGCGGGCGGCGCAGAATCGATGAGCCGTGTTCCTTACCACATTCCATCAGCTCGGTTTGGTCAGCGCATGGGCGATGGAAAAATGGTTGATGCGATGGTCGGAGCGCTAACCTGCCCAATCAACCAAGTTCACATGGGTGTAACAGCAGAGAATCTTGCAGAAAAATACAACATTTCACGTGAAGAGCAGGATCAACTGGCAGTCACCAGCCATAATCGAGCTCAGATGGCGATAGAAAATGGCTTCTTCAAAGAGCAGATCGTACCGGTAACATTGAAAACCCGTAAAGGTGAACAACTTGTCGATACCGATGAGCATGTTCGTCACAACTGCGCATTAACTGACATGAGCAATCTAAAACCTGTATTTAAACGCGAGGGTACGGTAACTGCAGGTAATGCATCGGGGCTGAATGATGCGGCAGCTGCTGTAGTCATGATGTCTGCTGAAGAGGCTCAACGTCGCAACCTAAAGCCCATGGCCAGGTTGGTCGATTACAGCGTCGCAGGTGTAGACCCAGCCTACATGGGAATTGGTCCAGTGCCTGCGATTCAACAGATCCTTGCGCGTCAAAACCTTTCTGTAGATGACATCGATCTATATGAAGTCAATGAAGCCTTTGCAGCACAGGCTCTGGCTGTTGCTAAAGAGCTAAAACTACCTATGGATCGTCTAAATCCAAACGGAAGCGGGATATCTCTAGGACACCCAATTGGTGCGACGGGCGCCATCATCACGACAAAAGCACTTTACGAACTTGAGCGCACCCAAGGCCGCTTTGCAATCATTAGCCTATGTATCGGCGGCGGCCAAGGAATAGCTGCACTAATAGAACGAACTTGATCAATTTTCGCTCGACACTATCACCCTTGAAGTGTCTTTAGGTGGGTGAATTTCACCCGCCATTTTTTATAAGGTAAAAGAACGATGTATACAGGCGAACATATCCAAGTTATTCAACGCAAAGACTCTATTATTGAGCTTGTCATCAACTCGAATAATGCAAGTGTAAACACATTAAGCGCCGCTGTTTTATCTGAACTGAAAACTGCGGTTCAAACGATCAAATCTGAAAGCAGTGCACTAGGCTTAATTATTCGCAGCAGCAAATCTTCGTTTGTTGTAGGTGCAAATATACTTGAGCTAATCGAGCTACAGAAACAGCATAAGGCTGCAATACTCGAGATGCTTGACGAAACCCATGCCCTTTTTAATTCAATTGAAAACCTGCCATTCCCAACAGTCAGTATCATTAACGGCATGGCGCTGGGCGGTGGTTTAGAGATCGCTTTAACTACAGATTTTCGTGTAGCTACTCAGGACGCACTTATTGGCCTACCCGAAATTACTCTAGGTCTCTGCCCAGGCTGGGGTGGAAATATTCGAGTTGCTCGATTAGCTGGAGCAGACAAGGCTTTTGAGATGATCCTATCAGGCAGACCATTAAAGGCAGATAAAGCCCGTGAGATAGGATTAGTAGATGCGATTGCTGATGACACAGGCGTTGAAAGTGCTGTTTCCCTTCTCTTAAACAGTCAGAAACAGGCAACTGAGAGCCAACGCTTACGTAAACAGCTTGCATCAAAGCAGAGTAGCGAAGCAATTAAAGCTGCAGCTCTAAATAAATTTGGATCGCAGTTGAATGCAAATACACCCGCTGCAACTGAGATCATCGAACTAATCAGTAACACAGCTCAATTAGACTTCACTTCAGCACTCGATGCTGAGGCTCAATGCTTTGCAACTTTGATGCAATCCGATGCCGGCAAGGCATTAAGCGGCCTCTTTGCGAGTGATCAATTCATTAAAACTCAAGCTAAACGTTTTGCAAAAGCAGGTGGATCTGTAAGCAAGGGTGCAGTTATTGGCGCCGGAGTCATGGGCGGTGGTATTGCTTACCAGTCAGCAATCAGCGGCATTCCTGTTGAGATGAAAGATATCAACGAACCAGCGTTAGACCTTGGGGTTTCAACTGCATCCGTACTACTCGATCGCCAAATTAAGAAGGGTAAGTTATCCGAAGAGCAGAAGATTGAAACACTCACTAAAATCAATCCAACCCTTAATTACGAAGGCTTTGGTGATGTCGATATGGTTGTTGAAGCTGTGGTCGAAAATCCAAAAGTTAAAGCGATGGTATTGAGTGATGTAGAGAGTGTGTTAAGGGATGACGCTGTACTCTCTTCGAACACATCAACCATCTCAATTACTAGCTTGGCAGAATCGCTGCAGCGTCCAGAGCAATTCTGCGGCATGCACTTTTTCAATCCTGTCCATGCTATGCCGTTAGTTGAAGTTATCCGCGGAGAAAAAACCAGCGATGAAACAGTCGCTCGTGCTGTAAATTACGCACTTGCCATGGGTAAAAAACCGATTGTTGTGAATGATTGCCCAGGCTTTTTAGTTAACAGAATTCTCTTCCCTTACTTCAATGCGTTTAACCGTTTGCTACTCGATGGCGCAGATTTCGAGCAGATCGACCGCGTCATGGAATCGTTCGGCTGGCCAATGGGCCCGGCCTATCTTGCCGATGTAGTGGGGATTGATGTCCTTGTCCACGCTGATCAGGTTATACAACAAGGATTCCCTGAACGCATGGGCCATGACGGCACTGTAATTGCTGAGTCATTGCTTGCAAAAGGTGAGCTGGGCCAGAAGAGCGGTTCGGGCTTCTATGCCTACGGCAAAGACGAAAACGGCAACCGTTTTAAACGCCCAGCAGAAAGCACGCTTGCGCTCATTTCAGAGCATGCAGCGGATCAGCGCAGTTTCAGTGATCAGGAGATCATTGATCGTCTAATGATTCCACTATGCATGGAGACTGTGCGCTGTTTAGAGGATGGCATCGTCTCCTCGGCAGCCGAAGCGGATATGGGCTTAATACTCGGACTTGGCTTTCCGAAATTCCGAGGCGGAGCACTACGCTATATTGACCTGATAGGTCTTAAAGAGTTCCAAGCCAAGGTTGAACAATATGCTTCTCTTGGTGCGCTATACCAAACCACCGAAAACTTCATCGCTCGCGCGAATGAAAACAGAACATTTTACTAATCGGAGTTTTATCTATGAGTGACTACCAACACCCTCAAGATGATGCACTTTTCGTACTTAACGAAGTGATTGGACTTGATCAACTTTGCAATACGATTGGCGCAGATGAATGCAACTCCGAATTAGCGGAGATAGTTTTAAACGAAGCCGGGAAACTTGGCAGCCAACTATTAGCACCCCTCAACTCTATTGGAGATAAAAATCCACCAAAACTGGATTCTAATGGAGTTCAAGAGACTGCGGGTTATAAAGAGGCGTATGCACAATTTGTAGAGGGTGGCTGGAACGGCCTCACCTCTCAAGA
The DNA here is from genome assembly GCF_013283425.1 of Marinobacterium sp. xm-a-127. NCBI lineage: Bacteria > Pseudomonadati > Pseudomonadota > Gammaproteobacteria > Oceanospirillales > Oceanospirillaceae > Marinobacterium > Marinobacterium sp. xm-a-127. The sequence goes on from NZ_WBYH01000005.1 coordinate 128,913, forward strand.
GGAGTACATGGGTCAAAACCTACCTAATGTATTAGGTACGGCAGTGAATGAAATTTGGCAGAGCGCCAACCTCGCGTTTGCCCTTTGCCCCCTTCTAAACCAGGGTGCAGTTGCAGCGGTAACAGAACACGCTTCTAATGAACTGAAAGCAGAGTTTCTAGAAAAAATGGTATCAGGTGAGTGGACAGGCACCATGAACCTTACAGAACCTGATGCAGGCTCAGATCTAGCCGCAATTCGATCAACTGCAACTCCAATGGGCGATCATTACCTAGTCAAAGGTCAAAAAATCTTCATCACCTGGGGCGATCACCAGATGACCGATAACATCGTCCACCTGGTACTAGCTCGCCTACCTGATGCACCAGCGGGCGTTAAAGGAATTTCACTATTCTTAGTACCTAAATTCCTAAAAGACGAAGCGGGTAATTACACTCAACGAAATGATGCACATGCTATCGCACTTGAGCACAAACTGGGCATCCACTCTAGCCCAACCTGTGTCATGAGTTTTGGAGATCAGGGCGGTGCAGTTGGCTACCTTATTGGCGAAGCAAACAAAGGCTTGGCGTACATGTTCACAATGATGAACCACGCTCGCCAGTCTGTGGGATTACAAGGCCTTTCAATCGCTGAGCGCGCCCGCCAACAATCAGTTAGCTATGCGCGTGATCGCATCCAAGGTCGCTCTAAAAGCGGCGAAAAACTTGCCATCATCGAATTCCCAGATGTACGCCGCATGCTTCTCACACAGCGAGCAGCTACCGAGGCGATGAGAGCATTTGTCCTTGAAGCTGCTGCAGAGATAGACCGCGCACATCACTCCGAACCAAACAGTGACGCGCAAAAGCGTGTTGAACTATACACTCCCATTGTTAAAGGCTGGATGACAGAGCTTGCCCAAGAGGTCTGTTCTTTAAATGTGCAAATTCATGGCGGCATGGGCTTCATTGAAGAGACAGGTGCCGCGCAACACTTTAGAGATGCTCGAATTCTTCCGATATACGAAGGCACAACTGGAATCCAGGCACTTGATTTAGTGGGACGCAAAACACTTCTAGATCAGGGCGCTGCGGTAAACAATTTCCTAGCAGAAGTGTTAAATACTGCGAAAGAAACTGCTCAAGTTGAGGGTTTATCTGTAATCGGGGAAGCGCTTGCCAACTCAGTGAAAGAGGCCCAAGCAGCAGTACACGCAATCACCTCGTCAGATCTAAATCAGGGTGCGGCTGTTAGCTTCGATTACCTCATGGGCATGGGTTACCTGTGTGGAGGCTGGATGCTAGCGCGTTCAGCTATAGCAGCAAAAACTAGCTCAGACGGAAACTTCTCTGACGACTTTATTGCAGCTAAGTTAGCAACCACTCAATTCTACACAGAATATCTACTGCCTCGTGCCCAAACTCACCTAGGTCTTGCACAAAAAGGTCTTAGTTCCCTATTTAAGTTTGAAATCAGTCAATTTTAATTTTCAGACTTAGATCTTTTGCCCTGCCACAGCAGGGCATTTTTTTGTCTAAAAAGCCCTCTAATACCAATGGATAATAAACAATAAGCAATTGAAAAATAACGATTAATTGCAATTGTGTCACAAATATTACAAAGACGACCCCACAAAACACAATTCGTCGTATTCTCTTAATAGTTACGACAAGCTTACTACTTAACCTTGGATGAAAAGCTAGAACCACTGAATGATGTGGTAACCAAGGGATAATAAAAGTAATGGCTTCAAATCAGTCAGAATTCATTCTCCAGACCAAAAATTTGACGAAAGAGTTTAAAGGTTTTTCGGCCGTCTCTGATGTTAACTTGAATGTTAAGCGCGGCAATATCCACGCGCTTATTGGTCCAAACGGAGCAGGTAAAACCACAGTATTTAACCTGCTGACTAAGTTTCTTCAGCCGACTTCGGGCGTCATTACCTTTAATGGGCATGACATTACTCGAAAAGAGCCTGCTGAAATTGCCCGTATGGGTATCATCCGCTCATTCCAGATTTCTGCAGTCTTCCCACACCTAACGGTTCTTGAGAATGTCCGTGTTGCGTTACAGCGCAAAGAGGGGCACAGCATGCACTTCTGGCGCTCAGAAAAAATTCTTAACGGCCTTAATGATCGCTGCATGGAACTACTCGAATCGGTAGGTCTAAAAGAGTTTGCAAATACAGTCACCACTGACCTGGCATACGGTCGTAAACGCGCACTAGAAATTGCCACTACACTCGCACTGGAACCTGAGCTGATGCTTCTTGATGAGCCAACTCAGGGCATGGGACATGAGGATGTAGGCCGTACAACAGACCTTATCAAACAAGTCAGCAAGAATCGCACAATCCTTATGGTTGAACATAACCTAAAGGTAGTTTCGACCCTCGCTGATCAAATTACCGTTCTGCAACGCGGTCAAATCCTTACAGAGGGTAATTACGAAACTGTATCTGCAGACCCACAAGTTCGTGAAGCCTACATGGGCCGCGAAGCGGATGCAGCGGGAGCACACTAATGAGCCAAAGTCATCGCGAAAAGATTCGTATTAGCAACCTCCACGCCTACTACGGTGAAAGCCACATCCTTCATGGCATCGATCTTCACGTCATGGAAGGAGAGCTTGTCACTCTGTTAGGACGAAATGGTTCAGGCCGCTCTACAACCTTAAAAGCGATCATGAACCTCGTAGGCAAACGTAGCGGTCAGATCGTCATTAATGGCAATGAAACCATCAACATGGCTTCACACCGTGTTGCCCATTTGGGACTTGGCTACTGCCCAGAAGAGCGTGGCATCTTCGCAAGCTTGAACGTAGAGGAAAACTTGATGCTTCCTCCAAATGTTCGCTCTGGCGGGATGAGCGTCGATGAAATTTTTGAGATGTTCCCTAACCTATATGAGCGCCGCATGAGTCAGGGCACGCGCTTATCAGGTGGTGAGCAGCAGATGCTTGCGCTTGCTCGCATTCTAAGAACAGGTGCCAACATCCTGCTGTTGGATGAGATCACAGAAGGGCTTGCACCGGTTATTAACGACAAACTTGCTGATGTTCTTGTACAGCTCAAAGAGCGCGGCTTAACAATTTTGCTTGTTGAACAAAACTTCCGCTTTGCAGCTCCGATAGCTGACCGTCACTACGTGATGGAGCACGGACACATTGTTGAAGAGATTCAAGCAGATGAATTGGAAGCAAAAACTGAGCTTCTAAACAGCTACCTAGGCGTCTAATTAAACAGCCAAAGATAGTCAGATAACAAAAAAATCCAATATGGAGAAAAGATGATGCGTAAAACACTACTCGCTTCAATGATCGCAGCTAGTATGGCAGCAACAGCGACTGCAGCAACTGTAGACGGCAAAGTTAAAATCGGTGTAATAGGCGACATGGGCGGCGTATACGCTGACGTTGGCGGCAAAGGCATGACCGAAGCTACTCAGATGGCTATCGATGATTTCGGCGGCAAAGTACTTGGTCAGCCTATCGAACTTGTTTCAGCTGATTCACAGCTTAAACCAGACGTTGCCTCTTCTATCGTTCGCAAATGGGTAGAAAATGAAGGCGTAGACACCATCGGTGGTCTTGTTTCTTCTGCAGTAACAGGTGCTGTAACTCAGGTTACTTCAGCGAACAAAAACATCGCACTTATCACTGGTTCAGCTTCACACTCTTTCACAGCTAAGCCAGGCGTTTGTTCTCCATACATCGCGCACTGGACATACAACGTAGCAGCTCTTGCAAACGGTACCGTCAAGAACATGGTTGCTTCAGGCAAGAAGAAGTGGTTCTTCATCACTGCTGACTACTCTTTCGGCCACGCGCTAGAAGGCGTTTCAAGCGGCGTAATCAAAGCTAACGGCGGTGAAGTAGTAGGTGCAGTTCGTGCTCCACTAGGTACAACTGACTTCTCTTCTTACGTTCTTCAGGCTCAGGCTTCAGGTGCTGATGTTGTGGCACTTGCTAACGCAGGTAACGACACAACTAACGCTCTAAAAGCGGCTATCGAGTTCGGTCTAACTGAACAGTCTGATATCGCAGGTCTTCTTGTATTCGCAACAGATACCCAAGCGATGGACGGTGATGTTGCTAAAGGCATGCGTCTTACAACTGGTTTTTACTGGGACATGGACGAGCAGACTCGTGAATGGAGCAACCGCTTCAAAGCGATCCACGGCTCAATCCCAACAATGGTCCACGCAGGTGCTTATTCAGCAACTATGAACTACCTGAAAGCTGTTGAAGCAGCAGGTACTGATGATGCAGATGCTGTAATGGCTCAGATGAAGTCTGCTAACCCAAATGACTTCTTCGCTCGTAACGCGTCGCTACGTGGAGACGGTCGTATGGTTCACGACATGCTACTTGTAGAGATCAAAGATCCTGCAAATCGTAAATCTGAAGATGACATCTACGACATCGTAAAAGTTATCCCAGGTAACGAAGCTTACAACCCAATGAACCCAGAGTGTGATTTCTCTGCTAAGTAAATGCGGTTAAATAAAGGGGGAGTGCTTAGCACTCCCCATCTTTCAGTTTGAGATCGGTAATAGCATGTTCGATATCAATATTATGGCGTTAAGCGGGCAACTGCTGGTAGGACTGATAAACGGTTCTTTTTACGCCCTTCTTAGTTTAGGTCTTGCCATCATTTTTGGTCTGTTGCGAATCATCAACTTCGCCCAGGGCGCAATGTATATGCTTGGTGCTTTTGCGGCGCTATTAGCATACAAATGGACCGGTTTGAATTACTGGGCAGCACTTGTTGTCGTGCCAGTAACTGTCGGTGTATTGGGCATCCTAATCGAACGTTTCTTAATCCGTCCGATTGCTAATTTAGACCATCTATACAGTCTACTTTTAACCTTCGGTATCGCTCTTATGCTGCAGGGTACGTTTACCCACATATTCGGTTCATCTGGCCAGGGCTACCCTGTGCCTGCTGAACTTAAAGGCGGTATTAAATTACCGTTCATGTACCTACCTACTTACCGCGCTTGGATCATTGTTGCATCAGTTGTGGTCTGCCTAGGTACCTGGTTCATGATTGAAAAGACCAAACTTGGTGCTTACCTTCGCGCAGGTACTGAGAACCCAAAACTTCTTCAGGCCTTTGGCATAAACGTACCGTTGATGGTCACACTAACCTTTGGTTTTGGAGTGGCTCTAGCTGGTTTAGCCGGTGTTCTTGCAGCACCTGTCTACTCTGTATCACCAGACATGGGCTCTAGCATTTTGATTGTTGTCTTTGCCATCGTAGTTATTGGCGGCATGGGCTCTATTGGCGGCGCCATAGCTACCGGTTTAGGTATGGGCGTTGTTGAAGGTCTAACTAAATACTTCTACCCAGAAGCATCCACAACAGTCATTTTCGTGGTGATGATGCTAGTACTGATGTTTAAACCTGCTGGCTTATTTGGAAAAGAGGCATAACAGATGAATACGAATATTCGAAATCTTATTATTGCCGTAGTTGTTCTTGCTGTTGCACCTTACTTACTCTACCCAGTTTTTTTGGCTAAGCTACTCTGCTTTGCGCTATTCGCAGCCGCATTCAACCTACTACTTGGTTACGCTGGCATCCTCTCCTTTGGACATGCAGCCTTCCTAAGTACCGGCGGCTACATTACTGGTTGGGCGATGATGAATCTTGGAGTATCAACTGAGATTGGTATTCTAATGGGCACTGTAGCTGGCGCTCTACTTGGAGCAATTTATGGCAAATTGGCGATCAAACGCGAAGGGATCTACTTTGCAATGGTTACCCTTGCACTCGCTCAGCTAACTTTCTTCGTATACCTGCAATCAGATTTCACAGGTGGTGAGAATGGCATGCAGGGTATTCCTCGCGGGAACCTGTTTGGCCTGATCGACCTTACGGATAATGTCGCGATGTACTACACGGTCGCGGTCATCTTCCTAATTGGGTTTGCGATCATTCAACGCACTGTCCACTCGCCATTTGGCCAGGTTCTAAAAGCGATCCGTGAGAACGAGCCTCGTGCAATCTCTCTGGGATATAACGTTAACAACTACAAGTGGCTGGCATTTATCATCTCATCTGCACTCGCTGCATTAGCTGGTTCAACCAAGACAATCGTCTTCAATCTTGCGTCACTAACGGATGCTCATTGGCACATGTCAGGTGAAGTAATCCTGATGACTCTAGTAGGCGGTGTAGGTACCCTAATGGGACCAGTGGTTGGTGCTGGTGTAATCGTGACCATGCAGAACTACCTCTCTACAGGCGACCTAGGTAACTACATTCATATCATCATGGGTGCAGTGTTTGTAATCTGTGTACTGGCATTCCGCGCAGGTATTGTTGGGCAGTTTAAAAAATTCAAAGAGCGTAACTTCTAATAATTTAAGTTACTCTCACAAGGGCTGACTGTTGTGTCGGCCTTTTTTATCTAGTAGGACTAGGATGTACCGATGCTTTACTTGGAAGACCTGAAGGCTGGAGATCGATTTGAGAGTGAAAGCTATGAGATAACCAATGAGAATATCGTAGCTTTTGCCGAACACTACGACCCTCAACCTTTCCATTTATCTAATGAATCAGCCCAAGACTCCTTCTTTGAAAGCCTTGCAGCGAGTGGTTGGCAGGTAGGCTCAATTACAATGCGCCTGATCGCAAAATCACTTCCGATTGCCTCAGGCGTTATTGGCGGCGGCGTTAGCCTACGCTGGTTAACACCCACTCGTCCTGGCGATGTGCTTCACGTAGAGACCGAGATATTAGAGGTGATACCGTCTAAGTCGAAACCCGACCGTGGTGTGGTGAAGATTCATGCTAAAACCATCAATCAGCATGGGGAAACACGCCAAACATTTGAGAGCTCGCTATTGGTATTTCGCACCAGCGCGGGAGTGAAAGGCGGAATTTTCGCTCCAAAATAGTCAACTAATTTAAATGAGCAATCAACCAGATGTGGCATAGCGAAACGACCACCGTTAGGTGAGTTCTCAATCTCCGATAATCGCCATCTTCAATCTGAGTATGATCCCAGGCCCACCAAACCAAAAAGGCAATTAACCCAACCCACAAACCTAAATAGAGGGGGAGTAAAAGTGCCAACCAGGCTAAAAGTGAAGGGAGCATGCAAATGGCCAAACGAGCATCTGAAGCAAAGGTGCTATCCCGCATAGCAACTCCCCAGTGAATCCCTCCTAAAAACGAGAGGATCACAGCGGAATAACTCATAAAAGCCGAGACAGACGCGGCATCTTCAAACTGAAAAGCCAATCCAACAAAAGGGATCAACCCGGCATAACCCAGACGGTGTGCTAACTTAATCACGCGAAATACTCTTAACTGTTTCTATGAGTTACGCAGCTGTCGGTATTCAGGATCTTATTCGATATTCTGTATCTGAATATAGAATAATAAATTAAAATACATATATATCGGCAACTTAATAAAATACGATTCGTATTTTTTAGTTTTTACCCACCATTTAACCCACCAACAGGATTGCCGTTACCAATCCATTGAGTTACAACTAGTGTCATACAATAGAATACCAATTCGCCTACAACCGCACCAAGCACCTAGCACAAAGAACTGAGATGATGCAGCGCTGGGCTGACTATTTGGATGAATTAAAAAATGCAGCTAGATGATTTAACACCTCTCGCAGTCTACTGTGAAAAAGAAAAGCTGATCTACCGCCAAGTTCTGGCTAAAGCTTTAGCTGGCAAAGTTGAGCTTTACTATGTTTTCGATCGTTGGGCCGAAGTCACTTACGTACTCGAAGAGGACTTCTGCAACGGCACTGTAACTGATAAAAACTTCCGCGAGGCACCTAGCTTTATTGAGCATGCGTACAACATTTGCGATTTCATTCTACTCACCGATGGTTATCTGAAAGGCTTATGGAAAGCCGAAAATGAAGGCAACAACAGACTCTACTTTGAAGAGCTTTTTGATCTTGGCACCCCAGACGGTTATGTACTGACGAGTTTAAATCGTGAAGCCGATGATGAGGCCATCACTGACAATCTATTTATCAATCCAAACCCATCTACTTCCAATGCTAATGACCGCGCCCCAGGGATTGCACCAGAAAAACCCTCTACAACTGCATTAAAGGTTATTGGTTTGCTAATGCATCATCTGGCTAAAAGCCCCAAATACGCTTCAGGCACAACCCCCAATAAGAGCCAAATTAAAGAGCTGTTATTAGAACTAGCCGTTGAACTGGATATTAACAATTACGGCCTTAGCAAAGTCGATGAACGCCTTTTAGCTGAAGCCATGAAGTACCTGGAGACACAAAAGAACTAATTAGGAAATTCCCCACCTGGGGAATCCTCTTCCCCCACCTGTGAGGGAGCAAAACCCTCGATTTCTTTTAATCAAACCTCGCCAAGACGGCGAGCAAATTAACTGATTAAAGGAAACACAAAATGAAAACTACACTTCTCAAATTAACAGACGTAATTGCCGCTACTGGCCTATCACGTTCGTACATCTACCATCTTGCTAAACAAGGTGCATTCCCTAAACCAATCAAACTTAGCGAACGCTCAAGCGCTTGGGTGCAATCAGAATTAGAAGCATGGATTGATAGCCGCATCGCCCTTCGTGATCAGGAGGTAGCGTAATGAACTCTCTAAACACTAACATTATCGCAACCAAAGCGGATCTCGAACTAGCAGACCACAATCAGACTGAAATGCTAGAAGGCAAACATGACTCAATGATCGCAGAACTGATCATCAAAGAGCATGGCGAAAACATTGTCTTCGATAACAGCAAAAAACAATGGCGTGTCTTTAGTAATGGAGCCTGGATTGGGGCTGAAGATGCACGACGAATGCTTATAGCCTTCCACAAGGAGATCATCTCTAACATTGCTGATTACAAGTACCCGCATCTGAACATTGTGGATGAGAAATGGCTTACCAGCGCGATGAACACCAGCAAGATCGCCGCTGTACGCAAAATAGTTGAAGAGGAAAAAGCACTTAGTATGGATAAGCTAGATGCTGACCACAATCTGATTGGCATTCAAGATCGGGTGTACGACATTGCTGAAGGCTCGAGTAGACCAGCCCTCGCTAGTGATCTTGTAATGAAGTCACTAGGTACAAGCTTCGATCCTGACGCCAAATGCCCTAAATGGGAAAGCTTCCTAAAGACAGCAATGCAAGGTGATCAAGAGATGATCAACTATCTACAATGTCTTGTTGGGTACTTCTTAACTGCCAGTACTCAAGAGCAGGAGATCTACTACTTATACGGAACCGGCGCTAACGGAAAATCGACATTCCTTGACCTAGTTAAGACTCTACTTGGCAATTACGGCGTTAAGCTATCCTCTGACAGTTTCATGAAGAAGCGCAGTGGAACGCTTAACCTAGGCGCTCAAGCAAGCCTGGCAATGCTCGCTGGGGCTCGACTTGCCATAACAGATGAAACTGGTGAAAACGCAACATTTGATGCACAAATGCTGAAATCCATCTCAGGTGATGATGAGGTAACAGGACGCTTCCTACGTTCAAACCCGATCACGTTCAAATCAACTACCAAAGTGGTTATGTACGGTAATGACAAACCACACGCTAATATGAATGACGAAGGCTTCTGGCGCCGATTCCGATACATTAAGTTCGAACACGTCGTACCTAAAGCAGATCGAAATCCCAACCTCCTTGCGGAGCTCAAGAATGAGTTACCAGGCATTCTTAACTGGGCCCTTAAAGGGTTGTCAGAATGGCAAGAAAATGGTCTACAAACACCCCAGAAGATCTTGAAAGACGGAAACGACTACAGAGAGAGTCAAGATACAGTATCCGACTTTTTAAAGAGAAACACTCAAGAGAAGCTAGGTAGCAGACTGCCGATCAAACAACTCTTCGACCGTTACAACGAGTGGTGCGAAACCAACCTTAAACCCGCTGAGTCCAAACAAGGCTTTAGCAAGCGAGCACGTTGGTACTTCGAGACCTATATGAAAGGCAAAGTTAAAGATTTCCGAACTAACAAAGATCGAGGCTATGAGGGTGTTCAACTCTGCTAAGAGTTGGATCTAGGTGACAGGTGTGACACGAGTGACACGAGTGACAGCAATTTACAGTTAACTTTTTTGTGAAGTACAAGCTGGAAATTGCCGCCACTCCACCTACAGCCGACACCATCTAAATGCAGCCTTTATTTATTATTTAAATAACATATAAAAAGCCTTTTATAACAATGGTTTAAATCTATTTTCACATATCAAATCAATCGATTTTTATTCTTAAAATCGATTGCAACCATAGGATTTTAAAAATGACCACAATTACCGAACTTGGGCAGAACATCAAAGAACTAAAATCTAACGAACGCGTAAACGTTCAGATTAGCAAACAAACGAACGATAACTTGCCTCCCTACCTTATTGTAGGCAATGGAAGATCAAGCAAAGAGTATCCGGAACATATAGTGATAGATACCTTTAGAGTAATGAGTAATTTGAGCCCGGACCTCAGATGGCTCTTCATCAACTTAAAAGACATCTTGGTAACTCAAAATATCAATAACAGTTACCCAAAACGAAGGGTAGAGAATCCAAACTTAATCATCCTAGAGAAGAATCAAGACAACGAGCTGCACAAGAGTATAAAAAAGAAGATGAGTGAAAACGGCAATCGCAGGAAACTAGAGGAGCAAGGGGTACTGAAGCAAGTAAAGCCAGGTACTTACATGCTCAATCCACATATGTTTATACCATCTGAAGACTTTAAAAGAATTGCACAGATATGGAAGGACATGCCAACTAAATCATAACCCTCACACCCCTAGTGGTCAGATTTACCCCGTGTCGTTGCGTCGGAACTAGAAGCACCCGAGCGAAGCGAAGTGCTTCGATGTTCCGTAAGCAAAAGACTAAGGGGTAAAGATGACGAAGCCTCGGCAGAGGCTGAGAACGTTCTTATGGCTACGCCATCATTCTAAAGAAATCAAAAACACTCCCCTAGTTCCTGTTCATAAAACTAGGGAGTAAATATCTGATGCCGAGCAAGCACTATTTTTAATGGTGCTTGTGAAGGTATCCAGCAAGCGTAGCGCGGTAGCTAGGTGTGATTCATCCCCTAGTTCACAGATTCATGCCAACTCGTAAACCTCAGCCATTTGATATGCGTATGGGGGGGTATGTGTAGTAAATATATTTTTTCTATAAGTAATACCTCCAGAATAAACGCGAGCAATTTGCCGTATAGCGGTTCTGGTTGGCACTGAAGGGGAACTAGGGAGTAATGGTTAGCGAGTATGTTCCGGGGCATATCCCCTAGTTTTGATAACAGTCCTGCATTAATAGTCAGGCAAGATCGTTCCATTTTTCTATAAGAAAAAATTAAAACAAAACTAAACTTAAGAACAAGGAAGTAAGGCTGCCCATCTCGTTACTGAGCGCTGGGGCAGTAGCTGAGTTAGCGAAGCGACACGAAGCTACGTCACTCCATAAGCGCGAAGTATAAGAGATGATGACACTCCGTTAGGAGTGGTAAACGTCGATTGAGGGGTGGCTAGTTCAGTGGCTGTTACCGGCACATAGCAGTCGTTTACAGCTGCGAATTAAATCAGAATCTAGCCAATTAAAACATTGGCAAGCCCCGAATCGCCTTAGATGCTTGAAAGTTGATCAAGTAACACCTTATATGAT
>NZ_WBYH01000006.1:0-135226 GCF_013283425.1 Marinobacterium sp. xm-a-127
ATAGCCGCCCAGCCCTAATTTAAAGCGGACGGATTATGTATCACTAGGTATTTGTTATCCGTCCGTCCACAACCTTAGGCGCCTAGTTACAAGAACACTCAATCATGAACTTATCTGTACGTTCTTGTACGTCAAAACCAGTTCTGTGTAGAGGCTTGTATGTAAAGGTTCTTGGATGGATACATGAGAACTAGGTGTATGGTTGTGTAGGTAATTCAGGAGGGCTAGTTTTGGTGTATGCACCAGTAACAATGAGGGGCTGTTACCGGCACAGAACGGACACTGACGCTTTCAAATATTAATGGATATAATCTGAGTCAGAACCAACTCTGTTGAGAGGCGTACATGGCTTACTATTTAGTAAAAGTGCTAGTTTCGAGCATTCTGATTCTTCTTGTATCTGAGATTGCCAAACGAAGCTCAGTTTTTGGCGCTGTGATCGCATCTGTTCCATTAATTTCAGTCATCGCAATGATCTGGCTTTATATGGACACTGGAGATATTCAAAAGGTCCGAGATTTAGCGGCAAGCATCGTATGGTTGGTCATCCCTTCTCTCATACTCTTTATCGTAATGCCCATTATGATTGATAAAGGTTTTAGTTTTCAGGTCAGTCTTTTTGCAGGGCTAGGCGCCATGATAGCGTCTTACGGGTTAACGCTGGTGATATTAAACATGGTGAGAGTTTAAGCGGATGCACCACCTACAATATGCAGGTGGTACTCAAGAGAAGTTATTTAAAGGGTGATATGCGACTCATGATCTGATCCTTTTTAACAAACTGATGCATTAGGGCAGCAAGAATGTGAATAACAACGCCAGCGAGAAGTAGCTTAGACCCTAACCCGTGCACGATTCGTACAGGTGAGCCAAAGAAGTCTTCAGGTAACTCACCTACTCCAGTCACAATCAACTCCATCAAACCTGAACCAATTCCCATCACTACACCTGAGATCACCACCACAAGTGATAATAGGTTAAGCACTTTGGGCGCTAATGCTCCGAGCTTATCCATCACAGGTGAGTCAGACACAATATGCGCAGGCTGTTCAGTTTTAAGTGCCCATATGATTCTGAACAGTATAAGTACCAAAGCAATACCACCGACAATTGAGTGAATGGTCAGTTTGCCAAGTTTATCAGGATCAGAGTTTGGAACTTCAGACAGGATAAATGTACCTGTTATAAGAAGGAATGAGATTACCGCAGCACTTAGCCAATGCACGACACTTTGAACTCGATTATAGGATTTCATAGAAGCACCACTTAGATATTAGATTTGTCTAATATAATAGATGGCTATTGGTAAATAATTGATAACGATCAATATAGTTGTCGATTATGGTGGCTTTGGGTCGTCTTTAACCGCTCTGATATGCTTAGCTTAACGGCACATAGCATAAGCTCATACTATATCTACGATTTTTCCATCTTCTAACTTAAGGATTCGATCTGCACGATCCAAAATCCTATCATCGTGAGTAACTAGAAGTGTTGTTGTGCCTCTAGCTGCACCAAGCCGCTTAAGAAGGTCAACCACATCTGATGCGCTATCTTTATCCAATGCCGCAGTAGGCTCGTCTGCAAGTACCAATGTAGGATTCCCTACCAATGCTCTTGCCACAGCTACTCTTTGCTTTTGTCCACCTGAAAGATTGGCAGGGAGATAATGTAACCGACTTGATAAACCTACCAAATGTAACGCTTGTTCAGCGGCTTTGTATGCTAATTCATCAGACACGCCCGAACGAACTTGAACACCCATAACAACATTTTGTACCGCTGTTAAACTTTCATGCAGGTTATGAGCCTGAAAAATAAAACCTAAACGCTGACGAATTGAAGTTAGTTTTTCATGGGAAGCTCCATTTAACTCTTGATCAAGTAAGTTAATTGATCCCTCATGAATTGATCTCAAACAACCTATCAATGTCAATAACGTTGTTTTTCCTGAGCCTGATGGCCCCATCAATACAGTTAAGCTTCCCCTTGGTAACTCTAAATTAATATCAAAGAGAGCTTGCTTACTTGCCTCACCACTCCCGAACCAAAAGTTCAGATCTTTAACAGCAACGACTGGCTTATCCACAATGATTTCCCCTTAAAATAAGTCGGCTGGATCAGCAGCTGCTAGACGCCTAGTGGCGATCAAACCAGAAAAAATTGAGAATATTACAGTACCAATAAACACTGATACCGCCATTAGAGGCGTCATAGTCAATGGTAGATTCGTCATTTTCCCCATGAAAGTTAAAATGACAGTCCCTACAAACAACCCTGGCACAAAACCAAAAAGACCTAGAATTACTGCCTCTTCAACAATAATGCTTTGGAAGAACTTATTACCATAGCCCATCGCTTTAAACGTTGCATACTCTCTCAAGTGGTCTGCAACATCTGCGGATAGAACTTGATAAACAATCACTATTCCAACCAACACACCTATCAAAACACCAAAGCCAAAGATCAGACCTGTAGGCTTCTGAGTCTGCTGGTATTGAACATCCTCATTTGAGGCTTCTGAGTAACTACGCAATCTGAGGGATTTATCTGAGATTAGAGTTTTTAATCGACCTACAACTACTTCGGTATCAGCTCCTGCGCGAAGTTTCAGTAAGATGTGATCGGGCGCTGACGAACTCCGAGATGGAAAAAGGGATAGGAACGTCTGGTCAGATACAAACATATAACCATCACCACCAAATCCACCACCCCCTGAAAATGTATCAATAGCCGTAAGTGTTTTATTAAGAGTTTCAAAACTAAGTGGTGTTTGCGGTCTGATTGCAGCTGCCTCTTCAGAAGACAACCCTCTCGCCAATCGATCCAAAACTCCTGAATTTTGAATCTGAAGCAACCTTAAATCTTTAGAAACATCATCTGAAATAAAATCAGGTTTAAGAGGGTCAACACCAAAGGTAGTCAGTGAAATTGATTTTTCTCGCCTATCCCAAGGAACATTGCCGACAAACAATCCTGTAGCGCCTACTACATCAGAATCTGATAAGGCTTTCAGCATCCATTGACGAGCGACATTTCCACCTTCAGTTAGTGAATTTGCATCAACAGCAGAAATCATAATGTCCGCTTGAAAAAACTCATAAGGTCTTAATGTGGCAATCTCCATAGAATTCATAATGCCTAGTTGGACGAACACCAGAACATTTGCGAAGGCCACACCAGCTAGTGCTGAAGCAAATCGGCTACGCTTATAAGTTAGCTGTAACCACCCTACAGGTAGTCGACCAAGTATTCGCTGAAGTAAGCTACTCATTTATCCAACCTAATACTTGCTCCGCTATCGATACGAGCTATAGCCTCAAGGTTGGTATAACGGGAAGCTATTTTAGAAGATGCTTGGTCAAGCTTAACCAACACCGTAAACACCCTGGCATCAGAGTTGGCGGCAGCGTCATCTGATATAAGTCCCTGTCGTCCAACAGTTATACCAATCTGTTGGACTGTTCCTAGTAATTTTTCCTTTAAAGAATTTGCCGTCAGCTCCACAGGCTGTCCAACCTGTACCTCAACAATACGATCTTGCCAAATCTCAACTTCAGCCATCATTTGTCTCGTGTTCCCCATTTCCATTATCCCATCGACAGGCGGGCGCTGACCTGGAGTTACATGAATATCCAGAATGGTACCATCTATAGGCGCTCGAACAACGGAACGATTTAGATCTAGTTTAGCTCGTGCCAATTCAGCTTTTGCAGATTCAAAATTTCGTTCTGCAACCACTACATCAGGTTGCTCTTCAATGGCTATCGATGAAAATCTAGCCAATGTGGCCTCCGCACGAGTGACTGATTGCAGTGTTTCAAGCTGGCGAGATTTAGCAGAATCAAGTGCAGCAGCGGTTGTTAAGCCTTTATCTTTTAATGCCTGTGTACGTTCAAAATTGGCTTGAGCATCTACAGCTGAAGCCCTAGCCAGATCCAAGCTCGCTTGAGCTTCATCTCTACTGGCTTGAACAGCGTGTTTAGTTTGTATAACTGAAGCTTCCCGAACAGCTAGTCCAGCTTCAGCAAGTAATACTGCACTTTCAAGAGTATCTCTATTATCGAGATATGCTAAGGGATCATCCTTAGATACTTCATCACCAATCGAGACATTAATTTTTGCAACTCGTGCATCACCTGCACCGTATGGAGATGCAACTATCGCAATATCACCTTGAGGTATGATTTTAGCTAAACCAACCACATCACTGGGAAGTAAGGTTAGTTCCATTTCTTTAGGAAGGTTGATTTCTGGAGGAATTGCAATTGGTGACTTAGATCCTGCACCAGGCTCTAAGCCTGTCATAATGTAAAATTTTTGAAGCCCTGGTGGCTGGAAATACATTCCTAAGACAGCACCTAAAAACATAAATAAAGGGAGAATCAGAATGATTAAATATTTCATTTTAAAACTCATCTTTGGAGTTTTAGGGGCATTTTCTGGGTAATTGATTTGTAGGGGCAGATCCGACTCTTGTTGCTTAACCATAGCGCCTTCTCATCTTTATAAAGATTTCAAATAATGTTTCTGCGAATGTACAAGCAATATCCCGCTTAATCGCTAGAACTTCACAACTGCGGATACTTTATATTAGATAATACTAATATTCAATGCTATCAAGCACCTACTTCCCAAGAAAAACGCTATATACCAATTAGAGTCTCTCTACGAATGTCTCTTATGGGTCGTGAGCCGCCTCCCAACAGTCAGCTGGATACTACAACCTCTTGGCTACTGTTGAGGTATCTAGGGGCCTCTTTAAGCCGACTATTATTGATTGATGGATCTATCGCTCTAACAAGCATATTTTGCGGTAGTGGAGCTTTCAGAAGCTCTCGTAGATCATTTAAATCTGCCCTCTCTTCTAACCAAGTATTTGCCTGATCTGAATCCAGCAACAAGGGCTGCCGGGAGTGGAATGGTTTAAAGTCCTTACTCGCGTTTGTCGTTACCATTGCGCAGGTATCTAGAACAATCTCGCCATCAGTCCATTGAGACCAAACACCTGCTGCAGCCATACAACCGTGTTCATACTTAACTAGATATGGCTGTCTAATAGCCCCCTCCTTACGCCATTCAATAAACGACGTCATAGGTATGATGCTACGGTGATGTCTAAAGCTACCCTGGAAGGCCTTGCTCTTATCTAGAGTCTCAGCTCGAGCATTAAACATAGAGTACTGGGTAGTGATCTCCTTAGCCCAAACTGGCGTTAACCACCACCGCATAGGTCTTAAGGCTCTGATACCTTCTTCTTCCGAGATAACTGGGATTTGCTCAGTAGGTGCTAGGTTAAAGAAGCTCGGGATGTCCTTACGACCAAACGTAACACCTAGGCGATCCATTAGTGCCTGGGTATCGTCATTGTCTTCTAGGTTGTATCTACCGCACATTCAATCACTCCATCTAGTTATTTGAATATACCGGATAAGAGGCGTTGAGCAATTGATTAGATACTTATTAGAGAGTTAGGGTGCGCAAGAAGTACGCAGGATGTGTGCAACAAGTGCGCAGCATCTATGCAAGAAGTGTGCACAATTGCAGGGGTGTGAAAAATTGCGCACTTCGCACCTAAAAATTTTTAGTGATGCTTATGTTTTGCGCACCTAAATTTGTTGAGTTGGCTGGAGACTGGTTACCTTTTTAGCCAACAAGTCCAACGCTTCCTTTCGTTCATCAAAATAATCATGTTTGTTATAAACACCTTCTACCCCCTTCAGCTTATGATTGAGACACCGCTCGGCCACATATCCTGGAGTACCCTGCTGTGCCAGGAGCGTACGGCAAGTTCTTCGCAAATCATGAACGGCAAAGTGCTCCATATCACCCATCAGATTGGGTGGTTGCTTCTTTTTTCCAGCCTCATGACCGAATAGTTTAGATATCGCTCTATTTAAGGTATCTGATCCCATGTGAGGTCTAGAGCTTGTGCGTCGGCTTGGAAACACATAATCAGATCCAAAGGCTCTTATCTTTAACTCTCCAAACCATTCAAGCACCTGTGGAGCCAGCGGGACATCAAAACCAACATTAGTTTTACTTCTAGACGCAGGCAACTTCCATAAACCTTCCTCCAAAGAGAACTCTTCCCACTTAGCTTCGCAAAGTTCTGATTTACGAACCCCTGTTGATACTAATAGCAGACACGCCAAATAATTTTCGCGACTAAAACTTTTACTATTTGCTTTTGCCACTGAGAAGAATTGCTTTAATTCGCCTTCACTTAGGGCTCTCTCTCGACTCTTTTCCAAGCCACCTGCATCTCTAAATGTGAAAGCTGACGCTGGATTCAACCCCATCAAATCAAGCTTGATTGCATGGTTAAATAGTTGCTTACAATATCCCAATGCATCATTTGCTATCGCCATCCTTCCCGTTTTCTTAATTGCTTCGATAATATTTCGGATGTCACGTGCTGATAGCTGATCTAGTTTGAATTCACCGATATGTGGCGCTATGTCTTTTGTATAAATTCTCTTTGGAATCTGCGGATGCTTTAGCCTACTAGCAAGTGTCGGGTACCAGTCATTAAAGAGGTCATTTACTGTTCTGATACTTTCTTGTTTAGAACGCTGCTTAGCTAATAATGGATCCATACCTTCACGATTCTGTTTTTGCTTAGCCGCAGCTTCGAATCTAGCATCTTTTAGAGACAAGTCTGCATAATGGCCCAGCGTCATCTCTTTACGTTTCTTATTAGACGTATAACGCAGCATCCAATAAGGATTACCAGATTTAGGAATCACAAAGTAAAGACCAGCGCCATCAGGGTGTTTCCCTATTACATGTTTACTCACTAGAGACTGGATCTCTTTGACCGTCAGCTTCTCACTCATATCTAACCATTCAGTGTAATTAAATTATTACGCTCAATAATACCCACCACTGTAAATTGAGTAAATAACTAAATACCCACCTATTTACCCCCCAAATATCTCAGGATTTAATAGAGTCCCAGGAAATCCTACAGGACAATAATCACAAAAAAGCCCAGTAATTACTGGGCTTTATAAGGATTAAAAGATCCTACAGGATTCTACTCTATATTCTGTATCTGCTCGCGCATCTGTTCAATCAAAACCTTAAGCTCTACCGCGCTTTGAGTCGTTGCGACGACAACGGATTTGGAGCCCAGTGTGTTAGCTTCACGGTTCAACTCTTGCATTAGAAAATCCAGCTTACGACCAATTGGCCCCTTCTCTATTAAGATGCGTCTTACTTCAGTCACATGGGTATCTAGACGGTCCAGCTCTTCTGCAACGTCGGCACGTTGTGCCAACAGCACTACCTCTTGCTCAAGACGTTCGGCATCAAGGTCGACTCCTAATTGCGACACTCTTTCGACTAGATTCGCTTTTTGATTTTCGATAATTTGCGGAATTTTTGATCTTATTTTGCCGACGATCGCCGCAATTGACTGCAACCTATCCTCTATCAAACCCGCCAACTCAATCCCTTCGCGATGACGGCCCTCAATAAGTTGAGCCAATGCGTCATCAAATAGCGCTAGCGCGGCCTGACCTACCTCACCAGGATCAGCTGAAGTGCTGTTCATCACGCCCGGGAATTGAAGCAGAGCCAAAGGATCAACCCTTCCCTCTGAAGCACCACTGAGTTTAATCTGCTGTAGCGCTTCATTAATCTGCTGCAACCGCACTTGATCCACTTGAACACTCTGCTGACCCACCGATTCATGGAACCGAAGCGAACATTCAACTTTGCCGCGGGCCAGGCGTTTGCGCAGCTTGTCGCGAATGGCTATCTCGTGCTGACGCATAAAGTCTGGAAGTTTGAAATGAGGCTCTAAGAAACGCTGATTAACCGAACGAATTTCCCAAACCAAGGTACCCCATGAAAATTCAGCTTCTGAACGGGCAAAAGCGGTCATACTCTGTGTCATATACTGTCAAACTCGATTACCATAGATTAATTGTCACTATAACAGCCGATGCCGGCACTTTTAAGGTACCTACATGAGCTCTCCACTCTCTGATCAATTGAAAAACCTAGGTTTAGATGCAATGCGCCCAAGTGGGCGTCAACCAGACCAAATGCGCGACGTTAAAGTCACTCGTAATTTTACAATGCATGCAGAAGGTTCGGTTTTGATCGAGTTTGGCAATACAAAAGTCCTTTGTAATGCGTCAGTTACTCGAGGGGTACCTCGCTGGTTGCGCGGATCAGGCTCAGGTTGGGTAAGCGCTGAGTATGGCATGCTGCCTCGTGCAACCAATAGCCGCACCGATCGTGAGGCATCGCGCGGTAAGCAGTCGGGACGCACGCTTGAGATTCAGCGCCTGATCGGCCGTTCACTGCGTGCTGCGATTGATCTAGATAAGCTAGGCGAGAACACCATCACCATCGACTGTGATGTTCTGCAAGCAGATGGTGGTACTCGTACAGCCTCAATTACCGGTTCGTACATTGCGCTGATTGATGCGATCAACGAACTGAAAAAAGACAAAAACGGCGCACTAAAAGGCAACCCGATTAAAAACCAAGTCGCAGCTATTTCGGTGGGCATCTATAAAGGCCAAGCGGTATTGGATTTGGATTATGCAGAAGATTCAACAGCCGAAACTGATATGAACGTCGTCATGACTGAAACCGGCGGTTTTGTTGAAGTCCAAGGCACAGCAGAAGGTGCTCCTTACACTCAAGATGAACTGAATCAGATGCTAACCTTAGCTAAGAAAGGCATTGAAGAGCTCACAGCAATCCAAAAAGCCTCACTGGCGTAAGCAACTAAAATTTAATTTCCTGGAACTAAGAATGACTATCAAACAACTCGCTACAGCTCTATCTTTGATGATTTTCAGCAGCATGGCGTTTGCCCATACTGGTGAAGGTATCAACACAGGTTTTGCATCTGGCTTCTGGCACCCCATCATGGGTTGGGATCATGTCGTTGCAATGGTTGCAGTCGGCCTTTGGGGTGCTTTTTTAGGCGCACCCGCCATCTGGATACTTCCGGTCGTTTTCCCACTGGTCATGGCAATTGGCGGTGCTTTAGGCATTGCCGGTATGCCGCTTCCTGCAGTGGAGACGGGTATTGCGCTTTCGGGTGTGGTTCTTGGTCTGCTGATTGTCTTTGCTGTTAAGGCACCGCTATGGATAGCCGCTGTGATCGTGGGCATCTTTGCGATCTTCCATGGTCACGCTCACGGCACAGAGTTCCCAACAGAGTTTAACGCTTACGGTTATGCCGTTGGATTTGTAATTGCGACTGGTCTACTGCACCTTATCGGTATCGCGTTCGGCTTCCTAACCAAACTCGATTTTGGTGCGAGTTTGGTTCGTCTAGGTGGGGCGATCATTGCATTAGTCGGTGCTGGCTACCTATTTGGTGTGCTTTAACCTATGGTCTATCCATCACGCTCAATACTGCTTCTTTTGACCTCAGTGTTACTGCCTAACCTGGCAGTAGCGCATAGTTTTGGGGCTGGCACCGATCAATTTGCTAGTTTTGTTGAAGGGGCCAGCGTGGTGATCTTTGATCAAGTCACTCTATTTGCCACCCTCTCTTTAGGCCTAATGATTGCACTGTGGAAGAATCGCGGTGTGGTTCAAGCCCTTCCCCTCTTTGTTGTGGGGTTAGTCTTGGGCTTTTTACTGGCGCCTTCAGTAACCACCTGGGTGATGATGGGGGCTACGGTTGTCGGCGCTATCACTGCAACCCTGGGTGCTAGCTTGAACCAGCAGTTCAAACCGCTAACACTGATCCTTGCACTGTTTACTGGCCTGCTTGTCCAGATGGTCTCTTTGGAGGGGCATGTCTGGATGGAGTTAAGCGTCTCCATCTATGTCGGTGTGACACTTGGGGCGATATTGCCAGTGATGCTTGGCGCCGCAACCGGTGAGTTACTACTGGAAAAGCTGCCCGCAACCTTTTCACGAATTGCCGTCAGGGTAGCCTGCTCTTGGCTCGCAGCGATTCAGATCATGATGTTAGCTTTCTTCTCGCACTAACAATAAAATACCCTCGTAAAGAGGGTTTCTAAAATCCAATTCTCAATTAAAAATCGAGATCGTAATCCACGATGTAGGGTGCATGCTCAGAGAACTGCTGACCTTTGTAGATACTGCAGTGCTGAATGGTTTTACGCAGACCTTGAGTCGTAATCTGGTAATCCAAGCGCGCACCTTCATTTAGCTCACGGGCACGGTTGTAGTCTGGCCACCAAGTGTATTCGCGATCCGCTTTTGTACACTCACGCATTGTGTCGACGTAGCCCATTTCACCGAATAGCTCCTCCATGAACTCACGCTCTTCTGGAAGGAATCCAGATACGGTCTGATTGGCATACCAGTTACTCAAGTCGACCGGTTTGTGCGCAATTTTCATGCTACCGGCGAAGATGAATTGACGACGCTTGCGAAGAGTCTTCTCAAAGTGACTTTCAAATTGCTCAATGAACTTCTCTTTCTCTGCTTGAGCGTCTGGTCCTTTGAGACCCGATGGCACATTAAAAGAACCGACGCTGAATCGTTCGAAGTCAGCCTGAATATAACGGCCTTGGAAATCGCACTGTTCAAAACCTAAGCCGGTCATAATCGCTTTAGGTAGATGGCGGGTGTAGATCGCTACACCGCTGTAGTCATCATCAAAGGCTTCAAAGAAGTAGGCTTCGTAACCCTCAGGGTGGTAGCGAGAATCATCTAATTGATACTCACGTGCACGAATGTTTTGCAAGCAGACAACATCCGCATCCTGCTTAACCATCCAATCGAAAAAGCCCCGATCAGCGGCTTGAACAATGCCTTGAGTATTAAAAGTAATTACGCGCATGAGTTCGAAGCGCTCCGTATAACTATTGTTGTTAGACTAAAGATTGCAATTGTAGCGATAGATTCATAAAAACGGAATTTTTTAAAGCTGAAAGAAGTTGGTTTGGGAGTTGAACTCTGTTCAGGTATCCTACGCGGATTAAACCCAGTTCTAAGGATTTCACTATTATGCAAAGCTACCAGCGTGAGTTCATCGAATTCGCAATCGAAAAAGGCGTTCTTAAATTTGGTGAGTTCACCCTAAAATCGGGTAGAACTAGCCCTTACTTTTTTAACGCAGGCCTTTTCAATACCGGTGATGCCATAGCAAAACTGGGTCGTTTCTATGCAGCGGCAATTGAAGACGCGAAGATCGATTACGACGTCATGCTTGGGCCTGCTTACAAAGGCATTCCCCTTGCAACAACGACCGTCGTTGCACTGGCAAATGATTTCGGTAAAGACGTTCCTTATGTTTTTAACCGCAAAGAGGTTAAGGATCACGGTGAAGGTGGCAACCTAGTGGGCGCACCACTCGCTGGCCGTGTTCTGATCATCGACGATGTCATTACCGCGGGTACCGCTATCCGTGAGGTGATGACGCTGATCGACGAAAATGGTGCAACACCAGCCGCCACGGTGATCGCACTGAACCGTATGGAACGAGGTACAGGTGAGCTTTCCGCCATTCAGGAAGTTGAGCGTGACTACAACATGCAAGTTGCTAGCATCATTTCCTTAGATGATCTCGTTGAGTACCTTGAAGAGCAAGGTGGTCGTGATGCTGAGTTAACGGCCATTCGAGCCTACCGTGACGAATACGGAATCAGCGCATAACTTATGCAGTTTAAAGCAGTCCTACTTAGATCAATACTCACGCTGAGTCTGGCTGCTTTTGCATCCTCACAAGCCGTTGCAAACACACTTACTGTGTTTGCAGCAGCGAGCTTAAAAAATGCGATCGATGAGATCACAGAACATTACGAGGCAGACCATTCAGACTCGATTGTTGTCTCTTATGCGGGGTCTGCCACCTTAGCACGTCAAATAGAGATGGGCGCACCAGCCGATATTTTCATCTCTGCCAACACTGCCTGGATGGATTACCTATCTGATAGGGCGCTAATTAATGAACCGACTCGCTTCAACCTTGCCAGTAATCAGTTGGTACTGATAAGTCATACTCCAGACGCAAAACTCACCCTCACCAGGTCGCAAGAACTGCTCGATTGGCTGGACAATGAATACCTGGCCATGGGTCTTGTGGAATCTGTACCTGCTGGCATTTACGGTAAGCAAGCACTTACTTATTTTGATCTTTGGGACCCCCTTAAGCAGCAAGTCGCTCAATCAGACAATGTGCGGTCTGCACTTGCATTAGTTGCTTCAGGTGAAGCACCTTTAGGGATCGTCTATCACTCGGATGCGGTGGCTGAACCCAAGGTCTCAATAGCTGCCACCTTCCCTACAGAGTCCCATGACAGAATTCTATATCCGGTTGCGGCTGTTACAGAGAGTGATAAATCAACCGCGGCATTTTTAGAGTTTTTGCGCTCAGAGCAGTCTAGGGCGATACTAGAGCGCAACGGCTTTTTAATGGATTCGCAACAACGTGACTGATTGGCTAGGCCCCAACGAGTGGGCGGCAGTTCTCCTATCAATTAAGGTAGCTTTTTGGGCAACACTGCTTAGCCTGCCTGTGGCCATTGGCGTTGCCTATCTTCTGGCGAAAAAGGAGTTTGCAGGGAAACAGCTTCTCAACGGAATTGTCCATCTACCCTTGATCTTACCGCCCGTTGTAACGGGTTATCTGCTGTTAATGACCTTCGGAAAACGCACGCCTGTCGGATCATTCCTTGCTGAGTGGGGAATTGAGTTTGCTTTCCGCTGGAGCGGTGCCGCATTAGCAGCAGCCATCATGGCTTTTCCATTACTGGTTCGCGCTATTCGTCTCTCCATTGAAGCCATTGATCCTAAATTAGAGGAAGCGGCCGCAACCCTGGGTGCCTCAAGGCGCTGGGTGTTTATCACCATCACCCTACCTTTAATGCTTCCTGGTGTGATCGCCGGCTCCGTTCTGGGCTTTGCCAAAGCGATGGGTGAGTTTGGAGCCACCATCACCTTTGTATCGAATATTCCAGGTCAGACTCAGACACTCCCTTCGGCTATCTATGCGTTTCTTCAGGTACCCGGTGGTGAAAGCTCTGCGACCAAACTGGTGATCATCTCTATTATCATTGCGATGAGTGCACTTCTTGCCTCTGAATGGCTGTCACGTCGTATGAGCCGGAGGTTGCAGTCATGACACTGTCAGTCACTTTGCAGCAGTCGATGCCAAACTTCTCGCTTGATATAGCCTTTGAAGCCCCCAGTGGCATCACGGTTCTATTTGGCGAGTCAGGTTCAGGGAAAACCACCACAATCAATGCGATAGCCGGCTTGCAAAGCAACAGCCAAGGCCGCGTCACTCTGTCCGATCGGGTGTTATTTGATAGCGCTTCAAACACGAGCTTAAAGCCCTATCAACGCAACATTGGCTACATTTTTCAAGAGAGCCGACTCTTTCCACATCTGACAGTAGAGCAGAATCTAAATTACGCGAAACGCTTCAATAAGGTCGACAAAAGCGTCGATTTTTACCAGATCGTCGAACTTTTAGGTATAAAACCCCTACTTAGGCGAACGCCAAATTCACTCTCTGGTGGTGAAAAACAGCGTGTTGCGATTGGTCGTGCGTTATTAAGCGCACCAGATCTTATTCTGGCCGATGAACCCCTTGCAGCACTCGATGGCGCCCGAAAAGCGGAGCTACTCCCCTACTTCAAAAAATTAAACCGGGAATTGGGTATTCCTATGCTCTACGTAACCCACTCACCCGAAGAGGTATTAGAGCTGGCTGACCATGTCATCGCACTGGAGCAGGGCCGCATTGTGACTCAAGGGCCTGCGCGAGAGGTGATGGCCAACAGCAAGGTCGCGCGAACCGCCAATCGTGCGATCAAGTCGACACTGACAACCCAGTTAGTGGCACAACACCCCGATGGACTGTCCGAGCTTCAAGTGGCCAGCGAAACACTCTATGTGCCGACCCTTGATGCACCCATAGGTTCAGCGGTCTGCCTTGAACTGGTCGCGAACGATCTAATCCTATCGACCGCAAAAGTGGCAGGCATCTCTGCCTTGAATCAGGTTTCCGGAAGGGTTGAATCCATTGAAACGACTTCATCGAGTGATGTACTTATTAACGTGTGCATTGCAACAGATATCGTCTCAACACACATCACCAAACGCTCCCTTAACAATCTAAACCTCAAGATCGGCGATCCCTGCGTTCTGATCATAAAATCGGTCAACATCTGCCCCTCTAACCGCTGCCAAGGTTGAGATTTTCTCAACTAGTCGTGAGCATTTATCGTTAAGACTTTAGATATATATCAATTACTTTTGACTATATAACCGATTACAATTCTGAAACTTTGTGCAGTGCACATAATTTTTGTGCTTAATTTGTCTACTGGAGGCATCCCCGATGATTTCAGAATCGGTTGTGGAACTATCGCGTTGGCAGTTTGCTATTACCGCGATGTATCACTTTCTATTTGTACCCCTGACCCTCGGTCTATCCTTCCTGCTGGCCATCATGGAATCTGTCTATGTCATGACCGGCAAGCAGATCTACCGCGATATGACCAAATTCTGGGGTAAGTTGTTCGGTATTAACTTCGCGCTAGGTGTGACCACCGGTTTGACCATGGAGTTCCAATTTGGAACCAACTGGGCCTACTACTCGCACTACGTGGGCGACGTCTTTGGTGCACCGCTGGCGATTGAAGGTCTGGTAGCCTTCTTCCTTGAATCCACTATGATCGGCCTGTTCTTCTTCGGTTGGGATCGCCTGAGCAAGGTACAGCACCTTGCTGTGACCTGGTTGGTCGCACTGGGCTCTAACTTCTCTGCGTTGTGGATTTTGATCGCCAACGGTTGGATGCAGAACCCTGTTGGGGCCTACTTCAACTTTGAAACCATGCGCATGGAGATGGACAGCTTCGCGGAAGTCCTGCTAAACCCAGTGGCGCAGGTTAAGTTTGTTCACACTGTCTCTGCAGGTTATGTAACGGGCGCTATCTTCGTTCTAGCCGTCAGCAGCTACTTCATGCTGCGTAACCGTGACATTCCATTTGCACGTCGTTCATTCGCGATCGCTTCAGCCTTCGGTTTAGCCTCTGCGATCTCTGTCATCGTGTTAGGTGACGAATCTGGCTACGAAGTGGGCGAAGTGCAGAAGGTTAAATTGGCAGCGATCGAGGCGGAGTGGGATACACACCCAGCACCTGCAGCCTTTACCGTTGTCGGCCTTCCCAATGAAGAGACCATGACAACTGACTACGCTCTGAAAATTCCGGGCGCCTTGGGTCTAATTGCAACCCGCTCCTTGGATGAGGAGGTTACCGGTATTAAAGATCTAGTGGCTCATGCTGAAGATCGCATTCGCAACGGCATTGTCGCTTATGGCCTTCTAGAGAAACTGCGTAACGGTGAAGACACTCCTGAAAATCGTGCTGCGTTCTCTAAAGTCAGCGTTGATCTGGGCTACGGTCTGCTGTTGAAGCGTTACACGCAGGCGGTTGTTGACGCGACCGAAGAGCAGATCAAACTGGCGGCTCGGGACACCATTCCACAGGTGGCTCCGATGTTCTGGACCTTCCGTGTCATGGTCGGTGCAGGCTTTACGATGCTGCTTCTATTTGTCCTAGCCTTCTACTACACCGCTAAGCGTAAGGCTTACCAGACACGTTGGTTGCAGTGGTTCGCACTGCTCTCTCTACCGCTTCCTTGGATTGCCAGTGAGATGGGTTGGTTCGTTGCTGAATTTGGCCGTCAACCTTGGGCGATCGGTGAAATTCTTCCGACCTATGTCGCAACCTCTCACCTAACTGAGACGGATCTGTGGATGAGCTTGGCGGGCTTTATTGGACTCTACACTCTGTTCTTGGTCATCGAGATCTACCTGATGGTGAAATACATCCGCAAAGGCCCAAGCGCCTTGCAGACTGGCCGTTACCACTTTGAACAGAACACAGCGACTCAAGGAGCTTAATGATGTTTGATTACGAAACGCTTCGACTTGTTTGGTGGCTGCTGGTTGGTGTACTGCTGATTGGTTTTGCCATTGCAGACGGCATGGATTTGGGTACTGCTATGATGATCCCTGTATTGGGTAAAACGGACACTGAGCGCCGCGTCATCATCAATACCATCGGGCCTCACTGGGACGGTAACCAGGTGTGGTTAATCACTGCCGGTGGTGCCATCTTTGCCGCTTGGCCACTGGTTTACGCAACAGCATTCTCTGGCTTCTACTGGGCCATGCTACTGGTACTGTTCGCACTATTCTTCCGTCCTGTCGGATTTGAGTACCGCTCTAAGAAGGACTCTGTCGCTTGGCGTCGCAACTGGGACTATGCACTGGCAGTGGGCTCGTTTGTTCCATCACTGGTCTTTGGTGTGGCATTCGGCAACCTATTCTTAGGCGTGCCCTTCTACTTTGACGAGTTTACCCGCCCAATCTACACCGGTTCTTTCTGGGCTCTGTTGAACCCATTCGCCATTGTCTGTGGCCTAGCCAGCGTGGTAATGCTTGCTCTGCAGGGTGCAACTTGGTTGCAGATGCGTGCCGGCGGTGAGGTTCAAGGCCGCGCTCAAACTATGGCAACTCTGCTAGGTCCGGTTCTAACGGTACTCTTAGCGGTTGCGGGTGCATGGTTGTACTACGGTATTCCTGGTTACGAAATCAGCTCTGCTGTCGTGGGTGATGCTCCTTCTAACCCGTTGAGCAAAACCGTAACGACCACTGACAACTGGTTCGGTAACTACACCGATTACCCAATCCTTTGGACATTGGTAGCGGCATCTGTGGCACTCCCTCTGCTAACAAGCTTAATGGCTAAAGCGGGTAAAAGTGGTTTTGCCTTTACGTTGAGCTCACTGGCGATCGCAGCGATCATTCTTATGACCGGTTTCACCCTATTCCCATTCGTGATGCCTTCATCGACTGATCTAGCCAGCGCTCTAACGCTGTGGGATGCGACGTCGAGTGAACTGACACTTGAGATCATGTTCTGGGTGGCTCTGTTCTTTGTACCGATCATTTTGGGTTACACCTTCTGGGGCTACTACAAAATGTGGCGTCGAATTGAACCTGAGTTCATCGAACAAAACAGCGTTTCAAACTACTAGGAGATTAAGAAGATGTGGTATTTTGCTTGGATCCTTGGCGTACTCCTAGCCTGCAGCTTCGGCATCATCAACGCGATGTGGTTGGATGCTGAAGAGGAGCAGCGCGCAGACGATTAATCTGTACGCTCTAGCTGTACGTAATCAAGGGGCTTTCGAGCCCCTTTTTTTGTAAACCTTAGTGAGTGTTAAGTTGGCCAGACAACGAAAATCCAACCCGACCGCAATCCTCGATCAGCACCAGTTTGATCTGAAGGGTTCCATGCGCCTATCCCTGCTATTGGGCGTGATTCAAACGCTTTGTACTATTGGATTCGCCTACTGGGTAGCTCTGCTAATCGATCAGCTATTAACTCAGGGGAGCTTAGATCACAGTCCGCTTCTTTTGGTCGCTGCGGCCTTCCTCATTCTTGCCGTTAAAGCGGCTGCATCACTCTGGCAATCGACTATCAATCTGCGCAACTCAGTCACCATCCGCGATCGCTTGCGAGAGCAGATTCTTAGCCTCAGTTTTAAAACCGGCATCTCCCTCTGCCCTGCTTTTAAGCCGGCACAGCTGGCCAACCTACTGACCAGTGAAGTCGACAAGCTCAAAGAGTATTACGCTGAGTTTAGAATTCAGAAACAAATGGCTGTTTGGACTCCCGTTTTGATTCTAATTGCCGCTAGCTTTGTGAACTGGTTAGTGCCGCTGATTTTGTTGCTTACCACACCTTTGATACCGGTCTTTATGATCATTGTCGGTAATAAAGCAGGTGAAGCGTCACGCAACAACTTAGAGCAGCTCAATCGGTTGGGTCATCTATTGGAAGATCGACTTCGCAACGTTGATCTGCTTCAGCAAGAGAGAGCCGTCGATAGAGAGACCGAAGCGTTGCATCATCAATCGGATCAGTTCCGCATTAGCACGATGAAAGTTCTGCGTTTGGCGTTTCTGTCCGGTACGCTGTTGGAGTTTTTTGCCGCGATCAGCGTGGCACTGGTCGCAGTCTATTTAGGACTCTTCTTTTTAGATAAATACTCTCTCGGTGCTTGGGGAACAGACATCAGTTTTGCTGAGGGTGCCTTTCTATTGATGCTAGCTCCCGAATACTACTTACCCCTGCGTAAGATGGGCTCGCTATACCACGCAAAATCGAATGCAAGGGCGGTCGCCGAGCAAATTGAGCAACTCAAACAGGCCGCTGAACAGTCAAGGGTAGTTAGTGAAGCTTCACAATCAGGTTCTTTTAAAGCATCGATAAAAATCAAAGGCCTAGTATCAGGTAGTGATCAAGCCATTCATAAGCCAGTCTCTGTGGAGCTTAAAGCAGGTGAATCACTTCTGATTGAAGCACCTTCAGGCACAGGAAAAACGAGCTTACTCGATACCCTAGCAGGGCTTCGTCCCCCACTATCTGGGGCCGTATCTGCTGACGAAATAACAATCGAACCCTACAACAACCCTCACTGGCAGCAGACCATTGGGTACATAACCCAGCACCCAGAACTGATCTATGGATCGTTAAG
This sequence comes from Marinobacterium sp. xm-a-127, assembly GCF_013283425.1. Taxonomy (NCBI): domain Bacteria; kingdom Pseudomonadati; phylum Pseudomonadota; class Gammaproteobacteria; order Oceanospirillales; family Oceanospirillaceae; genus Marinobacterium; species Marinobacterium sp. xm-a-127. The sequence goes on from NZ_WBYH01000006.1 coordinate 18,514, forward strand.
GGACAACCTCTGCTTAGGTAAGAGTTACTCTGATGATGACATTTGGGCTGCCCTGAAATCGGCTCAATTAGAAACCGTCGTTAAGCAACTTCCGCAGGGTTTGGACTACTTCATAACTGACTCTGGACACTTTCTATCGGGAGGTCAGACACAACGTCTTTCGATTGCGCGAGCGCTTCTGCATCGACCTAAACTACTGCTTCTTGATGAACCTGTAGCGAACTTAGATATCGATACAGCAGAGTTGTTTATGAGTGCGTTACGACAGTATGTTGAGCAGGGTGGGATGATCATCATGGCCAGCCATCGTACCAATCAGTTTACCTTCACCCAACAGCTTACCTTAGCTAAGGCGGAGGTAGAGGCATGAAACGACACTACTGGTCTCTACTGCTCGCAGAGCGGGGCGTCTTTCTTCTCGGCTTAACCCTATCCATTGTCACTGCATTTGCCGGCATCGCTCTACTGGCTGTATCAGGCTGGTTCATCAGTGCAGCGGCTTTAGCCGGTGTGACGGCAGCCGCCGCTCATGCATTTAACTTTTTCACCCCCGGCGCCATCGTTCGTGGTCTCTCCATTGCCCGCACAGCTGGTCGCTACGGGGAGCGATTGGCCAATCACGAAGCAACCTTTAGGCTCATATCGACACTAAGACGAGATATCTTCTCTCGATTAGCCAACAGCCAAAACATCAGCGCCCGCATGAATCGACACGACAGTGCGAGTCAGATGTTGCAGGATATTCAAAACATTGAGGGGATCCATCTGCATTCGCTCGTGCCAGCAATTACCGCTCTCTTTTCCGCCCTTGGGTTTATTCTGGTCACGGCTCTGTTTCTGCCCGGTCTAGCGATGGCCAGCCTGCCATTAATCCTCCTAGCATTAGCTGGAATTCCTTGGCTCTATGCTAAAGCGGTTCTGGAGCCAGAGTCTGAGCTTCACCTAAGTCGAAATGCTCTTTGGTCCCGCGCAAGTGGTATCTTCTCAAGTTTGCGCCTGCTCACCCTATCGCAGCAGCTTGAACATGAGGGCAATAGGTTGCGCCAGCAAAGCCGCCAGTCGGATCTATTCGAACTCCAAGCCTTAAAGCGCCAGCAACTCATCAACCTTCTATCACAACTGATTAATTTATCCTTGGTCGGTTTAACACTGTTCATGGCTCTGCAAGCCTATCTCTCTGGGGAGCTGGCCGGCGCGTTAATCTTTATGTTCTTGCTGTTATCACTGGGAACCATTGAGGTGTTTGCCGCTGCTAACGGTGCTATCTCGCACCTTCTATTGGGACAACGCGCTTTAATTCGTTTAGGTAAAAGTAGTGAAAACCAGCAAAACTTCGAAGAAAAACGCACTCTTTGCATAGAAAAACCCTCTTTCGGTATCTCAATCAAAGAGCTCTCTTACGCTTATGAGGGGAGTGCACAGAGCGTCTTCGAAGCGCGCTCTGTCGACTTTAATCAACTCGGTTTGAACTGGATTGCCGGACAGAGTGGCCGCGGCAAAACCACCCTACTTCGATTAATTGCCGGCGAACTTGAGCTACAGCAAGGCAGCCTAATCGTTGAAGGTACCCCCTTATCTCACATCGCTTATCTACCTCAACGAGTACAGATTGTTCGCTCCACACTGCGTCACAACTTAGACTTCACTGGCCAACGAAGCGACGAAGAGATTATCAGTGCACTGCAAACAGTAGAGCTAGGCGAATGGGTCGAATCACTGCCCAAGCAACTCGACACTTGGATTGGTCCTGGTGAATGGGAGCCATCTGGCGGTGAGTTAAAACGCATTGGTTTGGCACGTCTGCTTCTGAAACAGGCTGACATCCTTCTATTAGATGAGCCCTTCGCTGGAATGGACGCAGATCTACAATCCACCATCGTCAATAGGCTACGAGATCTTTGGCAGCAAAAGCTGGTTATTCTGGTGTCACATGATCTTGAGCAACGGGCTTCGCAGGACGCTTTGCACCAGCTGTAGTGAGATATTGTTATGAAAACCCCTATTACACTCCTAACAGGCTTTTTAGGCAGTGGAAAAACCACACTGCTGAATCACTTAATTAATCAGCCAGAACTATCAGATACTCTAGTCATCATTAATGAGTTTGGTGAAATCGCCTTGGATCATCTGTTGGTGGCTGAGAGCAACGAGAACGTCTTGATGGAGATGGACAGCGGGTGCATGTGTTGCACGGTGCGGGGTGATCTGGTCAACACGCTTCACGAAGTGACCGCACAAATGTCAGAGCCTGAGGGTCGACAATTCAAGCGCATCATCATTGAGACTACCGGGTTGGCAGACCCTGCGCCCATCATTCACACTCTGATGACCGATCGCTGGATTGCTGAGGCCTATCAATTAGATGGTGTTGTCACGACGGTCGATCTGGCTACGGGGTCATACACCTTAGATCAGCACAAAGAGTCCGTAAAACAGGCTGCTTTGGCAGACCTGCTGCTACTCACCAAAGGGGATATGGCCGATGAGGATAAAAAAGCGGCCTTAATCAGCCGGCTCAACCAGATCAACCCCAGTGCGCGTAAGCTTGAAGTCGCCAGTGGCCAAGCTGATCCCAATCAGTTGCTTAATCTAGGCTTATTCACCACTGAAGGTAAATTGACTGATGTAGAGGCCTGGTTACAAGAGGAGGCCTATGCGGAACAACATGATCACCACCATGACCATGATTGCCATCAGCATGGCTGCGATCACGACCATGCCCAGCGTCATGGTGACAACATCGAATCCTTCTGCCTGACCGTTGAAAAGCCGATTAGCAAAGAGGCGCTTCAAGATTGGATGCAGTTATTGATGAGTCTAGTCGGCAGCAACATCCTACGTATCAAAGGCCTATTAAATATTGAAGGCGTTGAAGAACCCTTGGTCATTCATGGGGTACAGCAACTGTTTCACCCACCAGTTCCTCTACCAGCCTGGCCAAACGATGATCAGCGAACACGATTAGTGTTTATCACGCAAAACGTCAGCAAAGAGTTTATCGAGAACACGTTTAAGGAGCTGATTGATATTGCGGAGCCGTAAACTAAAAACCCCATGAAATAACGACATTTCATGGGGTTTTTCAGTTAATCGCGACCTCATCGAGATCGCTCCTACTGTTTATACTGCAGGTTCAACCACCAACTCTGGGTGGCGAAGCATGTTCTTTGTAAGGCGGACAATCGCATAAATCGTCGCGGCCTGAATCAAGAACATAACCCCGATACCCAACCAGTAGACTAAGCCAAACTTAGCGACAATACCGGTGCCGACAATCGCAACGTGCCACCAGAAAAGGTTGAGTACAAAGAAGGCAACGCCAGGACAGACAAGGCCAAAGGCCACTGGGCTGTGCTCGCCACCATGCAGATACTTGTCTAGGTAACCGTTTAGCTTCATCACGCGGTATCCAACCATCAAGATCACGGCTTGCAGAGTAACCATCAACGTCATCATTTGGAAGTTATCGCCAGCATCCAATGCACCACCGGTTAGGTGGGCAATACCGTGCTCCATACGTAACCACTCAATACCGAGCAGTGTCACAATTGGTACCAACATCCATAAACTTGGGGTCGCTTGCTCCTGAAGGCCGTGCTGCATCATCGCATTGACGCCCGACACCAGAACGACCAGAACAACCAATACAGCGGCAATTAGGAACAGGTACGAGAACACTGAGGCAATCGTAATAACAACTGGGATGTGCGACATCGCTGCAGGCGCTGCAAAGCCAACCGATAACATTGAGAAGGTAAATGCAGCCATTAGAGGTGAAAGGTGGTTGTGCTCTTCACTGCGATATCCCCCCTGCGTCAACATACGACCAAGGTAACGTCCGTACATTTTTAGCGCGTAGTAACCGATGATCAAAAAGGCTAACAGTGCCCCTGGGAACATCCACTCAATAATCGTCCATAGACCCGGAACAAATAGCGCACCCGATACAAACATCACGTTCACTGTCATGGAGAAGGTCAGAGGCAAGGCCATCATTTGAACTTCAGCGGGTGAGTTCAAAATCTTCTCGTGGGCGTCAGTGCCTTTGACTGCGTTGTATTCGCGGATATTCCAAACCAACAGCGCAATGTGCAACAAGCCAAAAATAACAACACCGGCAATCGCAAAGCCAATAATTAACGGCATTGGGATACCACTGGCAATGTCTGCACTCCAGGCAGTCGTCCAATGTTCCCAAGTCGGCATCGGGTAACCCTTATGAGGCACCATCCACATTAAATACATAAAGAACGCGACAGACATGCCGCCAGCGCCAAGTGCCGCTAGGAAAAAGCTTGGATGCCAAGGCTGAGTTGAGTCTCTTCTAAACATGGGAGATCTCCTAATTAGTTAAACCATAATATATTAGATTTTTCTAATATATTAGAGTGTAGCTAAATTAGCAATACCTAATATACATATTATTTACCCTCTTTTGATTTATCGCAAAAACCTATAAATCCGGTTGCGGATTCTCAATGCGACGATCTCTGCATGAATAGATACTGCTCGCCAAGCTGGTCGAGATGACTCGACCATTAAGCGGGGAGGTACTCCCCAAAACGTATCGTCTTCAAGGGGAATTATTCAATGGAGATGCTAGGACTCTATCCAATCTGGTTTGAACCGACACTCGGTTCAGGTTGGATCATCGGTATCATTGCGACCATACACGTTCTGTTTTCACACACATCAGTGGGTGCAGCACTGGTCTTCTCTTACCTTGCGGTGGTCGCTTACCGTAAGAACCGCCCAGAGCTTCTCGACTACATTCGTCGTTACGGCCTGTTTCTTTTGGTTTTCTCCTATGTATTAGGTTCGATTACCGGGCCAGGCATCTGGTTCTCAATCACGGTCGGCAGTCCGCGTGGTATCTCTGCACTGATTCATAGCTTTGTCTGGAAGTGGGCAACCGAGTGGGTCTTCTTTGTCATCGAAGTCATCGGCGTTTACATGATCGTCTACTTGGTGAATAAGGTGGATCAGAAAACACACCTGCGCATCAGTATCATCTTTGGCCTAGCCTCTTACACAACCATGCTAATCATTATCGGTATTCTGTCGTTCATGCTGATGCCTGGTAATGAAAACTGGTACACCGAAGGCGGTTACTTGAACGGTTTCTATGGCGCCAACACCTTTGCGCAATTGGCTATGCGAACGGCGTTTATGTTCACCATGACAGCGGTAGTCGGAGGCATTGTTGCCTCTTCAATTAAAGATATCGATTTCCGCAAAGAGATGGTTCGTCGTCTGGCGATTCTAGGTTTGGTTGCGACTGCAGCCGGTCTTGGTCTATTCAAATGGTACCTATCAACGATTCCAGCGACCGCTGAATTGGTGATGGAGAATCGTCTACCGGAGTACTTCACACCCGCTCTAATCTCTGTAATGGGCGGCATCATGGCCTATTTCGCAGCCACTCTGGCCGCACCAAAGCTGCTAAAACCAGCCATTGCGGGCGTCATGACGGTCGTCATTTTGGTGTTCGGACTTTGGCCAGAAGAGGTTGCGCGTGAGTCGATTCGTAAGCCTTATGTTGCAGGTGGATACGTCTACTCTAACCAGGTTATTGGTCGTGATGTTCCGGGGCTTGGCATTCAAAGTGAAATCCCAACCATTGAAGAGCATGGCTTCACTAACGCTCTGATCTTCCTTCCCGAGGAGCTGCGCACGGTGACTGACTCTAATAAAGAGGCGGTTGGTCAAGCTCTGGCGTTGAACACCTGTTCAAACTGCCACTCACTGACCGATACAGGGATTCGCCCACTGGCAAATTACTTTGGTGACGACTCTAGCGAGTCGGATATTGCGGCCTACTTAAGAGCGGCACTGTCGAGTGGTACAACGCTCTATATGCCACAAATTCCACTTCAACAAGATGAAGCAGTGGCCTTGGCTAGCTTTATTCGTCAGTTGAAAGATCAATCTATTGCTGTCGCGGCTGATCAGGGTAATCCGATCACTGTGTCTCAGTCTCACTAAGGAGTATCACGATGAATGTAGACTCTTTATACGCACTTCGTGATGTGGCTGGGGTTCCCTCACATCCGATTCTATTTTTAGTGTTAGGTGTCGTCACCTTTGCTCTTCATATGTTTGCGGTTCACGTTATGTTGGGCGGTGCAGCGCTAACCATTCGTGGAGCATTGAGCCAAGATAGCTACTGGCGCCAGCTTGCAAATGCCATGCTATCGACCGCAAAGATTGCGGTGTCGGTTGCCGTGGTTATCGGCGTTGCGCCTCTGCTGTTTGTGCAGGTGATCTATGATCCTTTCTGGTACACCTCTAATGTGCTGTCCGCTTGGTGGGTCATTGGATTCATCATCATACTGTCGGTCGCTTATCTGTTGATCTATCTCTTCTACTTTAAAAATGAAGATCTGACTCAGAATAAGACAAGATGCCCCGGCAGCATGATTCTATCGCTCGCGCTGTTCATTGTTGTGGGTCTGATCATGCACACCCTAACCAATCAGATGCTATCCCCTGATCAGTGGATGGAGTGGTACGCACCACAGGGTCAAATCGATGCCAGCGGCACTCAGTTACACTCCATCAACTGGGCGCGTTTCATCTTTATGATCGCTCTCGCAGCACCTGTAACCGGTGCTTGGCTCTACGGCTACCGCCACTACATAAGCGTTCGTCCTGGTAGCGACTCGGGTTACCTTGAGTTTGTTCATACTCTGGCGCGCAAACTGCTTGCACAAGGCTCTGTGGTATCGCTTCTTATTGGTGCAATCTGGATGGTTAGCCTGCCAGAAAACCAAACTGAGTTTTTAACCAACCCGATGCTCTACATCACAGCCGTAGCATTGATCGCTTTAGCGATGGTGCCAACTCTATTTGGCAGCAAAATTAACAACGGCTACACCGCCTACTGGTTAGTGGCGATCGCCTTTGTAGTAATCACACTGGTCGCGGTTGATCGTGAAATCATTCGCTGGTTTGCCCTAGTCGTTGAGTCTGGCTACAACCCAATGGACTACCCAATCAACATGGATTGGTACAGCACCATTCTGTTCTTCGCGACTTTCGCAGTTGTCGGTGGCATGGCCTGCACCTACCTAATCACGGTTGCATGGCAGGCGGGACAGACAGAAGGAACCTACACGCCCTCTGTGGCTATCTCTCGCCTAGGTAACTGGACCATTTACATCATCTTAATCTGGATCGTGCACTACTTTGCCGTCGGATTCTGGGTATGGGCACAGTAAGGAGATGACGATGAAAAAAGTAATGATATTAAGTGCTCTAGTTATGGGTTCAATAGGAGCCCATGCGGATGAGCGAACAGAGATCATGGCTAATGCCTGTGCAGGATGCCATGGTACTGACGGTTATATTGCCCACTCAGCACTAGTGCCTATAGCAGGCTTACCGGAGAAGGTGTTTTTACAAACAATGCTCGACTATCGAGATGATAAGCGCAAAGGAACCATTATGGGGAATGTTGCTAAAGGCCTAACAATTCCAGAAATTGAAGCGCTTTCAAAATACTTTGCTGCTCTGCCAGAAGGAGGTGACAAATGATTTCACGTCGCGAATTTATATCGTTGAGTGCAGCTGCCGGTGCTGTCGCAACTCTGCCTTCCTTTGCACAAGCAAGCAACGCCAAAGTGGTCATTATAGGTGGCGGTGTAGGTGGAGCAACCTTTGCAAAATACCTTAAGAAGAAGGCACCCAATACCCAGGTCATCCTCATTGAGCAAAATCCTGTGTACATTCGCCCCTATGGTTCATCAGAAGTTCTGACTGGCCACATCGACATGTCCGACCTGGAAGTTAATTACGATGCCCTTCACTATAAATATGGTGTTGAGATCGTCATTGATCGGGCTATTGGGCTGGATGCGGATAAGCGCCGCGTAAAAACGGCATCAGGTGCAGCCTATAACTACGATAGGTTAGTAGTATCGCCAGGTATAGAGCTCCAGTATGACCGAATAGATGGTTACTCAAGAGATATAGCTGAAACCAAAGCCCCTTCCGGTTGGATCCCAGGCTCTCAAACCTCTCTACTGCGTGACCAAATCCAGAATATGCGCCAAGGTGGCACAATGCTGATCGTTGCTCCCCCGAATCCGTATCGTTGTCCTCCAGGACCTTATGAGCGCGGAGCCCTTGTTGCTGAATGGATGCAAAAACATAATCCAACAGGCAAGGTCATAATTGCAGACCCAAAAAACGAGTTTACAACCGGTAAAAACATGCGATTAGCATGGAACCGTCGATATGGCTATAACATCCCCGAAAGCTACAAAAACGGGATGCCTAACGATGTTATCGATCACAAAACACCTGGAATGATTGACTGGATTACTGGTGATAACGGCGGTAAAGCTATCAGCTTAGATGCCAAAAATATGACACTGACTACAGAGTCAGAGAAGATTAAAGCAGACGTCATCAATATTGTGCCTCCGATGAGAGCTGGAAAAATAGCACAAACCTTTGGCTTAACTAACGAGGCTGGATGGTGCTCAGTAAGCCGTACAACCTTTGAATCTCAAAAAGTACCTTTTGTCCACGTGTTGGGGGATGCTGCTATTGCAGATGATATGCCTAAATCAGGATATGCCGCTAACACTCAAGCTAAGGTAGCTGCTTATGCAATTGCAAATCTGTTAGCAGGCCGACCAGTAGAGCTGGACTTAACTTGGGAAAATACCTGTTTTGCTTTAGGTGCATCAGATTATGGCTTTTTCGTAACAGCTTGTTACAAGCTAAAAAATGGTCGAATTACTAAGCGTAAGGCACCAGCACTTCAATCTCTAGACGCTGACGAAGCTACACTTCGCTTGAGCGCTATCTACCAGCAAGCCTGGATGAAGTCGTTTACGGAGGACTGTTTCGCATGAAAAAATTCATTTTAGGATTTCTGGTTTTAACCAGTTTAAGTGCTCAATCTTCAGAACCATTGCATGATGCAACTCAATGGAGTTCAGCAGAGTTGAGACTTGCTCTCGACAGTCGCCCAATTGGTGAAGTAGAACGAGGTAGTGATTTAAACGAAACCCTAATGTGCAGTTCATGTCATGGACGTAAAGGGCTTCCTCATACACCACGTTGGCCTACGGTAGCTGGTCAGTTAGAAACATACACTTATAAAATGTTAATTGACTATAAGAGTGAAGCTCGTAATGAGGATGGTCGTGCGTCAATAATGACCACCTTAGCTAAAATGATGTCAGAACAGGACATGTCTGATGTTGCAGCCTACTACGCATCGCTACCAGCACCGACCCTAGCGCAACAGTCAGCACCGGCACTGGTAACGGAAGGTGATAAAGATCGACTGATTACTGCCTGTGCCTCTTGTCATGGCCTTAGCGGCCAAGGTGGTATTAAGGGAACCCCTGCTATTGCGGGCCAAACTGCCGAGACTTTGAAGCGTGCGTTAGAGATGTATCGCAGTGGTGATCGTGACTCTGATCTCTATTCTGTCATGCGACAAGCAAGTCAAAGACTCACAAGTAGTGAAATTGACTCATTAGCCAACTATTATAGTGGAACTAATTAACTATAAGAGCGTTGAGTATGGGAACACTGGTTGGTCAAGGGCACTGTTTAACCTGCCCGATTAGGCCGTCGAGTCTGTTTGGATGTCTAAAAGAGTCCGAGCTTTCGCTGATTGAAGATTTTCAGACGCGTGTCATTAAATTTGAGACGGGCGACATTATCTACAATGAGGGCGAGAGTCTCGGACTGATCTACACTCTTCGAGCCGGCCATATCAAACTGACTAAATTCAACAATGAGGGCAATGCTCAGATTGTTCGCTTAGTTCGTCCTGGCGATCTCTTTGGCTATGAAAAGCTGATCAGCAGTGGCACCTATATGCACACAGCCGAGGCGCTGGAACCGATCGAGCTCTGCCAGCTTTCGGTTGAGAAGTTGAACCACCTGCGTGATCAGAGTGGCGCCATCAACCAAGCCATTATTGAACGTGCACTGCAGCAGGTGATGAAAACAGAAGATCACCTAACCCAGGTAGGTCTACTCAAATCCAAACCTCGTTTGGCTTGGTTCCTGCTTCAATGGGTGGGTGAGACTGCAGAAGCGGTCAGCTTCCCGATCAGTCGAAGAGATCTCGCTCAGTATCTCGGCTTAACCATCGAGACCATTTCACGCCATACCGCGGAGTGGAAACGCCAAGGCATTATTAGCGAATCAAAGAACTTGTTAACGATATCTGACAGAGATGCTCTGCAGGAAATAGCGAACAGCTAAAGGAGTTCCAATGAAGACAGCACAAGATCTAGTCATGGCCGCAAAGGCGACCATTAAAGAGGTCAGCGTTGCAGATGCCGATGGTGCCATTCACGACGCTGAGATCGTTATTGATGTGCGTGAACCGGCCGAATATGAACAGGGCCATCTAAGTGGTGCTATCAATATTCCGCGTGGTCTTCTCGAGTTTAAAATCGGTGGCATGCCGGCTCTAGAGTCGCGTGACACCAACATCGTAATCTACTGTAAGACCAGTGGTCGTGCTGCTCTTGCCGCTGCATCTCTTGCCGAGATGGGCTACCTGAATGTCACATCCATTGCCGGCGGTTACGACGGATGGGTAGAGGCAGGTAAGCCGGTTGTGACCCAGAACTTGCCTGAGTTCGGTTAATCACAAGAGCCACACCCTAAGAATCAAAAACGGCGTTCAAAAGCGCCGTTTTTATTTTTGATTTACTGACTAGGGTTTATAGGCGGCGTTTTGTTGCCAGCCAATAAAACCAGACTGCAGAACCACAACATTTTCTCGTCCCGCGACACGCAGTGCAAAAGTAGCCTGTGCTGAGAGAGAACCTGTATTACAGAACAGAATCACCTTGCCAGTCTCTGGAATTTCGTCGATGCGATCCAACACCTGGCGCCACTCAATGTTGATCGCACCCGGAATAGTCGCTTCTGCGAACTGCTCTGCATCACGAGTATCGATAAAGGTTGATGCTTCAAATACGACTTGATCAATCTGCTGAGGGACCATAATACCCGACTCATACTCTTGAAAAGCCATGTAGTCGTTCATCGCTTCAATCGCCTCTTCGTTGGCAACCGCAGCAGACATATTAAATGTGAATAAAATCGTAACCAACGAGGTCATTAAGGCACGCATCATTAAACCCTACTCTTAAAATTATCAATTGGCTGCATTGTAACGACACAACCTGTAAAACTCAGTGATTCATTTAGACTCTTTTGCCACAAATAAAAGTCTCTCTATAACGTTAGTGCATCAGGCTGATGGACAGAGCGTCTTGGCTGACAAATTAATCACCGCTTCACAACCTGGGTCCTTGGCATGGAAACTAGCCCGCACTCGATAGTCACCTTCCGCAACCGTCCACATACCTGTTTTGATATCAAAGTATGCAAAACGACGAAGAGGTAGATGAAATGTTAGATCAGCACTCTCTCCAGCTTTCAGTTCCAGCTTCTCAAAGTCGGCCAACTCGAGTTCTGGACGTTCAATGTCAGAGTTAACTTCACCACAGTAAATCTGAACAACGGTCTGACCCTGTCGCTGACCAATATTGTTAACACTCACCTTCAATTCGACATAATCATTAGCCACCTTTCGACAACTTAGATTTTCGAGTTGGTAATCACTGTAACTGAGGCCAAATCCGAAGGGGAATAGCGGCTCAATCTTGTTGGCCTGATAGTGACGATAGCCGATAAACACGCCTTCACGATAAAGCACATGGCCGTCTCGTCCAGGGTAGACCAGTGGGTCATCGGTGTAGGTAGGATTATCTTCCAACTTGACTGGGAAGGTCTGAGGCAAACGGCCGGAGGGATCTTGTTTGCCGAATAAAACATCGGCAATCGCATTGCCACACTCCTGTCCTGGGTACCAAGCCTGCAATATGCCAGATACTTGATCTACCCAAGGCATTTCAACCGGTCCACCCGTTTGCAATACCACTAGGGTGTTAGGGTTAGCACTGGCCACGGCTGCGACCAACTCATCCTGACGTCCAGGGAGTTTAATGCCTTCAAGGTCACTTCCTTCCGTATCCCATTGACCGGATCGACCAACAAACAGGATGGCCACTTCGGCACTTTTTGCTAGCTCTACCGCAGCTTGTATTGCCTCATCCCCTAAGGGTTTTGATAGACCAAAGCGCCAAGCGGCAAGATCGAGGTTGTCCGTATCCTTAGTGGCAAACTCCATCTCAAGGGTATAGGTTTTACCTGCCTCGAATCGATAACTGGCAACGACCTCATCACACCCCTCCTCGAAAAAGGTTCGACCTTTCTGCCAGTGATCCCACACATTGATCACCAGCTCGCCATTCACATAGAACTTGGCAAGGCCTGCACTGTGAAGGCCAATATTAAAATCGCCCGTCTCCGTTGCCGTGTAATCAACACTCGCTCGCAACGAAAAAGCGTGTTGATCGACCAGTCCATTCGCCACTGGGGGCAGAATGAAACTCTGGCTCTCATCAACCTCTTCAGTGAAAACCACCTCACCCGAAAGATCTCGATTAGCGAAGTAATCGACTCGTATCTTTTGGTTGACCAGGGGTTCCCAGCGATGATTAGTACACCCCTGTGCATAATGAATAGCATCGCCACCCAGAAGGTTTGTTAATCCCTGCATAGGTGAAACGGAATAGTGGGGATTAAGCATCGAGGAGCCACCGCCCATGATCTGAGCCTCGATGGCATTAGGCCCAATTACCGCAATGCTCTTTAGGTCAGTAGAAAGAGGTAATAAGCCTGTGTTCTTAAGCAGCACACTACCCTCAATACCGGCACGTCTTATCAGCTGCTGGTGTTCAGGGCGATTATCGGCAATCTCTTTGAACGGCGAAGCATCATTAATAGCACCGCAACGCTCCATCAACTGAACCATGTTTACGGCCAGCTGACGAACCTGTTCAACAGGCACTTCACCACGATCAACGGCGTTGAGCAATGTGTCACCGCGGTCTCGGGTTGGCCCTGGCATCTCTAGATCTAAGCCCGCATTAATGGTTGGTGCCGTGGTTCTAGAACCAAACCAATCGGACATCACAATGCCGTCATAGCCCCACTCGTTGCGAAGAATTTCTGTCAATAACCAGTGATTTTCGGCGGCATAGGTACCATTAATCTTGTTGTATGAGCCCATGATGGCCCAAGTACCCGCCTCTTTAATGGCAGCTTCAAAGGGGCGAAGGTAGATCTCGCGCAGTGTGCGCTCATCAATATCGGAACTGACCGTTGTGCGCTCAATTTCAGATTCATTTCCGATGAAATGCTTGGGTGTGGCAGCAACCCCTGCGCTTTGAAGCCCTCGGATGTATGAGACCGCCAGTGCAGCGGTTAGCTCAGGATCTTCTGAATAGCACTCAAAGTTACGGCCATTAGTCACAGATCGTTGAATATTGATGGTAGGACCAAGCAGCACGTGTGCCGATTTAGATTTAACTTCATCAGCAATAGCGCCACCCACCTTCGCAAGCAGGGCACGGTTCCAGGTTGCGCCTAAGGCAATACCAACGGGGAAGCAGGCGGCCGTCACACCGCCAAATAGAGAACCACCACCACGTGCACCATTAGGTCCGTCAGTGACACGCAGCTTTTGGATTCCTAGTCTAGGGATAGCATTAACCGACCAAACATCTTCACCGGACAGTAGAGAGATTTGCTCTCTCAAACTCATCGAATCAACCAGTAGCTCAGCCGTCATTCGGTCAGCCATCACCTCTCCCTTTTATTTATTGGTTTTACCCTTTTAAACGTCGTGCAAAACGTTTCTCAATAGCGGTGATCATAGCGCCCGCAACATCCTTACCGGAAGCCCCCTCAATACCCTCTAAACCTGGGGATGAGTTAACCTCCAATAGAAGAGGGCCTTTGCGAGAACGGATGATATCAACACCCGCCACCTTCAGACCTAGGGTTTTAGCCGCTTTAATCGCTAGCTTGCGCTCTTCTGCTGAAATGCGAACCGAAGAGGCCGAACCGCCTTGGTGTATGTTTGCACGGAACTCGCCCGGTGCCGCAGTACGCATAATCGAAGCCACTACTTTGCCGTCAATGACAAAACAGCGTAGATCCTTGCCATCCGCCTCTTTAACAAACTCTTGCACCAACAGGTTAGCTCGTAGCGCTTTAAACGCGTTGATTACTGACTCAGCTGCTTTACCCGTTTCGGCCAACACAACTCCACGACCTTGCGAGCCTTCGAGTAGCTTTACGATCAAAGGTGCACCGCCGACCATCTCAATCAGGTCATTGGTATCCATTGGCGAGTTGGCAAAGCCTGTTGTAGGAATATCCAAACCCGACTTCTGCAGCAGTTGCAGCGAGAAGAGTTTGTCACGCGAACTTGTGATCGCCTCTGCCGTATTCTGAACATAGACGCCAAGACTCTCAAAGTGACGAGCCAGTGCACAGCCATAAAACGTCATTGAAGGTCTAATTCGAGGAATGATGGCATCAAAATCGTTCAGAATAGCGCCACCACGGTAGTGAACCTCTGGATTATCAGCATCCATCTTCATGTAACACTGTTTGATGTTCAAGAAGACCATCTCATGTCCGCGCGCCTCACCCGCCTCAATCAAGCGACGGTTTGAGTAGAGATCCGGATTGCTAGCCAACACACCAATTTTCAGAGCAGTGCGTGCCGTTGGGTTCACACCGTACATCTGATTACACTCAGTAATGGTGCGCTCACCCTGCAGACAGCTGCCTTCAGGATCAACGATCATGCGACCTGACATTGCCTCACGACCCAGCAGCATTCTGTAACCCATAGAGTCGCGGTTAGTGAGTGTTAACTCAGCCTCAAACGTTTGATCTGCCAGGGTAATGTTGGTTTTTACAACGTAACGTCTCTCGGCTGTTCCGCTTGATGACTTTACAGTACGGCGATCAACCACCTGAGCTTCACAACGAACCACTAGCTCATCATTTTTCTGCAGAGGGTGGATCTCGAAAGAGACCCAAGTGTCTCGATTACGAGTGAATTTACGAATGTTAAACGCATGCAGTGATGAGGTTTTCGCCCCCGAATCGACACGAGCTTTAACAGCGGGTAGGCCCAATAGAGGAAGGCCACACCACTCCTCAGAACCAACGATCAGTTTGTCCATAATGTTCTCCATTTAATGGGGCGAACCATAGCTCATAAATCCCCAATCACGTAGCTTTTTATAGCGACGATTGGTGAAAAATACTCAGCCTTTATCTGTATATTTTTTAGCCATATTTAATACCACTTTCAAAAAATAGGCCTATATTGAAGGAGATAGAGTTAAGTTACTGAATTCAGGAGTTGTAAATTGCGACGTAGGCAATTTATTAAAAACGCTGCGGGTATTGCTCTGCCTGCTGCAATTGGGGGCTTCCCTGCGATTTTAAAAGCAGAGAATGCTCGCCCGACCATTCGTGTCATGGGAACTCACGTTACCCTGCAGGAAGAGCTACGTCTGCGTGCCGAAAAAGAGCTCGGGATTAATATTCAGTTCTACCCAGGCGGTAGTGCTGAAGTACTCATGCGTGCAACAACCAACCCCTCCTCATTTGATCTGTATGAGCAGTGGTCAAACTCCATAAGAGTTCTATGGAATGCCGGTGCGATTCAATCAATCGATACAAAACGAATTCAGTACTGGAATGAGATCAACAACCTCTCGAAAACCGGTCAGATTTCAGAGGACGCCAAGATCGGCCGCGGCGATGCACCACACCGTATTCTCTATGTACAGAAGGATAAAACTTTAGGCCGTGAGCCTAGCCAAAACGTTAGTTTCCTACCCTATGTGCACAACACCGACTCCTTTGGCTATGACTCACGCTACATTGATGTTGGCGAACCCTACATCACAGAGAGCTGGGGCTGGCTCTTAAACGATAACTATTCCGGTAAGGTCGCCATTGTGAACGAACCCACGATCGGCATATTTGATTTAGCCTTAGCCGCTCAAGCAAAAGGACTTATGACCTTTAATGACATAGGTAACATGAGTATCAGTGAGATCGATCAGCTGTTTGAGATCGCAATTGATTACAAAAAACGCGGCCATTTCAGGGGGGTATGGTCATCCGTCCCCCACTCCGTTGAGTTGATGGCGAACAACGAAGTCATCATTGAGAGCATGTTCAGTCCCGGTGCTTCTGCACTCCAAGGGCAAGGGATCCCGTGCATTTACGCTGCGCCGAAAGAGGGCTATCGAGCATGGCATGGGGTCATGTGTCTCTCCAGCCAAACGCGGGGCGAGCAAGAGGACGCAGCTTACCAATTTATGAATTGGTGGTTATCGGGTTACCCAGGAGCCTTTATTGCAAGGCAGGGGTATTACATCTCCAACCCAGAACGCTCTAGACAGTTTATGAGCCCAGAGGAGTGGGACTATTGGTACGCGGGCAAACCCGCCGCTACATCGCTAAAAGGGACAGATGGCTCGATTTCAGTAGCGGAAGGTTCCATAAGAACGGGCGGATCCTACGAACAACGCTTCAGCAATGTTGCCGTTTGGAACAGTGTCATGGACACCTATGACTATACACTGCCCAAATGGAAAGAATTTGTGCTGAGTTAGGGGAGTTGAATGCCTGCTCAAAGAGTTCCTTTTACCACTCGAATTTACACCGGTTATTTTTTAATGGGGCTGATTACCCTTGCGCTGGGGATTATTGCTTTTATCGGGCTCACAACCCTTAACAAACAGTTTGATCAACAAAACGATCTATCGAGCAATTTAAAACATGCAACGCAATTAGGTTTTCATGCAGCCGAGATGCAGAGCCGCGCTGAAACCTTTTTAAGAGTTGGTCAGACCCAAGCAGCCGACTCTGTCGACATTGCCTACCGATCTGCACTGTACGAGCTATCAACGCTCTCGTCATTAGAGAGCGAAACAGCCAAACCGATCATAAAACGAGTGGATGAACATCTTCATACTTTTCAAAAGGCGTTTAAGGCAGCTAAAACTCAGCGATCGCGCCGACAACAGCTTGTAAAGACAACACTTCCCAGTGTCACGAATAGTTGGGGCGCTCTAATCGAAGCCTATCAAAAGCAGACCATATCGGCCGGCTCTTTAGCGATTAGCAACAATATTTGGCGAGACCTATTAATCATCGAAAAACACATGGGGCAATATTTTGAGTCACTCAACCCAGCCGAGCTGGAACTGGTGGATGAGTACTATCAACACGTAATGGGGTTGATAGAAGACCTCTACATTCTAGAGAGCTACCCCCCACAAATCACCCGTTTAGATATCATCCATGACTCATTGGCTCGTGGTTACTCAACATTCAATGAGGGTGTTCAAACCACCCGAAACTATCTCTTTTTAATTAATGTTGTCATGGCGGCCGAGAGTTATGAAATTAAATATCTTTCTGAGAAATTAACTCAAGAGTTCAGGCAGGCCCTAAGCAGCACTCAAGAACAATCTTCAAGCATAGTCAGTTCTTTATCACAGCAGCTAATTGCACTCTGCATTCTCTTCATCTTGATGACGGTCATTATCGGAATGGTCGTCGGCAGAAGTATAGAGAGACCCATTGCCAGACTGAGAGAGATTTTTGATCGACTATCCAATGGCGAGCGAAAAGTACCCATCCCAACTTACCACTCTAAAGACGAGATAGCGGCCCTGGCTGTTTCAGCAGAGGCATTTAGGGAGGCCAACGAAAACACACAGAAGTTGCTCGATAAGTACCAAGAGCTCAGTTCGCAACTCGATGAGAAGGTCAAACAACGAACCAAAGAGCTCGAGAAAGCGAATCACCGATTAAAAGATCTATCAGTAAAAGATGGACTTACGCAGATCTATAACCGACGCTTCCTCGATGCAAGCTTGGTCGAAAACTTTAATCGTGCCCGACGCAGCGCCCTTCCACTATCGGTTATTATCTTAGATATCGATTACTTCAAAGCGTACAACGATACCTACGGCCATCAGGCGGGCGATACCTGTATTCAACGTGTCACCCAAGCGATGAGTCATATATTTCATCGCTCTACTGATACCGTCGCTCGTTACGGTGGAGAAGAGTTTGTTGCTCTCCTATTCGACACGCCTGCACCAGCGGCACAAGCGCTTGCTGAAAAACTGCGTAAAGAGATTGAATCGAAAAACATTCCGCATCGTGCATCACCCATTGGTTGTGTCACGGTGAGTTTGGGCTGTTGCACCTGGACACCTGATACAGAATTCATGAGTGGCGAAGAGCTTTTAAATCAGGCAGACAAAGCGCTGTATCGATCTAAAGATAGCGGGCGAAACCAATTAGGCATCTGTTCTACAAAACCGCCATCAGAAGGGAGTAGCTGAGTATTCCTGCTAGTAATGAGTAGAGTAGGCTTCGCGTCCAAGCGCCAACCAACAAGGTTAAAAACGCAGCGATCAGTCGAGTCGGCTCTAACTCTCCGCTGCTGCTACTTAACACCATAGGCATAGCTATACCCGGCAAAATAGCCACCGATGTATAGCCCAAAGCTCGCTCAACCGGTTTGGGAAGTTGACGATCACCAATTAGCCCTAAGAAAGAGAAACGAATCGCAAAGCTGCCCAGACTTAAGCCCGCTATGATCATCCAAACATACAGATCAGAGTGAATCATACAGCCTCCTTCGAACGGCGCTTTTCAAGCCAAACTTCCGATAGATAGCCCACCGCCAACGCCATGACTCCGGCCACCAAAAGTCCTGAACTGAATGGGAAATCTGCAAATAACAAGGTAAACAGGACTGAGGTAAATGCTGCAAGTAGGTGTGGAATACTTCTTAAAAGTGGTGCAACCAAGGCTAAAAAGGTGACGGGGACCGCAAATTCTAGCCCTAATTCGGATGGAATTTGATTGCCCACCACCGCTCCAAGATAAGTGCCGAGATACCATAGAGAGGAGACCGGAATCGCAACCCCAAAAAAGACACCTAACCGCTCATCCAACGAAAGGTTGGGGTTTTTATTGTGCTCTAGCGCTGTCACAGCGTATGACTGATCAAAAATCCAATAGCTTGCTAGGACTCTCTGCCAGAGTTTCGCTTTCCCAATCAGTGGCACTAGGGCAGCTGAGTACATGCCCATCCTCAGGTTCACCGCAAGCGAGGTGGCTAGAATAATGACGGTAGGGGCATTCTCCTCCATAAGTGTCACGGCTGTAATTTGCGCAGCGCCTGCTAAGACCGCAAAGCTAAACCCCATCACTTGAAGCACATTTAAACCTGCTTCTGTGGCTAAAAGCCCAAACAGTGTGCCAAATGGAACCATGACGATATAGAAAGGGAGCGACGAGATAAAACCACGCCTAGCGCCTTGCCAAAATAGCTTATTACGACCAAACAACAGAGGTTTCCTTATGGGGCGGAAAAAGTGAGAATAGTGTTTCAGTTAGGTTCACTATTGTGATCTTTAGCCAACGCGACAACAAGTAAAAAGAGGGGCTAAGTGCTCGACAAAATCCTGAATGCATTTCGCAATTCAAAATGGCGAGGCTCAAGTTTCATTATCGTGGGTATCGATTTTGTAGAACACCAACTTGCCCAAGCACTAATTGAGAGAGGTGGAAAAATAATAGCCTTTGTCGATGATGAGCCATGGAGCCATAAAACCGAGATGCTTGGAGCCCCACTTCGATACCCAAGCGAAATAGAAGCACTGGCTCTACGACATCATGTTCAAGCTGTGGTTACATTCAACCAAAGAGCCGAGCTGCTGCCTGATGAATGCATTAAGCAACTTAGTTCAATGAACATACCCACTGTCCAAATGGACCCAAACCTGAGTTTGGAAGAACAACTTAATACGATCTCTTCAACACTGGACTCATATGAACAGAAGTAACGCGACACTGATTGGTTTTTCAGCCATAGCGCTATGGGGTGCCTTGGCTCTGTTAACTCGGTTAACGGATAACCAGATCCCACCCTTTCAGTTAATGTCGATGACCTTCGCCATTGCATTCCTACTGATGCTTACCAAATGGCGCAAAGAGGGTCACTGGGGTGTCCGTTACGCAAAACAGAAAAAGCCTGTCTGGCTATTAGGCGTAAGTGGCTATTTTGGTTACCACTTCTGCTACTTTTTAGCGATGTCGAAAGCACCGGCTGTGCAGGTCAGTCTATTAGCCTACCTTTGGCCCCTACTGATTGTTCTGTTCTCAACCCTTCTGCCTGGCCACCGTTTTAGATGGGCGCATCTAGTCGGTGCTCTATCAGCCCTAACGGGTTGTTGGTTATTGATTGGAGGGGGTAGTGATGCCTTCGAACCGCAATACACGTCAGGTTATCTAATCGCCCTAGCCTGCGCTCTAATCTGGTCTACCTTTTCTGTCACCAGCCGCTTGGCCGCCAATGTACCGACCGATGCAGCGGGCTGGTTTTGTGGTGCCACAGCCGTATTGGCCTTTTTCTGTCATCTAGCTTGGGAGACGACTGTTATGCCAGCCAACCTGATTCAATGGATAGGAGTGATTGGTCTAGGTCTAGGGCCTGTTGGCATTGCCTTTTTCACCTGGGATTACGGGGTAAAGCACGGCAATATTCAACTGCTGGGGGTACTAGCCTATTCGGCACCGTTGATCTCGGTCGTGCTGTTGGTTCTGTTTGGATTAGCGGAACCGAGCTGGACTCTTGCCTGGGCCTGTCTGGCTATTGTCGGTGGGTCACTGATTGCAGGTTTTGAACGCAACAAAAAAGCCGCTTAATAGAGCGGCTCTTCAATCACTTAGCGGAACTTAAAACGCTGTACCCGCTTTACCGCCTAGCTTCTTCAGGATAATTGCCAATGGGCAGAATCCAGTAAAGGCTGTTTGGAATAGGTTCGCACCAACAAAGGCTGTGAACCACAACCAGTACTCACTGACAAACAGTGGGCTAGCCGCTACGCCCAGTGCCAAGCTCAACAAAACCATAAAGCCAGCAAAGGCAAATACCATACGTTCTACAGACATGTTCCGTCCCTCTCAAAATTGAAATTAAGTGGTTCAACTAGAACCAATATCGATATATTAGTTTTTACTAATTAAACAAGCAACTAATTTATAAAATGCACAGCGACCTCTAACCAAACCGTGTAAAATATTCAGATCGAAAATTTTTAAGGAGTGGGCGATCCCATGAACGAAATCACCATCAAAACACCCGATGATTGGCACCTTCACTTTCGTGATGGCGATATCCTTGCTGAGACAGTAGCAGCTACCGCTCGCTGTTTTGATCGTGCGATTGTCATGCCTAATCTTGCACCACCGGTTCGTAACGCTGCTGACGCAGAGGCCTACAAACAGCGCATTCTAGCTGCACGACCAGAGGGTTCGAACTTTGAGCCTTTAATGACGCTTTACCTCACCGACAGAACCACCGCTGAGGATATCAATGAAGCGGCTAAAGCGGGCATTAAAGCCGTTAAGCTATACCCTGCCGGTGCGACCACAAACTCGGATGCTGCAGTAACAAACATCGATGGCTTAGCCGATGTGTTCGCTGCGCTGGAAGCGAACAACATGCTTCTACTGGTCCATGGTGAGGTCACTGATTCGCATATTGATATTTTTGATCGTGAAAAAGAGTTCATCGATCAACGCATGGGTCCAATCACTCAGAAGTACCCAACGCTTAAAATTGTATTTGAACACATCACCACTAAAGACGCAGCTGAGTTTGTGCTTGCTGCGGGCGGAAACATTGGTGCCACCATTACACCGCAACATTTGATGCTGAACCGAAATGACTTGTTAGTGGGTGGTATTCGCCCACACAACTACTGTTTACCTGTCTTAAAGCGCAACATTCACCAGCAAGCGCTACGTGATGTCGTTGCATCAGGGTCAGATAAGTTCTTCTTAGGCACTGACTCAGCACCTCATGAACAGGCTAAAAAAGAGACCGCCTGTGGCTGTGCAGGCTGTTACAGCGCCTGGGCAGCCATTGAGCTATACACCCAAGTGTTTGATGAGTTAGGGGCACTGAACAAACTAGAGGGTTTTGCGAGCCTACACGGCCCTAAATTTTACGGCCTACCGGAAAACAGCGGCACCATCACACTGTTAAAAGAGTCCTGGACACTACCAGAGAGCATCACTCTACCGAATGGCCGCCCCATCATCCCATTCATGGCCGGAAGTGAGGTTCAGTGGAAGCTGAAAAGCTAGAACTCACTTGCAAAGCGAGGCGGTATCAGTAAGATTCACGCCTCAAGATAAAGCGCCCGTAGCTCACCGGAGCGCCGGCCGGCTAGATAAAGTAACAGCTTCAGATCCTGTTGGTCGGGGGTTCGACAAATTGTGGCAAGAATTTGGACCGCTGTAAGCGCCCGAAGGGGCGTTGAATCGCTTAAGCGATTCAACGAGTCTATCCCGATGATGGATAGCACTATACAATTCAACAACTCAACGCGCCCGTAGCTCAGCTGGATAGAGTAGCAGGTTCCGATCCTGTTGGTCGGGGGTTCGAATCCCTCCGGGCGCGCCATCTTTACCTGAAAGGCCGAGGTCAGGATTGACCGAGTAATCCCGGGCGCGCCATCTCTACCTTCACCAAGCAAAACCAATCCGTTTAAATGGGTAATTCGACTTTAACGCCAAGCCCACCAAGCAATCCGTCACTAAAGCTTAAATTACCCGAATAGCTCTCTACTACCGCTTTACTGATGGCGATACCAAGGCCTGAACCTGACACTGCAGAATCTTCGTCTAAACGAACGCCTCGTTGAGTTAGTCGAATCATATTCTCTTGCGACACCCCTGTTCCATCATCCTCTATTAAAAGAATCCAACGGTGATTTTCACGTGAGTAGGTTATCGATAACTCAGCTTTTGAAGTCGCATACCTTAGGGCGTTATCTAGCAAATTGCCAATAAGCTCGAGCATATCATCTCGATCATAGGGGAGTTCATATCGGGGCAGTTGTTTTAGGTGTAACTCCTTACTGGGGTAAATTCGTTTAAAGAGCTCAACCATAGGGGTCAAGTCAGCGTAAGGAGCAAACAGTTTGCCGGGCGTTGGTGTTCCTGAAATACGAGCTCGTCGAAGTTCGCGGTCCATCAAATGCTGAAACTCTTCACTTAGAGCTATTGCCTTGGCAGAGTTTTCATTTGAATCTAGTTCAGAGGAGAGCCAGCGCAACTTCTGAATAGGCCGCTTCAGCTCATGAGCTAGATTGCCTAAACCTGTGCGTGATCTCTCTATTTGCGCAGCTGAGCGAGCCAATAATCGATTGAGCGCAGAGGCTAAAGGCGCTATCTCTCGAGGAAGTTGATCCGGGAATTGAATCGATGAACTGATGTCACCAGCCTCAATCGCTTGCCGAACTGGCTCTAGGCTAGCAAAACCTGATTTAACCATTCGCCTTTGTAGCCAAACGACCACCCCAAAAACAACCACCATGATTAGAAATAGCAGCAGTTCTAGCAGCCACTGATTGTGATAGAGCTCCGTTACATCCTCAGCAACCGCAAGCGTAAAATTGACATCTGATTTTTTAAATCCTTGAGTAAGAATCATCCAGCGCTGGTCATCATTAATAATCACCGCAATATCAACAATGCCAGGGGCAACTGACGATACATTAAGCTCGCGATCCCAAAGAGAGCGAGAGAGTGCCTGAAACTGCTCGGACTGAAGTTTGAAATAGTGGCCAGACTCTACGCGTTGATAAATAGAGGAGATACGCTCTTGTTGCAGTTGCCACTGACTGTTTGTATCCAAACTCAAAGCGGTGATAATCGTCTCTGCATCATGACCAAGGCGTTGTTCGATAATGTCATCAACAAACGAGCGAACAGTAAGATGTAAGGGCACTAACAGCAGAACAGCAAGAAGCAGCAGAAGTTTAGTTAAGCGAGACTGGAGATGCGCCTCAATTGAGTATCCCTGCTTAAACATCTTATTCGCTCACATCCAACTGAACGATGTATCCCTGGCCACGTTTGGTCTCAATGAACTCTTTCCCAAAATATTGGCGAAGACGGTTGATGTAGACCTCGATCACGTTGCTATCTTTGAGCATCTCCTCTTCATAGACATGTTCACTCAGCTCTGTCTTAGATACGATTTTTCCTGCATGAGTAATCAGATAACGCAGCAATCGAAACTCTTTGCCGGTCAATGAAATACTCTGCCCTAACGCATCAATTGCCTGTTGGGTATCAACGTTTAAAGAAACGCCCTGACAGACTAAAGTGTTATCTGCACGCCCTTGATTACGGCGCATCACCGCTTCTATACGCGCTTGGAGCTCTTCAAAATGGAAAGGCTTAGTAAGGTAGTCATCTGCACCATGCTTAAGACCATCCACCTTCTCTTGCCAGGAGTCGCGAGCCGTAAGAATCACAATGGGGGTATCAATACCCGCACCTCTCAGGTTAGATAGCACCTCAATTCCTGGGCGTTTAGGCAACCCCAGGTCGAGAATAATGCCGTCAAATGACTCTTCTTGAGCAAGAAACTCGCCATCTACTCCATCTCGGGCCACCTCCACTGCAAAGCCCGCTTTTTGCAATTGGGGTTTTAATTGATCGATGAGTTCGGTGTCATCTTCAATGAGCAGTAGGCGCATCATTAATCCTCCAATTTCTCTTGAAGAAGCTCACCCGAAGCTGCGTCGATGTAATACTCACGCACCTCACCGTCACCACCGAGAACCTCAAATTCATAGATCAATTTGCCATCTTTGCGTTCTAGCTCAAGATCTAAGATTTTGCCGATAAATGTCTGTGCGTGTCTGTCCTGTAGTTCCGAAAGTGAGAGGATATGACCCGACTCCAACAACTCCCTCGCCTCCCGCTGTGAGAGGTTATCTCCCGCAATAGAAGGCAACGAAAGTGCTAGGAGATTAATGATCCCAGCGGCCGTGATTCGGAATATTGACCGAGTCGTCATCAAAGTAGCCCTGCTCTGCTCTATCCCCGTGACAAGCCTGACACTGGCTAAAACTACCAACATCTGGATTACCGGTTACCATACGATCCGGTACCTCATCATGCTTCTTTTTAAAGTAACGTAACTCAGTAATACGCAGTGGTGTAGCGTTATCTGATACGCTGCGTAAAAACTTACGTGCCCTTCGATTTGAACTGTTTTCAGCCGCATTATCAACCAGATACTGAGTAATCGCTTGTTGTGATGTAGGATCCAACTCGGCATTTTCACCAAAGTGATTATCTAAATTACCCATCATCTTCTGCCAACTTCGCTCAGGTAGAAATCCTGTAGGATAGGCCATATGACAGTCTGCACACTCATCAATATAGAGCTGGCGTGCTGGCGAATTATCTGTCTGTTTTAAAGCACCATTTCGACGCTCACCGTACTCATCGTCATCTTGACCGAAGATTTTCCAGCCCTCATCAGCGAAGGCGACATTAACAACACCAACCATTCCAACCCCTAGAGCACTAGTAAGCAGTGTCGTACCCAAAATCCAACGGACCGTTTTAATGCTAAGTTTCATATTTCTATCTCGCTCTTATTGATTAGATAACCAGAGTAGGATGTCTCCTTTCTCTGCTGGGGTGCACTCGCGGCCAAGCGTCCATTTACAGTTCCTTAGGAACCACTTATTAATCTTATGATCCTGCGTAAGTCGCTCCGGATTTACGCTTGGCGCTAGAGGATCAATCGCCTTTTTGGTTTTTGCATGCTGGCCTACCAGTTTCACATCAGACCCATGACAGGTTGTACAGCTCTTACCGTTAAAGTCTCGGTTCCACAACGCTTTACCTGCGTCTGCATTAGCACTTTTACCACTAGCCGCCTCGAAGGCTGCCACCATGCGATCACTCACTGGCGTTGCATTTGCAGCCACTACAAAGAGTGAACCTATCAGTGCGATAGCAAATTTATTAATTCTCATCGCCCTTCTCCTCGATCTCTTTTTTCCCGTTGATCATCGCTCGAACTAGGTTTTCCCCATGGACTAAACTGCTGATTAAGACACCTGATATATGGAACAACACGAAGGCTAGAACTAGATTAGCAACGGCCTCATGAACGTCTTCCATCCAGTACCCTGAAATCGACTCTACCCAAGTGCCAGCAAGCGGTCCTATGCCATCTGGCGCTACAGAAGCCATGCCTGTAAAAGTGAGTAATCCAAGAGAGAGAAGCAGGACAATCACCATTAATCCACCTGCCGGGTTATGCCCCACATAGTGTTTAGGACGCAAAGCAGCCAGATCAATCAGATAGCTTTTAATCGTATTTATACGGTAAACAAAATCGCTGAAGCGTGCGTGGCGTGTGCCAATAAAACCCCACACAATACGGAAAGCTACTAAAGCGGCAATGGTATAACCGGCCCAGAAATGTAGAGTGTCAAATTCGTCTGCACTTATCCAAGCGATCGCAAAGCTCAACACGAGCGCCCAGTGAAAAACACGGACTAATGGATCCCAAACCCTGATCTCTTTTTTCATTGAATACTCCAAAGGTTTATTCAAATTTCTCAACTTGAATGAGATCTTGCCTTGAGCAAGATAAAACCAAGCTTAAAAATTTATTATGAGATTGGAGTTACAAAAAATTGAGGAGAAGCAGCTAATAGTGCTTCTTTATGCAGTGCGAATTTAGAATAGCTTATTGGAGATATCCGTCTAATCGGTTATCGCTTTCTGGCACGACCGCCAGACCCACTGGAAGACTTTCCGCTTTTAGCCGCGCCACCGCGTTTTGCTCCTCGATCAGGATGCTTGGTTGTTGGTTTACGCACGATCGGTTTGCCTGCAGCATTTCGTTTTGGTCCGTTGGAATTGGGTTTTTTACCCTCTCCGTGGCTATTACGATTTGCATGCCCTTTCTTGTGTGTGGATTGAGAGGGCTTTGATCTGTTCGGGCTGCGTGACTTACGTGTTCCGGGCTTCGCCTCTGACGAGGAGTGCTCTACTGATTTTAACAGTGTTGTTAACTCTTTTTGTGTCAGATCTCGCCAATCGCCAAGCGCTAGGCCCTTCAGGTCGACGTTCATAATGCGGGTACGCTCTAGCTTTACGACCTCATAGCCAAAATGTTCACACATACGGCGAATCTGTCGGTTAAGCCCTTGAACAAGCGTTATGTTGAACACACGAGTATCTAACTTTTTCACGGGGCACTTTTTGGTCATTGTGCCAAGAATGGGGACTCCGCCCGCCATCCCTTCTATGAACGCCGGAGTGATCGGTTTATTAACCGTGACCACATACTCTTTCTCGTGGTTATTACCCGCGCGCAGGACTTTGTTAACCAAATCGCCATTATTGGTCATAAAAATCAGACCCTGAGAGTCTTTATCTAGACGGCCGATTGGGAAGATACGCACACCGTGATTAACGAAATCAACGATATTGTTGGGACGTGAGCTCTCTGTAGTCGATTCAATCCCTACAGGTTTATTCAGGGCTATAAAGACGAAGTCATCGGGCTCTGGTGGGTCGATCATCTGACCATTGACGCGAACCTGATCTCCAGGGTGTACTTGGTCTCCAATCTGAGCCCGTTTACCGTTAATAAAGACATTACCCTGTTCAATAAAGCGATCGGCTTCTCGTCGAGAGCAGATACCACTCTCACTGATAAATTTATTGAGTCGCTTTGCTGAACCGTTGAACATGGCTTAGAGTAATCCTGATTAATTGATCGTCTATTGTATCGATCGAACCAGGCTTCACCAACTTAGACCGCAGATTCATAAGTGAAAAAATGACAAACATAACCGCTTTGCTCTTGGCCCTGTCTGTAACAGCACCGGTATTAGCCGATACAGATAACTACACCTTTATATCGGGAAGTGATATTTACGAAGCTTTATCACAGGAGTCGATGGTCGTTCAGGGGTATGTGTTAGGCGTGACCGATGCACTGAAGCACAGCACAGATTCCAGTAGCTGTTTTGTGATTCCTATGCGTCCCGATGCGGATGCCGTTATCTATTCAACCTATTTAGACTATTGGCAGAACCGCCAAATTCCCGACAGTGGAACTGAGGCAATCACTCAGATGATGCTAAACAACTTCCCTTGTGCGACCAACGTCGAAAATAACTGATATCTCTTAACAATTTACGTTAATTACTAATCAATATACGTTTTCAGGCCGTAAACTTTGAAAATTGATAAATATCAATCTATTGTTATGGGAGAAGTCAGAAATTGACTGCAAAGTTAATTCTGATACTTCTAAAAATGGAGAACATCATGAATCTTAAATTTCTAGCCGCAATCCTTACATCGTTGATGATGGCTTTCGCATTTGTATCACCAGCTCATGCAGCTGATGAGGGCGAAGCAAAGTCTATCTACTGCGATGACGGTTCACTTTGTGTACCAGAGGGTGAGCCAGAACCAGAGTGTGATTAATTTCAACACTCAATAATTATTAAAAAAGAAACATCACTGAGGAATCAAACATGATCCGTAAATCTCTTGTAATGGGCCTAGTTGGCGTAGTTGCTACAGGTATGGCGAGTCTTTCAATGGCTGGCTCTCACTCGGACGACAAACCAGTCGGCATCACTGGCGACCTATTGTCGATTGAAGTCATGCACAACGGCAGCAAAGTGACTGTTGAGCGTAACGCTGACAACCAGAACACTGTAAACCCATCATTCGCATTGACTTCACGTCCTTGTCCTCCTTTCTGTATCCAACCAATGAAACTTGCACCTGGTGTCGAAACCATTGGTGAAGTAGAGATGATTGGCTACATGGAGAAAGCGTCTGCAGGTGACGACTCTATCCTAATCATCGACTCACGTACTCCAGACTGGGCTGCGCGTGGCATGATCCCTGGTGCGATCAACCTACCATGGACAGCACTATCAACTCGTAAAGGTGCTGACCCAATCTCTATTGGTGAGATCTTCACTGACACATTCGGTGCTGAAGAGTTCGACGGTCTTTGGAAGTTCGGTAACGCTAAAACTCTAGTAATGTACTGTAACGGTATGTGGTGTGGCCAGTCGCCAACTAACATCAAAGCACTTCTAGACTTCGGCTACCCAGCGCACAAAATCAAGTGGTACCGTGGTGGTATGCAGAACTGGGAAAACCTTGGCCTAACAACTGTTAAGCCTTAATTGGGGTTTTATACCTAGTTGAACAAAAAAGCGTAGTTATTAACGACTGCGCTTTTTTTTGCCTAAAAATAAGGAAGATACAATGAAAAAAATTCTAATCGCGTCACTGGCCGCTCTCACACTGGCTGGCTGTAACTCTGCAGCAACTAAAACAGAGTCGGCTGCAGCAACCAAGCCTGTGGGTATCACTGGCAGCCTAATGTCGGCTGAGGTCATGCATAAGGGTGAAAAAGTAACCGTCATGCGTAACCAAGACAGTAAAAACACCGTGAACCCTTCTTTCGCAATGACATCACGCCCTTGTCCGCCATTCTGTATTCAGCCAATCGTACTGGCACCCGGTGTTGAGACCATTGGTGAAGTAGAGATGGTCGGCTATATGGAAGCGGTCTCTGCAGGTGATGACTCAATCCTTATCATCGACTCACGCACCCCAGACTGGGCTGCTCGCGGCATGATTCCTGGAGCAGTAAACATTCCATGGACTAAGCTGTCGACTCGTAAAGGGGCAGACCCTATCTCTATCGGCGAGATCATCGTGGAAGATTTCGGTGGTGAAGAGTTTGATGGCCTATGGAAGTACGGTAAGGCTAAAACTCTAGTGATGTACTGTAACGGTATGTGGTGTGGCCAATCGCCAACCAACATCAAAGCGCTGCTTGATTTCGGTTACCCAGCTGACAAGATCAAGTGGTACCGTGGTGGTATGCAGGATTGGGAAACACTCGGTTTCACAACCGTTAAACCCTAAGTCGTGCGTCCCTAAGGATAAGGATAAGAGAGCTTCGGCTCTCTTATCCTTTCACCTTTAATCTTCTCATCTTTTAGTCTAAAGCCAATCCCACCGATCATCTCTGATCCTCGATAAAGCACTAAAACAGTCACAAGTTGCCCCTATATGCTAGTTATACCAACCCCTTACATCTTAAAACGATAAGAACCAAAGATAGCGTTATTTCGAATAAAACTAATAATCGTTATAATGCGCGCAGAATTTTTAGCCTTCGGTCTAGGTTACCCACAAGGTAGCAAGTAGAGCCGACTTCAATACAGAGAGGAGCAGCCAATGAAAGCAATCATTTCTAAGGCTTCAACAGCACTATGTACTCTAGGTCTAACGTTTGTAGCTCTATCAGCGCAAGCCGTTACTTCTGAAGATGTCATCGCAGAACGTCTAATGCCAGTAGGCAAAGTGTGTCTACAAGGTGATGAAAGCTGTGGTTCAGCTTCTGCAGCACCAGCGGGTGGTGCCCGAACTGCAGCGGATATCGTCGCGGTTTCATGTAACTCTTGTCATGGTGCAGGTGTATTAGGCGCTCCTAAGATCGGCTCTGGTGAATGGGCTGCACGCCTAGATGCTAAAGGTCTAGACACCTTGGTTAGCAATGCAATTAATGGCATCGGTGCAATGCCTCCCCGCGGTACATGTTCTGACTGTACTGATGATGAGATCAAAGCATCAATTGAGTACATGATCGCTCAATAAGCGATACTCGATAAAAAACAGCGCCTATAGGCGCTGTTTTTGTGTGTACTATCAGAAATCATCCAATAGATTTTTTAATCCAGCCAAGGTCTGTTTGCCTCTGACTCGGTTTCGTTCTGGATCGACTTCGCCATGCCCTTCACGCTCAATATCCTCATCGGGCAGTTCGTCTAGGAATCGACTCGGTTCACAACTCTGCCACTCCCCAAACTGTTTACGCTTCTTCGCTAACGTCATCGCTAACGTGCGCTGCGCTCGGGTGATGCCCACATAGGCGAGACGACGTTCCTCTTCGATGGTGTCCGACTCGATGCTATTTCGGTGCGGTAACAGATCCTCTTCCATACCCATTAGGTAGACATGGGGGAACTCCAATCCCTTAGAGGCGTGTAGCGTCATTAACTGAACACGATCGGAGTCATCCTCCTCCTCTTGGCGTTCTAGCAAGTCGAGCAGCACAAGTCGCGCAATCGCCTCTTCAATGCCCGCATCTGGATCATCTTCTTGGATACGCTCCAAGGAGGCACGAAGGGAGTCGACTAGGAACCAGACATTCTGAATACGCTTTTCCGCGACAATATCGCTTGAGGCGTTAGCGGTAATCCACTCTTCGTAGCCAATTTCGGCGATCAGTTCACGAATCGCCCCAATGGGATCCGACCCCAAACAGAGTGAGTGCAAACGCTCTATCATCTCAGTAAAGGCACGCAGCCGAGCCAGCGCGTTGGGCTTCATAACCTGCTCGATACCCAACTCATCGACCGCTGCAAACATGCTGATATGTCGCTCGGTTGCATACTCCCCGAGCTGCTGCAGTGTGGTAGGTCCGATCTCTCGACGCGGCAAGTTGATGATACGAAGGAAGGCGTTATCGTCGTCGCGATTGATCAACACTTTGAAGTAAGCCATCAAATCTTTGATCTCGGCGCGAGCAAAGAACGAGGTGCCGCCGCTGAGCTTATAAGGCACCTTAAAGTTCTGCATTTTAATCTCGAGCAACCTGGCTTGGTGATTGCCACGATAGAGCACAGCAAAATCTTTAAAGGGTGCGCGCTCTCGCAGGTGTCGTTCCAGAATCTCGGTCGCGATGCGCTCACACTCCGCATCTTCACTGGGTAGGTGTATCAGACGCAGCGGATCACCCATGCCCATTTCGCTCCACAGCGTCTTATCAAACACGTGGGGGTTGTTCGCAATCAAGGTGTTAGCCGCCTTGAGTATGCGGCTTGTAGAGCGATAGTTCTGCTCTAGCTTTACTAGTTTTAAACTTGGAAAGTCGTGCTGCAGTTGGGCCAGATTCTCTGGACGAGCACCACGCCATGCGTAGATCGACTGATCATCATCACCTACGACGGTTAAACCTGTACGATGCCCCACCAGCTGTCGAACTAGACGGTACTGTGACAAGTTGGTGTCTTGGTACTCATCGACTAACAAGTAGCGAATGCGGTTTTGCCAACGCTCTAACACCTCTGGCTTTTGATCAAACAGCCGCACAGGCACCAAAATAAGATCATCAAAATCGACCGCGTTATAGGCACGAAGGTGGCGCTCATATGCCTCATAGGCTCTGGCGCAGAGAATGTCGATCGGCTCTGAGACAGTCTCCAGAGCCTGTTGAGGCGTGATCATCTCATTCTTCCAAGAGGAGATTTGGCTCTGAACGACATTGATCTTATCCGTGTCCTCATCGTGATGGACTAGAAGATCTCGAATTAAGATGCGACTGTCTTGGTCATCAAACAACGAAAAGCCTGGCTTCATTCCGAGCGCTTTATGCTCACGGCGCAAGATGGTTAGACCAAGATTGTGGAAGGTTGAGACAATCAAACCGCGTGCCGCTTTACCCTCCACCAGCGACATGACTCGCTCTTTCATCTCACGCGAGGCTTTGTTGGTAAAGGTAACCGCCGCAATGTGGCGCGCCTCAATGCCGCACTCTTCAATGAGATAAGCGATTTTTCGCGTGATGACACTGGTTTTCCCTGAGCCAGCGCCAGCCAATACCAGCAGTGGACCACTAATGTATTCGACGGCTTCTTTCTGACGGGGGTTAAGGCGTGACATGTTTGATGAGCAGACTCGATATTAGGGCGCACAGTGTACACCCTGACATCAGCAAGCCCAAGATCTGCTCATCAGTTAAAGCTGTCGATAGCTGAGCGCCTCCATAATGTGGCTGTTTTCGATCGCCTGATCTGCATTCATATCCGCCAGTGTGCGAGCCACGCGAAGTGCTCTATGGCAAGCCCTAGCGGAGAGCTGTAAGCGTGTCGCTATCACCATAAACTCTTTTGATAATGACTCTGAAGCATTCAGCTCTTTTTGGACTTCACTGCCTGTTAGCTCAGAGTTGAGCTTGCCCTGCCGATCATACTGTCGCTGCTGACACTGACTAACTCGCTTACGAACTGCGTCAGAGCACTCCTCATGCGATTCGCCCAGTAATAGCTCCTCTGTGGGCACCGCACTCAAAGCCAGACGCATATCAAATCGATCCAACAATGGGCCAGAGACTCGACCCTGATATCGATCGATTAGAGCCTGAGAACACTGACATCGCTCGGTCCCATCAGCGTAGTAACCGCAGGGGCAAGGATTCATCGCCGCCATCAAAGAGAAACGCGCAGGGTAGGTCAGCGTGCCCGCCACTCTAGAAATACTGACCTCACCGGTTTCAAGCGGCTCTCGCAGAACTTCCAGAACAGAACGGGGAAATTCTGGCAGCTCATCCAGAAATAGAACCCCTTGATGCGCCAGTGAGATCTCACCCGGCCTAGGGGAAGATCCACCCCCCACCATCGCCCGTGATGATGCACTGTGGTGCGGTGCTCTGTAGGGTCGTTCACCCCGAAACAATCGCTCGACCGGCAAACCCGAGACCGAATAGATACTGGCCGTTTCGATACAACTGGATTGCGAAAGTGGCGGTAGGATCGATGGCAGTGCTTGGGCCAACATACTTTTACCACTGCCCGGAGGACCGCTCAAAAGCAGGTTATGCATTCCACTGGCGGCCACTTCCAAGGCACGACGGGCCATCGGTTGTCCCCGAACTTCTGAAAGATCTACGGGGTAACTCGGCGGATAATGAACTGGGGGTTGAGGGTCTATTTCAGGTAGCTTTTCAGCACTCAACGCCTGACATAGATCGTACAGCGTCTTAGCTGAAAGTTGTTGCTTAGCACCCGCGAGAGAGGCTTCTTGGCTATTATCGGGGGCAATAACAATCAGTGAATCCGCTTCAGCACAGGCATAGGCGGCCGGAAATAGGCCTCTAATAGGGTGCAGTTTGCCGTCCAAGCCCAATTCTGAGTAGAGCTCTGCCTGCTGCAGGTGAGTTGTTTTAAGCTGATTGGATGCCAACAGAATGCCAAGCGCAATGGCTAGGTCATAGCGTCCGCCCTCTTTGGGGAGATCGGCCGGTGATAAGTTAACGGTGATTCGTCGTTGCGGGTATTCAAAGCCGGCGTTTAACAGTGCACTGCGCACACGCTCGCGGCTTTCACGCACCGCGGTCTCTGCCATACCCACAATTGCAAAGGAGGGTAAGCCTCCTGAAAGGTGCACTTCAACGCGAACGCGAGGTGCCTCGATACCGAGCTGAGCTCGGCTATAAAGAGTTGCCAATGCCATGACGCCATCCTTGGGTCCTGCAGTTGGCCTAGCGTTGCTTTAGGACTCTTTTGACTCCAACTCAGCAACCATCGCTTCCAACTGCTCTAATTTTTCTCGAGTTCGCTGAAGTACAGCGGCCTGAGCGTCAAACTCCTCCCGAGTGACTAAATCCAGTTTAGCAAAACTTGATTGAAGTACAGTTTTAATTTGCTGCTGCATCGCCTCCTGACCTGGAAGTGATGAGTTACCCTGAAGGAATTGGGTCATCGTCTGACTTAGGTTTTCAAACATCTTAGGATCAAGCATCTCAGCCCCCTTTAACATCGATATGCGTCTCAATAGATGCACTATACCAGAACCCTTTTAAGACAAGCGTCTATGATCACTATTTTAGCCTCAATATGGCGCACCAAAGTAGTGCATGCACTTTTGTGGTGCATACTGGCGTGCACTATAAAGGTTGATAAAACGGTAAAGAGACCCATGAAAAATTTATAAGTCAATGTTTTATAAGTTATTTTTAAAAGTTGGCACAAGTTTCGCAAATAGAGTTCACAGGAAAAAATTAATCCTCCCTTTTCACATTAAGGAGAAATCTGATGAAACTAGTGTCAGCCGTAATTAAGCCATTCAAGCTTGACGACGTGCGCGAAGCGCTATCAGAGATCGGTGTACAAGGTATCACCGTGACTGAAGTTAAAGGCTTTGGCCGTCAAAAAGGCCACACCGAACTCTACCGTGGTGCAGAGTATGTTGTGGACTTCCTACCTAAAGTTCGCCTAGACGCTGCTGTCTCTGATGAGATCGTAGATCAGGTTATCGAAGCGATCACCAATGCTGCGCAAACCGGCAAAATTGGCGACGGTAAGATTTTTGTTTCAGCGCTTGAACAAGTGGTTCGCATCCGTACCGGTGAGACCGGCGACGAAGCTCTATAACGTTTTGATTTTTGGCCTTATTGGAGGGCATAACAATGGAAGAACTTTTGAATACAACAGCTGGTGATGTAACCCAGCTGAAGTACGCACTCGATACCTTCTACTTCTTGGTGTGTGGTGCGCTGGTTATGTGGATGGCGGCAGGCTTCTCAATGCTAGAAGCAGGTCTTGTTCGTTCTAAGAACACCACTGAAATTCTAACTAAGAACATCGCGCTATTCGCGATCTCTTGCATCATGTACTTCGTTTGCGGTTACGCGATCATGTACGGCGGTGACTACTTCCTATCTAGCATCACGGGTGACGGTGTTGCCGATGAGTGGACCTACGCGCCATCAGCTGACTTCTTCTTCCAGGTGGTATTCGTTGCAACAGCAATGTCTATCGTATCGGGTGCAGTGGCTGAACGTATGAAACTATGGGCGTTCCTAGCGTTCGCGGTTGTGATGACAGGCTTCATCTACCCAATGGAAGGTTCTTGGACTTGGGGCGGCAACGCTGTATTCGGCATGTACACTCTAGGTGATCTTGGTTTCTCTGACTTCGCGGGTTCAGGTATCGTCCACATGGCAGGTGCTGCAGCAGCACTAGCAGGTGTCCTAATGCTTGGCGCACGTAAAGGCAAATACGGTAAGAACGGTGAGATCAATGCGATCCCTGGTGCTAACCTACCAATGGCAACACTGGGCACATTCATCCTTTGGATGGGTTGGTTCGGCTTCAACGGTGGTTCGGTTCTAGCAACGTCTGACGTTGAGAACTCAAACGCAGTTGCCGTTGTCTTCATGAACACTAACGCAGCTGCGGCTGGCGGTGTAGTAGCAGCACTAATCACAGCGCGTCTACTGTTCGGCAAAGCGGACCTTACAATGGCACTTAACGGTGCACTAGCAGGTCTAGTAGCGATCACAGCAGAGCCTTCAACCCCTTCTGCACTACAAGCTCACATCTTCGGTGCGATCGGTGGTGTTCTGGTTGTCTTCTCTATCCTAACGCTGGATAAACTAAAAATTGACGATCCTGTCGGTGCGATCTCTGTACACGGTGTTGTAGGTCTTCTTGGTCTACTACTGGTACCAGTAACTAACGACGGTTCTACTTTCTCTGGCCAGATCATCGGCGCCCTAACAATCTTCGTATGGGTATTCGTTGTCAGCCTAGTGGTTTGGGGCATCATCAAAGCTGTGATGGGCATCCGAGTGACTGAAGAGGAAGAGTACGAAGGTGTCGATATCTCTGAATGTGGTATGGAAGCCTACCCAGAGTTCGTCACTTCACGTAAGTAATAGGGAACTCAGTTTCTGTTGAAACCCGGGGTGTAGCGATACACCCCTCTTCTCAGCCCTACCCCCAGGTAGGGTTTTTTTCGTTTCTGGACAAACAGGTTGATCAGGAAACTTGAAGGTTAAACCATCCATGTACATAATGGATGAAAATTTACAGCGAATTGGGACAGTTTTGCCTGCCCAGTTCAACAAGGAGAAACTATGAAACTGGTATCGGCAGTTATCAAACCGTTCAAACTGGATGATGTGCGCGAAGCGCTGTCTGACATTGGTATCCAAGGTGTTACAGTGACTGAAGTTAAAGGCTTCGGTCGTCAGAAAGGTCACACAGAACTTTACCGTGGTGCCGAGTACGTAGTGGACTTCCTTCCTAAGGTAAAAATTGAAGTCGCGATCGACGACGACATGCTAGATCAAGTCATTGAAGCGATCAGCTCTACGGCCAATACTGGCAAGATCGGTGATGGTAAAATCTTCGTTATGCCAGTTGAGCAAGTGGTACGTATTCGTACTGGCGAGACGGGTTCAGAAGCGCTTTAAGCTTCGATCCATTTCAAAAATGCCGCTACCGATCAGTTCGCTAGCGGCATTTTTATATCTACTTGAAGCCCCGTTGGCGCGAGGTTTTGGAACTGAACCTCCCCACCGACGCGTTCAGTCGCTCGAGTCACGATACTCAAACCCAAACCGTAACCGCCTGAGTTGGCCCCACGTCTAAATGGCTGCCCAATCGAATCTAGAATCGATTCTGGTAATCCGGGTCCATTATCAACCACTCGAATCGTTAGCCTGCCGTTATCGGTAGCGACAGATACCTTAATCAACGTACCCTGTGGCGTGTGATTGATGGCGTTATTCAACAGATTGCTGACGACTCGACTCAGTGGTTCACTCCGAATGGTTGCTCCATCAGTGACATCAAGTGATAGGTCGAATTGATGCTGTGAGCCGCTGACACGAGCGTCCTGCACCAGATCCCGACACAGCAGTGCCAGATCCAAAATTGGTGCAGTCGCTTCGGCATCTCGAGCTCGGGCCAGTGTGAGTATTTCAGAGATTAAACCGTCTAATTTAACGCACTCTTTATTAATGCGTTGCAGGGTACGATCATCCTCACCCCACTTCTGCTCTGCCAAACCTGCTGCCGCCTGAAGACGGGCTAAAGGTGCTCGTAGCTCATGAGAGACATCCTGCAGAAGATGCCGTTGGCTATCGAGCGTCTGCTCAACGTAATCAACCATCTGGTTAAACTCACGTGCCAGCTGGCCCAGCTCATCGCCTCGTTTGACGAGCTTACCCTCGGCTCGACTGCTTAAATTACCCTGTTGATGAAGGCGGCGAACAAACCCCTTCAAGTCGTTAATCGGTCTGACGACTAACCACGTGACCAGAAGGCTGCTGCCAAAGGAGACCGCAATGACCCACAAAACTTGGAAGGAGAGTAAGAACCCCCACATCCGTTCAAACAGCTCTTCATTTCGTTCGGGTGGGAAGTAGACGAGGTATGGGGTGCCATCAGCAGCGATGATCTCTGTCACCATTGCATCCTTGGGTTGTGACCGTCTACCTGACGAGTAGATCAGTTGATTGGATCGCTTCTCATAGATCCAAAGCGGTAGACGTCGGCGCTGCTCTTTACGTTGCATCCCATACTGATAATCGGAGATTAACTGCTCTGCGATGATGGTCGCTTTCTGCTTTTGGCTCTCGGTGCGATCGGGAGTATCAGTGACAGAGATGAACAGGGTCAAGCTGATAAGAATACCAAGCGTGCTGACCAGCCAGACGGCGCCGAAGATGCGCCAGAATAGATGTTGATACCAGCGCATTAACCCTCCACCCCAACGACCATCTGGTAGCCTTCACCACGGACTGTTTTAATCATCTCGGCTAAGCCAGGCTTTGCCTGCTCAAGCTTCTGTCTAACACGGCTGACGTGGACATCGATCGATCGATCGTAAGCCGTTAATTTGCGGTGCAGTACCTGTTCGGTCAGCCACTCTTTTGACGCGACCTGCCCAGCACGCTCCATCAACAAAGCCAGCACATTAAATTCAGCTGCGGTTAGCTGTAACTCTATCTCATCAACACAAGCCACTCGACGAGCTGGGGTAAGATTCACTGCCCCAACCGAAAGCGTCTGTTTGTTAGTCTCCTCTTTAACGGGAACAGACCTGCGTAACACGGCACGAATACGCGCCAGCAGCTCGCGCGGGTTGGCCGGTTTAGACAGGTAGTCATCAGCCCCCATCTCTAGTCCCAGGATGCGATCAATATCATCCCCTTTACCGGTCAACATGATGACAGGTGTAGAGACCTTAGGACGAACCTGCTGCAGCAACTCAAGTCCAGATAGGCCAGGCATCATGATATCGAACACACAGAGATCAAACTGACGACCCGCATCAAACAGCTCCATAGCCTGCTCTGCTGACCCTGCTTGGGTTACTGAGAACCCCTCATTCTCAAGGTATTCACCCAGCATGTCCGTCAGATCAAGATCGTCATCAACTAACAGTATTTGTGTGCTCATATTCACTCCTATTTGGGCCCAGTTTACGCTTGGCTGCGTCAAACTCCCAAAACTTTACGCAACTTTACGAACTCGCAACCCAACTTAGCATTGCCATCATCAATAATGGATACATCGAAACGAACAACGAACGGAGAGTTCACATGAAAAAGACAATCATCGCTTCAATTACTGCTGTAACACTAACAATCGGTGCACTATCAGGCGCGGTATACGCACATGAAAAAGGGGGTAAAGGTGGCCCAAAAAGCGCTGAAGATCGTGTTGAGAAACTGACTCAGCGTCTGGATCTATCAGCCGACCAACAATCACAGCTTTTAGCTATGTTCACAAAACGTGATGCGGATCGTGAACAGATGCAAGCGACCCTAACGGCAGAGCAGCGTGAAAACATGAAAGCCAATGCGCGTGATGGCATGCGTGACCAGATGCACAAAGATATAAAATCGCTGCTGACAGAAGATCAAATCGCTAAGTTCGAAAACATGCACTCTGGTAAAGACGGCCACGGCAAAGGTGGTAAAGGCGGCAAACACTAAGAGACACCACTGCAGGCTCTGAATGAGTTTTTGAAACCAACAATAGGTTAGAACCTTTTGCAGTGTGGGGAGCTTCGGCTCCCTTTTTAGTTTCTCTTGACCTGACTAGGTCCGCATAGTTAATTAGGCCTAAACTATAAGGAGCTCCTAATGAAATTGTTACGAGTCGGCGCCATAGGGCAAGAGAGACCTGCCATTCTGGATAAAGATCAACAGATTCGAGACCTCTCTTCTGTTGTTCCAGATATCAACGGCGATCTATTATCGAATCAAGCGCTCGAGAGATTAAGAGCGGTAGATCTCGATTCACTTCCCATTATCGATTCATCAGAAAGAGTCGGCCCCTGTATTGGTGAGGTTGGCAAAATAGTCTGTATCGGCTTGAACTACTCAGATCATGCCGCAGAAGCGGGCATGGAGCTTCCCTCAGAACCCGTTCTCTTTATGAAAGCCACCAGCGCGATTTCAGGCCCAAATGACCCTATACAAATTCCACGTGGTGCCGATAAAACAGACTGGGAAGTCGAGCTGGCCATCGTCATTGGCAAAAAAACAAAATACATTTCAGAAGATCAATCGATGGATCATATTGCTGGCTTTTGTCTTGCCAACGACCTATCCGAACGAGCTTTTCAACTTGAGCGTTTAGGCAGCTGGGACAAAGGGAAATCCCATGACAGCTTTGCTCCTATCGGGCCCTACTTAGTGACCAAAGATGAAATCGTTGATCCGCAAAATCTAAGGATGTTTACAGAGATTAACGGTGAGCGTTTCCAAGACGGAAATACCAATACGATGGTGTTTGATGTCAAAACGATCGTCGCCTATTTGAGCCAATTTATGACCTTAGAAGCTGGCGACGTCATTATGACGGGGACTCCCCCTGGTGTCGGTATGGGTCAATCACCCCAAAAGTATCTTATGGCTGGTGATAGGGTGCGAATTGGCATCGAAGGGCTCGGTGAGCAGCACCAGCTCTGCATCGATGCTTAAAACGCGTAACTAATGACCGACTCACCTGAGTTACTAACCGCTAACACGGGGAAGCGCTCAGGGTGAGTTTTGGCCTCATTAAGCTCTGACTCACTGGTGGGTAGTAGATTCGCCTGCAAAAAGTAACCGATCAGCGCTTTACGAATCTCAAACGCTTCAAGCTGCTCCAGGTCAAAATCATCGATGACCAGTCGTTGTTGTGCCGCTGTAAGCGCGTCATTAACGACCAGTCGAACAGAGAGTGATTCATTCCACGCATTGTCGACCGGCAGCTCATCTCCACCCTCTTTAAGAGTCAGAGCACCGCGGAAGCGACTTAACACAAAGTCACGATAAGCTTGTCGCTCCCAACAATAGGCACGTACATGCAATCGATTGCTGGCACTGATGATGGCACAGGGTGTAATCGATCGAAGTGAACCCTCTGGATTCTGCATCGAAACATAGACCGCCTCTATACGGCTTCGATTCTCAATGCCTGCCAAAATAGTGGCTAACGCGCCGGGCGCAGTCGATCGATTCAATACGGGTACAGAGAAGAAGTCGGGGTTCGCCGGAGTCGATAGGCGGGAGATGGTGATCAACGAGTCAGCCGAATCTGGAATCAGCTTAGGCTTAAACCCCTGAGTGGGTTTGTAACTGCGATCAGATGGCGAATAGGAGCGAACATTTTCAGGCGCGAACTCACAGTAGGTATTAATCGCCTCTTGCGCCTCTGGACGAGCAATACCAAAGGCCCCAACCAACATAGGCGCGGTGACTTCACGCTCCCACAACAGCTGACGCTCAATAAACCTTAAGCGCTGCAGCTGCGGCCAAGATGTCTCGTTAATTGTGACTGCCATTTTATCTATTCCATCCCATTTTAGGTAAAGTCTAGCGCATTCAGAATCAAAGTTGGGGATATTCTAATACCCTCTCAGATCTCCTGTTAGCATGGTAATATGGAGTAAAAATTTTAGGAGTCAAAAATGTTAGGTACCGCTCTTTGTAACAGCGCAACACGCGTCATGATGTTGGGTTCTGGTGAACTCGGTAAAGAGGTTGTCATCGAACTTCAGCGCTTGGGTTTAGAGGTGATTGCCGTAGATCGATACGCAAATGCGCCTGCTATGCATGTCGCTCACCGAAGCCACGTCATCAACATGCTGGATGGTGGTGCACTGCGTGCCGTTGTTGAGAGCGAAAAACCGGACTATATCGTGCCCGAGATTGAAGCCTTAGCAACCGAGACACTGCTTGAGCTTGAAAGCGAAGGATTCAAGGTAGTCCCTACCGCACGGGCCGCGCGTCTGACAATGGATCGTGAAGGTATTCGTCGCCTAGCGGCTGAAACACTAGGAGTACCGACTTCAGCTTATCGCTTCGCAGATACTGAGGCTGACTATCAAGAGGCTATCAAAGAGATTGGTATTCCCTGTGTCGTGAAACCGATCATGAGCTCATCCGGCAAAGGGCAGTCGTTGGTTCGTTCTGAAGCGGATGTGGCACCGGCCTGGCAATATGCTCAAGAGGGTGGCCGTGCCGGGAAAGGCCGTGTCATCGTTGAAGGGTTTGTCGATTTTGATTACGAGATCACACTGCTGACGGTCAACGCCGTTGATGGCATCCACTTCTGTGCACCGATTGGCCACCGTCAGGAAGGGGGTGACTACCGTGAATCTTGGCAACCACAAGCGATGTCAGATCTTGCACTACAACGCTCACAAGAGACCGCTCGCAAAGTGGTCGAGAACTTAGCGGGTTTTGGCATTTACGGTGTCGAGCTGTTTATCAAAGGCGATGAGGTCTACTTCAGCGAAGTGTCACCCCGACCACACGATACGGGATTGGTCACACTGATTTCCCAGAATCTCTCTGAATTTGCGCTGCATGCCCGTGCCATTCTCGGCTTCCCTATCGGTAACATTCGCCAGCTTGGTGCTTCTGCATCAGCGGTCATCTTGGGTGATGGACACTCTACAGACATTCAATTTGATGGGGTTAGGGAAGCGCTGAGTGATAACGACACGCAACTGCGTCTATTCGGAAAACCCGAAATCGCTGGAAGTCGCCGCCTAGGTGTGGCGCTTTGTCAGGCTGACAGCGTTGAAGCGGCCATCGAGAAGGCGGTAACTGCTGCTGGCAAAGTAAGCATCAACTACTGATCAGAGACTCAATATGTCACGACACGGCGGCGGCCGGCACTACAAGAGCGACTCCAATAGCAGCAACACTGTTGGCATGAGCGAGGCTTGGTCGGTCATTAAAATGATCTGGCCATACTTATGGGAGTATCGCCGTCGCATGGCGGTCGCGTTTCTGTTGTTGATCTCCGCCAAGCTTGCAGTGGTTGCTATGCCACTGGCTTTGAAGCAGATCGTTGATGGTCTAGATGCCTCTCTGAATCCATTGATTACAGTGCCCATTGCGATGGTCGTAGCCTATGGGATGCTCCGCTTTGGCTCGGTCTTCTTTGCAGAAGCTCGCGATGCGGTGTTTAGCCGAGTCACAGAGAGAGCGATGCGCCGGATGGTGCTCAAAGTCTTTCGCCACCTCCACTCATTAGAACTCGATTTCCATCTCTCTCGGCAGACCGGTGGTATCTCTCGCGACATTGACCGTGGCAGTAATGGCTTCAGCTTTTTGATGAGGATGATGGTCTTTAACATCGTACCAACGCTGATTGAGATCAGCCTCGTTGCTGCCATTTTGCTGTTCAACTTCAGTGTCTGGTACGCATTGGTGGTTGTGGTCTGCGTTGGTATCTACATCTACTTCACCATACTCACTACCGAATGGCGCAACCGCTACGTGCGAGAAACCAATCAACTCGACTCTCAAGCCAATACTCGAGCCATTGATAGCCTGCTCAACTATGAGACCGTAAAATACTTTGGCAATGAGGAGTATGAGGCCAGCCAGTACGATAAAAACCTAGCCAGCTGGGAAACGGCTCGTTTAAAAACGCGCATGACGTTGATGATCCTCAACAGCGGTCAGGCATTCATCATCTCGCTAGGGATCATCTTAATGCTCTGGCTGGCCGCAGAGGATGTTGCAAGCGGAGCCATGACCCTGGGTTCGTTAGTCATGATTAATGCCTACATCTTACAGCTATTCATGCCGCTTAATTTCCTTGGCATGGTCTACCGTGAAGTGCGCAAAGCCCTGACAGACATTGAGAATATGTTTGGGTTGTTGAAGAAGCAGCCTAAGATTGTCGACCGCCCCGATGCAACCGACTTGATAACTCAAGGGGGCGCCATTTGCTTTGACTCCGTCAACTTTGCTTACCACCCCGACCGTCAAATTTTGAAAAGTGTCAGCTTCAAAGTAGAAGCGGGTAAAAAGGTCGCCATCGTCGGGCCAAGTGGATCGGGCAAATCGACCTTAGCGCGACTGCTGTTTCGATTTTATGATGTTCAGTCGGGGCAGATCAGCATAGATGGCCAGCCGATCGACCAAGTGACTCAGCACTCATTACGACAAGCGATTGGCGTGGTTCCGCAGGATACCGTCCTGTTTAACGATACGATCTACAACAACGTGGCTTATGGACGCCCAGGTTCAAGCAGAGAAGAGGTTCTCAAAGCGATTGAGCTGGCCAACCTAAACGACTTCATTGCGGCACTCCCTGAGGGGGTGGATACCCTGGTTGGCGAACGTGGCCTAAAAGTCTCTGGCGGTGAAAAACAACGCATTGCGATTGCCCGCGTGATTCTGAAACGCCCACCCATTTTGCTCTTTGATGAAGCGACCTCAGCGTTGGATAGCGACAATGAGCAGGCGATCCTTAACGCCTTTGCATCACTCTCGAAAAACCATACGAGTTTGGTGATCGCGCACCGTCTGTCGACGATTATCGATGCCGACAACATCCTAGTGATGCGCAAAGGCGAAGTGGTGGAACAGGGTACTCACACAGAACTCCTTGCCCAACAGGGCGTTTATGCTGGTATGTGGTCTCTACAGCAACAATAGAGAGCAATCGCCTCATCTTCGATAAGGCTCCAATCCAGTGCTGGAGAACTATTGGCGCTCTGTTGGAGCGGTCTTAAAAAGGCCGCGATAAATGCACTCAGGCACCAAAACGAATCTTAAAGCTTTCCATCAAAGATTAATCTGAATCTATGTACTATGCTAAGTAAAACAGTATCAATTTGGAGTGATCAATGAACGGTGAATTCCTTAGTGGCGGCATGATCGTCACCTTAGCTTTTGCAATCTTCTTCCTCGTACTCGCCTGGTCTGCCGTTAAGGTTGTTCCACAGTCACAGGTATTTGTCGTTGAACGTTTTGGTAAGTTCTCCAAAACCCTGAACGCAGGGATCAACTTTATTGTCCCTATGATCGACCAAGTGCGTCACCGCATCTCTATACTTGAACGCCAGCTACCGGCCTTTGAGATCAGCGTCATTACCAAAGATAACGTTGAAGTGATCCTAGAGGCGACCAACTTCTACCGTATTACCGATGCGGCCCGCTCGGTCTACCGTATTCAGAACATCGATCAAGCCA
The DNA here is from genome assembly GCF_013283425.1 of Marinobacterium sp. xm-a-127. Taxonomy (NCBI): domain Bacteria; kingdom Pseudomonadati; phylum Pseudomonadota; class Gammaproteobacteria; order Oceanospirillales; family Oceanospirillaceae; genus Marinobacterium; species Marinobacterium sp. xm-a-127. Next base: position 63,419 of record NZ_WBYH01000006.1, read on the forward strand.
TTCAGACGACAGCCGAGTCGATTGTTCGCTCTGCAGCGGGCAAGCTGGACCTTGATGAGCTGCAATCATCACGCGCTCAGATGAACGAAGAGATCCTGACCAATCTGCAAAAAGCAGCTGAAGTCTGGGGAATTGAGATTACTCGTACTGAGATCACCGATGTTCAAGTGGATGAGCAGACCAAAGAGGCGCAACGTCAGCAACTCAATGCAGAACGTCAGCGTCGGGCACAGGTTGCGCAGGCAGAAGGCCAAAAACGCTCTGTGGAGCTGAATGCAGAGGCACAACTCTACGAAGCACAAAAGCAAGCTGAAGCGGTAAGAGTCGCGGCCGATGCAGATGCCTATGCGATAAAAGTGAAAGCCGAAGCGACCGCCGAGCAGACGCGCATGATAGCCGATGCTATTAATAACGGCGGGCAATCGGCGATCAACTTCGATATTCTACAGAAACAGGTTGCAGCACTGTCTGAGGTTGCAGCAGCTGATAACAGCAAAACAGTGATCATGCCGACAGACATCACTAAAGCAATTGGCTCATTAGAGCTATTAGCACAGACCGTTGGCGACGGATTAAAGAGTAAATGATGGATTTTTTTACAAACGGAAACGGCTGGCTGATTCTTGGATTGGGGCTCATCATCATTGAGATGGTGTTGAACCTCGCTTACATCTCTATCAGCTTCGGTATCGGGTCAATCCTAACGGGCCTATTGATTAAGTTGAATCTGATCCCGACCCTATTGGATTCTGGCGTAATCGATGAGCTACTGATCGTCGGTATTATCTCAGTGATCACGCTGATTGCTCTGCGCGCACTGTTCAATAAAAAGAGTGATCAGGATATCAACCAGTACTGATCTATCGCCTCATCCTCGATAAGGCTCCAACCCAGTGTTGGAGCTCTGTCAGCGCACTGTTGGAGCGGTCTTACAAAGGCCGCGAATACGACTGATCAGAAATCATCTTCTGAGTGCGGTGTAATGTAATAATCGCCATACCCATCCACTGAGACAGAAAAGTGGATGGGGTGGCAACAGACCGTACAATCACAGACAAACATCTCAGCCTCATCGGGCTCGTAGACAATCTCGATCATCTCCCAACAATAGGGACACTGTTCATTTTGACTGGGCAGCATGGGCGATCTCAGCTTAAAGAGTTAACTTCTATAAGTGAGCTTTAACCCGTTGGATCACCCAATGACTACTCGGAATCTTTACTGCGCTTTTTCGCAAAGCTGGCAGAGACGTAGTAGATCAGCAGCAGAAAGGCGCCAATACCGTACTGAAGCAGGGACACATCAAAGCGTGGCGGACCGCCGTTAGCAATGGCGTAACCCCCAGCAATTGAGGCCACCATCCAAGCTAATGGTAGCGAGAAGAGCTCTTTTTGCGGCGAGCTCTTTTTCTTAAACAGCAGATTACCAATTAACCATACCAACACCCACACACCAATTAACGAAGAGAGTATTGAGAGGAGTATTGCTGTCATATCGGCTCCTTAATTAAGTTGAGAAGTGACTCGAGCGATCAGTCCGCTCTCTCTTCCGCTTTTTTTACACGAATCATATTACGGCCAACCAGTGTGTGGTTTAGATTTTTAACCGCCGCTTTCGCTTCACCTGGCTTAGGCATTTCAACAAACCCAAAGCCCTTCGATGAGCCCGTTTTCTCGTCCATCACCAAGGTGCAGTACTGAACGCTACCGTAACCTTCAAAGAGCTCTTTAATCTCAGCTTCTGTGGTTGAACGATCCAAATTACGGACTAACAATTTCATAATTAACTCTCTCTATTCAGCAGAAGGTATCAATGTAGAGCTGCTCTACCTTATCGCGAGCCCACTGCTGTTTGCGTAAAAATTTTAGGGATGACTTAACGGATGGATCGATCTGAAAGCAGTTAATATCGATCCGCTCGCCCAACTCATCCCAGCCGTAATGATCCACAAGACGCTCGACAACATCAGCCAACTTAACGCCGTGCAGTGGATTATTCGGTTGATTGTCCATCTTAGTTGACGCGCTCGAACATCAGATCCCAAACACCGTGACCTAGCTTTTCACCCCGTTTTTGGAACTTAGTCACAGGGCGGAAGTCTGGCTGTGGCGAAAACTGACCTTCGCCCATCTGGTTTTGATAGCCCTCTGCCGCACTCATCACTTCCATCATATGCTCTGAGTAGGGCTCCCAGTCAGTCGCCATATGGAAGACACCGCCAATCGCCAGCTTTTGACGAATGGTTTGAGCAAATTCAGGTTGTACAATGCGGCGTTTATTGTGCTTCTTCTTATGCCAAGGGTCTGGGAAGAAGAGCTGCACACCCGCCAAAGAGCCATCCGGTATGCACTGTGCCAGTACCTCGATCGCATCTTCACAATAGACGCGAATATTGTCGACCCCTTCGGCACGTGCATCAGCTAACAAACGACCAACACCGGGAGGATGCACTTCGATTCCAATAAAGCCCTTCTCAGGTGAGCGGCTCGCCATCTCTACCAGCGACGCGCCCATACCAAAACCGATCTCTAGAGTGACGGGGCGATCATCGCCAAACAGAGTTTTAAAGTCGACCATGCCATCTTCAAGTTCTAGCCCATACAGAGGCCAGTTCTCTTTCATTGCACGCTCTTGCCCTTCTGTCATGCGTCCAGCGCGTACGACAAAACTTCTAATCGTACGGTGTGGGCGCTGCTGTTCTGTGTCACTCATTGTTCTATCCGTAAGGTTCGTAACGACCAGGCAAACAGTGCCCAGCCAATAATCATTAATATACCACCGATGGGGGTGATCGCTCCTAACCAACCAGTATCAGTTGCGATTAGCAGATAGAGGCTGCCACTGAAGATCAACGTCCCTGCCAACAGCGAATACCCAGCAAGGCGCCAGCTTTTACTATTGAGTTTAAAACCGGTAATACCGACCACCATCAAACCTAGAGCCTGCCAAAACTGGTAATCCACAGCGGTGCTGAAGGTTTCAAAGCGAGCAGCTGACAGGGTGCTTTTCAGTAAATGGGCACCAAAAGCGCCAAAAATCACCGAAAACATCGCTAAAAGCGCACCAATCATCAAAAAACGTTTCGCGTGCATCATCACCTCATTTGGGCCGCAAGCATACACAAAAAAAGCCGCTAATGCGGCTTTTTCACAACACTTTCATCCGTTAGATAACGACTAAAGCGTTTTTAATTTTCTTCATCGCGTTCTTTTCAAGCTGACGGATACGCTCTGCAGAGACCTCATACTTAGCGGCCAACTCGTGCAGCGTTGCTTTTTCATCAAGCAACCAACGCTGTGCCAAGATATCTCGACTGCGCTCGTCCAACTGGCCCATCGCTGCGGCTAACTGGCGGTTAGAATTATCTTCCCAATCCTGCTCTTCAAGTAGCTCGGCTGGATCGGCAGACTTGTCTTCCAAGAACAGTGCCGGTGCAACAGGCGCACTCTCTTCAGAATCATCAGCAGCAGGCGCATCAAAGGCCATGTCAGTGGCGGCCATGCGACCCTCCATCTGACGCACTACTGCAGCATCAACGCCTAGATCTTCTGCGATCGCTTCAACTTCATCGTTGTTCATCCAACCTAGGCTCTTCTTCTGTGAGCGTAGGTTAAAGAACAGCTTACGCTGAGCTTTGGTCGTCGCAACTTTAACAATACGCCAATTGCGAAGAATGAATTCATGCATTTCGGCTTTGATCCAGTGAACAGCAAAGCTCACCAGACGAACACCGACGGTTGGATCAAAACGTTTAACCGCTTTCATCAAACCAACGTTACCCTCTTGGATCAAATCACCGAGAGGAAGGCCGTAGCCTTTGTAGCTGCGCGCAATGTGCACAACAAAGCGCAGATGTGACATAACCAACTGGCGAGCCGCATCAAGGTCTTGCTCAAAATGCAGACGCTCGGCAAGCTCCCGTTCTTCCTCTGGAGTGAGGATAGGGATAGTGCTGACATTCTGAACGTAAGCGTCAAGATCGCGCCCCGGAGTCAGATGTTCAACTAATTGCAAGCTAGTGCCCATTTCTCTTTAAACCTCAAAAACTTTCGTTTTTTACACTGTTTTAAATCGTTTTAACTGTCTAGTTAGACCCAGTTTTGACAAAAAAGTTCATTAGGAATTACTAATATTTACCAACACTGGACCCAAAAAGATACCAGAGTGACAGATAAACGCAAATCCGGCTAAATCCGATCAATCAGAGCCTTGATTTAACTGCCCCATCTGTCTGGATACAGCAATGAATGCCCCTATCCATCCTAGTATAGTCCCGCCCACTAACAGCGCCATGATTAATGACAAATCAGGTCCCTGAAGATCAAAACGACCAATATAGAGCTCTGTTAACTCAGCCAATGGCGCTTCGACAAGTGCCAGTGAGAAGTAAACCAATACTAGGCTCAACAGTGCACCAAAGAGTCCGTACAGCAGTCCTGCATAGAGGAATGGGCGTCTCACCCAAGCAGCGGTAGCGCCTATCAACAAACTGACCTCAATCTCCTCTTGGCGACTGCTGATCATGGTACGAATGGTGTTAGCGATCACCAGAAGCACGGTCATACCCAATAACAGCGCCAGCACAAAACTGATGCTGGAGAATGAGCCTAAAATCACTTCGAGACGCTCTAACCACTCTACGTCTAACTCGGCGACATCCACCTCTGGCAAGGCTGCCATGCTTTCACGCAGTGCTTTCATGGTCGCAGGATCTTGATCACGCGGCGTCGCGAGCACAACCGCTGGGAGTGGATTCTCGTCCAACAGGCTAATCAGCTCCCCCAGTTCAGAGTGGCTTTTAAACTCGCTGGCACCGACATCGCTACTGATCAATTCAACCGAAAGTAGATCATCACGCAGCAGGAGTGAACGGCTGAATCGATCTAACTCGTCGGCTTTGAGTTCTGGGCTTAAATAGAGTGCAAGCTGAGGCTCAAAGTCAGTACCCGGTGTCAGCTGTTTCAAATTACCCAACAGCGAATACATAAAGGTTGGCACAGCGAGTACAACCGCCAATAGCAGCAGTGTCACCAGCGTCGACAGTCGATTATGTAGAAGACGCTTAACGGCATCGGCACTCTCTAGACGGTGCTGTACCGCCCAGTGTTTAACGCGTTGCCAACGGCTGACGCTGATATCAGAGGCGCCGCGTGATCGAGTCTCACTACTGGACATGACGCAGTCGCCCCTTATCTAAAATCAGCACTCTATGACGCATTCGCTTGATCAACGCCACATCATGGGTCGCGATCAAGACGGTCGTTCCAATGCGGTTGAACTGCTCGAATAGACTCATGATGTCGAGAGAGAGTCTAGGGTCGAGGTTACCGGTCGGCTCGTCGGCAATCAGCACCCTAGGCTTATGAACAATGGCACGCGCAATACCGATACGCTGCTGCTCGCCACTCGATAACGCCTGTGGGAACTTCTGCTCTGACTCCAACAGTCCTACTCGATCGAGTGCCGCGCGTACGCGACGACCAATATCCTCTTCGTTATAGCCTGCGATACGCAGTGGAAGTGCAATGTTCTGGTAAACAGTGCGATCTTCTAACAGACGATGATTCTGGTAGACCACACCCAGGGTTCGGCGATATTGCGGAATCTCGCTGCGAGACAATTCAGATAGATTTTGATCACCGACCCACACATCACCACGGCTAGGTTGCTCAACGCGCGTCAGCAGTTTTAACAGGGTACTCTTCCCTGCTCCCGAGTGGCCTGTCAAAAAGGCCATCTCGCCCGACTCCAATGTAAAGTCGACAGACCTTAGGGCCTCTTGACCAGAGTCATAGCGCTTACTGACGTTAGTGAATTGAATAGCCGCCATAGGAGTTAGTCGAACAACGCCTCAACAAAAGCTTTCGCTTCAAAAGGACGTAGGTCATCAGCTTGCTCACCGACACCGATGAATCGAATAGGCAGACCAAACTGTTTGGCGATGGCAAAGATAATACCGCCCTTCGCTGTGCCATCGAGTTTCGTTAGGGTAATGCCCGTCACGCCCACCGCCTCTTTGAACTCTTTAGCCTGGCTGATGGCGTTCTGACCCGTACCCGCGTCGAGTACCAACATCACTTCATGTGGCGCCGAAGGATCTAACTTCTGCATCACACGAACAACCTTCTGTAACTCTTGCATCAGGTTATCTTTGTTCTGCAAACGACCCGCTGTATCTGCAATCAATACATCAACGTTTTTCGCTTTAGCTGACTCAAGCGCATCAAATAGAACAGAGGCTGAGTCTGCACCGGTATGTTGAGCAACCACTGGGACGTTATTTCGCTCACCCCAAACCTGAAGCTGTTCAACCGCCGCGGCACGGAAGGTATCACCCGCCGCTAACATCACCGACTTACCTTCACCCTGATACTTCTTGGCCAGTTTACCGATGGTCGTTGTTTTACCGACACCGTTAACACCCACCATCAGAATCACCATTGGGGATTTGTCACTCTGTAATTCAAGCGGTTGATCAACGGGTTCTAATAGCTCGGCCAGCTCCTGTTTCAGAGCCGCCTGCAGAGCGTCGCCATCCGAGAGCTGTTTACGCTCTACACGATCGGTTAAACGTTCGATAATCTCTGTCGTTGCCTCAACGCCAATATCGGCCATCAGCAACAAGGTCTCGATCTCTTCCATAAGATCTTCATCGATCTCAGGGTTACCTGCGAAGAGGGTTGTAATCTGCTCAGTCAGGCCGGCTTTCGTGCGACTTAGAGCGGATTTAACACGATCGAAGAAGCTTTTTGTTGGCTCTGGCTCTGGCTCTGGCTCTGGCTCTGGCTCTGGCTCTGGCTCTGGCTCTGGCTCTGGCTCTGGCTCTGGCTCTGGCTCTGGCTCTGGCTCTGGCTCTGGCTCTGGCTCTGGCTCTGGCTCTGGCTCTGGCTCTGCAGGAGTCTGTTCAACCTCCACTTCGGTCTCAACAGCTTCTGGCTCAACCGTCTCTTCTGCAGCTGCTGGCTCAACTACCTCTTCGACTGCGTCTTCAGCAACAGGCGGCTCTTCAACGGGCGCTTCGTCAACCGATGGTGTTTCAACTGGGGCCTCTGTAACGCTCTCTTCAACGCTTTTTTCTGAAGCAGAATCCTGAATAGCCTCAGTTTTATCCCCTTTCAGATAACGCATCATCACAATCAAAATGACGACGGCAAAAGCGGCCGCAACGTAAGGGATAATGGCTGGATCATAGCCGTTATCAAGCATCCAGTTGTAGAGAGATTCCATAGTCTAAACAGTCCTAATCAGAGGGAACTAAACAGTCAAAATATAAGTCCAGAATTCTACCACATCAGACGCTGTGAAAGCCTATCTATTAGCCTAAGCTGAGGTTAAAATTTCTGTTTACCTAAAACTGCTTTGGCAGAGACCTTTTTCAATGAGCCCTAGACGCAACAGAAACAGCAAACCCGCCCCTCATAATCGAGCAAATGACTCGTTCGTTCGCATCATCGGCGGAGATTGGCGCTCACGAAAACTGAGCTTTCCAGAGAGTGAAGGACTTCGCCCAACACCGGATCGGGTTCGAGAAACGCTATTCAACTGGTTACAAGCTAACACACCAGCAGCCAAATGCCTGGATCTGTTTAGCGGCAGCGGTGCGCTGGCGTTTGAAGCGCTGTCGCGCGGTGCAGCTCACGCCACACTGATTGATGCATCGCGCTTGGTCTGCAATTCACTTAAACACAATCTGCAAGAGCTGAAGGCACAAAACGCTGAAGTGCTCGAAACAGACGCTACTCAATGGCTCCTGCAGCAAGCGAGCCGTGAATTTCGATACGACCTGGTCTTCTTAGACCCCCCCTTCAACAAAGACTTAGTTTCAGGCATCTGTCAGCTACTTGAGGAAAATCAAGTTCTTGCAGATGGATCGATGATATATATAGAGACTGAGAGATCGCTAAGTACCCTATTAGTTCCAGATAACTGGCAACTGTATCGCGACAAACAGGCAGGTGACGTCAGCTACCGCTTGTATAAAAGAAATTAATTTTAGTTATAGATAAATAATTTAATATATCTATTAATTATTAAAAGTTTCTCCTATAATTTGTCGCCTTGACGCAATTCCGTTACCATCCGCGGGAATATTACCGCTATTAGGAGTAGCTGGGATGAAAAGGGTAGCTTACCCAGGAACGTTTGATCCTATTACGAACGGCCATGTAGATTTGGTGGAGAGAGCCTCCAAACTGTTTGGTCAGATTGTAGTAGCTGTGGCAGAGAGCCCAAAAAAACGTCCCCTGCTGGATTTGGATGTTCGAGTAGAACTTGCACGCGAATCCTTGGCACACCTCGACAACGTAGAAGTGGTTGGCTTTAACAGCCTACTGATCGATCTTTTGAAAGATCAGCAATGCGACGTCATTTTACGAGGTTTGCGAGCGGTTTCAGATTTTGAATATGAGTTTCAGCTTGCCAATATGAACCGAAAGTTGGCTCCACAAGCTGAGAGCCTGTTTTTAACACCGGCTGAACACTTGTCGTACATCTCATCGACGCTGATTCGCGAAATCGCGTCATTAGGTGGAGACGTGACAGAGTTTGTTCATCCGGCTGTCGATGCGGCATTGAAACGACATTTTTCTAACTAGTTTAGATTTGAGCCTAGAGTGAGGTAGACACGATGGCACTAATGATTACCGACGAATGCATCAACTGTGATGTGTGTGAACCAGAATGTCCTAACGAGGCGATCAGCCCAGGGGATGAGATCTACGAGATCGAGCCAAGTAAATGTACTGAGTGTGTAGGCCACTACGACACGCCACAGTGTGTTGAGGTTTGTCCGGTTGACTGTATTCCAAAAGATCCTGATCACGTTGAAACTGAAGAGCAACTGATGATCAAGTACGAGAAGCTGGTTGGCTAATCGAACTCAAAGACAAAAAAACGCGACCTTGGGTCGCGTTTTTTTGTGCCTGATTAACCTAAAACTCCGGCGCCAGCTCGTTCATCTGAAACTCTTGATCAAGACGCTGGCCAACCACATTGGGCTCCACCAAGTGGTAGGCGTAGTTCATGTGCAGACAACGAACTTTGTCCCAGTTAGCAATACCGCCAATGCCTACCTCGTTGAACATCTTAGTGAACCCAAGAGTTTCGATTCGCTGTCTGTCCTCCGGACGCATCAGTTCCCAGCGGCGCTCCATGTAGTGTTTCTGCTGCGCCATGTAGGTATCACGAAGCTCTGCATCCTCTTGCAGCTCCTCCTCAAAACGCTTAATCCAGCCCGTCATCTCGACACGACTGATCTCAACACTTAAATCCTTACTGCTCAGCCAATAGAGGGTTGGGAAAGGCTTATCATCGATCAGGCTTCGCATCTGTAACACCAATGGCACACCACTAGGGGTTTGTGCCGCTATCGCCTCGATACCGCGAGGCTCGCGACCGATCTGCTGGCGTACTATTTGAAGCTGTCTCTCTGTTGGTTGCATCTTAAACCTGTGCGTATTGATCAGCATTGAGGATCCATCGATCACACAGCTGACGGGTTAATTCTGTTGATGTCTCTATGCGCTCTGCTGTCTGCTGGACACTGTCGAGCATGTCAGCGTCACGTTGCAGATCGGCGATTCTGAAACTCATCATGCCTGTCTGGCGGGTGCCTAACACCTCACCCGGGCCTCGCAACTCAAGATCACGCTCTGCAATACGGAAACCGTCACTGGTCTCACGCATGATTGCCAAACGGTCGCGACCCTGCTGCGAAAGAGGCGCATGATACATCAAAACACAAAAACTCTCTCGCGACCCTCGACCTACACGGCCGCGTAACTGATGCAACTGTGATAATCCCAGTCGTTCGGGGTTCTCGATGATCATTAAACTCGAATTCGGAACGTCTACGCCGACCTCAATCACCGTCGTAGCCACCAAAAGATCCAACTCATGCGCTTTGAATTGCGCCATCACATCCGCTTTTTCGGCCGGTTTCAGACGACCATGCACCAGACCAATTCTAAGATCGGGCAGAGCCTCGCGCAGCTCTTCGGCAGTCGTTTCGGCTGCCTGACACTGCAGCGCTTCGGACTCCTCTACCAGCGTACAGACCCAATAGGCCTGCAGGCCCTGTTTGCAGTTCTGTTCAACGCGCTCAACCACTCGATCGCGACGACTGTCATCAATCACGACCGTTTGCACTGGCGTTCGGCCCGGTGGTAGCTCATCGATGATGGAGCAGTCCAGGTCAGCGTAAGCACTCATTGCTAGTGTACGAGGGATGGGGGTAGCGGTCATTATGAGCTGATGAGGTATTTTACCGTCATTTCGCCCCTTTTCACGCAAACTTAGCCTCTGATCGACGCCAAATCGATGCTGCTCATCAATCACAACCATCGCCAGATCATGGAAGGCGACCTCATTTTGAAACAGGGCGTGGGTTCCGACAACCACCTGAGCCTCACCACCACTGATCTCAGCTAATGCCGCTTCCCGTGCTTTACCTTTTACCTTACCCGCCAACCACGAGACCTTAATCCCAAGCGGCTCCAGCCAACTTTTAAAGTTGATTAGATGCTGTTCGGCCAGAATTTCTGTCGGAGCCATAACCGCCGCTTGTTTGCCGTTTTCAACCGCTTGTAACGCGGCCAATACAGCAATCATGGTCTTACCTGAGCCCACATCACCCTGCACCAACCGCAACATCGGCAAAGGGCGCCCCATATCACGGGCCACCTCTCGTGCCACACGAAGCTGAGCCTCTGTAAGTGAAAAAGGCAGCCGATCTAGAAACGGCAGCGTGAGTCGACCCGTCGATTTCAGCGCTGGCGCACCTTGCGTCTGCATCTGATGACGTACCACGCGAAGCGATAGGTTATGTGCCAATAACTCTTCGAAAGCTAAGCGTCTCTGCGCTGGATGCTGCCCTTCAAGTAGCGACTCCAAATCCACACCAACAGGAGGCTGGTGAAGAAAGCGCACGGCATCGGTTAGTGAGGGGTAATGGTTGCGCGCTAGCTCAGAGTCCGGCAGCAACTCATCTAAGGGTTCAGAACCTAAAGCGGAGAGTGCCTGCCCTACCAGGCTTCTAAGGCGCGGTTGAGTCAAACCTTCAGTCAATGGATAGATTGGGGTCAGCGTCTCTTCCAACTGATCAAAGCCATCGCCCTTCATCAGCTTGTACTCGGGATGAATCAGTTCTAAACCATTTGCACCAGGGCGCACCTCGCCAAAACAGCGAATATCCGCATTGATCAAGCCGCTCTTTTGCGCAGCGCTGAAGTGGAAAAAACGCAGAGTTAGGGTACCAGTGCCATCCTGAATACGGCAGACCAGGCTTCGGCGGCGCCCCATCACGATGTCACACGCGATTACACGCGCCTCAACCACCACCTCATCACCGGGGCGCATCGCTCCTATCGCAGTGATGCGCGTTCGATCTTGGTAGCGCAACGGCAAGTGAAACAGCAGATCCTGAAAGTTATGAATACCTAGATTGCCAAGTTTGGACGCTAGCGCAGCGCCAACACCCTTTAGCTCAGTGACCTTTCGATGGGCTACCTGAGAAGACACGGCCAGTTAACTATCCAACGCTCGGCACTTAGCGATGGCATCAACCAACACATCAATCGCCTGTGGACGAGGGAAGCTGGCACGCCAAGCAACAGCAACCGATCGCATCGGTTTGGGATCATTGAACGGCACAATATCAACCAACGCATTGGAGGGGTGGTTCGCTAAAGCCGACTCTGGTAACACGCTGGTTCCTAAGCCAGAGGCGACCATCATACGAATGGTCTCTAGTGAACTGCCTTCAGTGACTCTGTGTTGATCATGGAACGACTGATTCAAGCTTGGGCAGGCCTCCAGTACCTGATCCCTGAAACAGTGCCCCTCACCTAGCAGCAGCATATCCAGCTCGTTCAACTTCTGAGAGTCCACTGAGCCCGCTTTGCTCAGCTCATGCCCTTTTGGAGTAATTAAACTGAAGGTCTCATCATAAACCGCCCGAGTCAGCACATCGGGCTCATGGAAAGGCAACGCGATGATGATCGCATCCAACTCACCAGTGCGTATTTTGCTTCGAAGAACTTCGGTCAAATTCTCCTCGATGTAGAGAGGCATTTGCGGAGCAATCTGCTGAACTTCGGGAATTAGACGAGGGAAAAGGTAGGGACCGATGGTGTAAATCGCACCCACACGTAACGGGGTAGCCAGCTGATCTTTACCTTCACGGGAGAGCTCTTTAATCGCTTCAGCCTGCTCTAATACGCGCTGTGCTTGACGCACTACTTTGTCACCTATGGGCGTCACGCGTACGGCGTTTTTACTGCGTTCAAACAACGCGACACCGAGCTCATCTTCCAGCTTTTTAACGGCGATAGAGAGCGTCGGCTGACTGACAAAGCATTTTTCGGCGGCATGGCCGAAGTGCTGTTCACGAGCTAGCGTGACGATGTAGCGAAGTTCTGTAAGCGTCATTTTCGATCCTCTGGTAATCTTTAACGACTAAAGGGAGAACACTACCGTGTCGAAACGTTTTCTAATCATTGGCTGTGGTGACTTGGGCAATACCATTGCAACCAAGCTCATCAGTCAACAACATAAGGTCTATGGTCTTAGACGTAATATAGACCAGCTATCGGAAGGCGTACAACCAATAGCGTGCGACTTTTATGAAATTGAAAATCTCCCGCCCCTTCCAGAAGTCGATTACGTCATCTTCTCGGCCGCCGCAAAATCACGCGATATTGAGCACTACCGACAGATATACGTCGATGCCCCGGCTGCCATATTAAAAGCACTGCCAACTGCACCGATACGCTCTTTTGTGGTTAGCTCAACCGGCGTCTATGCTCAAAACCGTGGTGAGTGGATTGATGAATTCAGCGCTGCTGAACCTAACACGGCGCACTCCGTTCTACTTTTGGAAGGCGAATCACAGTTTAAACAGCGATCAGCTTGCACCCTGATCCGCAGCAGCGGCATATACGGCCCTGGCCGTACCCACCTTCTAAAACGCATCCTCAGTGGAACCATTGCGTTAGAGACGCCGACTCATTTTAGCAATCGTATACACAGTGACGACTTGGCCGATTTTGTTGTGCACTTAATTGGCAAAGCGATCGACCAACAACCACTGAAAGAACTCTATTTAGCCAGCGACGGTCACCCAGCACCGATTCATGAGATTACCAAGTGGCTTGCAGAGCAACTGGGCGTGGCAGCCCATCATCAGGAGCCGATACAGCGTGGCGGGAATAAACGCATCGCTAACAGAGCGATGAGGGAGAGTGGCTTTGTCTGTCGATACCAGGACTACAAAGCCGGATTTGCGCCTCTGCTGGATGATTTCAAATCGCAACAGAGGCAGATCACTTAACAGCGGTTAAGCCTTCGATTTAAGCAGGCGTGCCGCTTTAACGGCAAAGTAGGTCAAGATGCCATCGGCACCTGCTCGTTTGAATGCCAGCAGTGACTCCATCATCACCGACTCCTCATCCAACCAGCCATTTTGAAACGCCGCCATGTGCATCGCATATTCGCCGCTCACTTGGTAAGCATAGGTAGGCACACGTAGCTCAGTTTTCACACGGCGCACGATATCAAGATAGGGCATACCCGGTTTTACCATCACCATATCAGCACCCTCAGCTAGATCGAGAGCAACCTCGTGCAGGGCTTCATCGCTGTTAGCAGGGTCCATCTGGTAGCTGTATTTATTGCCTTTGCCAAGATTACCGGCAGAGCCTACTGCGTCACGGAAAGGACCGTAGTAAGCACTTGCATACTTGGCAGAGTAGGCAAGGATGCGAGTATTGACATGACCACCGGCCTCTAGCGCTTCACGGATCGCCTGAATACGGCCATCCATCATATCACTCGGGGCCACCACATCAGCGCCCGCTTCAGCGTGTGAGAGCGCCTGCTTCACCAATACATCAACAGTGATGTCATTGAGTACGTAACCCTCTTCATCGATGATGCCGTCCTGTCCATGGGTAGTAAATGGATCCAACGCAACGTCAGTAATCACACCCAGTTCTGGTAATTTTGCTTTGATCGCTCGCACGGCACGCTGTGCCAAACCCTCTGGATTGAATGCCTCTTCGGCCATTTCAGACTTAGCGGATGCAGGTGTGACTGGGAATAGAGCCACGGCAGGAATACCTAGTTCATAAGCTTCCTGACAGGCATCAACAAGCAGATCAATGCTGAGTCGCTCAACACCCGGCATAGAGGGGACCGTTTCACGCTCACCTTCGCCCTCAATCACAAACATTGGGTAGATCAGATCTTGGGCTGTCAGCTGGTTCTCACGCATCAAATCACGAGAGAAAGTGCTAGCACGCATACGACGCATGCGAGTGAGTGGAAAAATGCGTTGGCTAGGATCGAATGCCACGAGACACCTCATTAGTAGATGATTTTTAACAAGTATAACGCTCAAGATGGCGGCAAGACTAACCCGCCGACCAACAAATCGACACAAAAATGGCTTTGGTTATTTACATATAACTAAATAATATCTAAATAACCTCTTTTTAGCTGTTATGACTATATACAAACCCTATCTCAATCCCTAAAGTACGCACCACGGAATAACTGAGGTCATGGATTGACCCGGTGAGACCAAGGATTGGTTTCAATGGAAGTAAAGCAACACAGGGACATCGCAGGACGCGACTAGGTTGCAAGGAAAGTCTTCCAACAGGGCGTGCCATGGAGTGGCCGCCCTATTTTTTTGCCTGCTATTTGCCCAACAGCAATGCGATGCGATGCGCCAGATCCTCGGGATCATCCCAGGGCATCATATGCCCAGCCCCTTCAATGAACTCCAAATGCATCGGCTGCTTAATCCTATTAGCCACACGTAGCGCATACTCTTTGGATAACACCTCATCATGATCACCTTGCAGATTGATCAATGTAAATGGGAACACCGAATCAGCAATCCCAGCTTGATGGGTAAACAGTGAAGCAAGCGTTGCCAGAGGGTAGTCAAAGATAATCAATGGATCGTCATTGATGTAGGGCCCTGCGGGGTGATCACCCAGAAGCGACTCAAAATCGATAAAGCTCTTAAGTGGCAGGCGCATATTGGGAAACCACAGAGCGCTGAAGCGAGTCCAGCTCCAACCCAAGGCATACATCATATCGGGAGGCTCTTGCCCTAACAGCAGCGTGGTACAGAGCACCGATTGAATGCGCTGATCTAGCTCAGCCAACGCAACCGCCGTGACAGCCCCTATCGAGTAACCATAGACGGACCATGGACCGGTAAAGCGGGATTCAAGGGCATTCAGCACATGGGAAAGGTGATGCTGGAACTGTTCAACAGTATATCGACCGCGATTACCTGCAGAGTAGCCGTGTCCCGGAGGATCGACCGCAATCACATTAAAACCCTGCTGATTAAGGGCTACAGCTAATTCAGCATAGAGCTCGACATAGGTGCCGATCCCTGCGAGAAACAGAATATTGGGGGCGCTGTGCGAGACAGGGTAGATCTCGACATTAATGCTGGCATCCAATCGCCACACTTCACGATGTGTCAGCGCATCCGAAATACCCAACCCCTGACGACGAGCCTTCTGCTCTACCGTCTCAACGGGGAACGCCTGCCTAAAGCTCATTAACGCTGACACCTAGGACAAAATACCGTCGCCCGTTGACCCTGACGAATCTCTTTAAGCGTCGAGCCACAGGATTTACAGGCCTCACCGCCTCGACCGTAGACCGAGAGCTCTTGCGCAAAATAACCTGGCTTGCCGTCACTGGAGAGGAAATCCCTTAAGGTAGTACCACCGCGCGTGATGGCGTACTCAAGCACGCTCTTAATCTCGCCGACCAAACGCTCATAACGCTGTTTTGACACCTTACCCGCCGGCTTACGCGGATCGATACCCGCTCTAAAGAGAGACTCATTAGCATAAATGTTGCCAACACCGACGACGACTTCAGAGGTCATGATGAACTGCTTGATGGCTAGAGAGCGATTACGTGACGCCTTAAACAGATAATCCACGTTAAATGCATCGGACAGAGGCTCTGGGCCTAGCTTCTCCAATAACTTGTGCGTCTCACCTTTGGGTTGCCAGAGCACAGAACCGAAACGGCGAGGATCGGTTAGGCGCACCAACAAGCCATTTTCCATCACGAGATCCACATGATCATGTTTGGCCGGTTCTGTTCCTTTGGGAAGAACTCTCAAGCTACCTGACATACCCAAGTGCACCATGAGATCGCCCTCATCAAAACGTATCAGGATATATTTTCCTCGACGTTCGACGCTATTAACCTTTTTTTCAACGATGTTTTTAGGAATTTCACTAGGCACAGACCAACGCAAACGAGGCTCACGCACCACAAAATCGGCCACACGCTGCTGATCAATGTGCGGCTCTATGCCTCGTCGTGTTGTCTCTACTTCGGGTAACTCTGGCACTTAACTCACCTTAGCCGCACGTTGGGTTAAAAAGACACCTAGCACCGTCACAGCCACACCCACCAAGGTTAGCATCGACAGACGCTCATCAAACAGATACCAAGCTTCTAGCGCTGTTGCGGGCGGAACAAGATAGAAATAGCTGGCTACTTTGGCTGACTCACCTTCACGAATCATCAACATCAATAGCAAAATAGCAGAGAGCGACAGACCAAGCACCAACCAGGTCAACGCGCCAATTAACTCAATGTGCCAAACCACCTCTTGAGTCTCAAAAGCGAAGGTTAAAGCGCCCATGATAATCGCCGTCATCACGTATTGAATGAACGATCCAGTAAGAAGATCCGCCCCCCCACCAAAACGTTTCTGATAGAGAGTGCCAATAGAGATCGCAAAGAGTGCCACCAAGGCGGCCGTGATCGCTCCCGCCGTAAGGGTAATCTCCTCATCCGCCACACCTGACCAGAGCACTGTCACGACGCCGATCAAGCCAAGCCACAACCCAACCCAACCCATAGGGCTCAACTTCGACTTGAGCCATATCTGTGAGATAAAGGCGGTCAGTAGCGGCTGCAGACCGACAATAATCGCCGTTACACCGGCCGGCATATCCAACTTGATGGCTGCAAATACGCCACCCAAATAGCCTGCATGAATCAACGATCCCGTAACCAACTGATGTTTAGCGACATCCCAGCTCGGCCAACGTCCACGGAAGATCTGAATCAATAAAAAGAAGACCGCCAACGTGAACAGCATACGGATAAATAGGTAGTTAAACGGTTCAATATAGGGCAAACCGTATCGAGCACCGATAAAGCCGGTGCTCCAAAGCAGAACAAATGCAAAAGGTACAACACTCATCCATGACTTAGTCATGCGAACATCCTTAAATGGGTAAACGCTGGGCAAAAAAATACCCGCATCAGTGTAACCGAATGCGGGTATCTTTGGGATGCTGTATCAATTACTTGATCTTAGCTTCCTTGTAGATAACGTGCTTACGAACAACCGGATCGTATTTCTTGAATTCGAATTTGTCCGGAGTGTTACGCTTGTTCTTATCTGTAGTGTAGAAGTGACCAGTACCTGCAGAAGAGACTAGTCGGATCTTTTCGCGTGCGCCTTTAGCCATGACTTAGCTCCTTATGCTTAGACTTTGTTG
The DNA here is from genome assembly GCF_013283425.1 of Marinobacterium sp. xm-a-127. NCBI lineage: Bacteria > Pseudomonadati > Pseudomonadota > Gammaproteobacteria > Oceanospirillales > Oceanospirillaceae > Marinobacterium > Marinobacterium sp. xm-a-127. Next base: position 80,977 of record NZ_WBYH01000006.1, read on the forward strand.
CCATTTTTACGAACGTCAACAAGAACAGCGTCGATGCCTTTCTTGTCGATGATGCGCATACCTTTAGAAGATACGCGTAGACGAACGAATTTGTTTTCGCTCTCTACCCAAAAACGGTGCCAGTGCAGGTTTGGTAGGAAGCGACGACGTGTTTTACGTTGTGAGTGGGAAACGTTGTTTCCTGTTACTGGGGATTTGCCAGTAACCATACATACTCGAGACATTTTAAAACCTCAGTTAATAGTGTTTTCTTTTACTCTGTCAGATATTTATTGAATGCCACTTTCATAACGAAAACCTTGGCAATCTCAGGCGGAGCGTCCGAAAACGAGACAGAAATCCCGTACCAATGAGACAGAGGCGCGTGATATTACAGAAGAACCACCCCAAACGCCACCTTTTTGTCTGTTTTTTGTTCAATCTTAGGAGTGATGTGAGATCGTGGTTTTGCGGTTTTGTTCGCGGTTTTTAGATTTCGCGGTTTTTCGCTTCGCTCAAATTCGCTCCTACAACGCCACCCCGTAAGAACGAATTACCGCAGGTAAACCGTGACACATGATCGCAACCCCCACCCCGCAAGAACGAATTACCGCAGGTAAACCGTGACACATCATCGTAACCCACACCCCGTAGGAACGAATTGCCACAGGTAAACCGTGACAAATGATCGTAACCCACACCCCGTAGGAACGTATTACCGCAGGTAAACCGTGACACATCATCGTAACCCACACCCCGTAGGAACGAATTGCCGCAGGTAAACCGTGACACCCAATCGAAACCTCCACCCTGTAGGAACGAATTGCCGCAGGCAAACCGTGACACATCATCGTAACCCACACCCCGAAGAAACAAATTGCCGTAGGCAAACCGTGACACGTCTAATCAAGCCATATGGCATCCCAATGCGGATATTCTCTGACTGTTGTTACCAAACCCGCTCTTACTGGGTTCATCACAATGTATCTAGCAATACTCTCAATATCATCCGATCGCCTAATCGCTCGATCATAAAAGCCTTTTTCCCAGCTGATACCCTGACCTTTAACCAAACTCAGCTTAACTTTTCTCATCACATGTGAAATTGAACCTGAGTGTTCATTGAGTTGAATTAGCCAATGGAAATGATCGGGCATTATGACATAGGCCAGACTCTCAATCTGTTGACTGTGCAGGCATTTAACTAGAGATCGAGCCACATGAAAATCTTCAAAAAAGCACTGGCGCCCCAGCGTCACCGTGGTTAGATGATAAATCTGCCCTGGAATCGAAACACGGCCTTTTCTTAACGAACTGTAACCTGGTTTTTTAATCATGACTCATCCTTGAGTTATGTAATTTATGTTTGCGGTATTTGTTTGTGTTTTGCGATTTTATGCGCGGTTTTTTATTTTCGCGGTTTTTCGCTTCGCTCAAATTCGCTCCTACAACGCCACCCTGTAGGAACGAATTGCCGCAGGCAAACCGCGACACATCATCGCAACCCCCACCCTGTAGGAACGAATTGCCGCAGGTAAACCGTGACACATCATCACATCCCACACCCCGTAGGAACAAATTGCCACAGGCAAACCGCGACGCATCATCGCAACCCCCACCCTGTAGGAACGAATTGCCGTAGGCAAACCGTGACCTATAGCAGCCCCCGCTCTGCAAAGCTCATCGATTGGCTGCCCGCTATGATCAGATGATCGAGCACTTTGATGTCGATCAGAGCTAGCGCTTCTGAGATTCTTTGGGTAATGGTTTGATCGGCCATCGAGGGCTCGCAGACGCCTGAGGGGTGGTTATGGGCGAGGATAATGGCTGAGGCGTTGAGCGACAGCGCCGCTTCAACAATAACTCTGGGGTAGACCGCAGCCGCATTTAACGTACCAGAAAAGAGCACCTGCCATTTAATCACTCGATGCTGTGCATCCAGAAACAGACAGCCGAAGTGCTCTCGGCTGGCGCCGGCCAGCTCATGGCTAAGATAGGCCTTAACCGATTCCGGACTCTCGATCACCGAACGTTGTGCTATTTCACTGGCTAGGTAGCGTTTCCCCAGCTCCAGAGCTGCCTGAAGCAGAACGTACCGAGCAAGGCCGGCGCCGGCCAAATCGATAAAGCTTTCACACTCTCTATTGAGCAGTGCATTTAAGCTACCCGCTTGATCCAACCATTGACGGCCAAGATCGACGGCATTGCAGCCCGGTAACCCCTGCCCTACAAAAACGGCCAGGAGTTCAGCATCACTCAGCGCCGATGCGCCCTGTTGTAATAGCCTCTCACGCGGCCTCTCTGAACTTGGCCAATCCAAAATTTTCATATCACCTCCCTGTGATGAACGATATTTCGCTATACTCTGATCCCAGTATAGAAGATAATTCAATTTAAACATTGTCACTGTTTATAAGGCTTTCGAGGTATGCATAGACTTACTAACCGCCACATTTTGATCGGTATCACTGGCGGTATTGCAGCGTATAAAGCAGCTGAATTGACGCGTCTATTCAAAGGAGTCGGCGCGGATGTACGCGTTGTTCTAACGGACGCTGGTGCCGAGTTCATCACCCCGCTGACCCTGCAAGCGCTATCAGGCAACCCTGTGCATCAATCCCTGCTCGATCCGGAAGCTGAACAGGGCATGGGGCATATTGAACTGGCCCGTTGGGCGGATCTCATCATCGTAGCGCCAGCGACGGCTGACTTTATGGCTCGATTTGCAGGCGGCATGGCAAACGACTTGCTGACCACTCTCTGTCTGGCGACGGATGCCCCTATCGCGTTAGCGCCAGCAATGAACCAGGCTATGTGGCGTGACCCTCGCACCCAGCAGAACTTAGAGACGTTACTATCTCAAGGCGTCAATATATTTGGCCCAGGTTCGGGTGAGCAAGCTTGTGGTGATACGGGGCCTGGTCGCATGATTGAGCCCACTGAAATCCTAGCCAGTTGCGCCAATCTCATCGCGAACGGTCCGCTCAATGAGAAGAGCGTCGTGATCACCGCCGGTCCTACCCGTGAAGCGATCGACCCAGTTCGTTTCATCTCGAATCACAGCTCAGGCAAAATGGGATTCGAGCTGGCTGCTGCAGCTGCTAAAGCGGGCGCCAAAGTCACCTTGATCGCGGGACCTGTATCACTACCAACGCCAAAAGGGGTTCGACGCGTTGATGTCGAGTCAGCAGAGCAGATGCTTGAAGCCGCTTTGATTGCGTCAGAACAGGCGGACATCTTCATTGGCGCCGCCGCTGTGGCCGATTACCGTCCGCAACTGGTCGCAGAGCAGAAGATCAAGAAAGGGGCCGAAGAGGTGATGGAGATTCTATTAACCAAGAATCCAGACATCATCGCTACCATTGCCGCGCAACCTGAGCGCCCACTGATGATTGGCTTCGCTGCTGAGACTGAAAATCTTGTTGAGTACGCTCGCAGCAAACTGGTTCGCAAAGGGCTGGATCTGGTGATTGCTAACGATGTTTCGCAAGCCGATATTGGTTTTAATGCTGATCAGAATGAAGTCATTCTGGTCGGACCTAACGGCGAGCTTCCTCTACCCAAAGCCGGTAAGAGCGAATTGGCCGAACAACTCATTTCACACATTTCACAATTGATGGATTGATATGCAAAAGCTACAAGTAAAAATCCTAGATAAGCGCCTAGGTGACTCGATTCCCATGCCAACTTACGCCACCACAGGATCAGCGGGTCTGGATCTACGTGCCTGTGCTGAAGCACCGCTGACTCTAGAGCCAGGCCAAACCGAACTTATTCCGACTGGCATGTCGATCTTTATTGAGGACCCTAGCCTCTGTGCGATGATTCTTCCACGTTCTGGCTTGGGACATAAACACGGCATCGTGCTTGGCAACCTGGTTGGTTTGATCGATTCTGACTACCAGGGCCAGCTATTTGTATCGTGCTGGAACCGTGGTCAAACCACTTTCACAGTTGAGCCAGGCGAGCGCATCGCACAGTTAGTTTTGGTTCCTGTGGTTCAAGCTGATTTTGAATTTGTTGAAGAATTTACTGAAACGGATCGCGGCGAAGGCGGCTTTGGCTCTTCGGGTCGTCACTAATTTTTATATTTGATTTAGAGGTTTTTTCACCATGCCATTAACACGCCAACAAGCGATCTCGACCGCCACCGTCCTTTCTGAAGCGCTTCCCTATATTCAACGCTTCGTCGGTAAAACCATCGTCGTTAAATACGGCGGCAACGCCATGACCGATGAGAAGCTAAAAGCCAGCTTTGCACGCGACATCGTTATGCTGAAACTGATTGGCCTGAACCCCATTGTTGTGCACGGTGGTGGCCCGCAGATTGGTGATCTACTCGACAAATTGAAGATCGAATCTCACTTCATTAATGGCATGCGTGTCACCGATACGGCAACCATGGATGTGGTTGAGATGGTTCTCGGCGGCATGGTCAACAAAGAGATTGTCGGCCTCATCAACTCCGCCGGCGGTAAAGCGATCGGCCTGACCGGTAAAGATGGCGACCTGCTTCGTGCACGTAAGCTGAAAGTGAAACACAAGACGCCTGAGATGGAAGCACCTGAGATCATCGATATCGGTCACGTCGGTGAAGTTGAGCGTGTTAACGTCAGCGTTCTAGAGATGCTGGTGGATTCGGACATCATTCCAGTCATCGCCCCAATCGGCGTAGGTGCTGACGGTGCCTCATACAACATCAATGCGGACCTAGTCGCGGGTAAAATTGCAGAGGTTCTTCAGGCAGAGAAACTGATCCTACTGACCAACATTGCAGGTTTGATGGACAAAGAGGGCGAAGTGTTAACAGGCCTCTCAACCCAACAGGTCGATGCTCTAATTGCCGACGGTACTATCTACGGCGGTATGTTGCCTAAAATCGACTGTGCATTGAGTGCGGTAAAATCAGGCGTGACTTCAGCGCACATCATCGACGGTCGTGTCGAGCACTCCTGCATGCTGGAGATCTTCACTGATGAAGGTGTCGGCACTCTGATCTCTAACAAATCGTTGAAGGTGGAAGCATGAGCGAGACCAAAATTTCACGACGCGACCAGATTCTCCAGGCACTCGCCCAGATGCTGGAGGTCAATCCAGGACAACGCATTACAACGGCGGCCCTTGCAAAAGATGTTGGGGTATCAGAAGCGGCTCTCTACCGCCACTTCCCAAGTAAAGCGCGCATGTTTGAAGGGCTAATCGAATTTATCGAACAGACCCTATTCACACGCATTAAGACCATCACACAATCCGATGTCAGCGCCGTTCGTCAGGTTGAGCAGATCATTACCCTGCTACTCGCCTTTTCAGAGCGCAACCCAGGAATGTGCCGACTGCTCGGTGGTGATGCGCTTTCGGGCGAAAATGAGCGTCTGCGCGGTCAAATTAATCAACTGTTCGAGCGTATCGAGACGCAAATTAAACAGACCTTACGCGAAGCCGAGTTGAAAGAGGGTATTCGCACCCAACTTCCAGCCGGCTCTACCGCCAACCTAATTTTGGCAACGGCTGAAGGTCGCATTCGCCAGTACGTTAGAACGGACTTCAAGAAACGCCCCACTGAGTTCTGGCCAGAACAGTGGTCCCGCATGTCGATCGGTCTCTTCAGAAGCCCATCGAACTGATGGGCAACAACTACTTCAAAGATCGCCTCAGCTTTTTTGCGGCGATCTTTGCCTTGATGCTGGCCGCGGCCAACCTTCGCGGCGGCCTAGTCGTTATCGGCCCACTAGTCGAAGATATTCGGTCGGACCTGGGGATTTCAGCTGCCGCGTTCGGCTTCTTGATGACACTGCCACTGCTCTGTTTTGCCTCATTCTCTCTGGTCGTGCCCTGGGTTGCTAACCGTTTAGCACCGATGAAAGTGGTGGCTCTGGCGCTGCTGACTCTTGGCATAGGCGCAGCGGCACGCCTCTTTGGCGACTACGGGATGATGGTCTCTGGCACGCTAGCACTGGGGGCCGGCATCGCCATTTTGAATGTACTGATTCCATCATTGGTTAAGGGACTCTTCCCAGAGAACGCGAGCTCACTGACCGGTGTCTATACACTGGTGCTAACCACAGGGGCCGCGTTTAGCTTCTACTCCGCGATCCCGATGCGAGATGCCTTTAATGATTGGCATGTGCCTATGATCGTTTGGGCCATCTTGCCGATCATTGCTCTATTGGTCTGGCTGCCGATGTTGCGGGTTAAGTTTAAACCGGCTGCACCGAACAGTGTCAGCAGCAGCGTTTGGCGTTTACCACGAGCTTGGTCTTTGGCCTCTTTCATGGGACTGCAGTCTATTCAGTTCTATGTATTAGCGACTTGGCTTCCACGCATCTTTATGGATGCAGGGTTAAGTGATGCAGAAGCAGGGCTGATGACCGCCATCTTCACCATGATCGGTATACCGGCGGCACTCCTAACCCCGATGATAGCGGCTAAGTTGCCAACGCAACGCAGCATTGTCGCGATCATCACCTTAATCGGCTTGGTGGGCGTTTTTGGAATATGGCTAGCGCCCATTGAAGGTCGCTACTTGTGGGTCGCTTGTTTAGGTACCTATGGTGGGGCTTCGCTCTCACTTGCGTTGGCTCTGATCGCGATGAAGTCGCATGATATGCGCCAAGCAACCGCTCTGTCAGCCATGGTCCAAGGGGTCGGTTATCTGCTCGCAAGCATCGCACCGAGTCTGATCGGCGCTCTTTACGACTGGCAACAAGCTTGGACACTGCCGATGCTCACGCTTGTCTTGCTGCTGATTGCACAAGCGGTGGCCGGTTGGCCAATCAGTGGCACCGGCAAGGTCGATGCAACGCGTTAAATATTGAAGGTTTCGATCTCCTGGCAGAGATCGAAGCTATGAGGCAGTGATTTAGACTGGTCAGAAAACTCTGCAATGATTTGATCTTCCGCCCCCGGTTTTAGATGCATGATGTGCACCTTGCTGGCCTCGTCTAATCTGGCCAAATCCTCAGCCAAAGTAACCGATGTATAGTGCTTACTGATTCCAGCCAGTTCGGCAGAGTCATTTCGGTAGGAGAGTTCTATGAAGATATCTGAGACCGGCTGCTGGTTCAGGGTTTGCCACACCAACTCGGTCGGTCCGGTATCACCAAAAAAGCAGAAAGCACCCTCTCCTTTGCTGATCCGGTAGGCAAAACTCGGCACCGTATGCGACAGAGGAATCGGCATCACCTGATAGCCGTTTAACTCCAATCTTTGTAAGGGCTCTAGCTCAAGATATTCAAGAACCGGGGTCTGCTCGTTGGGTATTTTTGAAAAGTCTGGCCAGATCACCCAGTTCAATATGTGCGCCTTAACCGCCTCTAACACCTCTTTAGGTGCCGCTAAGATAATTGGCTTGTGACGATGCTCAGAAAGAGAAGCGAGCATCATGGCGACGCCCGCTATGTGATCCATGTGGGCATGGGTCAGCAGCACCGTTTCGATTTGGTTCATCTGCGCTAAGCTAAGGAGACCAACCCCAGTGCCCCCATCTAAGAGTGTGCGCTCATCCAATAGAAAGCTGGTGGTGAACAGCCCCTCTGCCAAGCCTCCTGAACAACCTAAATTTCGAACCTTCATCACTGATCAATCATCGATTAAGGATGTTCAACGCTTTGAGCATAGTCAGCGCTTGATAGAGCTGGAAGTCATCACCGGCTAAATCGGACTGCACTGAGGATTGAACTGTCTCTTCTGACTCGTTCTCAAGGTGACCTGCCAAATCCACTTCGCGTACCTGATCTAGATTAGGGGCTTTGCGATCCAGCTGTAGGTCTTCGACCACCACATCAGGACTGATACCCTGCGCCTGAATGGATCGTCCATTGGGTGTAAAGTAGCGTGCCGTCGTAATTTTAACAGCACGATCTTCTGACAGCGGAACAACCGTTTGTACCGAGCCTTTACCAAAACTCTGGGTTCCCATAATTACGGCACGTTTTTGATCCTGCAGAGCCCCTGCGACGATCTCTGACGCCGATGCGGACCCACCATTAATCAGCACGATTAACGGTACATTACCGATCGCCACATCATCTGTGGCATTAAACTCCAACTCAGATCGAGCAATGCGGCCCTCTGTATAGACAATCAGACCTTCATCCAAGAATGCATCCGACACCGCAACAGCCGCCTGAAGCACGCCACCAGGGTTATTTCGCAGATCCAAGACAAGCCCTTTAAGCGCCTCATCTTTTTGCAGCTTAGCCAGAGCATCTAACAGATCCTGACCTGTATTAGCTTGAAACTCACTGATTCGCACATACCCAAAGCCAGGCTCTAACAGGCGACTTCTGACGCTTCGAATCTTGATTGCTGCACGAACCAACTCAACTTCAAAGGGGGCATCGACGCCTTCACGCATGATGGTGATGCGAATCGACTCACCAATTTTGCCGCGCATCAATTTCACTGCGTCACTGAGAGACATACCTTGAACCGGCGTATCACCCAATTTAGTGATGAGGTCACCCGCTTTGATACCGGCCTCTTGAGCAGGGGTATCGTCCAGCGGCGTAATGACATGTACAAAGCCATCCTTCATACCGACTTCGATGCCCAATCCACCGAACTCGCCGTTCGTGTGTTCTTGCAGGTTATCGAACGCCTCTTTAATCAAGTAGTCCGAGTGCGGATCTAAGCCACGTACCATGCCGGCAATGGCATCTTCTAATAACTGCTGATCAGTAACCGGTTCGACGTAACTCTTTTTGATACTGCTAAATACCTCCGCAAAACGGCGCAGCTCATCGAGTGGCAACTGATTCTCGGAGGACTCTTCACTGGTCTGTTCTATCGGGTAGGCAAAGACGTTCAATGATAAGAGGCTTGAAAGGAGCAGAAAGCTAACGGAACGGAACAACATAAAACCACCTATCACTGATTCGAATTATCTCTTTTTATTTAGCCAGGGAACCGGGTTAAAACTCTTACCATTATGACGTAATGAGAAGTAGAGGCCAGTCTGATCATAGCCACCACTGCTACCGGTGAGTGATATGGTCTCGCCCGCTTGCACCCAATCACCTGTGTTACGCAACAGACTCTGATTGTGACCATAGAGGCTGAGGTAGTCATCCCCATGGTCCACTATGATCAAAAGCCCATAGCCTCTTAACCATTCAGAAAAGACAACACGACCTGGATGGATCACTCTAACAGCCTTACCTGGATCGGAACTGATGAAGATACCATCGGTCGATAGCGTGCTCTTTTTACTGCCATATTTAAGAGCCAACTTACCCGACACCGGCCAATCTAACTTCCCTTTGCGTTTGGCAATCTGCGGCGTATCGATATCGACGAAGTTATCTTTCAGCGACTGCTCTATCTCAACGAGGAGAGACTCAAGCTGTTTGCGATCTTGCTCAAGTTTGACCAACTGATTTTTCTCGCTGCCAATGTCTCGCTTGATTTCATCCAAGGTTTTTAAGCGCTGCTGGTAGGCTTGTTTTAAGCGATTTTCCTGCTCAACTAGCGCCTGCTTTTCAGACACTAGTTGCGACTCTGTCGCACTGAGGTCTGCGCGATTCTGATCAAAGTCACTTAATAGCCTTTGGTAGCTAGTCACTCGCGTTTTTAAAACATCGCTGAGGTGATCGTAGTAGCGCAGCATGCGATCAACCGTCTGTGGCTCTGTACCACTCAAAATCATTTTCAGTATTGGCTGACGACCTTTACGGTACTGCTCTTGCAGCAAAGAGATTAACAATGCGCGCTCTTTTTCGACCGCCTGTTTTAGACGAGTCTGATCACTGGTTAGCGTATTCGCTCGACCAGTTAGTTTATTGATAGATAGGGACACTTCGCGCTTTTTAGAGGAAATTTCAGCAATTTTACGCTCATCTTCACGAAGTTTTTTCTGGAGCGCTTGCTGGTCGCCCTGTTTTTTAGCGACACTTTTTTGCAGTGACTGCATCTGTGCAGTCAGCTGTTTGATTTTCTGCTCAGTCTCTTCAGCCGTTCCCGCTAATGCTGGGGAGCAACAGAAGAGACCTAGAAGGAGCCAGTGGCGCAACACGGATTAGCGTGACGCCAGGCTAGAGCCGGTCATTTCAGACGGCTTATCAATATCCATTAGATCCAGCAGCGTCGGTGCCAGATCACATAGCGCGCCATCCGCTAGGGTTAGCGACGCTTTACGAGGACCATCGTAGATCAAAGCGACTGGCCAGTTGGTGTGGGATGTATGAGGCTGTCCTGAGTTTGGATCAACCATCAACTCAACGTTACCGTGATCGGCTGTGATCAGTGTCTCGCCGCCCACTTCTGCCATCGCCGCCAGCACCTTAGCCAGTGCTTCGTCGACCGCTTCACAGGCTTTAACCGCTGCATCAAATTTACCGGTATGACCGACCATATCGCCATTGGCAAAGTTGCAGACAATCAGATCATATTTGCGACTGCGAATCGCTTCACAAAGTTTTTCACTGACCTCTGGCAAGCTCATCTCAGGCTTCAGGTCGTAAGTGGCCACATCGGGAGAAGGCACCAAGATGCGCTCTTCACCTGGGTAGACCTCTTCCTGACCACCGTTAAAGAAGAAGGTAACGTGTGCATACTTCTCGGTTTCAGAGATGCGCAGCTGCGTTTTACCCATACCCGAGAGGTACTCACCTAAATCGTTACTGATCTTTTGTGGCGGGTAGGCACAAGAGGCCGGGATATCCGCTGCATATTCGGTCAGCATGACAAAGTCAGCAAGCGCTGGGCGTTTAGCGCGTTCAAAACCATCGAATGAGTCATCCAGAACAAAGGCACGCGTAATTTCACGAGCACGATCCGGGCGGAAATTAGCACAGATTAGGGTATCACCATCATTGATCGTACCCACTGGCGCACCCGATACGTCAGTAATCACAGTGGCCGCGACAAACTCATCGTTCTCATCACGAGCGTAAGCAGCAGAGAGCGCCTCTTGAGCGGACTCAGCCGTTTGAACACCTTTACCCATTGTCATGGCATCGTAAGCCATCTGCACACGATCCCAACGGTTATCACGATCCATTGCGTAGTAACGACCAACAACGGTGGCGATGGCGCCTACGCCCAGATCTGCAAACGCCTTCTCAGCGAGAGCAATCGACGGCTCTGCAGAGCGAGGCGGCATATCACGACCATCCAAAATAGCGTGTAGGTAAACCTGCTTCGCACCGCGTTGAACGGCCATTTTAGCCAACGCAACAATATGATCTTCGTGGCTGTGGACACCGCCAGGGGATAACAAGCCAGTAATGTGCACAGCATTACCCTTTGCAATTGCGGCATCCATCGCGTTAACCAGCACGCTGTTCTCGAAGAAATCACCATCGGCAATCGCTTTGGTAATACGCGTTAGGTTTTGATAAACGGTTCGGCCTGCACCGATATTCATGTGCCCTACTTCAGAGTTACCCATCTGACCATCTGGAAGGCCCACGGCCATGCCCGATGTTTGAATACGTGAGTTTGGATTATTGGCCAATAGACCATCCCAAACGGGCGTATTAGCAGCGGCTACAGCTGATGATTCAGTGGCTTCGACTCCGTACCCATCTAGGATAAGAAGCGCTCTTGGGGTGCGCATATCACTCATAGTTATGAATATTCCGGTTATAAGACTTTAGATTGATAGAGATTTTAACCGCTGAGGCCCGTTAAAACCATTAAACATTGGTGATTTTTCAGTCAGCCCCCTTATCCCTTGAGGCTCTGCAATGTATACTTTCGCGCATTAATTTTTATTGCATACACAGGTCTGAAATGGAAAACGTAATCGAATTTATCGGCAATCACACCATGATGGTTGTTGCTTGGGCATTTACCCTAGCCATGCTGATCTTTACTGAGCGTATGAAAGGCGGTAAATCAGTGACGGCGGCTGAAGCAACGCGCCTAATCAATAAAGAAGATGCTGTTGTTCTTGATATCCGAGCGCACAAAGATTTCAGCACTGGCCACCTGACTAACTCGATCAACATTCCACTGGCTGATTTCGATCGCCGCATGACTGAGTTGGATCAGTACAAAGAGAAGCCGATCATTGTAGTGTGTAACATGGGTCAGACAGCGGGCACCGCGTGTCGCAAAATGAAATCGGCTGGATTCACACAGGCGATGCGTCTTACCGGAGGCATCTCTGAGTGGCGCCACCAAAGCATGCCAGTGGTAACAAAATGACAGTAGAAATTTACAGCTCAGCTCTATGCGGTTTTTGCACTCGTGCAAAGATGTTACTTGATCACAAAGGTGTTTCATTTAACGAGATCAGCGTAGATCAGGATCCAACAAAACGCGCTGAAATGATGGAACGCAGTGGTCGACGTACCGTTCCTCAAATCTTTATCGGCGAGCACCACGTTGGCGGATGCGACGATCTGTTCGCACTTGAGCGCAATGGTGAACTGGACGGACTGCTGGCAAACAACGCCGGCGAATAATTAGAACGATTAAAAGTAAGGAAGCAACATGTCTGAAGAGAATCAGCAACCAGCACCACAGTTTGGTATGAAACGTGTCTACCTAAAAGACGCATCACTTGAAACACCTGCTGGCCCAGAAATTTTCAACAAAGCTTGGCAGCCACAGGTTGGTCTAGATGTTAATTCGGCTAGCCGTGTACTGGGCGATGATCACTACGAAGTGAACCTAACACTGACTGTGACCGTTAAGACAGAAGATGAAACAGCCTTTCTGATCGAAGTACAGCAAGCAGCTATCTTCCAGATCAGCGGCTTTGAGCCAGCACAGCTGCACCACACTCTAGGTGCATACTGCCCAACGCTTCTATTCCCATACGCACGTGAAGCAGTAGACAACCTAGCGACTAAAGCTAGCTTCCCTGCACTGATGCTTGCACAGGTGAACTTCGATGCTTTGTACGCACAGAAAGTTCAGCAAGTAATGGAACAGCAGAAAGCAGAGCAAGGCGAAGCTGAAGCGGCTGAATAAGCACGCACTGCACACAATATAAAAAGGAGGCGAATGCCTCCTTTTTTGTTGTCTAAAGATCGGTGTTTTACGATCGATGCTCCACCCAATACTCGAACATATCATTCATCGTTTCAGAGAGTGGACGATACTCAATACCTAATACCTCCCGACTCTTACTGTTGTCCGCTCGCCATTCGATGTTGACGTTGTTAGCAATAAACTTTCGATCCAATTTAATGAACGGAGCAAGCAACCAAACCAACCATTTAGGTGCAGCTCTCTTGGGAAGTTTGTAGTCCTTTCCGAATCGCGCTTGCAGTGTCAGTAGTGCGGTTAGTAGGTCGCTACAGTGTCCAGAAAGAATAAAGCGCCCTACTGCCTCAGGGGTGAAGGCTGCACGTAGATGAGCTTCTGCGACCTCTCGAACATCAACAAAACCAATACCTAAACGTGGCGCACCCTGTTTGAACTCACCCGAACCCACACGTTCGATGATCGAGAAACTCTCTGACGTTGGAATGCCACCTATCGCTGGCCCCATCACTAAACAGGGATTGATCGTCACCAAGTCAAACGATGCATCCTCAGCGATGCGCCAGGCTTCACGTTCGGCCAGAGTTTTTGAATACGAATAGGGCTGATAGTCTATGGATGCGGTTTCATTCCAGTTTGCTTCCGTTAGCACGCCGCCCTCGACCGAGTCACACTCTGTCGCATCAGTATAGATTGCAGCACAAGAACTGGTGACCACCACCCGCTTAACGGTTTCGAAGGATTTAGCCGTCTCGAGCACATTGCGGGTACCGATCAACGCAGGATCAATAAGTTCCCGCTGCGGGTCTTTAAAATTTGAGGTAAAAGGCGATGCGGTATGAAATACAACACCACACCCCTCGATCGCATCGGCAAACCCCTCTTTGGAGAGCAGATCGGTTTTGAAGAATTTAAGCGTACCCGGGCTTCCATCAGCTAAGGCGTTCAACGCTTTAAGTTTATCGGTGGCCTCGGGATCACGCACCGTGGCATGTATAGTTAACCCCTCTTCCAATAAGCGCTTAATAATCCAACCAGCAACATAGCCTGTAGCACCCGTCACTGCGACGGAAAGAGAACGATCTATGTTCATATAAAGGACTCTTCTAAATTTTAATTAATGTATCACGTACGCTAGTGTTTTAGACCTAGACCGCTTTAATCCTATTAACTGCCATCAATCATTGATAAGCTGTTTCTAATATAAACTAAACATTAGGAGAGCAACATGGCGGTTATTGAGCTAAACCAAGAGAATTTTGAATCGACCATTACGCAAAACAACTTTGTGATTGTCGATTACTGGGCGCCTTGGTGTGGTCCTTGTAAAGCCTTTGGCCCAACCTTTGATACCGTCTCTGAAGAGTTCCCAGACGTTGTCTTTGGTAAGGTGAATACTGAGGTTGAACAGCAAATTGCAGCAGAGTTCCGCATTCGCTCGATTCCAACACTGATGATCTTCCGCGACAACATTCTGATCTACAACGAAGGCGGTGCACTGCAAGCGGGACAGCTTCGCGAACTGCTGACCAAAGCGGCTGAACTTGATATGGATACCGTTCGTGCAGAGATTGAGCAACAAGCCGCAGCTAAAGCTGAATAGTCTTCAGGCTCAACAGGCGTCCAATTTGGGCGCCAGTTCTTTCTAAATTTTCAGCGCCATTAGCAAGCGCCTCTTCCAAGCTACAAACACCTGGAACCACTGAGAAAAGTGCATCTATCCCCACGTCATGCACGCCCTCTGCACCCTCACCAATAGAGCCACAGAGTGCAATTACAGGCAGGTCGTGCTGTTTAGCCCAACGTGCAACGCCAACCGGGGTTTTACCGCTTAGACTTTGACCGTCCATGCGTCCCTCACCGGTAATCACCAGATCGGCACCCTCAAGCGTTTTATGGAAATCGACCGCCTCCAGCACCAGATCGATACCTGGTGCTAAGCGAGCATCTAAAAACTGAACCAACGCGTAGCCAAGGCCACCCGCTGCGCCAGCGCCGGCACGATCTCGTAAATCCTTACCCAACAAGTCAGCACTCACGTCGGCCAATCGAGTTAGGGCGTCATCCAACTGTTGAACCTGTTCAGGTGTCGCCCCCTTTTGCGGACCAAAAATAGCAGAAGCCCCCCGCTCACCTAACAGCGGATTATCAACATCACAGGCGACTAAGAACTCTGTCTCGGCTAAACGTGGGTCAAATCCGGTTAGATCTATACGATCCAGATCAGCCAGTGCCGCACCCCCTTCGGCAAGTTCATGACCTGCCGCATCAAGAAACTTAGCACCCAGAGCCCTTAACAATCCCGTTCCACCATCATTGGTGGCACTGCCTCCTAAGCCCATAATGATGCGACGCGCGCCTTGATCCAGGGCTTTAAGGATCAGCTCACCCGTACCATAGGTTGAAGCTGTTAGGGCATCACGCTGTTCAGGCAGTATCTTATCCAATCCTGAGGCTGCCGCTGTTTCGACCACCGCTGTCAGTGGCACACCCTCTTGGTGACCCAGTACGCCCCAGATAGCATTGAGGGAGCCCCCTAATGGCCCCGTCACTTCGGCCGTGTGTTGCTTCCCAGAGGTTGCTGCAATCAGCGCTTCCGTCGTTCCCTCGCCACCGTCCGCCACAGGTACGCAGTGAATGTCGACATCCGTTAGCGTTGACTCAATGCCTTTGGCAATCGCACGTGCGACGCCTTCTGCATCTAGGCTCTCTTTGAACGAATCAGGGGCAATGACTAGCTTCATCAACAAGGCTCCAGAAGTTGGGACTCACCCAACTATCGCATTGTGCACTGCATCAAGCAATAAAAAACCCAGCACATGGCTGGGTCTTATTACAGAACCGGTCTTAAGAGGGCTGCTTAGTGGTGCGTAGGTAAGGCAGCTTGATGTCTACATCGCCAAAACGCTCTTTAGCCTCTTCATCGTTAAGTGATAGAGCTACGATTACGTCCTCACCAGGCACCCAGTTAGCTGGCATCGCAATTGGCACACCGTAAGAAGCTTGAAGTGCGTCAAGCGCACGCAGTACTTCAGCAAAATTGCGACCAACAGACATCGGATATGTCATCGAAAGCTGAAGCTTTTTATCTGGGCTAAAAATGAATACAACTCGAACACTAGCAGAATCAGCTGCTGTTCTGCCATCAGGAAGGTATGCTTCCGCTGGCAACATATCGAGTGCTTTAGAAACCTCTAGCGACTCATCAGCAATGATTGGGAAATTAGCCTTTGCATTGGCAAAGCTCTCGATATCGCACTTCCACTCTTTGTGCTCATCAACACCGTCAACCGATAGACCGATCACTTTGGTATTGCGCTTCGCCCATTCATCGGCCAGTTGAGCAACTGCGCCAAATTCAGTTGTACATACTGGAGTAAAGTCTTTCGGATGGCTGAAAAGGATTGTCCAGCTATCACCAATGAAATCATGAAGCTTGAATTCACCCTGATCAGTGACAAGATCAAGATTTGGGACAGTATCATTAATACGTAAAGCCATGGTTTATCTCCATTGTTAATTTAATTTCGACTTATCTTCAGTCGATATGGTTATAGTTACATAACAAAAATACATAATAAATTTTATTATGTTTATGGCCTTGATAAATTATATCTATGTTGGTCATCGAAGAGCTTGGCGAAAAAAGAACTTAAACTAGTTCGCCTGTGTCACGATCACGCTTGGCTAATCGACCACGACTAGCGACGTAGTGCTGATTAAAGCGTTTGAAATAGGCATTGAGGTGGTTCGAGGCAGGTTCATCGCCTAACTGTTCAAGCAGTGCGATGGCAACTTCGGCGGTGCAGAGTTGTCCTTCATGAATCGCTTTGCGCAATCCATAACTCGACTCGCGCACTTCATCCAGACTGATCACTGGTAGATGTTGTAGGTAGTCAGAGTGGCGGAAGATCCTGCGCGCTTGTCGCCAGGTACCATCCAGCAGAATTAAAAGTGGCTTACCCGAACGTTGTTGGACCTCAACGGGCGTTGTCATTCGCTCGAGGTAGTCCTCTGCGGGTGGGAAGACAATGATAGGCTGATAAGAGGGATCGTTCAGTAAAGCTGTTAACTCGTCACCTGGCTCTTTGCGACCTTGCCACTCTATGACGCGGGTTTTAGCGATACTGTCGGCGATTAGCCTACCGGTATTGGTGGGTTTATAGGTTTCGTAGCGATGCATCAGCACCACAAACTCAACCTGTGATTCAACCTCAGATCGGTACTCACAGATACAGGCGGTGATTGGCAGACGGCAATGTTCACAGCGCTTTACATTAGCACCACGCGTAACAAAGGGTTTACGAGGGGGGTTGTCGATCTGAGGCATTGAGCAGCGTTAAAACTTAGCTTTTAGCGCTGCTATCAGTCTCTTCTGAGTCTGAACGGTTTGCATCGTCTTCGGCTTCGGCCGCGGCGAACTCATCTTCAAACTCCTCTTCATCCGTGTTGCGAACAAAGATACGGCCCATGATCAGACCTACTTCGAACAGCAGCCACATTGGCAGCGCGAGTAGTGATTGAGAGATGATATCTGGCGGTGTCAGCAGCATGCCGACAACAAAACAGCCAACGATCACATAGGCACGTTTTTCACCCAGTGACTGTGCAGTTGTCGCGCCTGACCAGATCAGTAACAGCGTTGCGATAGGGATCTCGAAGACCACACCGAAAGCGAAGAACAGTTTTAGAACGAAGTTCAAATAGCTGCTGATGTCCGTCATCACCGCAACGTTCTCTGGACCTACGCTGGTAAAGAAGCCAAATACCAGTGGGAAGACCACAAAGTAGGCAAAGGCAATACCGGCGTAGAAGAGGAAGATCGATGAGATCAGAAGAGGCACGGCAAGGTGCTTCTCATTTTCGTATAGACCCGGTGCGATGAAGCTCCAGATCTGATGCAGAATGTAAGGGATACCGATGAATACCGCTAACACCAATGCCAATTTAAAGGGCGCAAAGAACGGCGACGTAACGTCCGTCGCGATCATGCTGGTCCCTTCAGGCAGCAGCGCAGTCAGCGGTGCCGATAGGTAGGCATAAAGATCATTCGCGAAGTAGAAAAGCCCCGCAAAAATCACCAACACGAACAACACGATGCGCATGACGCGCTGGCGTAACTCGATTAGGTGGGCAATTAATGGCTGCTCTTTATCAGCTGTGTTTGTTTGGCTCATTCTGCTCTGTATTGTCCGCTAGCTGCTCAGCTGGTTCAGCAGTTACCGGCTCGGCAACATCTGATTCAGCGACTTGGGCAGCGCTCTCTTCTTGAGCGTTCTCTTCGGCTACGGCGGTTGGCTTGTAAGCTTCGTGAACGGAAGGGTCACTGGTAAATGAAGTTGGGTCAAAGTCGGTTTTGGGGGCGTCAGGTGCTGCTTTTTCTGCAGGCGAATCCTCACCAAAAGGACGCTGGAAAGATTCGGTAACATCACCAAGCTCTTTCTCTAGCTGATCTTTGCTCATCGCCGTGGTGCGTTTTAGCTCGTCAACGCGCAACTCTTCATTGATCTCGCGTTGAATCGAACCGATAGAGCGGCGAATACGACCTACCCATAGGCCAACCGTGCGAGCTGCTGTCGGCAGTTTCTCTGGACCAAGTACGACCAGACCTACTACACCAACGATGAGCAGCTCGGCAAAACCGATATCAAACATCTTAAATTAAGACTTAGATTCGGTTTTATCTTCAGTTTTTTCAGCGTCTGCAGCTTTGAACTCTGCATCACTCTCTTGAGCGATTGATTTAGGCTCTTCTTTTGCGCCTTCATCAGACATTGCTTTTTTGAAGCCTTTTACAGCTGAACCTACGTCACCACCCAGGTTACGAAGTTTCTTAGTACCGAACAGCAGAATGATAATGCCGAGTACGATAACCAATTGCCAAATGCTGATACCACCAAAACCCATTACAGTTCTCCTAACGCGTTGTTGTTCTGTTTTAGTTTGTTATACACCTATTATTTGGTGCGATTTGCTTTTTCTTCAAGGCCTGACAGACCAAAACGTCGTGCCAGTTCCTCTAAAACCTGTTCCGGTGACACATCTAAGTGCTTTAACGCCACCATGGTATGGAACCAAAGATCAGCAGTTTCGTAGATTAGCTCCGAATTGTCACCACTCTTTTCTGCATCTTTAGCCGCAAGGATGGTTTCAGTCGCCTCTTCACCCACTTTCTCTAAGATTTTATTTAACCCTTTAGAGTAAAGACTGGCTACATAACTCGAGTCAGCTGACGCCCCTTTACGTTCTTCAAGAATAGCGGACAGTTCGCCAATAACGTTATTCACCTTTGGTATCCTCTTTCGCATACAGCAGCGCTGGATCCTTCAGCACGTCCGTTTCAACTTGCCATTCGCCGGTCTCACTATTGAGCTTACGGTAAAAACAGCTACGACGACCTGTATGACAAGCCACTTCGCCAATTTGTTCAACGCTCAACTGAATGACATCTGCATCACAGTCCAAACGGATCGCGTGCAGCTGCTGAACATTACCCGACTCTTCACCTTTACGCCAAAGCTTTTGACGCGAACGCGACCAATAAATGGCACGCCCTTCGGCCACACTCAACTCTAATGACTCGCGGTTCATCCAAGCGACCATTAGGTTTTCACCGGTTTTGTAATCTTGAGCGATCGCCGGTACTAAACCACGATCATCCCACTTAATTTCATCTAACCAAGACATCTCTCTTTCCTATGCCCGCCACACAAGCAGCCAAGCCAAACCGGCTGGCAGCCAAGCATAACCGGGTAGGGATTCTACCCAAGCCAATACGGCCGGCTCTGCCAATGCTGTCGCAGCTGCTAAAGTGGCTGCCAACAGTAGGGTACGGCGTGTATTACGTGATCGCTGCTCTTGCGCTTGCTGCAAAGCCAGCATGCGTTGGTACTCTAACTCACCCGCTTGACGGTTTTGTTGCAAGTTATCAAATACCAGTTGTGGAATTTGCGGTAACTTCTCAATCCAATCCGGTGCCTGCTGCTTGATATTCTTGATCATCGCTTTGACACCCATACGCTCTTTCATCCAGTTCTCTAGATAGGGTTTACCCGTTTTCCAAAGATCCAATTCTGGATAGAGCTGCCGACCCAGCCCTTCAATATTGAGCAAGGTTTTTTGTAGAAGAATCAGCTGAGGTTGCACGACCATATTAAAGCGACGCGCCGTCTGAAACAGTCCTAACAGCACCATTCCAAAGGATATGTCCTTCAATGGCTTTTCAAAAATCGGCTCACAAACACTGCGAATAGCGGTCTCGAAAGCGTGAACATTGGTATCAGCAGGTACCCAACCGGAGTCGATGTGTAGCTGTGCCACCAAACGGTAGTCGCGCTGGAAGAAGGCCAAAATATTACGGGCCAGGTAGCTCTGATCTTCAGGTGAAAGCGATCCCACAATACCAAAATCAACGGCAATGTATTGTGGGTCGTCAGGATTTTCACGCGACACAAAGATATTGCCTGGGTGCATATCAGCATGGAAAAAACTGTCACGGAAGACTTGGGTAAAGAAGATCTCTACGCCACGTTCAGCCAGCTTCTCCATATTGGTACCCTGAGCTTGCAAAGCGTCGACATCCGCTACAGGAATACCGGATATACGCTCCATCACCATGACGCTTTGACGCGTGAAGTCCCAATAAACTTCGGGCACGTAAAGAATATCTGAGTCGGCAAAGTTACGTCTTAGCTGAGTCGCATTGGCCGCCTCTTTACGCAGATCGAGCTCATCAAAGATGGTCTGCTCGTACTCTTCAACCACCTCAACGGGGCGCAGGCGCTTACCCTCGGACCAAAGATTCTGCACCATACGAGCCATGACATAGAGCAGCGCAACATCTTGGCGGATCACACGCTCAATACCAGGGCGAATCACCTTAACAACGACAGCACGGCCATCTTTCAGTCGGGCTGGATGAACTTGGGCAACGGATGCCGAGGCTAGGGGTTCGGCATCGAACTCTGCAAAAAGCTCATCGACACTGGCACCCAGTTGTTTCTCTATCAACTTACGCGCTTGTGCGCCTTCGAACGGAGGCACTCGATCCTGCAGAAGTGCCAACTCATTGGCGAGATCTGGCGGCAGCAAGTCACGTCGGGTTGATAGGGTCTGTCCAAACTTAATAAATACAGGACCTAAAGCGATCAATGCGCCGCGTAAACGCGCCTCAGAGCTGCCGTTGGCACGGAAGAAGAGACGCCAAGGCAAAAGCGTAACCACAAGGCGAAGGTACCAAGGCAAGCGGGTCGTGTTGATGAAGGTATCAAGACGAAAACGGGCGATAACCCAATAAATTTTGATGATTCTAAGAATGCTTTGCACGAAACGGCCGCCAGCACTGATCGATAATGAAGCCGCTATTATGCCACCTTAGAGGAGTATAAAAAAACAACTGCTCCAAAAGGAGCAGTTGTTAGAAGGTTATTGTGCCTTTATTGAGCGTTGCGCTCTTTCTCGATTAGGTGTTCTGCCACTTTCAACATGTTGGCGTGTGAGCCCGTTAGAGTAGAGGTGACTAAGTATTTACCGTTAACGATGATGCTGGGTACACCCTGAATCTGGTATCCACGGACACGCGCATCACTCTGCTTCAACTGCATGCCAACCGCAAAGGAATTGTAGGTCTTAAGGAAGTCCTGTTTCGACACGCCATGCTCTTCAAATACTTCAGCGATATCTTCTGGGCTGCGGAAACGACGACGTTCAACATGAATCGCATCAAACATCGCTTGGTGAACCTTATCTTTAACGCCCAATAGCTTACCTACGTAATATGCACGAGCGAGCGGCTCCCAACTGCGGCCAAACACAACCGGCATATTTTCAAACGTCACATCGTCTGCAAGCTTCTGGCTCCAAGCGTGAAGCATCGGCTCAAAGGCATTACAGTGCGGACAAGAGTAACCAAAGGCCTCAACCACCTCGATTTTGCTCGCATCCGCTGTCGGTACAGGCTGCTTAAGAACGGTGTAGTGCTCACCCGCTTTCCACTCTGTCGCATGAGCAAGTGTGGCGCCAAGCGACAAAACGGCAACAGCAAACAGATTGAATGAACGTCTTAACATGATTTAGTTCCTTGGAATTTATCTTTAATAACTAAAGTAATGGTCATGGCTGAATTGAAGCTGAAATCAAAAAAGGCAGCCGAAGCTGCCTCTTTATAGAAGTCTACGATTACTCGTATAGACCCTGGATGTAAGCGGCTACCGCTTTCATTTCGTTCTCTTTCATGTTCGCAGCGATCGTACGCATCATCGCGTTTGGATCGTTGTTACGCTCACCTGAGTAGAACTTCTTAAGCGTGCTCTCAGTGTATTGAGCGTGCTGACCCGCTAGAGCTGGGTAGCCTGCAGACGTAATGCCTTTACCTGCAGGACCGTGACAGGCAGTACACGCTGCAACGCCACTCTCTGGGTTACCTGCGCGGTAGATCTTCTGACCAAGCTCAACCAGTGCTGGATCTGCCTGACCACCAACCATCGTTTTACCCGCGTAGTGAGCGGCAATCGCAGCAAGCTCATCATCGCTCATCGCATCAAGAAGACCGGTCATTTCAGGAATAGCACGTGCACCTGACTTGATCTCTTTAAGCTGCTTTAGCAGGTATGGCTGGCCTTGGCCGGCAATCTTAGGAAAGTTACCCACCATACTGTTACCATCAGCACCGTGACAGCCAGCACATACAGCCGTTAATTGAGCGACATCTGCCGCATTCGATCCGCTAACCAGACCAACGCTGATCAACATTCCGAGTAATACTTTTTTCATGGCTCTCTACCCACATTTCATCTTTGAAAAGTTTGAAACCAGTGGTGCTGGCTTCGTCGAATCCGTTCAACGCGCTCGTTTTTTTCACTTTTGGTGGTTACGAGTTGACGACAGCGCTAAAATTGCGGTGCATTATAAACCTAATCATCTATAACGAAAACCGATAAACCCCGTACTTATATAGTACTAAAGGCCAGATATGACTGAAGAGTTAGAACAAATTCATTACAACACAGCACGTTTTCTTATAAGCGCAGCAAAACTCAGTCAGTGTCCAGAGGATGTCGGTGCAGAAGTTGCTTTCGCTGGGCGCTCCAATGCCGGCAAGTCGAGTGCCATTAACTCGCTAACCAATCAAAACAGTTTAGCGCGCACCTCAAAAACACCAGGTCGCACCCAGCTGATCAACTTTTTCGATCTGAATGTCGAAGGTGTGCGCATTGTCGACCTTCCTGGTTATGGCTATGCGAAAGTGCCGATCGCAATGAAAGAGCACTGGCAAAAGCATCTCGATGACTACCTACAGCGCCGTCAATGTCTGCGCGGGGTGGTACTGGTGATGGATATCCGCCATCCGATGAAAGAGTTCGATGAGATGATGATCGACTGGTGTGAATCTACGGGCGTGCCACTGCACATTCTGCTCACCAAAGCCGACAAGCTAAAACGCGGCCCAGCTCAGGCTACGTTGTTGAAAATTAAGAAAGAGACCAAAGAGCGTCTGGCCGACAAAGTCAGCGTACAGGTCTTTTCAGCACTGAAGAAAACGGGCGTTGATCAGCTACGTAACCGTTTAGACAGCTGGCTATTGCCAGAGCCGTTCGACGCAGAATAGAGCTAATTGTGTGAATGGGGGCAAGCTTAGTGCGCTTGCTCCCAGTTATCCCCGACACCCACTTCGACCAACAGCGGCACACTCAATTCAGCGGCCGACTCCATTAGACGTTTAATCTCAGCATTAAATGCATCAACCTGATCTTCAGCCACTTCAAAGACCAATTCATCGTGCACCTGCATGATCATTCTGGCATCAAAGCCGCTTTCTGTTAGCCAAGCATCTACCGCCAACATAGCGCGCTTAATGATATCGGCGGCGGTACCCTGCATCGGAGCGTTGATCGCAGTCCGTTCAGCCCCTTGGCGCAACATTGGGTTACGGGCGTTGATCTCTGGCAAGTAGAGACGGCGACCAAAGATGGTCTCAACGTACCCCTGCTCGCGCGCCATGTCGCGGGTGCTCTCCATGTAGTTTTGGACACCTGGGTAGGTTTCGAAATAGTGCTCAATGTAGGTCTGCGCCTCTTTACGCGACGTACCCAACTGCTTGGCCAAACCAAACGCAGACATACCGTAGATCAAGCCGAAGTTGATCGCTTTGGCACTGCGGCGCTGATCGGTGCTGACCTCATCCGGTGAGACCTTAAAGACCTCGGCAGCCGTCGCTTTGTGAATGTCATCGCCATTGGCAAAGGCATTGACCAATCCCGCATCGCCAGAGAGGTGCGCCATAATGCGCAGTTCGATCTGTGAATAGTCGGCCGCCACCATGCGGTAGCCCTCTGGAGCGACAAAGGCGTGTCGGATACGTCGACCTTCGGCCGTTCTAACCGGAATATTCTGCAGGTTCGGGTCAGTCGAAGAGAGACGTCCTGTAGCCGTCACCGCTTGATGGTATGAGGTATGCAGACGACCCGTATTGGGATCAACCATCGTCGGCAGCTTGTCCGTGTAGGTCGATTTCAATTTGGTTAGACCGCGGTGCTCAATAATCAGCTTGGGCAGTGGGTACTCCAGCGCCAACTCTTGCAGCACCTCTTCTGCCGTCGACGGGGCGCCTTTCGGAGTCTTCTTAATCACCGGCAGCCCCTGCTTTTCAAACAGAATGGTCTGCAGTTGTTTAGGTGAGGATAGATTAAACGGCTCACCCGCCGCTTCAAACGCGTCGTTCTCTAACACCTTAAGGCGCTGCTCGATCTCAGCACTCTGTTGCGCCAGCAGTACCGATTTAATCAGCGCACCGTTGCGTTCAATGCGTGACAGAACCGGAATCAGTGGAATCTCGATCTCGTCTAGAATCGGTTTCACCGAAGGCACTTCATTTAGAGCTTGCTGCAAGGTCTCATGCAGACGCCACGTAATATCGGCATCTTCAGCGGCATAAGGGGCGGCCTGCTCTATCTCGATCTGATTAAAGGTCAGTTGCTTCTTGCCTTTACCCGCCAAGGATTCAAAGCTGATGGTACTCTCATCTAGATAGAACTTAGCCAAACTGTCCATATCATGGCGTGTCGCGGTGCTGTTCAGTACATAGGATTCCAGCATGGTATCGGCTGATACGCCTTGAACATTAATGCCATATCGCGCCAGCACATTCATGTCGTACTTAATGTGCTGACCCACTTTATTGAGGGAGGCATCCTCGAGCAGCGTTTTAAGCTCAGCTAACGCCCAATCAAAATTAACTTGCTCCGGCACGCCGACGTAATCATGGCCCAGTGGCAAGTAGGCCGCTTTGCCCTCTTCACAACAGAATGAGACACCCACTAACTGAGCTTGCATGTAGTTTAGGCTGGTCGTCTCGGTATCAAAGGCAAAGGTGCCCGCAGCGCGCAGTTTGGCAAACCACGCAGAGGCCGTCGCCTGATCCAAAATGGTTTCGTAGTGGCGTTCAACACTGGGCTTAGGAGCAACGGGCTCGTTTGAAGGCGCAGAGTCTTCAACAGCTTGCCCATCGGGGCCCTCTAATAGCGCCACCCATGAGCGGAACTCGTAATCCTTAAACAGCTCAATCAACGAAGCGTTATCAGGTTGCGGAAGGTGCACATCCGATAGAGAGATCGACAGTTCAACATCCGTTTTAATAGTCGCTAACAGATAAGAGAGCTCAGCCGCTTCACGATGCTCTTCAAGTTTCTTGGCCATGGTTTTAGAGCCACGGAAGGTTAGATCGGCAATCTTATCGAGATTTTGGTAGAGGTCACTGATACCGCCAATACCTTGCAGAAGCGCCAGTGCTGTCTTCTCGCCCACGCCAGGCACACCTGGAATGTTATCGACCTTATCGCCCATCAGAGCCAGATAATCGATGATCAATTCTGGGGGAATACCAAACTTTTCGACCACCCCGTCGCGATCCATCTTAGTGTCAGTCATGGTGTTGATTAGGGTGACCTTATCATCGACCAACTGCGCCATATCTTTATCGCCCGTTGAGATCACAACCTCTAAATTGTGCGCTTCGGCCTGGCGCGCCAGTGTACCGATCACATCATCCGCTTCGACGCCCTCTTCCACCAACAGTGGCAATCCCATTGCCTTAATAATGTTGTGAACCGGCTCAATTTGCTCACGCAGATCATCGGGCATCGGAGGACGCTGTGCTTTGTATTCAGGATAGATCTCATCACGGAAGGTTTTACCCTTAGCATCGAAGATGACCGCCACAGGAGAGTTTGGATAACTCTTTAGCAGACTGCGCATCATTGAGGTGACCAGTCGCACCGCACCGCTTGGACGTCCGTCGGATGTTCTTAAATCAGCCTGTTGTGACGCAAAGAAGGCGCGGAACAGATAAGAGGAGCCATCAACGAGAACTACGGGGGCTTTTGTGTCGGTCATAATAAGATATCTATTGTATTTTTAAGCAAGGCACACAATCATAGACAAAAGCGCTGCTGCACCCAAGCTTTAGCAGCAGATAGCCCCTGATCATTGAGAACCAACCATGGCTGTATACACTCAGGTGTCTGACACCGACCTCGACAAACTGCTCGCTGATTTTGATATTGGCCAGGCCGTGGCACTTAAAGGCATTGACGGTGGTATTGAAAACACCAACTTTTTCTTAACAACAGAAAAGAGCGGCCAGCAGGCGGAGTATGTACTCACTCTCTTTGAAGAGCTTGACAGAGATGAGGCACCTTTCTTTGTTGAACTGGGCAGCTGGCTAGCGAAACGTAATGTTCCCGTCTCTTATGCCATCGAAGATCGCAATGGCATTGGTCTGAAACAGATCTCAAAAAAACCGGCCATTATTCAACCGCGATACCCCGGTGCACACCTAAAACGCGAGCTTATGACGGCCAATCATTGTGCTCAAATCGGCACAGCCCTTGCACACTACCACCAAGCCTCTAAGGATTTTTATCTAAAGCGTCAGGCACACCGTGGGGTATTTTGGTGGCGCAGAGAGAGTGAACGACTCGCGCCTTTTATCGATTCAGAGTCTCGTGATCTGCTATCCGAAGAGGTCGCTCGGTTTGATGAGCTACGCGACACCTACACCAACCTGCCGATGGGCATTACCCATGGCGATCTTTTCCATGACAACGCGCTGTTCCATGAGGATAAGCTGACGGCAATTCTGGATATCTACAATGCGGCAACCGCCTACTGGCTCTATGACCTTGCGATTGTCGCCAATGATTGGTGTCTGGATGAGAATCTGCAGATTGATCCGGTGAGAGAGCAAGCGCTGTTAAAAGCCTATTCAGCGATTCGCCCCTTTAGTGCAGAAGAGCATGAGGTTTGGCCGCAGCTGACTCGTACCGCCGCGATGCGTTTTTGGCTATCACGCCTTGAGCCTTGGGTTGATGCCCAGCAAGGCAACGGCAGCGATAAGACACTGAAAGACCCTGATGAGTTTAAACAGGTGCTGATGCACCGAATTAAATCGCCGAGTCAGCTGTAGGAACGAATTTCTACATTTAAGAGAGTGGTGTCAGACCGAAGGTCATATATGGTCTGACCCATCTATCTATGCCAGTGATAATAAAGCTTCCGCCAACTTAATCTCGTCGTAGCGATCTGTGCGTTCAGGATTAGCCAGATCAACATCCAAAAGCTGAATGCCACGCTTACCAAGCCAGTTTAGAAACTCTGCATCAATGCCACTCAACAGTGTGGAATCGGTCAGCAGAATATCGATACAGCGCTCCGATCCACCTTGAAAACCACCGCCTGCATCTCGAGCAACAAATCGTTCCAACTGCTCAACCTGCTCCTGCAAGGTCATACCAAACTGCTCAGGATCCATACCTAAATTTGGGACATACACTTTGCTGGCAGGGTTATCCATGATCGCTTTACCCACCCCTTTGGGGAGTAGGTTAGCCAGAATACTGCTATAGAAACTACCGGGCGGGAAGACGACCAGATCTGCTGAATTGATCCAACCTCTCTCTTGATCAGCCAAATGCGATTCCGTGCCCTGCGGCAAATGCAGATCAAGTAAGGCGATACGCTCATTTAATGGCTGGGACTCTTTTCCTGTCATCCGATGCTGCCCGATGATCTCTCGCCCACTCTCTGTCGTCACTTTCAGTTCACCGCACTCGTCCGTAACAGTGCGTACTTGGCCTCTAACATGAACCAGACGACTAAACAGCAGAGCAATAGGATCTAATGATCGATTATGGCTCAGGTAGCCCCCCGCCAATATCAGATTACCAATACTGGCTCGCCTGAAGTCAAAATCCTTGGGGGCTGACTCAAGAAAGTAGTTTAAAAAATCACAAATAATGCTCTGAACTGGCTCGGGAATGGACTGAACGCGCCTGTCGTTGCGTTGTTGCATCGCCTCGACCCTTGCACGTAATAACGACTGTGATTCATCGGTCGGCAGGCGGTACGCAAACAGCTCGGTCACTTCAGGGTGACCGTCGAGTGAAGCGTCAGCTAACGCCATCATGCGGGAGCGCAAATCGCCAACAGCAGGCATATCAAATGCTTTTCGCAACACAGCGGAGCTGCCGCCAGAGTCAAAGGGGGTCACTAAATGAATAGAATTATGAGTGTATCGTTTGAGTATCTGCGAAAAGCCATTCAACGCAGTGCCACCGCTGAAAAAGAGCAGCCTCGGCCCGGTAACAGGGTTGGCTTGATACTCAGCCAAACGGGCAGTCGTATGGTCAGCAGATAAGGGCATTCACTACTCAATGAAGGTGGATATGTCATCCCAGTGTAAGTTTGCTGCGTAGGAATGCCAAGACTCCCATAATAATTATGCGTATACTGTACGCCCATTCAGTAATTTCTCTTTTTGAGCAGTGCGGCACTATGGATGTAACTCACATTATCGACTCCCTCAACGATGCGCAGCGTGAAGCGGTTACCGCGGATATTAGCAACCTTCTGGTGCTGGCCGGTGCAGGATCAGGCAAGACGCGTGTCTTGGTTCACCGAATCGCTTGGTTGATAGAAGCCGAGCAGATTTCACCCTATTCGATATTGGCGGTTACCTTTACTAATAAAGCGGCTAAAGAGATGCGTGGACGTATCGAGAGCCTGCTCAACGTCAATGTGCATGGCATGTGGGTCGGTACTTTCCACGGCTTGGCGCACCGACTGCTTCGCTCGCACTGGCAAGAGGCCGGGCTGCGTGAGAACTTCCAGATCATGGACTCCGATGACCAGTTACGTTTGGTTAAACGCATCTCTAAGGAGATGGGATTAGACGATTCACGCTGGCCGCCGAAACAGATTCAGTGGTACATCAATGCACAGAAAGATGAAGGGCTACGCAGTAAACATCTAGAGCGCACCGGTGACCTGGTACAAGACACCTTAATACGTGTCTATGAGGCGTATGAACAAGCCTGTGATCGCGGCGGCATGATCGATTTTGGTGAACTCCTGCTGCGCTGCCTTGAACTGCTGCGTGATAAGAACCCACAACTGCTGCAGCACTACAAAGAGCGCTTCCGTTACGTCTTAGTAGACGAGTTCCAAGACACCAACGCCATTCAGTACGCTTGGTTGCGCCTGCTCTGTCAGGGTGAACACAAACTGATGGCCGTGGGCGATGACGATCAGTCGATTTACGGCTGGCGTGGCGCACGTATTGAGAACATTCAAAACCTTGAGGCACACTTTGGTGGGCTTAAGACCATCAAGTTAGAGCAGAACTACCGCTCGACAGACAACATTCTGTCTGCGGCCAATGCCGTCATTCGCAACAACTTTGGACGACTGGGTAAGGAGCTGTGGACCGAGGGCAATCAAGGCGATCCTATCAGCCTCTACGCAGCCTTTAATGAACAGGATGAAGCGCGATTCATTGTCGATCGCATCGCACAGTGGGTATCGGATGGTAATCGTCGTGACGAGAGCGCCATTCTCTACCGTTCCAACGCACAATCCCGTGTGCTTGAGGAGATGCTGATCCGTGCCGCAATTCCCTATCGCATCTATGGCGGCCAACGATTCTATGAGCGTTTAGAGATTAAAAATGCCCTCGCCTACCTGCGCCTAATAGCCAACCGCGATGACGATACGGCGATGGAGCGCGTCATTAACGTGCCAACCCGAGGCATCGGCACCCGCACCATTGAAGAGGTACGCGATTACGCGCGAAGCCAAGGCATATCAATGTGGCGAGCCTCGAACGAGATTATCGAGCATAAGAAACTACCTGCACGTGCCGGCAATGCACTGCAGGCCTTCTTAGATCTGGTCAATCAGTTGACGGTTGATACAGAAGAGGCATCCCTGCAGGAGCGGACAGAACATACCATTCGCTTCTCTGGACTGATTGCTCACCATGAAAAAGAGAAAGGTGAAAAAGCTCAATCACGCATCGAAAACTTAGAAGAGCTAGTGACCGCAGCGCGCCAGTTTGAGCAGCAGTGGTCCCAGGAGGAGAACCCTGAGTTCCCTTCCGTGCTGGCAGCCTTTCTTGATCAAGCTGCACTGGATGCCGGTGAATCACAGGCGGATCCCAATACCGACAGCGTTCAACTGATGACACTGCACTCAGCGAAAGGCTTGGAGTTCCCGCTGGTCTTCCTATGCGGTATGGAAGAAGGCTTGTTCCCACACAGCATGTCGGCAGAAGAGCCCGGACGTTTAGAAGAGGAGCGCCGCCTCTGTTATGTAGGCATTACGCGTGCCATGCAGAAACTCTACATGACCTATGCTGAGTCCCGCCGCCTTCATGGCCAAGACAACTACAACCGCCCTTCACGCTTCATTCAAGAGATTCCATTGGAGTTGATTGAAGAGGTGCGCCTAAATGCCAGCGTTCGCCGACCCCTCTCGAGTGGCTCGGAGATGGAGGTCAGCTTCACACCACAATCCGCTTTTGCCAGCGAAGTACCCGATACTCAGCTCAGTTTAGGCCAGAGAGTCAATCACCCTAAATTTGGTGACGGCATGGTCATAAACTTTGAGGGGTCCGGCCCGAAGGCCCGAGTACAAGTGAACTTCGACTATGAAGGCACCAAATGGCTAGTCGTTGGTTTTGCTAATCTAACAACGCTGTGAATAAAACATTTCAGTTTGTTTAAAGAAAAATTACACCTGTGTAACATTCTTGTAACAAAAGTGTATTTAAATGGCGTCAACTTAAATTAGCGACTACTTTAAGTAGTGGTAAATCAATGAACCAAGCAAGAGGAGCTTCTCTTGGAAATTAAAGACATGAATAAGCTTGATAAAGCGACAGCATCTAACCGTGGCGATGTTATGCGCATCGGTTACGCCCTGCTCTTCCTAGTAGGTATTGTTCTCTTTATCTCAGCACAAGTTGGGGATATCCCAGGAAGTTACATCCTTGTCATTGCCGCAATGATCGGTGGTTACATGGCAATGAACATTGGTGCTAACGACGTAGCCAATAACGTGGGCCCAGCAGTAGGTTCAAAGGCGCTTACCCTAACAGGCGCTATCATTATCGCGGCTATCTTTGAAGCATCGGGTGCTTTAATCGCCGGCGGTGACGTTGTCAGCACAATCAAAAAAGGGATCATCAACCCAGAAGTGATTGGTGATGCTGATACCTTTATTTGGTTGATGTTAGCCGCACTTCTAGCGGGTGCGTTATGGCTTAACCTAGCAACAGCTGTTGGTGCTCCTGTCTCTACTACTCACTCTATTGTTGGTGGTGTATTGGGTGCTGGTATCGCTGCAGGCGGTTTTGGTATTGCTAACTGGGACAAGATGGGCGCGATCGCAGCAAGCTGGGTGATCTCACCTGTACTTGGCGGCCTGATTGCAGCTGGTTTCCTATACCTAATCAAACGCACCATTACTTATAAGTCGGACATGCGTGTTGCAGCTAAGAAGATGGTACCTCTGCTGATCATGTTGATGGCTTGGGCATTCTCGACCTACCTAGCACTTAAAGGCGTTAAGAAGCTGATCAAACTCGATTTTGTGACAGCTCTACTGATCGGTCTAGCCATTGCGGTAGTTATTTACTTCATTGTTAAAGGTCTGGTAGCTAAAGCAGCTGACCGCCTGGATAACGATAAAGCGGGTGTTAACCAACTGTTCACCATTCCTCTAATCTTCGCTGCAGCACTACTAAGTTTCGCACACGGTGCAAACGACGTTGCAAACGCCATTGGTCCACTAGCGGCGATCAACGATGCGATCGTTAACCACGGCATTTCAACGAAAGCAGCGATCCCACTTTGGGTCATGATGATCGGTGCTCTAGGTATCGCGTTGGGTCTAGCACTATTTGGTCCAAAACTGATCAAAACCGTTGGTTCTGAGATTACTGAGTTGGATCAGACACGTGCATTCTCTATCGCTATGGCGGCAGCGATCACGGTTATCATCGCTTCTCAGCTAGGTCTTCCAGTCTCTTCAACTCACATTGCTGTGGGCGGTGTATTCGGTGTGGGCTTCCTTCGTGAGTACTTGAAATCAAGCCACGCTCGCATGATCAACGAGATCAAATCGCACCACCAAGGTGCTGATCAAGAGGAAGTGGAAGAGTTTCTTGCTAAGTTTGAAAGTGCATCAATCGATGACAAAGCTAAAATGCTTAAGCAACTTAAGAAGAAAACAGCCTCTGCAGAACTAAGCAAAAAAGAGCGCAAGCAGCTTAAGAAAGCGTACAAACAGGAGCTGGTTAAGCGTTCAGCTGTTTACAAAATTGCCGCTGCATGGGTTATTACAGTTCCAGCATCAGGTACATTGGCGGCGATTCTGTTCTACGTAATCCGTGGAATCATGGTCTAATAAACGCCAAACTATCCATCAAAAAGCCCCTTCGTGGGGCTTTTTTGCGTCTTATATTTATCATTAAATTGTCATAAACGCTTCACAGAGTTGTAACAAAGCAAGCGCCTAATAGTTATCAAAGAGGTAAGCGACAGCCTACCGACTGATTTAGAAACTAAGGAGTTTGAAATGTTCCTACGACTCGCAACAACAGCTGCTACTTTAACCGCTCTAATGAGCACTCCAGCAATGGCCCGAGATAACGTGAGCATCGCTGGTTCATCTACCGTTCTTCCATTCGCAACAATCGTTGCTGAGCGTCTAGGTCGTAACCCAGCGTTCAACACACCTGTTGTTGAATCAGGCGGTTCTTCTGTTGGTAAAAAAGGCGTTTGTGACGGCATCGGTACTGAGTTCATCGATATCGGTAACGCTTCTTCACGCATGAAGAGTGGCGAACTAGAGTACTGTGATGCAAACGGCGTGAAGATCACTGAGATCAAAGTCGGCTACGACGGTATCGTATTTGCTAACTCTAAAGACGCTGCTCAACTAGAGATCTCTCGCTCAGACCTTGGTAAAGCCTTAACAGCTAAAGTGGCCGTTAACGGTGAGCTAGTTGATAACCCATTCAAAACTTGGAAAGACGTTAACCCAGCGCTTCCAAATGTTGCAATCCGTGTCTACGGTCCACCAACGACTTCTGGTACTCGTGCATCATTCGCTGAAATCATCAACGAAAAAGCGTTCTGTAAAAAAGACGACGAGATGAAAGCAGCACTAAAAGCAGCAGGCAAAAAAGCAAAGTCTTGTCGTGCGATGCGTACTGACGGTGCGTACATCGAAGCTGGCGAGCAGGACAACCTGATCGTTCAAAAGCTGCAAGAAGACTCAGAAACTTTCGGTATTTTCGGTTTCTCTTACCTTGATCAGAACTCTGACACTCTACAGGGTGCGAAACTGGATGGCGTAGCACCAACATTCGAAGCGATTGCTGACGGTTCTTACAAAGCATCACGCGCACTGTTCATGTACGTTAAACACCAGCACGTTGGTGTTGTACCAGGCATTGCTGAGTACATGACTGAGTGGACTAAACACTGGGACGAAGATGGCATCCTAGCGGACGCAGGCATGATCCCAATGCCAACTGCAGAACGTGAAGAGATGGCTGCTCGCATGACAGCACTGCCAGTTCTTACTGCTGATGCTCTTAAGTAACCCAATCCTAGATTGAAATTAATCCGGCCTGTATTACAGGCCGGATTTTGCAGCATTTGAGATACTGAAATGACACTGACTTCGTTGCTAATTATTTTAACAGTCATCAGTCTCGCCTTTTACTTCATAGCTAAAAGGACGGTTCTTATCGCTCGATCAAATGGGCAGGTATTCCACTCACTTCCGAACTACTATGGCCTTTGGGCTGGCTCTTTAGCCTTCTTCCCAGCGGTTGTTGTATTGATTCTCTGGTCTATCATCGATATTCAGCTGTTCCAGAGCTGGGTGCGTGATTTCTATCCTCCTGAAATCCTTGCTGCCGGTGGCTCACAAGCCATTGTGGCGCTCGCCAAGGTAGAAAACATAGTCGCAGGCATCCGTTTTGGTGAACCTGAAGCATGGGTTCTGCAAGCAGGAGATGCTTGGATTGGCTGGGCTGCAACCTCTACGATGCTGAAATCAGCCGTGGTATTAGGCCTAGCAACTGTGTGTGGTCTAATCGCTTACCGTCAGATCGATTCCGATTTTCGTGCACGTAACGGTGTAGAAAAGCTGATCTCATACGGTCTGATTGCAGCATCGACTATCGCGATACTAACAACCATTGGTATCGTACTGTCTGTACTGTTTGAAACCATTCGATTCTTCCAACTGGTACCGCCAACTGATTTCATCTTTGGTACTGAGTGGAACCCTCAATTCGAAGGCGCAGAGCGCGCTGGTTCGGGTGGCGGTGAAGCGAAATACGGTATGCTTCCGATGTTTGCCGGCACCTTGTTGATCTCATCTATCGCGATCATTGTTGCAGTGCCTGTAGGTTTAGCCAGTGCGGTCTACCTAGCAGAGTACGCGTCACCTAAAGTGCGATCTACTGTTAAACCGCTTCTTGAGATTCTAGCCGGTGTACCCACCGTTGTTTACGGCTTCTTCGCAGCCTTGACCGTTGCACCTGCCATCAAAGGCTTTGGTGAATCTTTAGGCCTTACCGTTGCGTCTGAATCAGCACTCGCGGCAGGTCTCGTCATGGGCGTAATGATCATTCCATTCGTCTCATCTCTTTCTGATGACGTGATCAATGCGGTGCCTCAATCACTTCGTGATGCAGCTTACGGATTGGGCTCGACTAAGAGCTAAACCACCCGCCAAGTGGTACTTCCTGCGGCCCTACCAGGTATTGTGGCGGCCGTTATTCTCGCAGTGTCTCGTGCAGTGGGTGAGACCATGATCGTCGTAATGGCTGCGGGCCTAGCGGCCAACCTTTCGTTCAACCCTCTCGATGCTGTCACAACCGTGACATCTCAGATCGTTACAATTCTGGTCGGTGACCAAGAGTTTGAGTCGGCGAAAACACTATCAGCATTTGCGCTATCTACAATGCTGATTATTTTGACCTTGGGTCTAAACTTCTTCGCCCTTCAAATTGTTAAGAAGTACAGGGAACAATATGACTAACAAGGCATTCAAGGGCCTCTCACCTCAAGAGGCGACTGCGCGCGTTGAAGCGTCACTTAAACAACGTCGCAAGAAAGAGAAGCGCTTTCGTCTGATGGGCTTATCGGCTGTTGGCTTAGCGTTAACATTCCTAGTCATTCTGTTCTCGGGCATCTTAACGAAAGGCTTGCCAGGTATGTTCCAGCACTACGTTCAGCTGGATGTGGTATTGGACAAAGCGCGTCTTGACCCACAAGGTGATATGTCAGATGCCTCGCTTTTCTCGGGCGATGCCGACAAAATTATTTTGGAAGCCTCACTGGCCTCTATTGGTGAAGAGGGAGGCCGAAAAACCAAGAAGGCCCTTCGTAAGATGGTCTCTTCGGGTGGCTCACAGCGCCTGATCGATTTCGTAAAGGCGAACCCTGAACTGATGGGGACAACCCAAACGATTAAGTTTGCTGTGGATGATGATATCGACTCGTTCCTGCGTGGATTCATTAAACGTGAGACCCCAGAAAAGGATCGTCGAATCAACGACTTCACCATTGAGATCGTAGATAAGTGGCAAGAAGCCGGTTTAATCAGCTACGAGTTAAGTGACTACCTGTTCTTCGGTTCTGCATCGCGTGATGCAGAGATGGCAGGCATCAAAGGAGCGCTTTTTGGATCGCTCCTGACCCTGGCTATCTGTGTCAGCATCGCCTTCCCTCTTGGGGTTGCAGCAGCCGTCTATCTTGAAGAGATTGCTCCGAAAAACCGCTGGACTGAGATCATTGAGATCAATATCAACAACCTAGCGGCAGTGCCTTCAGTGGTGTTCGGTATCATGGGCTTGGCGATCTTCATCGTCACCTTTGGTATGCCACGATCTATTCCGCTAGTGGGCGGTATCGTACTGGCACTGATGACTCTGCCGACGATTATCATCTCCTCGCGCGCGGCGATTCGTGCAGTACCGCCGAGTATTCGTGATGCCGCACTGGGTATTGGCGCGTCGAAAATGCAGACCATTTTCCACCATGTCATCCCATTGGCGATGCCGGGTATGCTGACGGGTACCATCATTGGTATGGCGCAAGCTCTAGGTGAGACCGCACCACTGTTGATGATTGGTATGGTCGCCTTCATTGTTGATATTCCTGGTGGCTTTACCGACCCTGCGACAGTATTACCGGTTCAAATCTTTATGTGGGCTGACTTTGCAGAGCGAATGTTTATTCAGAAAACCAGTGCTGCAATCATCGTACTACTGGCCTTCCTTATCACGATGAATGCTGCTGCAATCTTGCTTCGTAAGAAGCTAGAGCGTCGTTGGTAAGCGAAAAAATGAACGAATCTAAAGACTTAAACAATTCAACGGACAAGAAGATGGAAAACAGTAATATCAAAACGACGGGTAATGTGTTTGTTGAAAACCCGCGCATGACTGCTCGTAATGTTGACGTTTACTACGGCGACAAACATGCCATCAATGATGTCACCATCGATATTGGTGAGCAGGAAGTCATTGCTTTCATCGGCCCATCCGGCTGTGGTAAATCAACCTTCCTTCGTACCTTGAACCGTATGAACGATACCATCGATATCTGTCGAGTAGAGGGTACTATCGCATTGGATGGCCAGGATATTTACGCGCCATCCGTGGACGTTGTACCACTTCGTGCGCGTGTCGGCATGGTTTTCCAAAAGCCAAACCCATTCCCTAAATCGATCTACGACAACATTGCTTACGGTCCTCGTATTCATGGCTTAACGAAAAGCAAAAGTGAATTGGACGACATCGTAGAGTCAGCACTAGAGAAAGCGGGCCTTTGGAACGAAGTTAAAGATCGTCTAGATCAACCGGGTACAGGCCTATCGGGCGGTCAACAGCAGCGTCTATGCATCGCACGCGCTATTGCGGTAAGCCCAGAGGTCATTCTTATGGATGAGCCTTGTTCCGCACTGGACCCTATTGCGACAGCAAAGGTTGAAGAGTTGATCGAAGAGCTTAAAAGTCAGTACACCATCGTTATCGTCACGCACTCAATGCAACAGGCAGCGCGTGTCTCTGATCGTACAGCCTACTTCCACCTGGGTGATCTGATTGAGGTGGGTAATACTGAACAGATCTTCACCAACCCATCACACCAGCTAACGCAGGATTACATTACAGGCCGTTTTGGTTAGAGCAGAAATTCAATTCGCATATCGATGCCGTACTGTTTACAGAAAGACTCTTCCCGCTCCAGATCCGCAATCAGGAGTGGATATTCATCACTGACCTCTGCATCTAATGAGAGGGTGAGTCGTTCGCCATCGAATTCAATTTTAGGTACTTCAGGGTACTCGCTGCTTCGACTTAGGTGCCAGATAACAGAGATACGTAAAATCAGAATCAACGCGATGGCATGTTTTTTGGATAGCATGCCAAGGTTGGTCACTAGGGACTTTTTAATCTTTTTACGATGCAATCGAACCATTAGCGCGACCAGCTTTTGCTGGTCGAAACTAAAACCGGCTAGGTTTGAATGCTCTAAAATATAGGCTGAATGCTTCTGCAAACCACTTGAATTTAGGTTGAGTCCTACCTCATGTGTCAGTGCCGCATATTGCAGGTAACGACGAGTAAAAACCGGAAGTCGTAATTCTGGAGCTAACTGCCGCCAAAGTTTCGTTGCGGTATCACTGACTCGCTCCGCATGCTTGGTATCAACGTGGTAACGTGCCATCAATGAGCGAATCGCACGCGTTCTAGTATTCTGCTGATCACCCGATGACGCCGTAAACTCTCCCAGCAAACCTTCACGTAACGCACCAGAGGAAAACTTGGCTTGCTCAATCTCGAGGCTAGAGAAAACGGCATCTAGAATCGCCAAACCACCAGCGAAAATCTGCAATCGTTGCTCACTAATGCCTTTTACAACTTTACTGGATAACTCATTTTTGACGACTAATTTACGTAAGGCTTTTATCGATTTAGCGGAAATCTCTTTCGGATCATAGCCCAAGTTTTCACTGGCTGTCGCTATCGCTTGTGCTGAACCTGAAGTACACCGGACTTGATTCCAACCGATGGATGCAAAGAGGGCAGAAAAGCGTTCCAGCTGCTGTTGCGCATAGAGCTTCGCTTTTTTATAAGAGGCCTTATCAACGCCTTTACTGAAGAAGGCCTCGGTAAAACTCACCGAACCCATAGTATGAGAGCGACCTAACTCCAAGCTATTCTCACGACCGAGTGCAACCTCAGTGGACCCGCCACCAATATCAATGACCAAGGTGTTACCCGCTAAGTGCTCTGAACTTGAAACACCCAAATGAACCAGGCGAGCCTCTTCTTGACCACTGATAATCTCGATGGGGTATGGAAAGACTTGTCTAGCAGAGGCAAGAAATTCACTGCGATTCTTAGCAATTCGCAAGGTGTGTGTACCGACCACGCGCACAGTACAGTTTGGAAAGGGCGTTAGTTGTTCAGCAAATGTCTTGAGTACTGCGACTCCTCGTTCGATAGCCTCTTCAGAGAGGTTATTTTTAGCGTCTAAACCCTCAGCCAAGCGAACACGCTCTTTGTGTTTAAAAAGGGGCTGCACATCATCGTGAAGTTGACGCACGACCAACATGTGAAAACTATTAGAACCTAGATCAATCGCTGCAAAGTGTCGTGATTCAGATTCAGAGTTATGCTTGTCGTTCACGAGAGCGCTCCAGCTGTTTTAAGTAGTCGTAAATCGCCATCTGTGAGCGTATTTTCTTACGATTGCCACGAGTTACATAATGATTGGCCTGCTCCGGGTCTAAGGCTCTAGCCTTAGTGTTATCTCGCCATTGTAGGTCGAGCTGGTCCTTAATGAGCTTACGAACATTTTTATCCAAAATTGGGCAACCGACTTCAATTCGGTGGTCGATGTTGCGAGTCATCCAGTCAGCAGAAGTTAAAAACATCTTTCGTTTACCACCAGCATAAAACAGTGACACACGAGCATGCTCAAGATAGCGATCGACAATACTGATGATTTTGATATTGTCACTCACGCCTGGTATACCGGCTAAAATGTTACACATTCCGCGAACAATTAGACGTATTTTGACTCCCGCCTGGCTCGCTTCATAAAGTTTATTAGAGAGTCCTTCGTCGACTAGATTATTCACTTTCAAAAAGATCTCGGCACGGTTGCCATTGCGTGCCGCTTCAATCTCATCATCAATCAGTTGATTGATTGGGTCACGGCTGTAGTTTGGACTAACCTGAAGATATTTGAACTTGAAATTTTTGTAAGGATTGATAATAAAATCAAAGACTTTTTCGAGCTCTTCTGTAATCTCAGGTCGTTTAGTAAACAGACCAAAATCGGTATAAATTCGGGCAGTTTTCTCGTTCAAATTACCGGTACTAATGTAACCATAAGCAACCTCTTCACCCGCCTCTTCACGTATGACGTGGATGATTTTTGCGTGGCACTTGAGTGAGGCAACACCAAACTCAACGACAACGCCAGCTTCGGTAAGTTCTCGTGCCCATTCAATATTCGCCTCTTCATCGAATCGTGCACTGAGCTCGACAATGACAATCACTTTTTTACCGTTCTTAACAGCCTCGATCAGTGATTTGAGAATCTGACTATTGTTCGCTACTCGATAAACCGTTACCTGTATCTGCTTAACGGCGGGATCGAAGGATGCCGCACGAACAAAATCAGTCAAATAACGAAATTTATAGTAGGGATAATGGAGCAGTATGTCCTCTTTGGTAATCGCTTCAAACACATTTGAAGCATTATCAAATTGAGCACTGTTAAGAGCTGAGAGCTTGTCGTTCTCTAAATAGCGCGGCCCAACGTTAGGGAAATTAATAAAGTCTTTAAAATTTCGATAACGTCCGCTCGCAGTGGTTTCCGCATCGGGTTGTAGCCCCAAATTCTCACACATGAAGTCAAACATGTAATCAGGCATCATTTCGTCATAGACCAGTCGCACAGGCCTATTCGTATCACGCTGTTTGATGCCTTGAGACATTTTCTCTAGTAGGGATAACTCAACATCTCGCTCTAAGTCATAATCCGCATCACGGGTTACTTTGACGGCAAACATCTCTGCTGAGTCAAAATCGATAAAACCGTCAAAAATATCGTCGACGCAGTAACGAATGGCGTTATCGAGCACGATAATTGGCTTTCGCCGCTGACCTTTGATTCGAGGCAGTTGGATAAATCGGTTGGTTTTATCAGAGGGAATTTCAAGAAGTGCATACTGAACTGAAGTCCCTTTTCTTAGGGCACACATCAGGTAAGCATCTTCGTCATTCATGACGTTAGCAAGCTTGGTGTTCTCATTCACTAAGATAGGTGTGATGTGGTGCAGGACCTCATCTCGGAAGTATTTCCGTAACCAACCACCCTCTTTCTCGTTCAACTGATCGTTATTGATCAGAAAGATATTGCGACGAGCGAGCCCCTTGATGACATCAATGTGGATGTCATTAAAACGATCTGCGAGAGTTTGTACCTTCTCATTCACGAGATGTAACAGGTTTTCAGCCGACATCCCTTTGGGTTCGACCTTGCCTAGTTGCTCAAGACGTAGGCGACGGTGCAAGTCTGCAACCCGAACTCTGAAAAACTCATCTAAATTGCTGGAGTAAATACCCAAAAAACGGACACGCTCAATGATGGGTACGTTTATATCCGCAGCTTCCTGCAGTACGCGTTCATTGAACGATAACCAACTTAACTCTTTTTCAATTAACTGCATTGCGTGTCCATTGGGCTTACCTCAACAGCCTAAAAAGCTGATTTCTTTGATAATCATAAGTTTTATCGCAAGGTAAGCCTACCCTTTAGAGATATATTTTCCTTTAACCAAATCGACACGAAACTGTCACAAATCTCTAACATTCTTTTGAAATACTAAAGGTAATTAGACCTATTTGACCTGAAAAGAGGGTTTGTAATGCGCGACAGTGGCGAGATCTATTCGCAACACACATCAAATAAGTTCAACGAAGAGCTTGAGAGGCTTCGTTCCGAATTTTTAGAGATGGGCAGAACCGTTAAGCAGCAAGTCACTGACTCTTTGCATGCACTGCTCAATCAAGATATCTCACTGGCTGAATCAACTCGTGAGCTGGATCGAGAGACCAATCGCTTCGAAAATCAGATTGATAAAGCCTGTGAACAGATCATTGCGCTTCGCCAGCCAGCAGCCGTTGATTTAAGGCTGGTTCTGTCAATCAACCGTGCCATTGTTGATCTGGAGCGTATCGGAGATGAAGCCTCTCGCGTTGCCAAACAGGCCATCGATCTGTCAAATAATGAATCGAGTAGCAAAAGTCTTCATGAGGTCAGCCACATTGGTGAGATGGTCACAGACATGCTCAACTCAGTATTAATCGCTTTTGAAAATCGTGACATCGAATTAGCGTACAAAGTGGTCAAGAGTGATAAACATGTTGATCGTGAATACCAGTCGACCATGCGAGCTTTAATCACTTTCATGATGGAAGACTCACGCTCTATCAGTGGTGTGCTAAATATAATCTGGATCCTTCGTGCACTAGAACGAATCGGTGACCATGCCTGCAATTTGGCTGAGCAAGTCATCTACCAAGTCAGCGGTACCGATGTTCGTCACATGAAGACTAAAGAGATCAAAAAGATCGTTCGAGAGTAAGCTTGCGACTCTGCTTCTAACAAAGCCACCTTCAGGTGGCTTTGTTGTTTTAAGCACTCCCTCACTTCATACTACCACCTTAATTTAAAGATACTTGAGTCACTTGTGATCACTGCAGATAAACTCCATGCCGCATGGCAATTGATGCGAGCAGACAAACCGATTGGCACCTATCTCTTGTTATGGCCAACTCTCTGGGCTTTATGGATCGCCGCAGGTGGCTTACCCAGTTGGGATCTACTGTTTATCTTTACCTTTGGGGTATGGGTGACTCGTTCAGCCGGCTGCGTCATTAACGACTTTGCAGACCGCAAAGTGGATGGCCATGTAAAACGCACCTCCGAAAGGCCGCTACCAACGGGCCGCATTACTAGCAAAGAAGCCATTGGCTTGTTCGTCGGATT
The DNA here is from genome assembly GCF_013283425.1 of Marinobacterium sp. xm-a-127. Taxonomy (NCBI): domain Bacteria; kingdom Pseudomonadati; phylum Pseudomonadota; class Gammaproteobacteria; order Oceanospirillales; family Oceanospirillaceae; genus Marinobacterium; species Marinobacterium sp. xm-a-127. Next base: position 123,321 of record NZ_WBYH01000006.1, read on the forward strand.
AATGCTGATCGCGTTTATCTTAGTGCTATTCACGAACAAAGCCGCGATCTTGCTATCGCCCATCGCTCTGTTATTAGCCTTCAGCTACCCCTTTATGAAGCGCTACACCCACTTCCCCCAAGTCGTTTTGGGTATGGCGTTTGGTTGGGGAATTCCGATGGCCTTTGCTGCAACCTTAGGCGAAGTGCCATTAGTCGGCTGGTTAGTCTTCCTTGCTAAAATTTTATGGACGGTCGCTTATGACACCATGTACGCCATGGTCGATCGGGATGATGATTTAAAGATAGGCATCAAATCGACAGCTGTATTTTTTGGCCAATACGATCGCATGGCTATAGCCGGCCTACAGATTGCTGCTCTTGCTGTACTGGTTTGGATTGGAATACTGGAATCCCTTGGAATCTATTTCTATCTTGGACTGATAGGTGCTGTAGGGTTCTTTATCTACCAGCACTGGCTGATAAAAGATCGTGAACGCATGCCCTGTTTCAAAGCATTTTTAAATAATCACTATGCTGAACTAGTTGTTTTGGTGGGATTAGCTGCTGATTACGCACTGTAAAACGTCATTGTCATCTTTTTGTAACGAAAGCATCATTTAATGAGGTCAATGAAACAGATGAGAGAGTTACCATGAGTCGTTCCAGACGCATACTGATCGTTGATGATGAATCCGCTATTCGTGAAATGATTGTAATGGCACTAGAGCTCGCCGGCTTTGAGACACTAGAGGCCTGTGATGCAAAAACAGCCCATGCCATGGTCATTGATGAAAAGCCTGACATGATGCTGCTCGATTGGATGATGCCTGGTACCAGCGGAATAGAGCTAGCCAAACGCCTTCGCAGCGACCCTACCACCAAAGACCTACCGATCATCATGCTGACGGCGAAAGCTGATGAAGACAATAAAATTCAGGGCCTTGAAGCGGGTATAGATGATTACATTACTAAGCCTTTTTCACCCAAAGAGCTGATCGCTCGCTTAAAAGCGGTTCTTAGAAGAAGCCTTCCCGAGAGTGATGAGGGCGCCATCTCAATCGGTGGGATTATTTTAGATCCAGTCTCACATCGGGTTTCGGATGCTTCCGGCCAGTCGCTCAATCTAGGTCCAACAGAGTTCAAACTGCTTCATCTGTTTATGACACATCAAGATAGAGCCTATTCCCGGGGCCAATTATTAGATATGGTTTGGGGCGGGAATGTCTATGTGGAGGAGCGAACAGTGGATGTGCACATTCGACGTCTTCGCAAAGCACTAGGGCCAGACCTTGGTAATTTAATCCAAACAGTTCGTGGTACAGGATACCGTTTTTCAACCAAACTCTAGGATAGATTTGTGACCGAATCGATAGCACGCCAACTACTTGGCCTTCTCAGCTTTACTCTTGCTGGTGCAGTTCTCGGTTTTTTTACAAGTCACAACCTAATACTGGGTGCATTATTTGGCTCTTTGCTTTGGTCGATATTGAGTTCGCTGCTGAACGCAAAGTTAGTCACTTGGCTAGACCAAAATCTCAGCTCGCCAGATCCTAAATTACCCTTTGAACAGGGGCGTATTGTTCGCTCGATAGCCAACTATCGGAATAAGACGGAAGCAGAATACGATGAGATCCATGCCGATATGGATCAGTTTCAAGCAGCCACCTCTGCCATGAAAGACGCCATCGTCATCATTGATAATCAAGACAATATTGAGTGGTGGAATAATGCCGCTGAAGAGATATTAGAGATAACCATTGAGCAGAAACATAAAAGGGTACAGGAGGTCTTTTCTGCACCTAATTTCTTAGAATTTTACTCTCAATCGTCTCATATCGCTTCATTCAAAGCAGACTCAGCAGACCAGAAAAGAGTGCTTGAGTACCGTGTAGAGTCCTTTGGTGAAGGTGACAAAGTGCTAATTGTTAGGGATATCTCTGAGAGCGAAAAAATTGGCCTTATGCGTCATACCTTCTTAGCCAATGCATCACACGAACTAAGAACTCCCATCACAGTAATTCACGGCTACCTAGAGACTCTGCAAGAGCAAGAACTTCCTAATCCGATACAAAAAGCGATCCACTCTATGCAGTCTCAGAGCAGTCGTATGGCTGCTCTGATTGCTGACCTTCTAACCCTTTCTCGCTTGGAAACCAGCTCAGAAAATAAGAGCCGAAAGCCCATTTTCATTAGAGAAATGCTAGAAAGGATCACAGAAGAAGCAAAAGAGGTGTCAGGGCCAAAACAGCATCAAATCTCACTCGAAATGGACCAAGGCTTTGAGATTCTTGGTAATGAGGGCGAGGTACGCAGCGCTCTATCCAACCTCGTGTTCAATGCGGTCCGATATACTCCGGCTAACGGAGTAATTGATATAAAACTGAAATCCGTCGACACCAGTGTACTGTTTTCGGTGACCGATACCGGTGTCGGTATACCAGCAGAGCACATTCCAAGAATCACTGAACGCTTCTACAGAGTGGATGAAGGGCGATCCCGCGACAGTGGTGGTACAGGACTTGGACTGGCCATAGTGAAACACGTGTTGGTTCGGCACAATGCTAAGTTGGGAGTTACTAGTAAACCGGGTGAAGGCAGCCGATTTAGTGTGACCTTCCCTGAAAGTCGAGTGGTTAAGATTTAGCAGCGCTTACTTTAAACGCCCCTGCTCACCATCAGCTTCATACTCTTCCACCCAAAAGATCGTCGCACCAATCACGGCCGCCGGCATCAAAATCAGATTCAATAGCGGCACCAACATACCAAGCTGAATCACCGAGCCTAGACTTAACGCAGACCAACGGCGCTCTTTCAATAACCCCTTCATTCGCTTGAAAGTCAGACCGTTATTATCCATCGGGTAGTCGATGTACTGAATCGCCATCATCCACGCACTGAAGATGAACCAAAGCACTGGGGTCGCTAGGTTGATGAGCGGTATAAAGCCTAGAATCAACAAGAGCAAAACCCTTGGAATAAAGTACGCCAACTTAGCTAACTCACGCGCGAGGGTGCCGGGAATCATCTGCAATAGGCTGAGTTCATTGCTGATCGCATCGCCTCGCAGACGCTGCTCAACCCGTTCTGAAAGGATACCGTTGAATGGCGCGGCTATAAAGTTCGCAACAACCGAGAAGCCGTAATAGACCATCAGCACCAAGACCAGTGCGAAGATAGGCCATAAGAAGTAGATCAGATAATCCAACCAACCCCAATCAGGTAACCAGAGCGCGATTAGAGCATCAACCCAAGCAGAGAAGTTGGTCACCAGAAGATAGATCGCCCCAACAAAGATGACTGTATTGATCAGCAAAGGTACCAATACAAAGGCGCGAAGACCGGGCTCCGACAGCATTTTGAAACCGCGGCCTAGATAGGCCAACCCTGAGAAAGGCGAGTTCGTGCGCATGGTGAATTACGCTAGGAAGTTTAGGTAGACTCGAATCACAACCGCCAGAATCATGCCGCTCAGACCGATGCGGTTGATACGAAACTCGGTTGGGTTAAGTTTGAGTAGCGGCTCCCAAAAGCGAATGATCGCTTTCCAATCGCCACTGCGAGTTCCATACATGGCCAGAGAGATGATGTAGATGCCCAAGCCACCCCAGAATAGGAAGGGCTCCATCGCTGCTAAATAGTAGTTCATTCAATTGTCCTTATTGTGTTGCGCAGTGCTGCTGCTTTTGACGCATCAGAAGACGGCAGCCATCGCCGCGACTGTTCAGATCGTAGCAGGCAAAACGAGCCCACTCTTTCTCATCTTCAGTCTTCTCTTCTTGGAACTCAGGCACCCCATCACAGAAGCTCTCTGCACGTTCGGCAACGCCCCAACAACCGCGTAGATACTGACCGGCATCGACCGTACACGAGATGCTTAAGCACTCAGCAATATGACCAATAGCATCATCAAAACAAGCTGCGTCCGTTTTTACCCTACCCTGCTCTTCACCCTTAGCAAAGAACTCGGCAGCAGCCTGTTGTCGCTCTGAATTGAACGCTTCGAGCCAATCATCACCGGCAAACTCTACCCAGAGGTAGAAGCCGATGCCTGACATTAAAATAAGAGCCCAGATGATCTTTTTAATCACGCAACGTCTCGCTTATTGGGTTTATAGAGGCCAACGATGGTTAACAGCAGACCCAACACACTCAGCAGCATGCCGCCGTTCACCAACAGTGGGTAGCGCACCATAAAAGGAATAAAAGGTTGTTCTGTCTGTGGATCACACTCTGAGAGAGTATAGTCGTAGAAACCACCGGTCGCCGTGCAGCTCTCGATCAAGTGCTGCTCGTACATGTAAGCCCCCATCAGTGCGAGGCTTGGAACAATCAGAAGAATAAGACCCAGTCTAAGCATCACTCTTCGTCGCTGATCCCTATGTTTGAGATGCCTTGGTTTTCACCAAGTTCACGCAGTGCTGCAATGGTTGCAGCATTCTGTTTAGCGCCGTTTAGCTGTTCCAGAACTTCGCTCTGAAACGCATCTTCATCCAGCATCATATCGTGTGAGTTGATCATGCGGATCAGCTCTTCATCTGACATCTGATCGTCCGCTTCAGCAAACTCAATGTAAGCCGATACGGTTTCGTAAGAGAGGTTCGATACCGCAACTGCGTCGCTCGCCTCTTTCTCTAGCTTACACATCAGCGTTGAGTAGAGCGCCAGCATGGCATCGCGGGCAGGAATGGCACCAAAGGTGTCGAACTCATCGAGATCCACCAGGTTATCGTCTACATGGCCGAGCTGAACGTCGTAGTTTAGCTTGCTACCGTTTTGGGCCAGTTCACCCCATACGCCATCAAGCACTGTGCGCATGCGATCTAAATCACCAAACTCCATCAACTTGGAGAACAGCGCGAAGTTATTGAACATACGCTCGGTCAGCGCAGCAGAGAAGGCAACCTGCTGCCAGTGCTCAAGGTTACGAATCTCAGTTTCTAGTTCATTGGGATCTAGCATCGATGCCTACCTTTGCCATTGATTAAAGACGTACTTCAATACCGCGCTCGCGCATATACGCTTTCGCTTCGGGTACTGTGTATTCGTTAAAGTGGAAAATAGAGGCGGCCAGCACTGCGTCGGCTTTGCCTTCAATACAGCCATCAACCAAATGATCTAGGTTACCAACGCCACCTGATGCGATGACAGGAATGGTCACCGCTTCAGACACTGCGCGAGTCACGCCTAAGTCATAACCACTTTTCACACCGTCTTGGTCCATGGAGGTCAGTAGAATCTCACCCGCACCAAGCTCTTCCATCTTTTGCGCCCATTCAACAGCATCTAGGCCGGTAGGCTTGCGACCACCGTGGGTAAAGATCTCCCAGCGGCCTTCTTCATCTGGAGCAGAGACTCGTTTCGCATCAATCGCCACAACAATACACTGGCTACCAAAACGATCCGCGGCCTCTTTGACAAACTCGGGGTTAAATACGGCCGCCGTATTAATAGAGACCTTATCAGCGCCAGCATTCAATAACGTACGAATATCATCACAGGTACGAACACCACCGCCAACGGTCAACGGGATAAACACTTGCGACGCCATACGCTCAACCGTATGCACCATCGTGTCACGGCCTTCATGGCTGGCTGTGATATCCAAAAAGGTGATCTCATCAGCGCCCTGTTCGTCGTATCGACGGGCGACCTCAACTGGATCACCGGCATCACGAATATCGAGGAACTTAACGCCTTTAACGACGCGTCCGTTCTCGACGTCCAGACAAGGGATAATGCGCTTCGCTAGTGCCATCTATAAATCCTTACTTAGCCGTCAGCTGATCGCTAAGAGCCTGTGCTTCAGCCACATCCAGTGTGCCTTCGTAAATAGCACGGCCAGTAATCGCACCCAAAATGCCTTGGTCAGCCACTTCCGCCAATGCACGGATATCGTCGATGTTTGTGACACCACCTGAAGCGACAACAGGAATACCGCCCTGTACCGCCAGATCAACGGTCGCCTCTACATTAACGCCCTGCATCATGCCGTCACGAGCGATATCGGTGTAGACAATTGAAGAGACGCCGTTGTCACGGAAACGCTTAGCCAGATCAACCGCCATGACGTCAGTCACTTCCGCCCAACCATCAATCGCAACGCGGCCATCTTGCGCATCAAGACCCACGATAATGTTGCCTGGGAAGGCTTTACACATCTCGGTAACAAACTCAGGCTCTTTAACCGCTTTAGTACCGATAATCACGTAAGAGACGCCGGCATCTAGGTAGGCTTCAATGGTCTCTGCAGAACGGATACCGCCACCAATCTGAATCGGCAGATCCGGGTAAGCTTTAGCGATCTCACGCACGATACCACCATTGACTGGCTCGCCTGCGAACGCGCCATTCAAATCGACAAGGTGCAAGCGTCGACATCCCGCATCGACCCACTTAGCCGCCATATCAACGGGGTTGTCAGAGAATACAGTTGAGTCATCCATACGGCCCTGACGCAGGCGCACACATTTACCGTCTTTAAGATCAATCGCAGGGATAATTAACATTGAAGCTTTTCCTATGGGTGAACGACTTATGCTTGGCCGTTCCAATTTACAAAATTCTTAAGAAGCTGAAGGCCCGCTTTCGAGCTCTTCTCTGGGTGGAACTGCGTAGCAAAGACATTGTCCTTAGCCAAAGCCACATCAAAGTCGACACCGTAGTTTGCGGTACCGGCAACCAGTGATTGCTCCGCCAACTTAACGTAGTAGCTGTGCACAAAGTAGAAACGTGTGTCGTTTTCGATGCCCTGCCAAAGTGGGTGATCAATGCTCTGCTGAACCTGATTCCAACCCATGTGCGGCACTTTGAGCTTGTCGCCATTGTCGTCTTTCAGATCTTTACCAAAGAAGTTCACACGGCCTTCAAACTCGCCTAAACACTCCACACCGCCATTCTCTTCAGAGAAGTTAGTCAGTGCTTGGTAACCCACACAGATACCTAGGAAGGGCTTTCCAGAGCTGATCGCTTCGCTCACCTCTTGATCCACACCAAGACGGCGCATCTCCGCAACACAATCGCGAATAGCGCCAACACCTGGCAGAAGGACGCGATCCGCATCGCGTACCTTCTGTGGATCAGCCGTCAACACGACCTGAGTGCCGTCGTCCGAGACCAGTTCAAGCGCTTTGGCAACCGAGTGCAGGTTACCCATACCGTAATCAATAACGGCAATCGTGCTCATAACTTATAGACACCCTTTAGTTGAAGGCATGATGCCGGCAGCACGATCGTCAAACTCCAATGCCATACGCAGAGCGCGGCCAAAGGCTTTGAATACAGTCTCCGCTTGGTGGTGAGTGTTCTTACCGCGCAGGTTATCAATGTGCAGCGTGACACCCGCGTGATTCACAAAACCGTGGAAGAATTCGCCAAACAGATCAACATCAAAACCACCCACAGAACCACGCACGAAATCGACGTGCATCTCTAGACCTGGACGACCTGAAAAGTCGATTACAACACGTGACAAAGCCTCATCAAGTGGCACGTAAGCGTGGCCGTAACGACGAATGCCTTTCTTATCACCAACAGCCTGCTTAAACGCTTGGCCCAGTGTAATGCCGATATCTTCGACCGTGTGGTGATCATCGATGTGTGTATCGCCATTCGCTTTGACGTTGATATCAATCAAGCCGTGACGCGAAATTTGGTCCATCATGTGTTCAAGAAAAGGGACGCCAGTATCGGCTTTAAACTCGCCGGTACCGTCCAAATTGATCTCAACACTGATCTGAGTTTCTAGCGTATCGCGTGATACGTTTGCTGTGCGTGCAGCCATGTTTCTCTCCGCTAGTCATGCGCAAAGCGCAAGTATAGCGAAATCGCGCTGGAAACGGCAGGTTAACTGGCTTTTTTTAATTTTCGACTACACTGAATGTAAATCCCTAATTTGGAAAACACTATGAAAGTCGCTATTCGAATAATCGTCGCCCTACTATTGCTGGCTGTTTTAATGGTTGGTGCACTGGCAGGCTACATGGCCTACCTGTTTGATCCCAACGAATACAAAGCCGAAATCGAGCAGCAAGCCAAAGAAAAAGCCGGCATTGAACTGGCAATAAATGGCCCGATCGGTTGGTCGCTCTACCCTACGCTTGCGGTTGAGCTGAGCGACATCTCTGCACAAACGAACGACTCACAACAACAGGCCACCCTCGAAAACGCACGAGCCGTTATTAGTATCCCAGCACTGTTGGGCGGCAAAATTGAAGCGGACAGCATTCAAATCACTGGGCTGATGCTCTCTATGCCCAATCAAGATCAAGGCAACCTCGATCTAGCCATCGATCTGACAACCGCCCTGCAATTCGATACCGAGAAGCAGATTTTGACTCTCTCCAACATCGATCTACGATTTGATGAAAGCCGCTTTAAAGGGTCAACAACCGTCGATCTGAACAGCTTTGCCATGCAAGTCAATTTAGCAGGGGACAGCATCGATTTGGATCGCTACCTCCCATCAAGCGACACTGAAGCAAATAGTAGTTCTTCCGAAAAAGGCTGGCCAACAGATCCAATCGAGATATCACTGCCCATTGCTGATAACTCTTCTTACCAGCTATCGCTCGATACCCTTATCGTGAAAAAGCAGACCATTTCTGACATAAAACTCAGCGCCAAAACCAAAGGGGGCGTGCTGACCGTCGATCAGTTAGATGCTAAAGCCTTTGGTGGCTCTTTAAATGCCACTGCCGAGATTCGAGCAGATAACAAAGCGCCAACCTTAACGTTCAATCCAAGGTTTAAAGACATTGCCGCTGAACAACTGATGGCACTGGCTATGGAAGATCCCATACTCTCGGCCAAAGTCGACCTAGCAGGAACGCTGAGCACTAAGGGGACATCCGTTAAGGCATTCATCGAAAACCTCAACGGCAAAATGACACTGACCGCTGAAGAAGGGGTAATCAAAGGGATCGATATGGCACAAGAGCTTTGCCAAAAGATCGAGAACATCACTTCGTTCGGCTTCAACCCTGACCAGGTCGACAAAACCACCCCGATTGCTAACCTGAGCAGCGATTTCATTATTAAAAATGGCGTTGTGACCAATCCTGAACTTCTAGCTAGTGTCGATGCCGCCAACCTAGATGCCAACGGGACCGTTAACCTGCCCAAACAGTCACTGGATTACACCCTTGGGCTTACCATAAAAGAGGACCTCTTCCAGAAGAGCTGTGGCATCAATCCAGCACTGCGTGGCACCCGTATCCCCGTCAATTGCAGAGGCACATTCGACACCGACCCTGTTAAACTCTGCAAACTGGATACCCGCTTTGTTGGTGACATGCTGAAGAAAGTAGCTGGCGAGAAGCTGCAAGCAGAGATCGACAAGAAAAAAGAAGCACTCGAACAGCAAGCCAAAGAGAAGCTACAAGACTCTCTTAAAGATAAATTGGGCGAACAGCTGAAAAGCCAAGACGCCGGATCTCTGATTAAAGGGCTGTTCGGTAATTAATAAAGAGACCGAATGGATAACAGTCACTTCTCTGCGATCGTGTTGAAATGGTTTGATCAACACGGTCGCAAACACCTCCCTTGGCAACAGACAAAAAGCGCATACAACACTTGGATCTCTGAAATCATGTTGCAGCAGACCCAAGTAGCGACTGTGATTCCTTACTACAACGCCTTTATGGAGCGTTTCCCCACAGTCGAAGCCTTAGCCAAAGCACCGATTGATGAAGTTTTGCATCACTGGACCGGTCTGGGTTACTACGCCCGCGCCAGAAACCTGCACAAAGCAGCCAACATGGTCGTTAATGAGTTTAAAGGTCACTTCCCGCAAGACCCTCACCTGCTCGAGCAACTTCCAGGTGTAGGACGATCAACCGCTGCCGCGATCAGTTCCATTGCTTATGGCACCAAAGCAGCCATTCTGGATGGCAATGTAAAACGCGTCTTAGCACGATACTTTGCTGTCGAAGGTTGGCCCGGCAATACCCAAGTCGCTAATCGGCTTTGGGATCATGCCGATTCATTGACCCCGAATAGCCGCAATGCCGACTACACCCAAGCGATGATGGATCTTGGTGCGACACTCTGCACTCGCTCCAAACCCCGTTGTGCAGATTGCCCAATTAGCGACGGTTGTTTAGCTCTAAAAGCAGATCGCGTTACAGATTTTCCTGGATCAAAACCCAAAAAAGAGAAGCCCACAAAACAGACCTTTATGTTGTTGATAAAAGAGGGTGAGAAGTTCCTTCTCGAACAACGGCCCGCGGCAGGCATATGGGGTGGACTGTGGAGTTTTCCGGAAGTCACAGACCTACGGGACATAGAGAAAAACTGGGCAGTTGATCAAAACAACCTAGAGATCCTAGAGCCGTTTAGACACACCTTCTCGCACTACCACCTAGAGATCACACCCGTCGTCATCAATGCAGACGACCTACAAGTCGAACACGTCATGGAAGAGCGAACCACACTCTGGTATAACAGCGTACAACCCAGCGAAGTTGGCTTAGCGGCGCCCGTTAAAACACTGATTCAAACACTCAGCGCCGCACACAAGGAGAGTTAAATGTCACGCACCGTATTTTGTCGTAAGTACCAAGAAGAACTAGAAGGCCTAGAGCGCGCACCCTACCCCGGCCCAATCGGCCAAGATGTGTTCGACAACATCTCTAAAAAAGCATGGCAAGAGTGGACCGATCACCAAACCATGTTGATCAATGAAAAGCACCTCAACATGATGGACGCCGAATCACGCAAATTTTTACAAGGCGAGATGCAAAAGTTCTTCGCTGGTGAAGATTTCGAGAAAGCCGAAGGTTACGTTCCCACTAAATAAAGATTTTTTAAATCAGACTGTTGACACCCAAAGCAGATCTCGGTTTAATACGCGCCTCCAATGAGTTGCCTCGATAGCTCAGTTGGTAGAGCAGAGGATTGAAAATCCTCGTGTCGGTGGTTCGATTCCGCCTCGAGGCACCATCTCATTTCAATAAAGCCATGTAAATCAAATATTTATGTGGCTTTTTTGTTTCTGATACCGTAATTAATACCGTTTTTTAGATTGGTTTTTAGAAGTCGTTTTAGGACTTCTGAGGACTTCATCACGCCCCACTCTTCTTTATTCAAACAAATTTTAGTGCGCAAAACATAGACAGCACTAAAATTTTTAGATGTGAAGTGCGCAATATTGCGCACCCTAAATCATCTTCTAATTGCTCAACGACTCCTATCCGGTATATTCAAATAACTAGAGGGAGATGAACCATGTGCGGCAGATACAATCTAGAAGATAACGACGATACACAGGCCCTGATGGATGACCTGGGTGTTTCGTTTGGTCGCACTAATATACCTAGCTTCTTTAACCTTGCACCTACAGAACAAATCCCAGTTATATCCGAAGAAGAAGGTATTAGAGCTCTAAGACCAATGAGATGGTGGTTAACGCCTGTTTGGGCTAAAGAGATAACTACCCAGTACTCTATGTTTAATGCTCGTGCTGAGACGCTAGATAAGAGCAAAGCATTCCAGGGTAGCTTTAGACATCACCGCATCATCATCCCTATGACGTCATTTATTGAATGGCGTAAAGAGGGGGCTATCAGACAGCCCTATCTAGTTAAGTATGAACAAGGTTGCATGGCTGCAGCAGGTGTTTGGTCTCAATGGACAGATGGCGAGATTGTTTTAGATACATGTGCGATGGTAACTACAAACGCTTGTAAGGACTTTAAAGCATTCCACTCTCGTCAGCCCTTGTTGCTGGATTCAAACCAGGCAAATTCTTGGTTAGAAGAGAGGGCAGATTTAAAGGATCTACGAGAGCTCCTGAAAGCCCCTCTGCCGCAAAATATGCACGTTAGAGCAATAGATCCTTCAATCAATAATAGTCGGCTTAAAGAGGCCCCTAGTTACCTTAACGGCAGCCAAGAAATTGTAGTATCCAGCTGATTGTTGGGCGGCTGC
>NZ_WBYH01000007.1:0-95138 GCF_013283425.1 Marinobacterium sp. xm-a-127
ATCTGAGCCATGATCAAACTCTTCAGTTAAAAAGTTCGACAGTCATAAATGACCATCTAAATCTTGCTCAAGAAAAACATTACGCTAAATGAATTCACATATAGGTTGCTTGTCTTGTTAAGCTTTTGTGCTCAACCTCAACAAGCGCCCACACGCATTACCTGATTAATTGTTAAAGAGCGTGCCACCGATCTCTTGGTGGCTGCTTGAGTACTCGTCTCAAGCGAGGTGCGTATCTTACCGATATTAGACTTAGGGTCAACGCCTATTTTGTTTTTTTTTCACTTTTTTTAAAAAAAGATTAAAACTGATCATTAACTGTACAAAAGCCCCTATTTTTTGCTCATTTTTTACCCAAATTATCGCTAGTATTCAGGGATAAGCACTTTTGGACTCTTTATGTATCAGTTACCTCAGTACTCCCACATTACTTCCTTTTCTAAAGTTGCCATCTTAACCAGTGGCGGAGATTCACCTGGAATGAATCCTGCTATTCGGGCATTGGTTAGAACGGCGACCTCTTTTGGTATTGAGGTGATCGGTATTCATCGTGGATATGCAGGATTGCTGAATGAGGAGTTCGAAACACTTAATTCCAAAAGTGTCAGTGGACTCTGTCATAGAGGGGGAACCTATCTAAAGAGTGCTCGCTGTCTTGAGTTTCATGAACCGGCCACACGACAACGCGCTTTCGATATTCTCTCGAAGCACGGCATCGAAGCATTAATTGTCATTGGGGGTGACGGCTCACTTTCAGGTGCCCATGCACTCTATCAAGAGTTCTCCATTCCCGTTATTGGTCTACCAGGCACCATTGATAATGATATCTATGGTACTGATGACAGTATTGGGTTTGATACCGCTGTAACGACCGCCGTCGAAGGCATCGATAAAATCAGTGATACTGCCTATTCACATGATCGTCACTTCTTAGTTGAGGTAATGGGGCGTAACTACGGCCTGCTTGCCTGTCATGTTGCCATTGCCGCCGGCGCGGAAATGGTCATTGTTCCCGAACACCAGTCTGATATTACCGATATCAGCCAACAGCTGGCACAGCGACGCAAAGAGGGCATTGGCTCCAGTGGCATTATTGTCGTCGCTGAAGCTGGAAAGAGTGGCTGGTCTAATCAACTCTCTGAAGAGATGAGACAGCTAGGTGAAGACCCTAGAGTCTGTGTTTTAGGTCATCTGCAGCGTGGTGGAAAGCCAACAGCGCATGACCGCCTGCTTGCTGCTACGCTGGGTAACTGCGCCATTCATACACTGCTTGAAGGGAAAACGGATGTGATGGTGGGGGTAACAAAAGGTGCAGTGAGCACCACACCCCTAGAAGCCGTCATTACCCAGAAGAAGGGGTTGCCCGTTGAAGTGATGGACCTCATCAACGAGCTACAACACTAAGAATCACTAGCCCCAGCGATCGGCCACAAAGGGGTTGGTGAGTCGCTCATCACCAAAGGTCGATTCAGGACCGTGCCCTGGTATAAAGCGAATATCATCGCCAAGTGGAAACAGCTTCTCCTTGATCGAGCTGATTAACGTAGCATGATCGCCTTGCGGGAAGTCGGTACGACCAATCGAACCCTTAAACAGGACATCGCCCACTTGAGCAATTTTTGCCTTACGATCAACAAACACCACATGCCCTGGGGTATGACCCGGACAGTGAATGACATCCAGTGTGATATTACCAACCATAACGGTGTCACCATCATTGAGCCACTGATCCGGCACAAAGCCCTGCACCTGCTGAAAACCAAACATCTGACTCTGCTGCTCTAACCCTTCGATCCAGAACAGATCAGCTTGCTGGGGGCCAATGATCTTAACATCCATCGATTTTGCTAGGGTGGCCGATGCACCGGCATGATCAATATGGCCGTGAGTCAGTAGAATCTTCGTCAGCGTCACGCCCTCTTCTTCGATTGCAGCCATGATTTTTTGCAGATCACCACCTGGGTCCACAACGGCCGCCTCTTTAGTCTCTGTACACCAGAAGAGAGTGCAGTTCTGTTCAAAAGGGGTGACGGGAATGACACGATAAGCCATAGCTACCTCTGGGATCAGCGCGATGCTGTCATCAATGATTTTAATTTCTGATCTCGGTAATTCGCAGCACCTCTTGGTACCTTGCCGCTGCTACCCTTTTCAAGCCAACGTTTGATGCGTTGCGCATCGGCTAGGTGGGTGCGTTTACCGTAGGAGTCCAATAGGACAATGCCTAGATTACGACCTTTGATGCGTGTTTTAAGAACCAAACACCGGCCTGCATCATCGGTATAACCGGTTTTACTGATCTGAATGGACCAACTCTTTTTATTAACCAAGGTATTGGTATTAAAAAACGCCATGGCCGTGCGTGGCCGTTTAAAGATCACATCACGTTTAGAAGAGGTCGTTACTTTGGAGAGAGTTGGATAGAGACTCACCGCCTCCAGCAGACGCATCAGATCACTTGCAGTAGAGACGTTCTTTTCGGAGAGTCCGGTAGGCTCCTGGAATCTCGTGTTGGTCATACTCAAGCCCTGTGCCGTCCAGTTCATATTATCGATGAACTGCTTAGCACCGCCAGGGTAAGCGTGAGCCAAAGTGGCCGCTGCGCGGTTTTCCGATGACATCAAAGCGATGTGTAGTACATCTGCTCGCGGAAGATTACTTCCAACACGAATGCGAGAGTGAACATTGCGCATCTCCGGTATCTGATTCACTTCAATCGTGATCCGCTCCTTCATCGGAAGGCGGCCATCTAAAGTTACTAATCCTGTCATCAACTTCGTCAACGACGCGATCGGTTGAACGCGATCGGCGTTGCGCTCATAGAGCACCTCTTGCGTGTCTAGGTCTTTGATCATAACACTGACAGAGGCAAGGTCTAGTTTAGCGGGGTCAGGGGCTGCCACAGCCGTCGCGCTAAATAGAACAAAAAATAGGGTAAAAATAGATCGCATGAACCAACAAATCCTAATATCTGTTATTAGGATACCGAAGCTACTGCAAGATTTGTATGCCTTGATATACTATCTCGCAACACTCTATAGAAATGGATCCTAGCGTGAACTCAGCTAACCTTCTTAAACAGATCAGCGATGCCAAAGCCAAGCTGCGTAAATCAGAACAGAAAGTGGCTGATTACGTTCTAGCACAGCCGAATGACATCATTCATATGCGTATTGTTGATCTGGCATCAGAAGCGATGGTCTCTGAGCCAACGGTGGTTCGTTTCTGTCGAGCGCTTCAATACGATGGGTTCCAAGATTTTAAGCTGACCTTAGCGCAAGCGCTGGCCAGTAACTCAACCTTCGAACAGTTCTCAATGAACCATGACGACACCGTTCTAGAGTTTAAGCAGAAGATCTTTGACTCAATGATGGGTAATCTGGTCGAAGCACGAGAGCAGTTAGATGACCGAGCGCTAGAGGAGGCCATTCAGGCGATCGCTTCAGCGCGTCGAGTGGAGTTCTATGGCCTGGGTGCATCTGCGCCGGTCTGTGCCGATGCACAACACAAACTCTACCGCCTTAAGATCTCTGCAGCCGCCTATTCAGATCCTCACATGCAGACCATCTCAGCCGTCACACTTGGCGAAGGGGATGTGGTGGTTGCCATCTCACAAACGGGTACCACCAAGGACCTTCTACACAGTGTCAAGCTTGTTAGAGATACTGGCGCAACCGTTATCACGCTCTGCCCAGCCAACACCCCACTAGCTGAACTGGCAACCATACCGATCTTTATCGACGTAGAAGAGGACAAAGACCTAAGTACTCTGATGTCATCTCGCGTGGTCCACCTTGTTGTCATCGACGTAATAGCTGTTGGAGTTGCGATGCGGTTGGGACCTAATGCCGTCGAGCATCTTAAGACGATCAAACGCAGTCTTAGAAGTCTTCGTCAAAACGATCGTCGCCTGATGATGCGCCGACCTGACTAACGCATTTTACGTTTCACTTTTTCGTAATACTTTTTTACGACAATCGTCGCGGTTGCATTACTGAGACGCTTTCAGTAAAAAGAGATTAGAACAGTGTAGCCATGAGCGATCCGTTCATGGACGTTTGCTTAGGAGGTTGACCTATGCTGATTCGTGAAGAAGAACTAGATCCAGTAAAAACTCAAATTTTTGATCTGCTTGTGGGCTTCGAAGAGGAGAAGACGCAAGAGGAGCAAAAGTGTCAATCACAGCGACTGCTTAATGCTCGCAGAGCCATAGAGCAGCGTCGCGAAGAGCAAGAGCTCTCGACCTATTTCAATGAAGAGAGTTGGTTCGACGAAAAATAGTCGCAACCGCTCACAATAAAAAGAGAGATCGAGGCAGAGCCTATTGGAAATTTGATCTCTCTTTTACGCTTTTTCACCCAGTTCAATCATGCGGTGCACACCCGTTCTTGCCTCTCTTGGCGTCAATCCAAACTGCTTTTTGTAACAACGTGAAAAATAGCTAGTGGATGTAAATCCCGCTTTTTTCGCAACCGTTTGAATCGGAAGACGAGTCGCCTTCAACTGCTGACGTGCAAACTCAAGACGCAAACTCATGTAGTAGTTTGTCGGTGATGAGTTCAGGTGCTGTCTAAACAGTCGCTCCAACTGTCTGGTTGAGAGCCCAACTCGATCGGAGATCTGCTCACAACTTAGAACCGGTTGAATGTGCTCACGCATCAACTCCAGCGCTTGTGTCAGGCGAGGGTGACTGCCGTGTTGGCGAAGCTGCAGCTTCATACGCTGCTTATCATGAGCAGGACGGATGTTGGGGTGAATACAGTGCTCAGCGACTTGGTGGGCTAAAGATTCACCATGGCGAATCGTAATCAGCTGAAGAATCATATCCAAACCCGACAAACCACCAGAACAAGTCATCAGGTTGCCATCAATCTCATAAAGCTCTTCACTGACGTTAAGATCTGGGTAGAGCTCCGTCAGCTGATCACGCTCCTCCCAGTGGACCGTACAGGTTTTACCCTCTAACACACCGGCTTCAGCCAATAACAGAGAGCCCGTCGAGGTTGCACCTAAACTGATACCATTGCGAACCAAATTCTGTAGCCAATCGTTCAAGTAGGTTTCGGACTCTTGTTGAGCACCGATACCGCCAACCACCAACATACGATCAATCGATTCTGTATCGTTCATGCGACGTGTCGGTTGGAAACGCATACCTGTCGAGCAGGTAACGGTCTGATCGGCTGGACCATAAAAGTGCCACTCATAAAGAGTTTGACCACTTAACTGGTTCGCAAGACGCAGCGGATCAATCGTCGCCGCAAAGGAGATGATCGAGAAACCGGGCATTAGGAAAAAGCCGAAGTGTTCTGGTTTCTGCTGCACAATTGACCTACAAGTAATAAAAGTTATTACCCTAGTCTACGCTAGTTGAGAAAAGATAGGTCACAAAAATGAAAATGGGGCCGGACTAGAAGCCCAACCCCACTCATAGTAGTGCTATGAATCAGTGCTTACGAGCCGTTCGCTCGGGGATTAATCCCTCTGGGGCATATCGTAATGCAATCAGAAGCACGATACCGACCGTCATCAGACGCATGTGAGCGGCACTGTCCATCAAGTGCAGACGTAGCCAGTGAGTTGGCTCCATGAAAGAGGTTAGGGTATCCACTAACCAAAGACCAATCGGCTCCGCTTCGATCCAGAAGAACCAGATGAAGAAACCGCCCAAGACTGCACCCCAGTTATTGCCCGAGCCACCAATGATCACCATGACCCAAATGAGGAAGGTGAAACGCAATGGCTGGTAACCAACCGGTGTAAACTGACCATCCAGAGTCGTTAGCATTGCACCAGCAAGGCCAATAACCGCTGAGCCAATCACAAAGATCGTCAGGTGACGTTTAACAACATCCTTACCCATTGCGGCAGCGGCTACTTCGTTGTCACGAATAGCGCGCATCATACGACCCCAAGGTGACTTAAGTGCCGTCTGAGATAAGTACATCAAGATCGCAATGACAACGATAAACAGCCCTGCGTAACATACTTTAACGAATAGAGACGAGGCCTCTGCCACTTCCATACCCCAGTCTGCAGCAAATTGCTGGAACCAAGTTGCCTGTTGTAGATCCACCTCATAAGGAACCGGACGAGGTAGACCGTTGACGTTTTTAACACCGCGTGTCAGCCACTCTTCATTCTTAATGAAGTAGAGAACGATCTCAGAAATACCCAGCGTTGCAATCGCTAGGTAGTCAGAGCGAAGCCCCAAAGCAACTTTACCAATGACGTAAGCCGCACCGGCCGCAAACACCATACCCACAGGCCAAGAGAGGATGATTGGCAGACCTAAGCCACCAAGATATCCAGTCACTGAGGGGTTAACCGCTTCGATTGCTTCAACGGAAGGGAGGAAAAATAGACGCATCAGGGCATAACCCACAGCTATGATGACAAACAGCATCCAATAGCCAGTCTTCTTACTCTTAGCCCCAAACTGTTTCCACGCCAGGATCGACACGAAAATGGTCGCAATTAGAATCAACAGGCCGACTAAAATGCCCTGACCACCCGCAGCACGCGCCTCTTCAACCGGTGGCATAGAGACCAGAACCGCGGCCAAACCACCCAGTGCTGCAAAGCCCATCACACCAACGTTAAAGAGACCGGCATAACCCCACTGCATGTTGACACCCAGTGACATGATGGCACTGATCAAACAGAGGTTAAGAATGGTAAAGGCGACAGACCACCCCTGACCCACACCGACGATGACAAGCAGAAGCGCCATCACCGAGTAGAGAATCGGAGTGCGATATTGATTAAAAAATGTCTGATTCATTACAAGGTCTTCCCACTAAAAATACCGGTAGGTCGCACAATCAGTACGATAACCAAGATGATGAATGAAACCGCAATCTTGTAATCGGTGCCCAACAGCTGAACCAACGAATCAGGTTGGAAACTATCAGGCCCCAAGTAGGTTACGACTTTCTTGTAGGCGAAGGTGACGGCAATCTCTGAGAAGGCGATCACGTAACCACCCGCAATGGCACCCAATGGGTTACCAACCCCACCGACAATCGCTGCGGCAAAGATTGGTAAGAGCAGCTGCATAAAGCTGAATGGTTTAAAGCTCTTATCCAATCCGTATAGAGTACCGGCAATGGTCGCTAGCGCACCCACAAGGATCCAGGTAATCATCACGACACGATCTGGGTTGATACCCGACAGCAGTGCTAGATTTTCGTTGTCTGAAAAAGCACGCATCGATTTGCCGGTACGTGTTTTGTTCAGGAACCAGAACATGGCAGCTACCACAATAATCGCAGTAATAATGGTCACCGCTTGAGTCATCTTAAGAGCCAACCCTTCATCAAGGCCCGTCGCACGTTTGAAATCACGCGCCGAGAAGATGAAACGAGTTCCGTCAAAGAAGATCTGATCGCCAGGACCGATAATGAATCGCACCAGACCACCGATAAAGAACATCAAACCGATTGAGACAATCAGGAAGATCACCGGACTCGCCTTGCGCTGGCGGTGATATTTGTAAACGGTTTTATCAAGGATCAACGAGAGTGCGACAGCACCGGCAATACCCAAAGGTAGCGCCAGCAGGGCTGTTGGCAGCGGTGCAATAGAGACACCCAGCGCCTGTAAACCCCAGGTACCAAAGATGGTGATCATGGTACCAAAAGCCATCATTTCACCGTGTGCGAAGTTGGAGAAACGCAACACACCGTAGACCAGAGTGACACCCAGTGCACCGAGCGCCAACTGACTGCCGTAAGTCAGTGCAGGAACAAGAATAAAGTTAGCCAGAACAATTAGGGCATTAATAAAGTCAGTCATCGATTAACCCCCCAAGAACGAGCGACGAACATCAGGGTTAGCCAACAACGCTTCGCCTGTATCTGTGAATCGGTTAGAGCCTTGCACCAGCACGTAGCCTTTATCGGCAATCTCTAGCGCCTGTTTCGCATTCTGCTCAACCATCAAAATCGCTACACCTGTGCGAGCAATCTCTATGATGCGATCAAATAGCTCATCCATCACAATGGGTGATACACCGGCTGTGGGCTCATCCAGAAGCAGAACCTTAGGTTGCGTCATCATGGCACGACCCACCGCGACTTGCTGGCGCTGACCGCCTGAAAGCTCACCGGCTGGTTGGCGACGCTTCTCTTTCAAAATGGGGAAGAGTTCATAAACCTGTTCAATCGAATCGGAGATATCATCTTCACGTATGAAGGCGCCCATCTCAAGATTCTCTTCAACCGTCATCGAGGTGAATACGTTGTGGGTTTGAGGCACAAACCCCATCCCTTTAACCACACGCTCTTCAGGTTTAAGGTGGGTAATGTCCTCACCATCAAACATCACCTGGCCTTCTCGCAGCGGCAACATGCCAAAGGTAGCCTTCATTGCCGTCGACTTGCCAGCACCGTTAGGGCCAACGATAACCGCGATCTCACCTCGATCCACACCAATGGTGCACTCTTTGAGGATATCCGCAGCACCGTAGCCGCCGGTCATACTCTGACCTATTAAAAAACTCATGTACGCTTACCGCTTATGTTTCAAACCGGTACCGAGGTAAGCCTCGATCACCTGCTCATTGTTCTTAACTTCATCAACCGTACCCTCGGCTAAAACAGTACCTTCCGCCATACAGATAACCGGGTCACAAAGACGCGCTATGAAGTCCATATCATGCTCAATCAGGCAGAATGTGTAACCGCGCTCCTGATTCAGCTTTTTAATCGCATCGCCAATCTTGTAGAGCAGCGTACGGTTTACACCGGCACCGACCTCATCCAAGAAGACAATTTTAGGATCCACCATCATGGTGCGACCCAGTTCCAGAAGCTTCTTCTGGCCACCTGACAGGTTGCCAGCCAGTTCATCTGCAACGTGACCAATCTCTAGAAAATCGATCACCTCGTCCGCTTTCTCACGCACACGCTGCTCGTCAGCACGCACTAGATCTTTGCGGAACCAGGTATTCATTAAGCTTTCGCCAGCTTGATTAGGTGGTACCATCATCAAGTTTTCGCGAACCGTTAATGAAGAGAATTCGTGAGCCAACTGGAAGGTGCGCAATAGACCCTTACCAAACAGCTCATGTGGCTTAAGTCCGGTAATGTCTTCACCATCAAGGGTGATGCGACCTGAAGTGGGCGAGTGGTGGCCTGCGATCACGTTAAACAGCGTCGTTTTACCTGCACCGTTTGGACCGATTAGACCGGTAATTGAGCCCTTCTTAATGTGAAGGGACGCGTCATTCACGGCATGAACACCGCCAAAGCGCTTATGGAGATTTTCTACAACAATCATAATGCTCAAATGTAAAAACGGCTCGAGATTCAGTGAACCCCGAGCCTGTTTTATGCGCTATCGCTTAGCGGTAACGAACAGTTGTGTTCTGCTGGTCTTTAACCAGAATCTCACGGTAGCTACCTGCTGACTCACCGCCGCCGATCAACTCAACCGCAGTCGCACCAACGTAGTCAATCTGACCGCCGTTAGCTAGGATCTCAAGACCTTTCGCTAGCTCACCTGGGTAGATTTTCTCGCCTGGAGCGTTTGCGATTTCAAAGACGTGATCTTTAACGACTTTAGAATCTTTAGTGCCTGCTGCCTGCATCGCTAGAAGCGTCATAGCCGCTGCATCGTAAGAGTAGTCAGAGTATGGGCCAGGTGCCGCACCGGTAGCCGCAGTGAACATCTCTTTGTAAGAGTCTGATCCAGGGCTGTCAGTACCTGGAACCGTACCGATTGAACCGTTTAGATCCGGACCGATTGCAGCTGTTAGGCTGTCACCGATCATCGCATCAGGTAGGAAGAAGTGATCAAATGCACCCGCATCTAGAGATGACTGAATGATGCCTTTACCACCTTGGTCAAGGTAACCAGCAACCACTAGGATGTCACCACCTGCCTGAGCAAGAGCACCCACTTCCGCACCGTAATCGCCTTTGCCATCTTCGTGTGGAGTGTTGATAGTCACTTTACCGCCAGCCGCTTCGAAGTTTGACTGAATGCTGTCCGCTAGGCCTTTACCGTAATCGTTGTTGGTGTAAGTCATTGCGATCGACTTGTAACCTTTCTCCTGAAGCATTTCAGCAATTACTTGACCCTGACGAGCATCAGATGGTGATGCACGGAAGAAGTAACCGTTATCTTCAAGAGTTGAAAGCGCTGGTGAAGTCGCTGAAGGAGAGAACAGAAGAACACCGTTTGGCATCGCTACGTTCTGTAGGATTGAGATCGTTGCACCAGAACAAAGAGCACCCACAATCGCATCCACTTTCTCAGCTGAGATTAGACGCTCAGCGGCTGCAGCGGCAGCAGAAGCATCAACACAGGTTGAGTCAGCACGAACTGGAGTAACCTTAGCACCACCAAGAAGCTTGCCGCTATCAGCAACTTCTTTCATAGCCATCTCTGCACCTGCAGCCATATCAGCAGCAAGTGATTCAGCAGGACCTGTAAAGCCTAGAGCAACACCAAGACGAACTTCGCTTGGCATGTGGCTGCCAGCTTGCGCCGCACCCGCGATCATTGAAGCTGCAGCTACAGCCAATGCTAATTTTTTCATTCTCTTCTCCTTATAATGAAACATCACACCACTTTATCGATTAAGTAGTAGCGATCAGTGTCTGCAGTTTTTCAACTGGCAACGCATTAACACTATCGAATGTTGACCATTCAGACAACAGATTTCAGTTACGTATTGGTCAGACCATCTGATCAATTGATGGTTAATCAATTATAGAACAGACCTGATGGGTGATTTTGCCTATTTATTGAACAGAAACTGGAAAATATTCTTTTTATTCATATTATAAAAATCAATTTTCCTAGAAATTAGAGAAATTTAGGTGATTTGCTAACCATCAAAGACTTGGCCATGCTCTTTAACAGCCTCCATACAGACAAAGGTAGAGGTACTAGAGACATAGGGTAGCTCTGAAATAGTTTCACCCAGAACCTCTCGATAGCTCGCGATATCGCGTGTACGCACTTTAAGGATGTAATCAAAGTCTGCAGCCATCATATGGCACTCCTCTATTTCAGACACAGCGCCAACTGCATCATTAAATGAAGCAAGAGCAGCAGCCCTGGTGTCACTGAGCTTAACCTGCACAAAGGCAATATGATTAGTATCGAGCAGTCCGTAATCCATGATTACGGTATAGCCACGTATCACTCCATTGCTTTCTAGCCGCTTCATTCGAATTTGGCAGGGGGTTTTAGATAATCCCACTCTATCAGCCAACTCAGTGACCGTTATCCGCCCGTTTTGCTCTAAGGTTTTTAATATCGCCAAATCATAATTATCTAAAGACACATTAGTCATATCGCCTACCAATAAAATTATTTAACTATTAGTTATCTAAATTAAAGCAAATAATAAGTTTTAAAGTCTATATATACCTATAAAAATAGACAGAAGCCCTATAAGTCTAAATCTATAATTGCATTATCAATTTAGAGGGGCTAAACATGAACGCTCAAAACACACACATCCAGATACCCTATTGCGACCAATCAGAATTAGATCAACTGCAACAGCTCATCGAGAAAGAGCAACTTCTGCAGTGGGTCACGCCTGACCTCCAGACAGTGGCGAGCAACCTAGTCACTGCGATTCGTAACAATTTTAAGCCGTCTATCCTTGAGCAATTCCTTCGTGCTTATCCTTTAGACACGCAAGAGGGACTATCGTTGATGACTTTGGCTGAGGCCTACCAACGCGTACCGGACAAACAGACGGCTAACGAACTGATTATTGATAAGCTCGCTAACCGCGACTGGTCCGTTAAAACGGCGCAGACCAGTGCACTTGTTCGCGGCGCCAGCATGGGACTGCAACTGGGCAGCGCTAGCCTCAAGATGAAACCCCTTCGCAGCGCAATACTCGCCGCGATGCGAATCGGAGTGGGTGCAGGTATGCGGCTGATGGGTCGTGCCTTCGTCCTAGGTGAAAGCATTAAAAGCGCCCAAGAGCGCGCCGGCAAACTTGAGTTCCAAGGTTACACTTTCTCTTACGATATGCTGGGTGAGGCGGCTTATACTCAGGCCGACGCCGATCGCTATTTCAATTCATACCGCAACGCCCTGCTAGCACTGATCGAGCAGTCGAAATCAACCCAGATCGAAAAGAATCCAGGCATCTCAGTAAAGTTGTCGGCGCTGCATCCGCGTTACGAGCTATTCAATGAGGACGAGGCAGTTACCCAATTAAGTGAGCGCATGCTGTCACTCTGCTCACTTGCTAAGGAGCACAATATTGGCCTCAATATTGATGCTGAAGAGTGCGCACGCCTTGAGATATCGCTCGATATCATTCGCAACCTGATTGAAGCGCCTGAGCTTTCCGGTTGGGATGGTCTGGGTATTGTTGTGCAAGCTTACAACCGCAAAGCTTATTCGGTACTGGATCAACTCTACGCTTGGGCAGATCAGAGCAATCGCAAACTGATGGTGCGTTTGGTTAAAGGTGCCTACTGGGATACCGAAATCAAACTTGCGCAGGAGCAAGGGCTGGACCATTTCCCGGTGTTCACCGCAAAGCATCACACCGATGTCAGCTACCTCGCCTGTGCGCGCAAACTGGTGCGTTACGGCGACCGCATCTACCCACAATTTGCTACTCACAATGCCCAGACAGCAGCCTGTGTACTCAACTGGGCCAAAGAGGCCGGCATTGCATTCGAAATGCAACGTCTTCATGGCATGGGAGAGGCGCTGCATCAAGAGCTCTTGGAGAAGCACCAGACAGGTTGTCGTATCTATGCGCCCGTTGGAACGCATAAAGATCTACTCGCCTACCTCGTGCGTCGTCTGCTTGAAAATGGAGCCAACTCCTCATTTGTTAGCCAGCTTGCTGACGAGGCTATCCCGCCACAGCAGGTCGTTGCGAGTCCGGTGCATCAGAAACTCATCGAGCAAGCGGTAACACCCGGCAGCGCAATATTCACTGATAGGAGTAACTCTCGCGGTTTTGACCTTGGCGAACAGGCAGAAGTCGATGCGCTTTTAGCAAGCCGCTCACTCTTTATGCAGACAATTTGGGGCGAGACAGGTGACGTCCCTGTTGTAGAGCCTTACTCGCAAGAGCTATTGGGGCACTATCAAACGACTGATCTGAGCTCAGTCGATCAGCTGTTCAATCAGGCCAAGGTTGCCCAAACGGCTTGGGCAGACAAGCCACTCAAAGGAAAACTCTTGCGACAGATCGCAGATCTTTATGAACGCGACACTCCTGAGTTACTCGCTCTACTGGCCAGAGAAGCAGGAAAGACTCTTGCTGATGCAATCAATGAAATTCGTGAAGCGGTCGACTTTCTGCGTTATTACGCCGATGAGAGCGACGGACTTGATCAACAAACTGAGGCACGAGGTGTGGCTGTCTGCATCTCACCTTGGAACTTCCCGCTGGCGATCTTTACCGGTCAAATTGCGGCTTCTGTTGGTGCCGGCAATGCGGTGTTGGCTAAACCGGCCGAACAGACCAGTTTAGTCGCTCGCAAAGCGATAGAACTCTGGAAAGAAGCGGGCATGCCAACTGACCTAGTACAACTTGTGTTCGGCACAGGCGCACAACAGGGTAATGCACTGGTCTCACACCCAGACGTGAACGCAGTGATCTTTACCGGCTCGACAGCCACAGCGAAACGTATTGAGAAGGCACTTGCGCATAACGCTGCGCCAGATACTCTGCTGGTCGCTGAAACTGGCGGCCTGAATGCGATGATTGCCGATGCATCTGCGCTACCAGAACAAGTGGTTAAAGCGGTTATGGCATCAGCCTTCCAGAGCGCCGGCCAGCGATGTTCTGCGTTGCGTATGCTCTATGTCCAGCGAGAGGTTTACTCGCAGATCCTCGAGATGATCACCGGCGCTATGGCACTGTTAAAAGTGGGCAATCCAAGCGAACTTAAGTGCGATGTGGGTCCTGTTATTGATGCTGCAGCTGCGCAAGCGTTGAATACTTACATTGAAGAACAACGCTCAAGAATTGTGTATCAAACAAAAACTCCAGAGCTCGAAGGTCATTTTGTGACACCAACCTTGCTTGAAGTTGATGGTATCAATGATTTGGACTTCGAGCGCTTTGGCCCGATTTTACATATTGCTCCATACGATGCGGATCAACTTGATAATGTGGTCAAGGATATTAACGCGCGTGGATATGGCCTAACCTTCGCAGTGCATTCACGCATACAGAGCAGAACTGAGCGGCTATGTGCTGAGCTAAACGTGGGGAACTGCTACATCAACCGCAACCAGATTGGGGCTATAGTCGAGTCTCAGCCTTTTGGCGGGGAAGGTATGTCAGGGACCGGACCTAAAGCGGGTGGGCCAAACTATCTGGTCAATCTGACACAACCGGAGAAAATTGAGAGTCAGTATCAACCTAACCCCTTAGACCTGCTACCAGCAGAACAGGTGAAATCATCATGGCAGACTCTGCGATCTCAATTTAAACCTCTTGCTCGTGAACTTCTAACACAATGCCCTAGTGTTACGGGTGAAGATAATCAGCTATTCACATCAGCTAGAGGTTATTGGTTAGTCGCTGGCGACGAGCAAGCTTGGCAGCAAGCCATTGCAAGTGCATCAACCGGCAACCCAACGCTACTGCTAACCAAAAAGATTCCTGACAGTGACATCATGAAAGATCTACCCATTATCTGTTTGGCCGGCGATCTGGTTCCAGGACTGTTAACTGAGCTTGCAGACTTGGCAGGCGTATCTGTTAGCGCTCACGAAGAGTTTTGTAAGCAGATTCGTATTACTCTCAGTCAAAGGGAGGGGGCGATCATTCCACTTCTCAAATCTAAAGGGCACTCGGTTTACCACCGTAAAGAGCAACATGTTTGCGAAGACACCACCGCTTCAGGGGGAAATGCAGCACTGCTAATGAGTTAATAGTATCGTTAATTCAAGACAGGCAAGGGGGTGATTTGCTATAACTCTTCAGTAGATTATCCCCTAGGTATCAAAGCCCATCATGCAACCATCAACCATCGGTATTCTGTTCTGTTTAGCGTCCATGTTGTCGTTTGCTATTCAGGACATCATCACTAAACACCTGCTAGTAGGGGGTTTGCCCCTAAGTCAGTTGTTACTGGTGCGATACCTGTTTTTTACCCTGTTTGCCGTCATGCTTGCCGGAGGGTTGCGGCAATCTGTTGTGGGACTTAAATCGGCACAGCCGATGCTGCAGCTGGGTCGTGCGGCGCTGTCGATTACCGAGATAATCTTTATTAACCTGTCATTCACGCTGATGTTGGTGGCAAAGGTACACGCGATCGTCGCGCTTTTTCCCCTGATTACGTTGGTTATGGCGCGATTTATCCTGAAAGAGGAACTGACGAGAAGAAGGGTGATAGCGGTTTTGATCGGTCTTACCGGTGCGATGATTATCATTCAGCCGAGCAGTGCCGGTATCTCGATCGAGTTACTGATGCCGCTGAGTGGCGCCATTGCATTAGCCAGTTTCTCGATTCTAACCAAATACCTGAGTGGCAGAGATGGATTCAAAACACACACCCTCTACATGGGGCTAGTAGGTTTGGTGCTGGCGCTGCCATTTGGCCTGTTTCAGTGGATTCAGCCATCGACAGAGCAGAGTGCACTGCTAATCGCATTATCCATTATGAATATTGGCTCCCAGCTTTTTTACATTAAAGCGATGGACTATGCAGATGCGAGCACCCTGCAGCCGTTTAACTACACGCTGCTACTCTTTGCCACTCTGGCTGCATTAATTCTACTGGGCGAGGTACCCACACTGATGACGCTACTTGGCGGCGCCATCATCGTTGTAGGTGGTTTAATCGCCATGGGGCGGTTAGCCCCAAGGTAGTTTGCTACTCTACGGTGACTGATTTCGCTAAGTTGCGGGGTTGGTCGACATCGGTGCCTTTTAGAACAGCTACATGATAAGAGAGTAGCTGAAGAGGAATGGTGTAAACCAGCGGTTCTAACCAGAAATCGACAACGGGCAGTTCAATGACATGAATACCCTCTTCCTCTTGGATAGTACCTTCTTCCGCGAAGACAAATAGCTCACCGCCACGCGCTCGAACTTCTTGAAGATTCGCTTTCAGCTTATCCAGCATGTCGTTACGCGGGGCAACGGCAATGACCGGCATCTCTTTGTCGACCAGAGCCAGTGGACCATGCTTTAGCTCACCGGCAGGGTAGGCTTCAGCATGAATGTAGGAGATCTCTTTGAGCTTAAGTGCGCCTTCCATTGCAACTGGATAGAGCGCGCCTCGACCTAGGAAGAGCGAGTGGTGCTTCTCAGCAAACGCTTCTGACATCTTCTGAATCTGATCATCCAAGCCAATCACTTGCTCAAGTAAACCAGGTAGTTGGCGCAGTGAGTGGATGATGTAGGCCTCTTTCTCATCGGTCAGCCCCTGTCGGCGGGCCAGCGCGACCGTTGTCAGCATCAGAGCAACAAGCTGTGACGTGAACGCTTTAGTAGACGCTACGCCAATCTCTGGACCTGCCTGTGTCATCAGAGAAAGTTGTGATTCACGGACCAGCGAGCTACCAGGAACGTTACAGATAGCTAATGAACCCGCCACTCGAGATTGAATATCACGCAGTGCGGCCAAGGTGTCAGCGGTCTCACCCGATTGAGAAATCGTCAGCAATAGAGTGCCTTCGGGTACAACGGCTTTGCGGTAACGAAACTCAGATGCCACCTCTACCGAACATGGCAAATTAGCTAATTCTTCGATCCAGTAACGCGCCACCATACCGGCATGATAGCTAGTACCACAGGCAAGAATTAAAACCTGCTTAGTGTTATCAAACAGTTCTGCAGCCTCTGCACCAAAGCACTGCTCAAGAAGACGATCTCCGGTTAAACGACCTTCAAGCACATCCGCCATTACAGTCGGCTGCTCATAGATCTCTTTCATCATAAAGTGCTTAAATTCGCCTTTTTCAGCTGCACTTGCTGAGTGCTCGTAACGCGACACTGCTCTCTCAACCGATTGACCTGTCGCATCCCAAACACGAATCTCATCACGAGTCAGGCAGCCAATATCGCCATCTTCAAGAAACATGAAACGGTCTGTAACAGGAAGCAGTGCAAGCTGATCGGATGCGATAAAGTTTTCGCCAATGCCAACACCAACAACCAGCGGACTGCCTTTGCGTGCGGTATAGAGCTGGTCTGGTAGATCCTTGTGTACCACGCCCAAGGCGAATGCACCCTCAAGACGGGCGATGACTTTTGGCAAGGCTGCAAGAAGTGAATCTTCTGATTTAAGAAGCTTAGCAAGTAAGTGAGCGATTACTTCTGTATCAGTCTCAGATGAGAATTGAAAACCATCAGCAAGCAATTCAGCTTTTAGCTCTTCGAAATTTTCGATGATACCGTTATGAACAACAGCAACACTATCTCCTGACATGTGCGGGTGAGCGTTGTGCTCTGCAGGCACACCATGAGTGGCCCAACGCGTATGCGCAATGCCAAGTGTACCTGTGATCGGTGACGCTTCTTGAGCATCCTTAAGAGCCTGTACTTTGCCAATACGGCGTAGACGATTCACAGATTGACCATCATGAATGGCCATGCCCGCTGAGTCATAGCCGCGATACTCCAATCGACTAAGACCCTCTAATAGAATACCGCTGACCTGGCGTTCAGAGACTGCACCTACAATACCGCACATAACGATTAACCTTTCTTTATTGGGCGTTTCCAGCCCGAAATATTTATCTGCTTACCACGTGCAACGGAGAGCTGATCCTCTTCCACTTTACTGGTAATGGTGGAGCCTGCACCGATGGTTGCTCCTGCTCCCACTTGCACGGGTGCGACCAATGAACTGTTTGAACCAATAAATGCACGATCGCCAATCTCGGTCAGGGATTTGTTCACACCGTCGTAATTACAGGTAATGGTGCCAGCACCAACATTTACCTCTTCACCAATCTGTGCATCGCCAATGTAAGAGAGATGGTTCAATTTAGACCCTTGACCAACCAGAGCTTTCTTCGTCTCAACAAAGTTGCCGACTTTCACTCCAGCCGCCAGTTGTGAGCCAGGACGGATACGAGCAAAGGGGCCCAACTGACAAGCATCGGCAATGACAGCACCATCAATGTGGGTGTTCGCAAGAATCTCTACACCATCGCCAATGATCGAATTTTTAACGCTGCAATTAGGCCCAATCACAACGTTTGAGCCAATGCGTACCTCGCCTTCTGCAACAAAGTTAACGTCAATCTGGCTATCTTGCCCTACCGTCAGTTGCCCGCGCACATCGAAGCGTGCAGGATCAGCCAAGGTCACACCAGCATCCATCGCAGCATTGGCCTGCTGCAGTTGATACCAACGCTCTAATTCAGCGAGTTGTCGACGATTATTCACGCCCTGAACTTCGAACTCAGATGTAGGATGAAGTGCCTGAACCGTTACACCCGACTCCGCCGCCATTGCGATCAAATCGGTTAGGTAGTACTCACCCTGTGCATTATCAGAAGAGAGTTGTGGCAGCCATTCGTTTAGATGGTCGGTCGGCATCGCCATAATGCCAGTATTTACCTCAGTGATCGCCAATTGATCTTCATTGGCATCCTTCTGTTCCACAATACCCACAACATCATTAACCGCACTTCGAATAATACGGCCGTATCCCGTCGGATCGTCTAGGTTAACGGTCAGAAGCGACACTTTACCCGTTTGAGCGACCTGTACCATCTGCTCTAACACACGCGCCGGCGTTAACGGCACATCGCCATAAAGCACTAAGGTAACACCGCCAGCACGAAGACCCTCTGAGGCCTGTGCAACAGCATGACCCGTGCCTAGCTGCTCAGCCTGTGTATAAAATTGGCAAGATAGATCGGACAACGCCTCTTTAACCTGATCCGCACCATGGCCAACCACAATATGCATCGCGCTGTTGTTTAACTGACTCGCTTGATCAATGACGTGCTTTACCAGCGATTTTCCTGCCAAAGGGTGAAGGACTTTAGGGAGTTTAGATTTCATACGGCTGCCTTGACCGGCCGCAAGAATGACTACATCTATCGACATTAACGGGTGTTTCCAAAAACAAAATTTATCCACTTGACGATACTTTAACCTAAGCGCACACTGCTGCAAGGTTAAATGTCATAAAAAAATTGACAAATATGGATAATTCGCTGTTTTTAGAGATCGGTCTTAGCGACCGTGACGTCTCAATCTACAAGGCCCTGCTAGCGCTTGGCCCCAGTTCGATTCGTACCATTGCTGAGCGTGCAGGGGTCAATCGCGGCACAACCTATGAAGCACTGAAGCAGATGCAGGCGTTAGGTGTGGTCAGCTATCTGCCAAAAGGTAAGCGCCGCATCTTCACAGCACGTGAGCCTGAAGTGTTGGTAGAACTGGCTGAAGAACGCCGTAAACGCTTAGATCTCGCTGTTGAAGAGTTAAAGCGTCGTATCATACCCGAGCTGCATCAACTCTCGCCTGATTTTAGCGCAGCCAATGTTCAGTGGTATGAGGGTGACGAGGGGATTGAGCAGGTACTCAGAGATATCCTTAACAGTGTTAGCTCAAACCCTGAACCGATCTACTCTGTCTTCTCATCAAAACCGATTCGAAAGCACCTCTACCGCCCTTTCCCAAACTTCACGGCGCAGCGTGTTGCTCGAAAGATCAAGGTACGGGTTATTGCGATTGGGGATGGGGGTGAAAGTGCTGATCTGTCAGAACGTAAATGGATCAAAACCGAGGGGCCAGTAGACGCCGCTTATATAGCGATCTATCCACCAAAAATTGCCATCATCTCTTTAGCGTCTGATAACTACCCAACTGCGGTGGTTATCGATTCAAGTGAAGTAGCAGCAGCACAGCAGATCATATTCGATACACTCTGGCGCCTGCTTTAACGTTTAGGCTTACTAACCATCTTGTACTGGCGAGAGCAGTAGCCGCGATCAATCCCTTCTGGACGCTTTTTAAGATGTTTAGTGTTGCGACCAGAGACCCGTTCACGCCACATACGAAACGAACTGGGCTTCATCTCACGCTGCATCAACTTGATCACTTGTGGCTCTGACAAGCTGTACAACCCCTCAATCGCTTCAAAGGGTGTGCGATCTTCCCAAGCCATCTCAATGACTCGCGAAATCGCCTCTTCTGACAGGCCGGCGTGTGCTAGCTTTTGTGACATCTAAACCTCTGAAAAATAAAGCAGGTGTCGTTGTGTACGCCAGCGTATGTGTTTTAGTTCAGATGAGAGGTAGCTTATGAGTGCAGATGACAGGCTGAATGCCTGTCACTGTGTACTAAACCAGCTACGGAGTGACCGTGACAGGCTTTCAGCCTGTCATCGGCTTTGTCAGCGTCTACCAGAGACTGTAGCGTAACTCCTGAGTCGTGTCAGACTAAAGGTCAGACACGGTGCTTTTTCAAAGCACAAAAAAAGGCAGCCGAAGCTGCCTTTTTTGATCGTGTAGATCTTATTTGCCGAGTTTGCGGCGAATTGCATCGAGGGTACGAAGCTGTGCAGCTGCTTCAGCAAGCTGAGTCGCAGCACGTGAGTATTCGAACTCACCCTGCTTGTCAGCCATTGCTTGTTCAGCATGCTTCTGTGCTTCTACAGCGGTTGCTTCATCAAGGTCACCCGCACGTAGTGCAGTATCAGCCAACACAGTAATCTTGTGTGGTTGAACCTCTAGGAAGCCGCCAGATACGTAGAAGATATCCTCTTCACCGCCCTGCTTGCGAAGCTCGACAGGGCCTGGTTTGATTTCCGACAAAAGCGGAGTGTGACCTGGGTAGATACCCAGCTCACCCAGGCTACCTCTCACAGAGACGAATTCGATAAGGCCAGAGAAGATCTCTTCCTCTGCACTTACGATGTCACAATGAACAGTCATAGCCATTTCAATTACCTCTTCAGGTTCCGCTTAAGGGATTACATGCCTTTGGCTTTTTCGACTGCTTCGTCGATGCCGCCAACCATGTAGAACGCCTGCTCTGGTAGAGAGTCGTATTCACCGTTCAGGATGCCTTTAAAGCCACTGATAGTGTCTTTAAGAGAGACATATTTACCTGGTGCACCAGTGAAGACTTCTGCTACGAAGAATGGCTGAGATAGGAAACGCTGGATCTTACGAGCGCGTGCTACCGTCTGCTTATCTTCTTCAGAAAGTTCGTCCATACCTAGGATCGCGATGATGTCTTTAAGCTCTTTGTAGCGCTGTAGGACACCCTGCACTTCACGTGCAGTCTCGTAGTGCTCAGAACCGATTACTAGCGGATCAAGCTGACGAGAAGTAGAGTCTAGTGGGTCTACCGCTGGGTAGATACCTAGCTCTGCGATCTGACGAGACAGTACGACTGTTGCGTCAAGGTGCGAGAAGGTTGTCGCTGGTGATGGGTCAGTCAAGTCATCCGCTGGTACGTATACCGCCTGGATAGAAGTGATCGAACCAGTCTTAGTCGACGTGATACGCTCCTGAAGTACACCCATCTCTTCTGCAAGAGTTGGCTGGTAACCTACCGCTGAAGGCATACGACCTAGCAGTGCTGATACCTCTGTACCCGCAAGTGTGTAACGGTAGATGTTGTCGACGAATAGAAGTACGTCACGACCTTCGTCACGGAACTTCTCAGCCATTGTAAGACCAGTCAACGCTACACGTAGACGGTTACCTGGTGGCTCGTTCATCTGACCGTAAACCATCGCTACTTTCGACTTGTCGAACTGCTCAACGTTTACTACGCCTGCTTCCTGCATTTCGTGGTAGAAGTCGTTACCCTCACGAGTACGCTCACCTACACCTGCGAATACAGATAGACCAGAGTGCTGAGTTGCGATGTTGTTGATCAACTCCATCATGTTTACGGTTTTACCTACACCGGCACCACCGAACAGACCGATTTTACCACCCTTAGCGAAAGGACAAACAAGGTCGATTACCTTGATGCCTGTCTCAAGCAGTTCGTTAGTCGCTGCTTGGTCTGCGTAAGAAGGTGCTTTACGGTGAATTGGGTAACGCTCCTCTTCACCGATCGGGCCACACTCATCGATTGGGTTACCTAGTACGTCCATGATACGACCTAGGGTCGCTGTACCTACAGGTACAGATACTGGAGCACCAGTGTTTACAACGTCCAGACCACGGCTTGCACCTTCAGTCTGACCCATTGCGATAGTACGTACGACACCGTCACCCAGCTGTTGCTGAACTTCTAGTGTCAGGTTGGTTTTAGTGACGTTTAGTGCGTCATAAACCTTCGGTACATCTTCACGTGGGAATTCCACGTCAACGACTGCACCGATAATCTGAACAATACGTCCGCTACTCATGTTCGGATCCTCTTAACTTATTAGCCTGTTAACTGCTTTAAACAGCAGCAGCACCACTTACGATTTCAGAAATTTCCTGTGTAATCGCTGCCTGACGCGCTTTGTTGTAGATCAACTGAAGCTCGTCGATTAGGTTGCCGGCGTTGTCGGTTGCATTCTTCATTGCCAACATACGCGCTGCCTGTTCACAGGCGTTATTCTCAACAACTGCTTGGTACACCATTGATTCAACGTAACGAGTCAAAAGACCTGTTAGTAGATCACGAGCATCTGGCTCGTAGATGTAATCCCAGTGGTGGTTGAGAGTGTCGTCGTCTTCTTCAGCCTGAAGGGGCAGAAGCTGTTCAATAGTCGGCTTTTGCGTCATGGTGTTAACGAACTCGTTCGATACCACGTATAGACGGTCA
The DNA here is from genome assembly GCF_013283425.1 of Marinobacterium sp. xm-a-127. Classification (NCBI taxonomy): domain Bacteria; kingdom Pseudomonadati; phylum Pseudomonadota; class Gammaproteobacteria; order Oceanospirillales; family Oceanospirillaceae; genus Marinobacterium; species Marinobacterium sp. xm-a-127. The sequence continues at coordinate 22,700 of NZ_WBYH01000007.1, forward strand.
AGTTTGCCTTCGTTGAAGCTATCAAGCATCACTTTTACTGAACCGATTAGCGCTTCCAACTCTGGTGCATCGCCTAGGCCGCTTGTTGCTGCCTTAACGTTACCGCCGTAGTTACGGAAGAAGCTAACTGCTTTACCACCAATTGCACAGAAATCGATCTCGACATTCTGTGAATTGAACTCCTTCATTTTGCCAATAGCAGCCTTGAACAAGTTAACGTTCAGGCCACCACAGAGTCCGCGATCAGAACCGACAACAATGAAACCTACTCGTTTCAGGTCGTTGTTCTGCATGTAAAGGTGTTTGTATTCAGGGTTAGCTTTCGCTAAGTGCTGAATCACACCACGGATACTGCGTGCGTATGGACGAGAAGACTCCATGCGATCTTGGGCACGGCGCATCTTAGATGCAGCAACCATTTCCATGGCGCTGGTAATCTTACGTGTGCTACCGATACTCGCGATCTGCGTCTTAATCTCTTTTCCGACTGCCATAAATCCGCCTCTATTCCTTGACTTAGTATCGGCTGAACAGAGTCTGTTCAGCCGTTCTGCTCATAACTCGAGCGCTTACCAAGTCTGGGTAGATTTGAACTTCTCGATGCCAGCTTTGAATCCAGCAGCGATTTCGTCATTGTAATCGCCTGATTCATTCACTTTAGCCATCAGGTCAGCATGCTCCGAGTTGAAGTATGCAACCAATGCAGCTTCGAATGCACCGATTTTGTTCAATTCTACGTCGCTCAGGAAGCCTTCGTTCGCAGCGTACAAGCTCAAGCCCATCTCAGCGACAGACATTGGAGAGTACTGCTTCTGCTTCATCAGTTCTGTAACGCGCTGACCGTGCTCTAGTTGTGCACGAGTCGCTTCGTCAAGGTCTGAAGCAAACTGCGAGAACGCTGCCAATTCACGGTACTGTGCAAGTGCTAGACGTACACCGCCACCCAATTTCTTGATGACTTTAGTCTGAGCCGCACCACCTACACGTGATACTGACAGACCTGCGTTGATCGCAGGACGAATACCTGAGTTAAACATACCAGTTTCAAGGAAGATCTGACCGTCTGTGATCGAGATAACGTTGGTTGGTACGAACGCCGAAACGTCGCCACCCTGAGTCTCGATTACAGGTAGAGCAGTCAATGAACCTGTTTGTCCTTTAACTTCACCTTTAGTGAACTCTTCTACGTAGTCAGCGTTAACACGCGCTGCACGCTCTAGTAGGCGTGAGTGTAGGTAGAATACGTCACCTGGGTATGCTTCACGACCTGGTGGACGACGAAGAAGAAGTGAAATCTGACGGTAAGCCCAAGCTTGTTTAGTTAGGTCATCGTAGATAATCAGTGCGTCTTCACCGCGGTCACGGAAGTACTCACCCATTGCACAGCCTGCGTATGGAGCTAGGAACTGCATTGCTGCAGGATCTGCTGCACCCGCTGCTACAACGATCGTGTGATCCATTGCGCCGTGCTCTTCAAGCTTACGTACTACGTTAGCGATAGTAGACTGTTTCTGGCCCACTGCTACGTAGATACATTTGATACCAGTACCTTTCTGGTTGATGATCGCGTCGATCGCAATTGCCGACTTACCGATCTGACGGTCACCGATGATCAACTCACGCTGACCACGGCCGATTGGTACCATTGCATCGATCGCTTTCAGACCAGTCTGAACTGGCTGGTCAACAGACTGACGAGCGATAACGCCTGGCGCTACCTTCTCTACTGCGTCTGTGATTTTTGCGTCGATAGCACCTTTACCGTCGATTGGGTTACCTAGTGCGTCTACAACGCGACCAAGTAGCTCAGGACCTACTGGTACTTCAAGGATACGGCCAGTACATTTAGCCGTCATGCCTTCTTTAAGACCTTGGTAATCACCAAGAACTACGGCACCGACAGAGTCACGCTCAAGGTTAAGCGCCATACCGTAGACGCCACCAGGGAACTCGATCATTTCGCCGTACATTACGTCAGCTAGACCGTGGATCAGGATGATACCATCGGATACGCTAACGATTGTGCCCTCGTTACGGGCTTCTGAAGACACATCAAGTGACTCGATGCGCTTCTTGAGAATCTCGCTGATCTCAGATGGATTCAGTTGCTGCATTTCTATTCCTCATTCTCAGGAATTCATCGCTTCGGCCAGTTTCGCAAGTCGAGCACGAACCGAACCGTCGATCACAAGGTCGTCTGTACGAACAATTACACCGCCTAGGATAGACTTGTCTACCTGTGCAGTGACTGCTACTTCACGACCCAACTTGGTGCTAAGCGCCTTAGCCAATTTCTGCTGCTGTTCATCAGCAAGATCGAAGGCAGTTGTCAGATCCACTTCAATTGAAGCTTCCTGAGCTGACTTCAGCTTTTTGAACTGTGCAGCGATCTCTGGCAACAGAGCCAAGCGCTGATTTTCTGCCAATAGAGCCATAAAGTTTTGGCCCGCTTGGTCGATGTCGCCTTCTAAAAGGCCATTCAGCGTCCCAGCTTTCTGCTCAGACGTTAGGGCTGGGTTTGCCAGCACCTGGGCTACTGTCGCATCCGCTACACAAGAGGCAGCGATTGACAGCATGTTAGCCCACTGATCGAGGCTGCCCTTGCTAGCTGCATATTCAAATGCAGCTTTTGTGTAGGGCCGAGCGACTGTATTGAGTTCAGCCATCGTAAACCTCGCTTAAAGCTCCGCAGCTAGTTTTTCAACTAACTGTGCGTGTGCTTTCTCGTCAACAGAGGCTTCCAGAATTTTTTCAGCGCCAGCTAGTGCTAGTGCTGCAACCTGTGCACGAAGAGCTTCCTTCGCTTGGTTGATCTCTTGTTCGATTTCCGCTTCAGCAGCAGCTTTAACGCGATTAGCTTCTTCGCGCGCTTGCTCTTTAGCTTCGTCAACAATCTGGTTAGCCCGCTTGTTGGCCTGTTCAATGATGGCAGCTGCTTGCTCTTTAGATTCGCGCAGATTATCTGTCGCTTTCTCTTGAGCTAGCTTCAGATCGCGCTCAGCGCGTTCTGCCGCATCAAGACCATCTGCAATCTTCTTCTTACGTTCAGCCAGTGCACTTGTTAGTGGTGGCCATACGTATTTCATACAAAATACGACGAAGATGAAGAACGCGATAGCCTGACCAATGATGGTGAGATTGATATTCACGCCATTATCCTCGCGGTTGTCTGATTAAAAGTAGTGAAACCCATGGGGTATCTAGTTAAAAAACTACTTGTTAGCCAGCAACAGCGAACAGTACGTATAGACCAAGACCAACACCGATCATAGGAACAGCGTCGACAAGACCCATTACGATGAAGAACTGAGTACGTAGTAGTGGGATCAGTTCTGGCTGACGAGCAGCACCTTCAAGGAATTTGCCACCTAGAACGCCGATACCGACCGCAGCGCCTACAGCGCCTAGACCCATCATCAGTGCACCAGCAATGTACAGCAATGCCATTTCCATCGTTTTTCTCCGATTTAGTTAATTTAAGGTTATTACAGTTAGTAAACTCTTGTTATTCCGCTTAGTGATCTTCGTGGGCCATCGCCAAGTAGACGATTGTTAGGACCATGAAGATAAACGCCTGAAGCGTAATAACTAGAATGTGGAAAATTGCCCATGGAACCGACAGGATCCATTGAGCCCAGAACGGCAGCAGTGCAATCAGGATGAAGATCATCTCACCTGCGTACATGTTACCGAAAAGACGTAGTGCCAATGATACTGGCTTAGCCAGTAGACCAACCACTTCTAGGAAGAGGTTGAATGGCAGCAACCATTTGCCTAAAGGCTGGAAGCTAAGCTCTGCTAGGAACCCGCCAAGACCTTTCTGCTTGATGCTGTAGTAAAGAATAAGTGCAAAGACGCTCAACGCCATACCCGCGGTCGCGTTTACGTCAGTCGTTGGAACCACTTTCATGAAGTGGATACCCATCTCTGCTGCTAGGAATGGAATCCAGTCAACGGGAACCAAGTCCATGGTGTTCATTAGGAAGATCCATACAAAGATGGTCAACGCCAATGGAGCGATGAGTGCATTTTTGTAGTGGAAGATACTCTTCACGTTGTCATCGATGAACTCGATGATGGTTTCTACAAAGTTTTGAGCGCCGCCAGGTACATCACTTGTCGCACTTTTAGCCACCTTACGGAAGAACCACACGAACGCTAGACCAAGAGCAATCGACCAGAACATTGTGTCTACGTTGATCGCCCAGAAGCCCATCTCAGCAGCTTCTTGCGCACTGTGCGCAAAGCCAAGACCGTTAACAGGGTGGTTACCAAAGGTAAGGTTGGTTAAGTGGTGAGCAATATACTCTGAGGAGGTAACTGTTCCAGATGCCATTCTCAGTTTCTCTCTTTATCGAAGGTTAAGAATCCGTTTTAACGCCGAACTGCATGATCAGATTACTGACCTGAAGCAGAATCAACATCGCAAATAAGGAAAAAACACTGATGGGTTTTACCAGCACAAACGCCAGTGAAAAACTGATGGCCATCAATGCCATTTTCCATATTTGACTCGCATACAACTCTGCGAGTGTCCCTTGTGCAGACCCCTGTGTCTGCTTGTTAAAGTGCTTGTTTGCGAAATAGGCGTTAGGAATCAAGTAGATTAAACCACCTATAAGCATTGAGTACGCTGCTACAAAATCAATAAATACAGCGACTGCACTTAGCACTAACAGGATGCCTGACTGATATTTCAAAACGGTGAAATATCGAGCTTTCGCCCTATCAGAACGCTTACCAATGAGGTTTGGATTCATCATCTTTGCCCAAAAGTAGTGCGTTTATCCCAGCTAATGCGGGCGCAATTGTAGGTGAAAAGGGAATAAGCATCAAGTACAGAGTAGTCTAACTATGACTAAGGTCTTGTTCGCTTTAATCGCGAAGTTGTTTAACGATCGCTTTTAGCTCTTTAGCATCATTGTAGCTGATCACAATCTTACCCTGACCCTTTGCGTTTTCGCTCAGCGTCACTTTGGTAGATAGCAGTCGAGTCAGATCTTCAACGATACGCTCATGCTTGCTGGTAAGCTCTGGCTTCGCTTTAGGCTCCGTTGGATTTTGCAAAGTGCGCACCAATAACTCAGTCTGACGAACCGATAGGCCTTTAGCCACAACCTCTCGACCGGCATCGATCTGTAACGCTTCCGTGAGAGGCAGTAGAGCACGTGCATGACCCATCTCAAGGTCTCCATGCTCTAACATACGTTTGACTTCGTCGGTCAGGTTAAGAAGACGCAGAAGGTTGGCAACGGCGGTGCGCGATTTTCCAACGGCATCAGCCACCTCTTGCTGTGACAGTTCAAACTCCTGCTGAAGGCGCTGCAGGGCTATGGCCTCTTCGATCGGGTTTAGGTTTTCACGTTGAATGTTTTCGATGAGTGCCATCGCAATGGCCGCTTCATCAGGAACATCTCGAATGACAACAGGCACACGCTCTAAACCAGCCATCTGGGCTGCACGCCAGCGACGCTCACCCGCGATGATTTCAAAATTATCACCACCGATAGGTCGCACCACAATCGGCTGCATAATGCCTTGCGCTTTAATCGAAGCGGCTAGCTCTTCAAGCGCTTGAGGCTCCATATCACGGCGCGGTTGGTAACGACCACGACTTAGGCGCTCAACCGCCAGTTCAGTGAGTTGCGTAGAGTCACTCGATTGGTCGTTCGCGACAGTCGCTGCAGAACCGGAAAGTAGGGCGTCTAAACCACGACCCAATCCACGACGTTTAGTGCTCATTTCAACTCCTTAAGAAACCGCTTGGGTTTGCTCTTTATCGGTACGGCGAACCAGTTCACCCGCCAGTGCCAGGTATGCAATCGCACCTCGAGAATTTTTATCGTACATGATCGCCGGTAGACCGTGGCTGGGGGCCTCTGCTAAACGGACATTACGTGGAATGACTGTACGGTAAACCTGATCACCAAAATACTCTAGGAGATGATCAGAGACATCCTTGGTCAAACTCATGCGTGGATCGAACATGGTGCGCAAAATACCCTCAATCTTCAGGCGAGGGTTTAGACGTTCATGGATCTTATCGATGGTGCCCACCAGTGCACTGATCCCTTCGAGAGCATAGTATTCACACTGCATAGGTATAATAACCCCGTCAGAGCTAGCCAGTGCATTCACCGTTAGCAAACTCAGCGAAGGTGGGTTATCGATCAGAATAAAATCGTATTGGTCAGCCACAGCATCGAGCGCCATCTTCAGACGAAACTCTCTACGTGTCATCTGCAGAAGTTCAACTTCTGCCGCCGTTAGGTCGCCATTGGCCCCTAAAACATCGTAGCCTACTTCTAAATTGGTGATGATCGACTCTTTGGCGCTCGCTTGATCGGTTAATAGCTCATAGACCGAGAGGGTAAGATCATGCTTATCAACACCAGAGCCCATCGTCGCATTACCCTGAGGATCCAGATCGATGAGCAGAACGCGCTTGTGCATAGCAGCCAGTGATGCCGCTAAGTTCACGCTGGTGGTGGTTTTACCAACCCCACCTTTCTGATTGGTGACCGTTAAAATCTTGGCCAACTTACACTCTCCCAATTTTCAACAGGTGTCGCTCTTCATCAAGACCGGGCACTTGAAGGGGGTAACTCTCGATTAAATGGTACTGATTTGGCAGATCTGCCAACTCCTGATCAGGATAACGGCCTTTCATCGCAAGAAACAGACCCTGATCGGCTAATAGCTCAGCGCTTAACGTTACCATATCTTCGATAGAAGCAAAGGCCCTAGAGGTAACTTGTTGGAAAGTACGACCGGCAAACGCCTCAACCCGACCATGAACCACCTCTAAATTCGATAGATTCAACTCAACTTTTACCTGATGCTGAAACCGAGTTTTTTTACCGTTGCTGTCCAGAGTAACAACTGGCATATCAGGATTAAGAATGGCCATAGGAATTCCAGGTAACCCAGCACCACTACCGACGTCGATAAGGTCGGTTTTTTCTACGTAGGGCGCAATCGCGACACTGTCCAAAATATGTTTTATCAGCATCTGTTTTGGATCGCGTATCGCCGTCAGATTGTAGGTTTTGTTCCATTTCTGTAACAAGGCTAAGTAGGCCAACAGCTGCTCAACCTGTAATTCAGATACAGACAGGTTTAACCGACTTAGACCTGACTCTAAATCGTTTTTTGGATTGTAATCCATTAACTGGCCGCCTTAGCTTGAAGCTGAAGTTTCTTCAAATGAACCAATAACAGCGAGATAGCCGCTGGCGTCATGCCCTGAATCCTTGAAGCCTGAGCAATAGTCACCGGGCGGACATGCTCTAGCTTAGATTTTAATTCGTTTGAGAGACCACCAACGGCATCATAATCGAAGTCCTCAGGCAAAGAGGTATTCTCTTGACGACGCATCTGATCAATCTCTTGCTTCTGACGATCAATATAACCGGCGTACTTGATCGAGATCTCAATCTGCTCTTCAGCCGCCGCCTCAATCTCAACCTCAGAAGGTTTAATGGATTTGATATCGGCATAGCTAAGTTCAGGACGCTTTACCAGATCAGCAAGGTTGTACTCACGTGCCAACGGTGAACTCAGCTTGGGTTCCAATGCAGCCGCTTCTGCTGACTTTGGTTGAATCCAAGTCGATGAGAGCCGTGCCATTTCACAATCAATCTGATCGCGTTTAGTCGAGAAGGCGGTCCAGCGATCATCACCAACGACACCCAGTTTGCGACCTATCTCGGTCAAACGAATATCCGCGTTATCTTCGCGCAACACCAAACGGTATTCAGCACGGGAGGTGAACATACGGTAAGGCTCTGATGTGCCGTGCGTAATCAAATCATCAACCAAGACACCGATGTAGGCTTCGTCACGACGCGGATACCACTGATCCTGATCCAGTGCACGAGCAGCGGCATTCATACCGGCCAACAACCCTTGTGCGCCCGCCTCTTCGTAGCCTGTTGTGCCATTGATTTGACCGGCAAAGTAGAGACCAGAGATCACTTTGGTCTCAAGTGTGTGTTTCAAATCCTGAGGATTGAAATAATCGTATTCGATGGCATAACCCGGACGTGTGATATGAGCGTTTTCAAAACCGCGCATTGAACGGATGACCTCAAGCTGCACATCAAATGGCAAACTGGTTGAGACACCATTTGGGTAGAGCTCGTGCGTGGTTAACCCTTCCGGCTCAACGAAAACCTGGTGGGAGTCTTTGTCCGCAAAGCGGTGAATCTTATCTTCAATGGAAGGGCAGTAACGCGGTCCTATCCCTTCAATAATCCCAGAGTACATCGGCGAGCGATCAAGGTTATTTCGAATAATCTCGTGTGTCCGCTCATTGGTATGCGTGATGTAACAACTGATCTGTTCTGGTTGGTCACTCGCCTGGCCCATAAACGACATGATAGGCGTTGGTGTATCACCAGGTTGTTCTTGCATCACTGAGAAATCGACACTGCGTGCGTCAATTCGTGGCGGTGTACCCGTTTTGAGACGGTCAACGCGAAGAGGATACTCACGTAAACGCTCTGCGAGTCGTAATGAAGGCGGATCACCGGCACGACCACCCTGATAATTTTGCATACCAATGTGAATCAAACCGCCAAGGAAGGTACCTGCTGTTAAGACAACGCTGTTTGCAAAGAAACGAATGCCAGCTTGGGTCACAGCACCGCGAACTTCATCATTTTCTACGATGAGATCATCGACCGCCTGCTGAAAGATATCGAGGTTAGGTTGGTTTTCAAGAATAGAACGGATGGCTGCTTTGTAAAGAATACGATCCGCTTGTGCACGTGTGGCACGCACAGCGGGACCTTTGCGTGCATTAAGCGTTCTAAACTGAATACCGCCCTTATCGGTAGCACGAGCCATCGCACCATCCAGTGCATCAATCTCTTTAACAAGATGACTCTTACCAATACCACCGATGGCCGGGTTACATGACATTTGACCCAGTGTCTCAATATTGTGAGTCAATAGCAGGGTTTTAGCCCCTTTACGTGCTGATGCTAATGCCGCTTCAGTGCCAGCGTGACCGCCACCAATAATCAACACGTCATAACGATCTGGATAATCCACTCTCTACCTCTTAGCTGCCTTTTCAAACCTAGACAGAAATATGGCGCGGATTATACCTAGGGATTGCCATTGAAGAAATGGTTAAAAAATAGCCAACCTGCTGTTTGTAGAGTGAGAGTAGATAAATAAAAAATAAAATAAATATATAAAGAGAGTTTATTATTTTTAATATTATTTAAGTAGGCTGATTTCTGTTATTAACTGATTAAAAATCAATAAAAACAGTAGTTTGTAGAAATTATAACCCGCTTATAAAGCGCGAATAGCTTGAACATTTGTTGTGTGTGAGTTGTGTATAAGTAGGCTAGTTATACACAATTTATTTTATTCACAGTTTAATCGTCCAATTACTCGGGGTTAGGCTGACAGTTTTTCCACAATCGAAGAATTATTACCGCGTTTTGTGAGCTATTCTTTGGATAACTATTGAATATATCCACAACAGATGCTCAGCATTCGCCTTTTATCTGTGAGTAACTCTATTTTTGGATTGTGGAAAACTATTTACCGATACAGAAAGAGCCGAAAATCTTTCCAAGCAGGTCATCCGCTGAAACTTTACCGGTTATTTCACCTAACACCTGCTGTGTCTGCCTCAGATCTTCCGCCAGAAGTTCACCAGCACCTTGGGTATCTAACTGCCAAAGACCGGTGTTTAATAGCTCCTGTGCTTGTTCTAGAGCCTCCATATGGCGTCTACGCGCCATAAAAGCGCCTTCAGCATTGCCTTGATAGCCCATAATGGACTTTAGATGCTCCCGAAGCAGATCAATGCCTTGCTCATCTTTGGCTGAGAGTCTAATCAGTGTGTTTTCACCCTGTTGTTCAAGACTAGTACTCTCGTCTGTTAGGTCGATTTTATTGCGAACTAAGGTGACATGGCTCAGATCACCGTTGAGTTTTTCGACCATCTCAGGCCACAGCGTTTGTGGATCCGTTGTCTCTGAGTGGCTAGCATCCACGAGCATTAAGATACGATCAGCCGTTTTGATCTCCTGCCAAGCGCGATCAATACCGATCTGTTCGACTCGATCAGGTGCATCACGTAAGCCAGCGGTGTCGATAATGTGCAGTGGCATGCCATCAATGTGTATCTGCTCTCTCAAGACATCTCGTGTTGTCCCCTCAATGTCGGTGACAATTGCTGAATCACGCCCCGATAGCGCATTGAGCAGACTCGATTTTCCGGCATTAGGACGGCCAGCAATCACGACAGTCATACCCTCTCTCATTAAACTGCCTTGCTGCGCTTGGCTCTGAACCTGATTGAGTTGCTCAATAATGTTGACCAGATCACCACGCACTTTGCCGTCGCTTAAAAAGTCGATCTCTTCATCAGGGAAGTCGATGGCTGCTTCTACATAGATGCGTAGGTTGGTTAGCTGATCGACCAATTGATCAACTTCACGCGAAAAAGCGCCTTGCAGTGATTTTAACGCACAGCGAGCTGCCTGTTCTGAAGAGCTTTCAATCAGATCAGCAATGGCTTCAGCTTGAGTGAGATCGAGCTTATCGTTTAAAAATGCTCGTTCTGAGAATTCACCTGGTCTAGCCATGCGAGCACCTAGCTCAATGGCGCGGCGAATGATGAGATCGATGACAACGGGACCACCATGACATTGAAGTTCGGCAACATCTTCACCGGTGAAGCTATTGGGTCCAGGAAAAAGCAGGGCGATGCCTTCGTCGATCTGTTGATCAGTTTCATGAAAAGGGGTGTAGTGAGCGTAACGGGGTTTGGCTTTAAACCCGATAAATGCCTCTAAAATTTCAGCAGACTTAGGCCCTGAAAGACGAACAATCCCGACGCCCCCTTGGCCAGTGGCGGTTGCTTGTGCAACGATCGTATCTTTACTGCTGCTGATCATCTGAAGTCTTTCTCCAATCAATAAAAAGGGCTCCGAAGAGCCCTAGTGTGTCGCGTGGGGATTTAAGCTGCAAGTTGCTTATTTAGAATCACCCGCTTCGATCTGTTTGTTGATTACATACTGCTGTGCAATTGATAGGACGTTGTTCACCAACCAGTATAGAACCAGACCCGCTGGGAACCATAGGAAGAAGAAGGTGAAGACGATTGGAAGCATCTTCATGATCTTCGCCTGCATTGGATCTGGAGGCGTTGGGTTCAACAGCTGCTGAATGAACATGGTCGCACCCATCAAGATAGGCATGATGAAGTAAGGGTCCATTTGCGACAGGTCTTGGATGTAACCAATGAATGGCGCGTGACGGATCTCAACCGCTTCCATCAATACCCAGTAAAGTGCGATGAAGATCGGCATCTGAGCAACGATAGGAAGACATCCACCGAGAGGGTTGATCTTCTCTTTCGAGTAGAGCTTCATCATCTCTTGAGACATCTTCTGGCGATCATCACCGTATAGCTCTTTAAGACGAGCCATCTCTGGACCGAACTTGCGCATTTTTGCCATCGATTTGAACGCTTTAGCATTCAAGTGGAATAGGGCAGCTTTCACCAAAATCGTGACACAGATGATGGCAAGACCGTAGTTACCGACGATCGAGTAGAGCCACTTAAGAACCATGTAGATTGGTGAAGCGATGAAGAAGAGAATACCGAAGTCGATCGTAAGATCTAGGTTCGGAGCGATCTTCTCCAGCTGATCAGTATCTTTAGGACCCGCATACAGCGTTGCCGAGATCTGGCCTGTCTGGCCTGGAGCAACAACAGCAGAGGGTGCTAAGAAACCAGCAATGTAGTTACCGTTAAGCTGACGGGCCTGGTAGGTGTACTCCTGACCTGGATTAGGGATCCAAGCACTCATGAAGTAGTGCTGAATCATAGCAACCCAACCGTCTTGGCTCTTCTCGCTGTAACGGCCATCGTCGTCTATATCATCGAAGCTAACTTTGTTGTAGTTGTTCTCTTGAGTTGAGAACACTGGGCCTAAGTAAGACTGCATACCCATATCAGTAGTTTCTGAAGGGTCAGCACTACGATCACGCTTAAGTTGACCGAATAGAGTCGCTTGCCAGTTTGAGTCACTGTTGTTAGCAATCAGGTAGTCCATCGCAATGGCGTTGCTACCGCGTGTGAAGGTGAATCGCTTAGTAATGGCTACGCCGTTATCGACTAGGTTCAGATCTACAGCCAGTGTGTCGGCACTGCCCATGTCGTAGCTAGCTTCAGCGACAGAGTAGAGTGGACGCCCCTCTTTAGACGCATCTGGGCCATTAGGGCCAACTAAGCCTGATTGAGCAACATAGGTACGGTTAGCGTTCTGCTCAAGCAGAACCAAGGGATCTTCGCCTTCCAACGTCGCTTTATGATCGAGCAGTTTGACTTCAATGATGTCACCGCCACGTGGATCGATCAGAATGCCGAACTTATCAGTGGTTACACTGACCAGATCACCTGTTGCTGCAGCCAGTGTGGACGTTGCTGCACCTGCGGTTGGTAGATCAGCTTCAGCTGCTGGCGCTGCGCTTGGCAGGTCGTTACCTGCGGCTGGCTGGTACGCTGAAACTGATTCAGTTTGAGTTTGTTGTGCTGCGACGGGAGTGTTGTAATCAGCATTCCACTGGAGAACCAGCATGTATGAGATTAGACCGAGTGCGCCGAGTAGAATGACTCGCTGTATATCCATGGCGAATTAACCATTACCTTTATTTGAGGTTTGGGCTTTTAAAGCCTGCTTGTTTAAACGTTTCCAACTTTTCGCTATGAGCGCATGTAATTGCTCGTTTTCCAGCTCATCAATACCACGTCGAGATAAAACAACAATGTCGACATTAGGGAGCTGATGCTGGTTAAAACGAAAAGACTCGCGAATGATACGACGAACGCGGTTTCGATTCACGGCTCTGCGAATATTTTTTTTGGAAAAAACGAATCCGATGCGGGGATGATCAGATTGGGAGTGGCGGGCAAGAATCAGTAGATGAGTATCACTGACCTTAAAATCGGCTTTGTCGAATACCCTTTTGAAATCACCGCCAGTTAAAAGTCTTAACTGGCGAGGGTATTCGAACTCAGCCATTTGGCATTCAGCAAGTCCGCTTAATTATGCAGACAAGCTAGCGCGGCCGCGTGAACGACGACGAGCAAGCACTTTACGACCGTTTTTAGTAGCCATACGAGCACGGAAACCGTGGTTGCGCTTACGCTTTAGTACGCTTGGTTGAAATGTTCTTTTCATTGCCTTGTCCTATTACAAGTCATTTATACGTCACAGATGTTGTATGGACATCTGCCTAAAAATCGAGACGCAAAATTCTATAGAAATCGCTAAGCAGTTGCAAACCTTTTGTTTGCTATCCATAAAAAAACCAGCCCGAGAGCTGGTTTTTTATCAGCTAAACGAGCTATTAGCGCATTTTACGCTGCATGTAGCCGTCTAGAGGACCTTCTGAAACAGACATCCACTGGTTCTGGTCTTTCTGGAACGCAGCCATGCTGTCGTAGATGCGTTTGAAGTCTGGGTGTTCAGCAGAAAGCTCTTTGTAAGTTTCCTGTGCAGCTTCCCAAGCAGCATCCATTACGTCTTTCGGGAAGACCTTCATCTTAGTACCACCCGCTAGGATAGTCTTAAGTGCTTCTGGGTTCTTCGCATCGTAGAAGGCAGTTGTCTTAACGTTTGCACGCTCAGCTGCTGCTGCAACAATGTTCTGGTACTCAACTGGTAGAGCGTCGAACTTCTCTTTGTTGATGTAGACAGAAAGGTTTGGAGCCGCTTCCCACCAACCTGGAGTGTAGTAGTACTTAGCAACCTTGTTGAAGCCCATCTTCATGTCATCGAATGGACCAACCCATTCAGCTGCATCGATAGTGCCTTTCTCTAGTGATGGGAAGATATCGCCACCCGGGATAGACTGAGGCACAACGCCTAGCTTCTCGATGATCTTACCGCCCATACCACCGATACGCATCTTTAGACCCTGAAGATCGTCTAGTGATTTAACTTCTTTGTTGTACCAACCACCCATCTGTACACCCGTGTTACCTGATGGGAATGGAACGATGTTCGATTTAGCGAAAAGCTCTTTGATCATTTCGCCGCCACCACCGAAGTTGTACCAAGCTTGGAACTGACGGTAGTTAAGGCCGAAAGGAACGGTTGTATCTAGAGCGAATGCTGGGTTTTTACCGAAGTAGTAGTATGACGCTGTGTGACCTGCTTCGATCGTACCGTCTGATACTGCGTCAAAGATCTGCATAGTGCCTACGATTTCGCCCGCAGGGAATACACGAATCTTGAATTTACCGTTGGTCATCTTCTCTACTTCTTCAGCGAAGTAGACACCGCCCATGTAGAAGCCGATACCTGGAGGTACAGCCGACTGTAGGCGCCAGTTAAGTTCTGGAAGCTCAGCAGCTGAAGCTGCAGTTGCTGCTGAAACGGCTGCTGCTAGTACAGCACCTTTAAACAGATCTCTACGTTTCATGATATTTCCTTGTGTTTGCCTTTTCGGCGTTTATTGTTAGTTAGGACACAGCTAATACTAGCTATAACCAGCCACCATGCAAGAGTATTAATTATTTGCCTGAATCAACCTGCTACTTTGGTCTAACTAATCAGGTGATCTGGTAGGACCAGTTAACCCTTAAATTTCTCTTTGATGGTTCAAACATGGCCATTTAATAGGCTTTTCGATCTGAAATTAAGACTTAAGTCTATATCTATCGTTTGTTCTGGTATGACCAGTTGCAACCTCTTCTTGTACCACACTTGAAAACCGGTCACACTGCGAGGCTATAACAAATAGATCAGAGAGCGTGTTTAAGGAATGAAAGCTTTACTGAAATTCTCAGCGGGCATTGATGCAATCAATGGCTGGGTTGGCAACTACATTAAATGGTTAATTCTTGCAGCGGTATTGGTCAGTGCAGGTAACGCAACAACTCGTTATCTGTTCAGTATCGCGTCTAATGCAATGCTGGAGTTGCAGTGGTACCTGTACGCTGCTGTGTTTACGGCGGCAGCGGGCTATGTGCTTAAACTAAATGAGCACGTACGCATCGATGTGGTGAGTCAGCGCATCTCACCAAGAGCCCGCAACTGGATTGACGTTATTGGTCTGCTCTTCTGTGTGATGCCGGTCAGCCTCTACATCTGCCTACAATCCATTCCCAATCTTTTAGAGACCTATGCTAACCAAGAGGTGAGTCAAAATGCGGGTGGCCTGCTGCGTTGGCCAGTGCGTGCAATGATTCCTCTCGGTTTTGGTTTGTTATTCATCCAAGCATTCAGCGAATTGATTAAGCGCTGGGCTTTTCTAAAAGGCTATATCGAAGATCCGCTGAGTAAAGGTGGTCACGTAAACATGGACGACGAGCAGGAGACGGCGTAAATGGAATTTCTAGCGGATAACATCGCGCCGATTATGTTCGGCACTCTGATCATCTTCCTTCTATCGGGCTTCCCAGTTGCGTTTAGTTTGGCAGCTAACGGCATTCTGTTTGCGATCATTGGTCATGAGCTTGGTCTATTGGATTGGGTGCTGCTTCAGGCAATACCTGAACGTATCTACGGCATTATGCAGAACGACACTTTGCTGGCGATTCCGTTCTTCACCTTCATGGGGATTATCCTGCAACGCTCAGGCATGGCAGAGGACTTGCTTGAATCGGCAGGGCAGTTGTTTGGGCGAGTACCGGGTGGTCTTGGTTATGCTGTCATTCTTGTCGGTGCGCTCCTCGCGGCAACGACGGGTGTTGTGGCAGCATCGGTGATTTCAATGGGCCTTATCTCCTTGCCGGTTATGATGCGATACCGTTATCACTACCCGACAGCGGCGGGTCTTCTGACCAGTGCCGGCTCGCTGGCACAGATCATCCCACCTTCACTGGTGTTGATCGTACTGGCCGATGTGCTTTCACTGTCAGTTAAAGATGCTTACATGGGTGCTATGCTACCGGCGGCAATGGTTGTGAGCTTCTTACTTCTATACATGTTCGCATTGTCGATCTTCAAACCGGCGATGGTTCCACCACTGCCAGCAGAGGCGCGTACTCTTCAGGGCACCAAGCTGATGGTGTCGGTTCTGACCGCGATGCTGCCACCGATCATTTTGATCTTCTTGGTATTGGGAACCATCTTCGTTGGTTGGGCAACACCGACCGAGGGTGGGGCAATGGGTGCTGTGGGGGCTCTATTGCTCTCGATCATCCGTCGTCGTCTGACGCTGGAGGTTATCAAAGGGGCTCTGGACTCAACGGCCAAACTGTCGACCTTCGTCATGTTTATTTTGGTTGGTTCATCTATCTTTGCTCTATCCTTCCGAGCAGTAAACGGTGACCTATGGATTGAGCACCTGTTTAGCTTTATCCCTGGTGGTGAGCTTGGCTTTGTTCTATTTGTCAGCTTATTGGTATTCGTACTCGGCTTCTTTATCGACTTCTTCGAGATAGCATTCATCTTGATGCCACTAATTGGCCCGGTTGCGGCAAACATGGACATCAACATGGTGTGGTTCCTCGTCGTGGTTGGATTGAACATGTCGATGTCGTTCTTAACACCTCCCTTTGGCTTTGCACTCTTCTACCTGCGAAGTGTGGCTCCAAAGAGCGATTACAAGGATGAGATTACCGGTCGTTTGGTACATGGCATGAAGACCATGGAGATCTACCGAGGGGCTATTCCATTCATCCTGATTATGCTGACATCACTGGCGTTGATCATCATCTTCCCAGAGATAGTGACCTACAATCTTGATGCACCTTTGGATGTTGATCTGGATACGATAGAGATCACTATCGATGGTATGGGTGGTGGTGACGACCCATGGGGCGCTGACGCGTCGGACCCATGGGCTGAGTAATACTATCTACGTTGAAAAGGCTGCTTCGGCAGCCTTTTTTGTGCCTGTTATTACGTTGATTGTCAGTTTTTTGTGAATAAGTCTGTTTATAACTTATGAAAAAGCTGTCATTTAGTTGTTAAGTTCTGGAAAAAGTCGGATATAGGTCAAAGGTTGTGAGGGCTTGTAACCTATTGATTTAAAAACCTTGCAGCTATTTATCTGAAAATTCTGTGGATAATTGCACCCATTGGGGATAAGATTCAACCATACTTCTAAAAACCCACTGGGACTCAACAAATGTTTCAAGATCTATGGCAACAATGCCTAGAAACGCTAAAAGATGAACTGCCGTCACAGCAGTACAACACTTGGGTTCGCCCATTGCGTTTGGATCTAGAGACCGAGTCGCACATTGTTCTACTGGCCCCAAACCGTTTCGTAAAGGATTGGGTCGCGGATAAGTTCGTTACCCGCTTTCAAGATGTCGTTGAACGCTTGAGTGGTGAATCTGCGCCACTTATCGAAATAAGCATAGCAGGGTCCGTTGCCTCACCCGTCACTCGTACTCGACCAGAAGTGGCTCGAGCAAAGCCAATGCGTGTTGAGGCTCAAGAGTCCCAAGCTGAATTCACGTCGACCTCTATTGTTGCCCCCTCTACTGATATTATTCAGCCTGAGCTTGAGGTTCAGCCAGAGGTGATGGAGCGAACGGTGCAGGTCGAGGGTGGTTTGCGCCATCAGACCAGTTTAAACCCCAGCTTTACGTTCGAATCCTTTGTTCAAGGTAAATCAAACCAGCTAGCCTCTGCTGCGGCTCAACAGGTGGCCGATAACCCGGGTGGTGGTTACAACCCACTCTTTATTTATGGTGGTGTCGGCTTAGGTAAAACTCACTTGATGCATGCTGTGGGTGCAGAAATGCTTAAGCGTAATCCCAACGCTAAGATTGTCTACCTGCACTCAGAGCGCTTCGTAGCCGATATGGTTAAAGCACTTCAGCTGAATGCGATTAATGACTTTAAGCGCTACTACCGCTCGGTCGATGCACTGTTGATCGATGACATTCAGTTCTTTGCCAACAAGGATCGCTCGCAAGAGGAGTTCTTCCACACCTTTAATGCGCTACTTGAAGGTGGCCAGCAGATGATCTTGACCAGTGATCGCTATCCTAAAGAGATCGGTGGCATGGAAGAGCGCTTGAAGTCTCGTTTTGGTTGGGGTCTAACCGTGGCTATTGAGCCGCCAGAACTTGAGACGCGCGTCGCTATTCTTATGAAAAAGGCGCACGAAGCGCGAATTAAGCTTCCAGATGATGCCGCCTTCTTCCTTGCACAGAAGATTCGTAGTAATGTCCGAGAGTTAGAAGGTGCTTTGAAGCGAGTTATAGCGAACGCTCACTTCACTGGTAGTCCGATCACCACGACCTTTGTCAAAGAGTCGCTGAAGGATCTACTGGCATTACAGGACAAACAGGTTAGTATTGATAACATTCAGCGAGTGGTGTCTGAGTACTATAAGATCCGTGTAGCCGATCTTCACTCAAAACGCCGCAGTCGCTCAGTCGCTCGTCCAAGACAAGTTGCTATGTCTTTGTCTAAGGAGCTTACTAACCACAGCCTACCAGAGATAGGCAACGCATTTGGCGGTCGAGATCACACCACGGTCTTGCACGCGACACGAAAAATTAAAGAGTTGCGTGACAGCAATGCTGAGATCGCAGAAGATTACAAAAACCTGCTTCGTCATTTGACGACCTAACTGACAGACTGAGATAGGAATACGCATGAGATTCGTCATCACTCGTGAGGCTTTGATTAAACCACTACAGCTTGTTGCCGGCGTGGTTGAACGCAGACAGACACTGCCTGTGCTCTCGAACATTCTGATGGTGGCTGAGGGTGATCAACTTTCACTAACCGGTACCGATCTCGAAGTCGAGTTGGTAGGGCGCGTGCAGCTTCAAGAGCCGGCACAACCAGGTTCAGTGACCGTTCCAGCACGCAAGCTGATGGATATCTGTAAATCGCTCTCTGATGACGCTCGTATCGAGATGGAGTTGAGCGGTCAGAAGATGATCATCAAGTCGGGTCGTTCTAAGTTCTCACTAACAACCTTGGCGGCGTCTGAATTCCCGAATGTTGAAGATAGCCCACAAGCCTTCGAGTTAAGCTTGCCACAGTCAGAACTGCGTCAGTTGATCGAAAAGACAGGCTTCTCTATGGCGCAACAGGATGTCCGTTATTACCTAAATGGCATGCTACTGGAAGTAAGTGAAGACTCACTTCGTTCGGTTGCGACCGATGGTCACCGTCTGGCTACTTCGGCTTCTGCAGCGGATGTGCCAGCGGGTGGTGCGCATCAGATCATCGTGCCTCGTAAAGGTATTCTTGAGCTAGCTCGATTACTCCAAGGTGGTGACTCACCGGTTACACTGGTTATTGGTGCATCACACATTCGTGCCAATGTCGGTGACTACACCTTCACGTCGAAGCTGGTTGATGGCAAGTTCCCTGACTACCAACGAGTGATCCCTAAAAACGGTGACAAGGTCGTTCTTGGTGATCGCCAAGAGCTGCGTCAGGTATTCCAGCGTATTGCGATTCTATCGAACGAGAAATATCGAGGTGTGCGTCTGACGCTCAGCGATGGCTACCTTAAAGTGACGGCAAATAACCCAGAGCAGGAAGAGGCAGAAGAGACTGTAGCTGTTGAGTACGAAGGTCCTTCGATCGATATCGGTTTCAACGTTAACTATCTGCTCGATGTACTCTCTATTCTTGGTTCCGATGTGGTTCGTTTCACCTTAGCTGATGCAAACAGCAGTGCGCTGATTCAAGGCTTCGATGATCCAAACTCAACCTACGTCATCATGCCAATGCGCATGTAATTAACGCTTCAATAGAGGCCGTCCCTAGGGCGGCCTTTTCTGTTTATGCGCATCAAGCGACTACAACTCTCTAATCTTCGATCCATTCAATCCCTGGCCTTTGATGCGTCAGCGGATATCAACATCATTCACGGTCAAAACGGCAGCGGCAAAACCAGTATTCTGGAAGGTCTTCACTTCTTGTCTGTGGCCCGCTCATTCAGAACGCACCAGAGCCGATATGTCATCTCTGAGGGCCAACAACAACTGACCTGTTTTGCGAAGATTGAGGGTGAATCTGATTCCGGTGGTCTAGGTGTTGAACGAACCCAGCAGGGCGATGTGCGTGCCCGTTTCAGAGGTGAAGAGATCGACTTAACGGCCCTTGCTGGCTTAGTCCCGATGCAGGTGATCGACTCTGAAAGTTTCACACTTTTAGACGGTTCACCGTCTGTTAGACGACAATTTATCGATTGGGGTGGATTTCACCATTCTACGGGGTTTATTTCCGTCTGGAGAGGCTTTCAAAGAGCGTTAAAACAAAGGAATTCACTGCTAAAACGTGGTAATATTGATCGGTCGTTACGCGAGGTTTGGGATAGAGAATTTATCCTTCACGCAGAACGACTTACAGAGCTTCGAAGCGCTTATGTTGATGCCCTTTTACCGCACTTTACAGGCATTGCTGAGCAGTTGGTTCGAGAGGTCGTTACGGATCTACGTTTTAGCCCGGGTTGGGACAGAGATCAGGATCTACAGACTCTGTTAAATGAGAGTTTTGAACGTGATATGCGTCAGGGATTTACCTCCCTTGGGCCACAGCGTGCTGACCTTAAATTCAAGGTTGGAAGTCGCAGTGCCGCTGAGCACTTATCACGAGGCCAGAAGAAATTGGTCGTTAGTGCACTTAAACTTGCGCAGGGTCAGCTCTACGAGGCTACCCGAGGTCACTCCTGTATCTACTTGATCGATGACCTCCCTGCTGAGTTAGATAAAGAGCACCTGGCAACGTTTTGCTCGTTCTTGAAACAGAGCAACAGCCAAAGTTTTGTAACCTGTGTTGAGCCAAGCTCAATGCTAGAGGTATGGGGCGCAACTACTGACGGTGCCCTATTGAACGTCGATTCAGGTCAGTTAACTGCAAAGCAGACATTTGGAGAGATCTATGAGTGAATCAAACCAAGATTACGATTCGTCCAGTATTAAGGTTCTTAAAGGCCTTGATGCCGTGCGCAAGCGCCCAGGGATGTATATCGGTGATACCGACGACGGTAGTGGTTTGCATCACATGGTGTTCGAGCTGGTCGACAACGGCATTGATGAGGCACTCGCAGGTTTCTGTAGTGAGGTGGGCGTAACCATCCATGCTGACGAGAGTATTACCGTCAGCGATAATGGTCGCGGCATTCCGACGGATATCCACGAAGAGGAGGGTGTCTCTGCGGCCGAGGTTATCATGACGGTCCTCCACGCCGGTGGTAAGTTCGATGACAACACCTATAAAGTCTCAGGTGGTCTTCACGGTGTTGGTGTGTCGGTGGTAAACGCCCTGTCGACTGAGTTGCGTTTGACCATTCGTCGTGCTGGTCAGGTTCACGAGCAGGTTTACAACCACGGTGTACCGGCAGAGCCTCTAAAAGTGATCGGTGAGACGGATACCAGTGGTACGATCGTGCGCTTCTGGCCTAGCCCTGAAACCTTCACCAACATCGAGTTCCAGTACGACATTCTTGCTAAACGCCTTCGTGAACTCTCATTCCTTAACTCAGGCGTTCGTATTCGTCTTAAAGATGAGCGCTCTGGCCGTGAAGAAGTCTTTGAATACGAAGGTGGTCTAGCAGCCTTTGTTGATTTCCTTAACCAGAACAAATCGCCTATTAACAGTATCTTCCACTTCAATGCGATGCATGAAAATGGTGTTGGCGTTGAGGTCTCTCTACAGTGGAATGACTCATTCCAAGAGTCGATTCACTGTTTTGCCAACAACATCCCACAGCGTGATGGTGGTACCCACTTATCGGGCTTCCGCGCCTCCTTGACGCGTGGTTTGAACAGCTACATAGATTCTGAGTCGTTAAACAAAAAAGGCAATGTCAGCACCAGTGGTGATGACAGTCGTGAAGGTCTAACGGCGATCATCTCTGTTAAAGTGCCAGATCCTAAATTCTCTTCACAGACCAAAGATAAGCTGGTTTCGTCTGAAGTTAAGACAGCAGTCGAGCAGTTGATGGCAGAGCACTTCAATAACTACTTGCTAGAGAACCCATCTGAAGCGAAAGCGGTTGTGCAGAAGATGATGGATGCGGCGCGTGCCCGTGAAGCCGCGCGTAAAGCGCGTGAGATGACGCGTCGTAAAGGTGTGTTGGATATCGCTGGTCTACCGGGTAAATTGGCAGACTGCCAAGAGAAAGATCCGGCACTCTCTGAACTCTACTTGGTGGAGGGTGACTCGGCGGGTGGTTCTGCTAAGCAGGGCCGTGATCGTCGAACTCAAGCCATCCTTCCGCTTAAAGGTAAGATTCTTAACGTCGAGAAAGCACGTTTTGACAAGATGCTGACTTCAGCTGAAGTCGGTACTCTGATTACTGCACTAGGGTGTGGTATCGGCCGAGATGAGTTCAACGTTGAAAAACTTCGTTACCACAGCATCATTATCATGACCGATGCGGACGTCGATGGATCTCACATTCGTACCCTTCTATTGACCTTCTTCTTCCGTCAAATGCCAGAGTTGATTGAACGTGGCTACATCTACATTGCTCAGCCGCCTCTGTACAAAGTGAAGAAGGGCAAGCAAGAGCAGTACCTAAAAGATGATGAAGCGATGGATATGTACCTGCTTCAAGGTGCTTTGGAAGGTACTTCACTCTATCCTGCTGAAGATGCGCCTGCTATCACTGGTGCAGCGCTTGAGACGCTATTTGGTCGCTACCGTAAGGTGATGGCAATGATCAACCGTCTCTCGCGAATCTACCCAAGCCAGGCTTTGATGCAGTCACTCTATGTCCCGCGTTTGGCGGCCGATTCGCTGGGTGATAAAGCGACGGTAGAGGGTTGGGCTAAAGAGCTACAAGCTAAGCTAGATTCTATTGTTACGTCGGGTTCAGAAGTCTACACAGTGGATGTTGAGTACGACCAAGAGCACAGCTCTTATGTGCCGGTGGTTAATGTATTGCTTCACGGTATTACGAATGCGTTCCGTTTTGAGGCTGACTTCTTCCGCTCTAAAGATTACGACTTGATCGTTGATCTTGGGGCAGAGCTTTCTGGTCTGTTAGCGGATGGTGCTTACCTTCAGCGTGGCGAACGTCGTATGGATGTGACAGAGTTGGGCGAAGGCATTGAATGGTTGATGGGTCTTGCGCGTCGCGGCAGTAACATTCAACGCTACAAAGGATTGGGCGAGATGAACCCTGATCAGCTTTGGGAAACAACCATGGATCCTGATGCGCGCCGCATGCTTAAAGTGACGATCGAAGATGCTATCTCTGCTGATCAGTTGTTTACCACGTTGATGGGTGATGAGGTTGAGCCTCGTCGTGACTTTATCGAGTCCAACGCACTGAATGTCTCTAACCTAGATGTTTAATGTTTAGTATTTTAGAGAAAGGGCGCCTATAGGCGCCTTTTTAATTTGTTTCACGTGAAACAAACTCCTTGTTTCTATTTCTAAGTTTCAATCTTATTTGATAAAAAGTTTCACGTGAAACATTTGAATCAATCGTCGCTAAATTCACTGTGCATCGCTTGAGTGAATCCGTCCATTGAAAATCTAATAGTAAAATCAGAACTAGACTTCGGTTGATAGT
The DNA here is from genome assembly GCF_013283425.1 of Marinobacterium sp. xm-a-127. Classification (NCBI taxonomy): domain Bacteria; kingdom Pseudomonadati; phylum Pseudomonadota; class Gammaproteobacteria; order Oceanospirillales; family Oceanospirillaceae; genus Marinobacterium; species Marinobacterium sp. xm-a-127. The sequence goes on from NZ_WBYH01000007.1 coordinate 46,196, forward strand.
CGATGAACGTATGGCTTTCAAACATGTTTAAAAGTAGCTGGTTGTCATTTGGGATGGTCGGTGTGACAAATTGAAGATCGGCCCGCTTATCGTCACAACTGGCAGTAAAAGAGATAGGTATCTGATTGACGAGTGAGTGATAAATAGAAGGGCTGCTAAGGCAATCACTGACGCTGAGAATGAAGCCGGTTGTTAGAGCTCCATCCGTGTCATCACCAAAATACACCGCATATTTATCAAATTCATTAATGCTTCGGTGGAGATGTGTCGCAGAGAGAGGCTTGTTAAGCATATTAAATGGAATCATTTCGAACCCAATATAACTGTTCAAACCAAGTGCATATTTGATCTCTTCACCATTCGGGTGCTGGTTAAAAATGATAATTCGATCATCCTCATTGGTTATGGGTTTATCTAGGAAAAGTGTGTAAAACACTAAAAGGCCAATAATGAAATAGGCGATGGCGGTGAGTTTGGGATTAACTTTTTGCATCTTGCATCCTTGCAGTCAGTGGTTTGATTCAACACTATGCAAAGTAGTAGAAAAGCAGATATTTACAAATAAAAAACCCGAGCAGTGCTCGGGTTTTTTGATGGCCAATTAAGTTTAGCCAGCCAATTCGGAGATATCGGCGATTCCACCAAATAGCTCTTTAAGTTGTTGCAGCATCGCAAGACGGTTTTGCTTAACGTCAGCGTCATCTGCCATGACACGAACCTCTTCGAAGAAGCGGTCGATTGGCTGACGAAGATCAGCTAGAGCTTGAAGAGCGCCCTGGTAATCGCCTTCACCTGTCATTGATGCAACTGAACTGCTTAAACCCTTGAGTGCTTGAGCAAGCTCTTTTTCAGCCTCATCAGATAGCAGTGCATCGTTGATAGCGGTAGACGGTGTAGAATCTAGTTTCGCAAGGATATTACCAACACGCTTGTTGCCAGCAATCAGTGCTGAGGCCGCTTCAAGTTGTGTAAAGGCCGCAACAGCATGAGCACGACGCACAAAGTCTAATGGTTTGCTTGGGCGAAGACCGTGGATCGACAGGTAGATCTCAGCGCTAATGCCCTCTTCTTCAAACCAGAAACGGAAGCGTTCCAGCATGAATTCAAAGACATTATCAGCAGCACTGTCCAAAGCAGGGAGTGCTTGGTAGTTTGATGCTGCAGTCTGAAGAAGCTCTTTAAGATCAAGATCTAACTCATGTTCAACGATAATACGAAGCACGCCCAATGCTGCACGACGCAGTGCAAATGGATCTTTAGAACCTGTAGGCGGCTGGTTGATCGCAAACAGACCGACTAGTGTGTCCAAGCGATCTGCCAAGGCTACAGCAATGCCCGTTTTAGAGGCAGGTAGATCGTCACCGGCAAACTTTGGCATGTACTGCTCGTAGATCGCCTGTGCAACTTCTTGCTCTTCACCATCGTGCAGTGCGAAGTGGTAACCCATAAGGCCCTGAAGCTCTGTGAACTCATAAACGGTATCTGTTAGCAAGTCACACTTAGCAAGCTGTGAAGCACGAGCGGCAAACGCTTCATTACCACCAATCAGCTTGGCAATGGCAGTGGCCGTTGCTTCAATGCGAGCAGCCTTGTCGGCGACTGTACCAAGCTCGTTTTGGAATACGACACTCTTTAGCTTCTCTAGGCGATCAATAAGAGGCGCCTTCTTGTCCGTCTCAAAGAAGAAAGCAGCATCAGCTAGGCGAGGGCGAATCACCTTCTCGTTGCCTGCAATCACTTGCTGAGGATCTTTAGACTCAATGTTTGAGATCGTAATGAAGTACGGCATCAACTTGTTGTTGCTATCCACAAGGTGGAAGTACTTCTGGTTCTCTTTCATTGAAAGGATTAGGACTTGCTCAGGTACCTCAAGGAAGCGCTCTTCAAAACGTCCAGCCAATGCAACAGGCCATTCGTTCAGTGCACAGACTTCGTCCAGAAGATCTTCATCGATATCAGCAGTTCCGCCAATACGAGCTGCTTCAGCTAGCACTTGTTCACGAATCATTTCGCGACGCTCAGCGAAGCTAGCCACAACTTTACCGGTGTTACGAAGCGTGGCAGCGTATTCACCTGCAGTCATCAGTTCAATGTCGTGTGGGTAGTGGAAGCGGTGGCCACGTGATTTACGGCCTGAAGTAACCTCAAGTAGAGTACAAGGTAGAACCTCATCACCCAGCAGCGCAACGATCCATTTAACAGGGCGGACAAACTCAGTACGGCTAGCCGCCCAACGCATACGCTTAGGAATCGGCAGCCCGCTCAAAGCGGTCTCAAGCATTCCTGGTAGAAGTTCTGCAGCAGGTTTACCAACCTCAGTACCGCGGTAGACGTAGTAGTCACCCTTGTCAGTATTCTCAATGACAAGGTCTTCAAGAGAGACACCGCAGCTGCCAGCAAAACCTTTAGCGGCTTGTTCAGGTGCTTTTGCAGAGGGTCCGCGTTTTTCAATGTTACGATCAGGCTGTTGGCTGTCTAGCTCTTTAACCAATACGGCCAAGCGACGTGGAGCAGCAAATAGCTCTAAAGATGAAAAGTTAAGCTGAGCATCGTTCAGTTGAGCCGTGAGGCTTTTACCCAGTGCGTCTGACAGAGAGAGAAGTGCACCTGGTGGTAGCTCTTCAGTACCCAGTTCAAATAGGAAATCTTGATTACTCATTACTCGGCTCCCTCCAGTGATGCTAGGACTTCTTGGCGAATAGACTCTTCTGCCATTGGGAAACCAAGCTCTTTACGCTTGTTGTAGTAAGCTTCGGCAACACCGCGAGCTAAGGTACGAACACGAAGAATGTAACGTTGACGCTCAGTCGCAGAGATCGCGTGACGCGCATCCAGTAAGTTGAAGGTATGCGATGCCTTCATGACCTGTTCATAAGCCGGTAGCGGTAAGCCGACATCCAGCAGTTTTTGACACTCTTTTTCGTAGTGCTCAAAGTTGCTGAATAGGTGTGGCACATCGGCGTATTCAAAATTGTAAGTCGACTGCTCGACTTCATTTTGGTGGAATACATCGCCGTAGGTTACAACGGTACCGTCCGGTGCCTTAGACCAAATCAGATCGTAAACGCTGTCTACCTCTTGAACGTACATCGCTAGACGCTCTAGACCGTAGGTGATTTCGCCAGTGACCGGGTAACACTCAAGACCGCCAACCTGTTGGAAATAGGTGAACTGAGTGACTTCCATGCCATTCAGCCAGACTTCCCAACCAAGACCCCAAGCACCCAGTGTAGGTGATTCCCAGTTGTCTTCTACAAAGCGTACATCGTGTGTCAAAAGATCAAAGCCTAGACGCTCAAGTGAGCCAAGGTAGAGCTCTTGGAAATTGTCTGGGTGAGGCTTCATCACAACCTGAAATTGGTAGTAGTGTTGAAGACGGTTTGGGTTCTCACCGTAACGGCCATCGGTTGGGCGTCGGCTTGGTTGAACGTAAGCTGAGTTCCAGCTCTCTGGGCCGATAGCACGCAGAGTGGTAGAAGGGTGGAAAGTACCAGCACCCACTTCCATATCCAGTGGCTGAACAATTACACAGCCTTGCTCGGCCCAATACTGTTGTAGGGCAAAGATAAGACCTTGGAAGGTGCATACATCAGGTTTGACAGTGTCGGTCACGACAGAAGTCCTCGGCTAGGATTTTTTGCAAAAAATTAGCCGGGAATTATACAGCATTCCTTAAGAATTTAAGAGGGGCGTAACCCTATCCATTTAATAGGGTTATCGGCGCCAGAAAGCCGGTGTAAGTAAGACTAGTAAGGTAAATACCTCAAGACGTCCAAGCAACATCGCAAAGACCAGAATCCATTTGGCGGTATTCGGTATGTCACCATAGTGTGCCGCAACATCACCAAGGCCTGGGCCAAGGTTGTTGAGCGTAGCGCCCACTGCCGACCATGCCGTTACTTGATCCAGTCCAGTGGCTAGCAGAGCTACCAGCATCACCACAAAGACGATCAAGTAGACCGAGAAAAACCCCCAAACCGCTTCAAGCACTTTATTTGAAATTGGGCGTCTTCCCAACTTCACTGGCATGATTGCGTTCGGGTGAATCAGGCGCACAATTTCACGGTAACCCTGTTTTAGAATCAGCAGTAGACGTATCTGTTTCATGCCACCACCGGTCGATCCTGCACAGCCCCCGGCAAAGGCTGCCAAGAAGAGTAAGAAGGGCAGCATGGCGGGCCAGTGTGCAAAGTCCGCGACGGCAAAGCCGGTCGTCGTTGCAATGGAGACAACCATAAAGACCGCTTTGCGCAGCGCCTCAATCGATTCATAGGTACCAGTAAAGTCGAGCACAAACAGCGTAAACAGCGACAGGCTGATCAGAGAGAAGAGGTAGAACTTGAACTCTGGATCTGAGAAGTAGTGGGCGACACTGTGCTGTCTCCAAGCGGCAAAGTGAAGGCCGAAGTTGATCCCCGAAAGCACCATAAAGAGTACACAAATCATCTCGATCAGTGCGCTGTCATAGAATCCAATACTGGCATCGTGTGTTGAGAACCCGCCAATGGCAACAGTAGAGAAACTGTGGCCAATCGCATCGAACAGCTCCATTCCTGCCGCCCAGTAGCCCAGTGCGCAGGCAATCGTCAGCGTCAGGTAGATGTTCCAAAGCGCTTTGGCAGTTTCGGTGATTCTAGGTGTCAGCTTTGAATCTTTTACCGGGCCAGGTGTTTCAGCGCGGTAGAGCTGCATCCCACCGATGCCCAGCATTGGCAGTATCGCGACGGCTAGTACGATGATACCCATACCACCCAACCACTGCAGCTGCTGTCGATAGTAGAGCAGGGACTTGGGAAGCGTATCCAGTCCAGTAATCACTGTTGCCCCTGTTGTTGTCAGACCAGAAACGGCCTCAAACAGAGCGTCGGTAAAGGTAAAGTTTGTTTCGGCCGAAAAGTAGATAGGTAACGAACCGAAGAAGCCCAGTACCGTCCAGAATAGAACGGTAATTAAGAATCCGTCGCGTGTTCTAAGGTCTTGGCGGACTCGCATGAAGGGGAGCCAGATTAAGAAACCGGTACACAGAGTGACGAAGAAAGCCCCAACAAATGCTTGAATATTGCCATCGTCGTAGATCATCGAGACGAGGGCTGGCGGAAGCTGAGTGATGCTGAATATCATCAACAGCAGGCCAAGTATTCTGAGAATCACTTTGAAGTGCATGGGAGCCTCAGAAGAAGGTTAGGCCGACGGTAAAGAGCTTCTCTACCTCGCCAATTTGACGGTTATCGATAAGGAACAGAATGACGTGGTCGCCATCTTCAACCACGACGTCATCGTGGGCAATCAATACCTGGTTGTCTCTCACAATGGCACCGATGGTCGCACCCGCGGGTAGCGCAATATCCTCAATGGCGCGCCCAACTACTTTAGAGCTTGACGGGTCACCGTGGGCGATCGCTTCAATCGCCTCTGCAGCACCACGGCGCAGTGAGTGAACCGCTGCCACATCGCCGCGACGAACGTGGGCCAGTAGGGCGCCAATAGTGGTCTGTTGTGGTGATATGGCAATGTCGATAACGCCACCCTGGACAAGGTCAACATAGGCCGGGTTGTTGATCAGCGTCATCACCTTTCTGGCGCCTAAACGTTTGGCCAGCATCGATGCCATGATGTTAGCTTCGTCGTCGTTGGTTAGGGCACAGAAGACATCGACATCATCAATGTTCTCTTCGAGAAGCAGTTCCGAATCAGAAGCGCTGCCATGCAGAACAATGGTGCGATTTAGATCGCGTGCCAAGTGGTTGCATCGATCTAGGCTTCGTTCAATCAGTTTGACCTGGAAGTCATCCTCAATCGATTCAGCTAGTCGGAATCCGATGTTGCCACCTCCGGCAATCATGATGCGTTTGTAAGGGTTATCTAATCGGCGCAGTTCGCCCATAACCGAACGTATATCGCCGGCAGCGGCAATAAAGAAGACCTCATCGTCCGCCTCAATGACCGTGTCACCGGTTGGAATAATAGGGCGATCCTGTCTGAAAATGGCTGCCACACGGGTGTCGACATTGGGCATGTGCGCTCTAAGCAGTGCGATCTCACGACCCACCAGCGGGCCACCGTAATAGGCTTTCACGGCAACCAATTGCGCTGCGCCATCGGCAAAATCGAGAACCTGAAGGGCACCTGGGTGATGGATCATCCTAGCAATGTGTTGTGTCACCAAGTGCTCAGGGCTGATCAAAACATCTATTGGGATGCCGGCAACGTTGTTCTCTTTCTGCGTATTGAAGAGCTTACCTTCTGAATAGTTGTAAGCTTGGTCACGAACTCGGGCAATCAACTTTGGTACGCGAAAATGCGACCAAGCGACCTGGCAGGCAACCATGTTGATCTCATCTGAGTTAGTCACTGCGATCAACATGTCGGCATCTTCTACGCCAGCGCTATGCAGAATAGTTGGCAGCGAAGCTTGACCTTCAACCGTACGAATATCTAGGCGGTCTGCAAGTTCTCTGAGTCTTGGGCCATCGACATCAATGACAGTAATATCGTTGGATTCACTGGCGAGATGCTCTGCTAGAGAGCCACCCACCTGTCCTGCACCCAGAATAACAACGTTCATGTAGAGCTTAAGCCTCTTCTATTCGCTTGATGCGGGCGTAGTAGAAGCCATCATGGCCTCCATTTTGTGGAAACAGCTGCCGACCGGCAGGTCTCTCTATGCCCCATTCTGCGACTATTTTGCACTCTTTAGCATCCGAGTGCTCTTTCAAAAATCGTTCGACAACACGCTCGTTCTCTTGTGTGAACACTGAGCAGGTTGCATACAGCAATGTACCACCAGGCTTGAGCATATCCCATAGGTTATTAAGGATCTCAAGTTGAGTGGTTGCAAGACCCAGGAGATCTTCGTTACGACGCAGTACTTTGATGTCAGGATTACGACGAATGACACCGGTAGCACTACAGGGCGCATCCACCAGAATGCGATCGTAAGCGTCACCGCTCCACCAATCCCGTTGAGCGGCATCACCGACAATGACACCCGCACTCTGCTCTAGTCGTTCTAAATTCTCTTCGATGCGCGCGACTCGTCGAGGCTCTAACTCCAGCGCATCGATCTCAATATCATCTTCCAGTTCAAGAAGGTGGCAGAGTTTTCCACCGGGAGCGGTACAGGCATCGAGTATGCGTTCGCCCGCTTTTACACCCAGCAGTTTTGCAGCCAATTGTGCCGCTTCATCCTGAACCGAGACATGCCCCTCAGCAAAGTGTGGAAGCTTATCCACAGAGCAGGGCGTCGTTAGGTAGATGGCATCGCTTGAGAACAATCCAGCACTTGCCTCGATCTCTGCACTGTTCAGTATCTTAAGGTAGGTATCACGATCGCTTTTCGAACGATTGACCCGCAGACACATCGGTGGGCTCTGATCGTTTTCGGTCATTACGCTCTGCCAGTGATCGGGCCAGTTGTGTTTGAGTTTTGCGATCATCCACTCTGGGTGATTCCAGCGACCAGTCTCGGTCTGCTGGATATCAGCTTCTAAACTATCCTTTTCACGCTGGTAACGACGCAGTACGGCGTTCAACAGTTTGGCGGCCCAAGGCTTACCCATCTGCTTAGCGCCTTCAACGGTTTCGTTGATGACAGCATGTTCAGCCGTCGAGAGATGTCTCAATTGGTAGAGCGCGCTCAACAGTAGGGCAAAGACGTCAGTGTCCTCTTCTCTAAAAGGCTTGCGCAGACACTCACGGCTGAGCGCTTCAAGCTGTGGATAGAAACGAAGCGTGCCGTAGCAGATCTCTTGAAACAGAGCGCGGTCACGAGGTTCAACTCGAGAGAGCATGCCTGGCAGTCGGCTAGAGAGTGAACCGTTGTGTTGTAACAGCTGCGATAGAAAAACAGCCACTTGCACCCTTAGGTTAGCGGTATTACTCAAAGTGCATACCCTCTACAAACGGGTGGTTGTTTGAATTGAGTAGTGCCGACGCTTCAGTGGCGCGACCGCCTGGCATCTGAATGGTTTTGATTAGCAAAGAGCCTTCGCCACACCCGATCAGGACACCCTGTTTATCGGCTTTGATCAGAGCGCCAGCATCACCGGCTTCTGATTGTGCTTCCGCTCTCCAGATGCGTACGCTTTTATCATCAAGGATTGTGTAAGCCACTGGCCAAGGAGAGAGGCCGCGAACTTGACGGGCGATCGCGTCTGCCGACTCAGTCCAGTCGATTTTACCTTCAGCTTTCTCAAGCTTATTGGCGTAGTTAGCTAAAGCATCGTCTTGAACTTCTGGCGTTAATTCGCCTGCCAACAGTGCAGGAAGTTGCTCAACCAGCATATTGGAGCCAAGTACTGCTAATCGATCATGCAGTTCGCCGCTGCTCTCCTGTTCATCGATCGGCGTGAACACCTTAGCTAGCATAGGCCCGGTATCCAGCCCAGCTTCCATCTGCATCAGCGTCACACCAGTCTCTTTGTCACCTGCCAGCAGTGCGCGGTGGATCGGAGCAGCACCACGCCAACGCGGCAGAATAGAGGCGTGTACATTAACGCAACCCAGTTTTGGTGTATCCAATACAACCTGCGGCAGTATCAAGCCGTAGGCAACAACAATCATTAAATCAGCGTCGATCGCAGCCAGTTCCGCCTGAGCCGCTTCATCACGCAGTGAGAGTGGTTGAAACACGGGAATATTTGCTTTCAGTGCAATCTGCTTAACGGGGCTCGCTTGTAACTTCCTACCACGGCCCGCTGGTCGATCGGGTTGGGTGTAAACGGCTACCACATCAAAGCCGGAATCGATCAGAGCCTGTAGATGAGAGGCGGCAAAATCTGGGGTTCCGGCAAATATAATTTTAGACAATTCGATATCCTAAAATGAAACAGGCTTGCCAAGGTGAGCGGCAAGCCTGTCTGATCGTTAAGCCTGAGCGGCTTCTAATTTATGTTTCTTCTCAAGTTTTCCGCGGATTCGATCACGTTTTAATCGAGAGATATGGTCAACAAACAGCTTACCATTCAGATGATCCAGCTCGTGCTGAATACAGACCGCTAGCAAACCGTCAGCAATTAACTCATAAGGTTCGCCATCACGACCAATCGCATTCAGCTTAACGCGCTCTGGGCGAACGACGTTTTCGTAGAAGCCAGGGACAGAGAGGCAACCCTCTTGCATCTGTTCAGTCTCGTCGGTTAACACTTCAAAAGAGGGGTTAATTAAAACCAGTGGCTCATTACCCTCTTCGGATATATCGATTACGACGATCTGTTTATGAATATTGACCTGTGTTGCGGCCAGACCAATGCCCGGAGCGTCGTACATGGTTTCAAACATGTCATCGATGATCTTGCGTACCTCATCATCGACCGTCTCAACCGGTTCAGCAATGGTGCGAAGACGCGGGTCTGGGAACTCTAAAATTTTAAGCAGTGCCATACCGTTTAGTGATCTCTCTCAATCGGATAACTAGTAACATTGTTAATATTGTCTATTATACCTATTAGGACTCTGTTTGCATGTGGTACACGTTAAGCAGTGCAATCGAATAGATAAGCGTCAAACGCTGAAGGACAGTATGTTTAAACGGATAAAACAGATCGCTGCCGTTGCATTAGGTATAACCTCTATGCTGGTGCAAGCTGACACCATCAAGTTGGCGCAAGATGCCCCCTCTGAATACACCGTTGTTAAAGGGGATACCCTGTGGGATATATCCGCGCGTTTTCTCAAAAGCCCTTGGCTCTGGCCTAAGGTTTGGGAAGTAAACTCGCAGATCTACAACCCTCATCTGATCTATCCTGGAGATGTCATCTACCTCTACTGGGAAGATGGTGAGCCTCGCCTGGGTCGTAAGCCGGGTACAGTGGTGTTAACGCCTGAGGTCAAAGTCGTGCCACGCGAAGAGGCTATCGCTTCGATCCCTCTGCGTGATGTGCAAGCCTTTCTCAATGATAGCCGAGTGGTTGATAATCAAATGTTAGCGGATGCGCCCTACGTTCTGGGTGGTAAAAACCAACGCATCCTCGCTGCCAATGACGATCGAGTCTATGTTCGAGGTGAATTGTTAGATGACAGTCGTCAGCAATCTCTCTACCGTCCTTTGACCGAGTATGTAGATCAGAACACCGGTGAGTCCTTAGGTTATGAGCTGCATCGCGTCGCTGATGCGCTGGTTCGTGGTTCTGAAGGCGACACTATCAGTGTTGATATTCGCAACAGTACTGAAGAGGTGCGTTTAAAAGATATTCTGATTCCAACCGGTGAAGCGCCACTGGTGACTCGGTTTATGCCGCGCCCTGGTCCAGAGCTCGATAATGTTGAAGTCATCGCCGTATTAAATGGCGTTGCCAACATTGGTCAGTTTAACAGTGTCACAATCAATGCCGGTGAGCGCGAAGGAATCGAGCCAGGCAGTGTCTACGCGATCTACAATCGTGGCGAAGAGATTCGTGACCCTAAAACAGGTGAAAAACTTCAACTACCAGCCGAGCGTGCCGGTGAGTTGATGGTCTACAAAACCTTCGACAAGGTCAGTTATGCACTGGTGATGCGTTCAACCGAAGTGATTCAGGTTGGCGACCCGCTTCGTCAGCCTTAACGTCACAATATTAGACAATCGCTGCACATGGATGTGCAGTGTCAGGAGCAAGGATGCCAGCCGAATCGATCGACTGGGTTGCACTGCGCCTTTTGGCTATGCGACCCGCTTCCAATTTAAAATTCATTCAACACACTGACTGGCCTGATCGGCTAAAAGACTCTAAGTGCTTAATAGAGCAGTTAGAGCTTTTTAACGAAAGTCAGTTCGCTGTCAGGCAGATAAAGTCACTCTACGATCATGCCGAAAAGCATCTAAATGTCATTAAAAACATAGATTGTGACGTTATCTGCTTTGAAGATAGCCGTTATCCCGAATTGCTTAAATCGATCTACGATCCGCCCGTGGTGCTCTTCTCAAAAGGCAATGTGCAAGCATTGAGCGACCCTCAAGTCGCTATGGTGGGTGGGCGAAAATCATCCAGCTTGGCCCGTGCAACCGCACAGCGATTTGCTCAAGAGTTAACCCAATCGGGCGTACATGTCACCAGTGGATTAGCCATAGGCATTGATCACGCAGCTCATCTCGGCGCAATACAAGCCGGCCCCGGTTCAACAATCGCCGTTATGGCAAACGGCCCAGATCTGGTTTATCCACAACGGCATCAACGGCTGGCCCAGCAGATATTGGACTCAGGCGGGCTGTTAGTCACTGAGCAGTTGCCCGGTATCCAGCCCAGGCCCTACCTATTTCCAGAGCGTAATCGCATCATCAGTGGTATGAGTTTGGGAACCTTAGTCGTTGAAGCCACTATTAAGAGTGGATCACTGGTCACAGCTCGTTTGGCGCTGGAGCAGGGGCGGGAGGTATTTGCTATACCTGGTGCGATTACCAACGAACTGGCAAGAGGCTGTCACCATCTTATTAAAGAGGGAGCTCAGTTGGTTGAAACGGTTTCCGAAATATTGGCGTCACTCTATCTACCGCTTACTACAGATCGTGTTGAGACGCCGCCCATTGAGTCTGAGGATCCCATAATCCGTGCACTGCATCAGCAGCCGTTAACTGCCGATCAGCTTGCAGCAAAGCTCAGTATTCCGATTGGGCAGCTTCAACGTCTGCTCGTGGAACTAGAAATCTCAGGAATTATTGGCCGAGAGGGAGCCCGTTACGTCGTTCTTCGGTAGAATAGCGTTTTTTCCAAAGTAAGATTCTGATTATGGTGAATGATTGGAGCATTAAACAGGCCGTAGAAGTGGTCCAGCAGGGTGGCGTAATTGCCTATCCTACAGAGGCGGTTTGGGGGTTAGGTTGTGACCCTTGGAACGAGCATGCCGTGAAACATCTGTTAGCGGTTAAACGCCGCCCTATGCATAAGGGCTTAATATTAGTGGCAGCCAATATTGGACAGGTTGAACCACTGCTGCAGAATCTGACAGCCGAGCAGCGTCAGGTTGTTGAGGCAAGCTGGCCTGGACCCAATACCTGGTTGATACCGGATACCGACGAGATGATCCCTGAGTGGGTTAAAGGCCAGCACAGCTCTGTTGCTGTTCGTGTCTCTGCACATCCCATCGTGCAGGCGCTCTGCAACCGTGCCGATATGCCGTTGGTATCAACCTCGGCTAACCCCTCATCTGCAGTACCTGCAAAGAGTAAGTTGAGAGTAAGTACTTACTTTGGAAATAGAATTAATTATCGTGTTCAGGGCGCATTAGGCGATTCGGATCGACCATCCGTGATTCGTGATGCACTGACTGGACAGACCCTACGAGTTTAGAGACGGAGATTGCGAATGAGCAAACCGAGCGTAGCAGAAGTAAAAGCCTTCTTAATGGATCTTCAGGATCGTATCTGTAATGAACTGGCAGCAGCCGATGGTGGCGCTGAGTTTGTTGAGGACTCTTGGGATCGACCCGAAGGCGGCGGTGGCCGAAGCCGAGTCATTACCAACGGTGCGGTGTTTGAAAAGGGCGGCGTTAACTTTTCGCATGTTCACGGTAATCAGATGCCTGCATCGGCAACTGCGCACCGTCCTGAGCTTCAAGGCCGTAACTTTGAAGCGATGGGTGTCAGCCTTGTGATGCACCCTAAAAATCCTAAAGTGCCGACCTCACATGCCAATGTTCGTTTCTTCATTGCGGAGAAAGAGGGCGAAGAGCCAGTTTGGTGGTTCGGTGGCGGATTTGATTTGACCCCTTACTACGGCAATGAAGAGGATTGTGTTTTTTGGCACCAAGTGGCTAAAGACGCTTGTGACCCTTTTGGTGACGATGTCTACCCTCGCTATAAAAAGTGGTGTGATGACTACTTCTTCTTGAAGCATCGTGGTGAGCCTCGCGGTATCGGCGGCCTCTTCTTTGATGACCTGAATGAGTTGGGTTTTGATCAAAGTTTTGCGCTGATGCAGTCCATTGGTAATGCCTACACTAAAGCCTATGTACCGATTGTCGAGCGCCGTCGTGATGAGCGTTATGGTGAAGCCGAGCGTGATTTCCAATTACACCGTCGCGGCCGTTACGTTGAATTCAACCTAGTGTTTGACCGTGGCACTCTGTTTGGATTGCAGACCGGTGGCCGAACCGAATCGATTCTGATGTCGCTTCCACCGGAAGTGCGCTGGGACTACAACTGGGCGCCTGAACCCGGTACAGAAGAGGCGCGTTTGACTGATTACTACCTGCAATCTAGAGACTGGTTAGGCTTAGAAGCATGATCGATCAGTACCGAGTGACAGGCAATCCGATCAAACATAGCCTGTCACCCAGAATTCATAGCCACTTTGCTCAGACAACGGGTGAGTCTCTGAACTACACCGCTCAGCTGTTAGAGGCGGATACCTTTACGGACACGCTGAGGGTTCAACTGACCTCTGGAGAGATCAAGGGCTCTAATGTGACCCTGCCGTTTAAAGAGCTGGCTTGGCAGCTTGCACAGGAGCGCACGGCGCGCGCAGAGACAGCCGGTGCAGCCAATACTCTCTGGTTAAATGAGCAGGGCGAAATTTGTGCTGATAACACCGACGGCATTGGTCTGTTAACTGATCTAAAGAACAACTTGGGTTTGGAATTAGCCGGCAAACGCGTCTTGATACTGGGTGCAGGTGGTGCTGTGCGTGGTGTCATTCAGCCGATGTTAGAAGCTCAGGTTGCTAGCGTTGTGATAGCGAATCGCACGGTATCAAAAGCTCAGGTTATTGCCGATGTCTTTGCGGGCGCTCCCGTTTCTGCTTGCGGCTATGATGACATTACAGGGCCTGCTTTCGATCTGATCGTCAATGGCACCTCGGCCAGTATTGGTGGTGAGTTGCCCCCTGTGCCTGCTGAAGCGATCGATGCCAATAGTTGTGGTTATGACATGATGTATGGTGCTGAACAAACACCATTTTGTGCCTGGTGCGAACAGCATGGAGCACGTGCCATAGACGGTCTGGGTATGTTGGTAGAACAAGCGGCGGAGTCCTTCGCAATTTGGCGAGGGGTGAAACCCGAAACAGCCGAGATACTTAATCAGCTCAGATCCGAACTGCAACACAAATAGCATTGACTTAGAGGGGGGAGCGCTTCAGTCTAAGGGTATCAATTCGCTGTATTGGATGCCCCGCATGGAAAAGCTAGCCCCGCTCTCAGTCGATCAACTCTACCGTACCTGCGATACCGATCTTCTCCCGTTTAAAACTACCGATAACCTAGAGGGCTTCGCTGGCTTCTTTGGTCAAGATCGTGCGCTTGAAGCGATGGAGTTTGGGGTAGGCATGAACCGCCCCGGCTACAATCTGTTTGTGATGGGTAACCCGCACACAGGGCGATTCTCTTTTGCGATGGAGAATCTGCGTGAGGCAGCCAAAAGCCAATCCAAGCCATACGATTGGTGTTACCTGAAGAACATCCAAGACACCCGTCATCCACAAGCGCTGCGCCTCCCAGCCGGTAAAGCCGTTAAGTTGCAGCACGATCTTAGTAAGCTTCTTAACCGTGTCGTCACTGAGCTGCCTGCTGCCTTTGAAAGTCCCGCCTATCAGCGTGAAAAATCGAAGATTGAACGTGACTTCAACCGTCTCTATGACAAAGCAGTAGAGACGGTCGAGAAGCAGGGGCGTGAATACTCCATCGCCGTTTATCGTGATGCGGGCACGATTGGATTTACGCCCGTAGCGGAAGGGCAAGCCATCGATGAGGCGGTCTTTTCGGCGCTTCCGGAAGAGATCCGTGACGCCTTTTCAACACACATATCCGAACTGGAAGAGCTGCTTAATGAGCAACTGACAGAGATGCCACGCTGGCGCCGTGAGGCCGCTGAAGCACTGCGTTACCTCGATCGTGACACCGCTCGTCACGCAATTAAACCCCTGTTTGAAGAGGTGCGAGGTGAATATTCAAACCTGAAGGGGGTGAACAGCTACCTTGAAGATGTAGAGCGTGATCTGATTCGTAACGCCGGTGAGATGATTGCGGAGGGGATTTTTGAGAACAAATCCGAGACGGCTCGTCGCGAATTCATGAACGAGAACTACGGTCTTAATCTGCTCGTTGATAATGAGAAGACCAAAGGTGCGCCAGTGGTCTATGAGGCGCACCCAAGTTATGAAAATCTGTTTGGACGCATTGAGTACAACAGTGAAATGGGTGCTATGATCACCAACTACCGTCTGATTCGTCCGGGTGCACTGCATCGAGCCAATGGTGGTTACTTGATCATTGAAGCGGAAAAACTCTTTGAGCAACCCTTTGTCTATGGCGCCTTGAAGCGAGCGTTAAAAGCGCATGCGATTCGCATCGAAAACCCAGTCAGTGAGTATGCCGGTATCAGCACCGTAACGCTCTCACCTGAGGAGATCGATCTGGATGTGAAGATCGTCCTCATTGGCGCCCGTAACATCTACTACCTCTTACAAGAGCTCGATCATGACTTCGAAAAGATGTTCCGTGTTGTGGTCGATTTTGAAGAGGATGTCGAGCGCACACCGGCGACCATTCGCCAGTACGCCCGTCTAATGAGCACGCTGGCCAAAGAGGAGAAGCTAGCACCGTTAACTCGTGAAGCGGTAGCGCGACTGGTTGAGCACTCCTCTAGACTGGCGGGTGATCAAGATCTTCTATCGGCGCATATCGGTGAATTAGTCGATCTACTCTGTGAAGCGGACTACCGTCGCGCCAAATCGAATGACAAATACATCGATGCGGCACACGTCGACGCGGCACTGTCGTCCAAAGAGCGTCGAACCGGGCGCCTCTCTGAAAAGATCCAAGAGGGTATTACCAACGAGACTGTTCTGATCGACACGGATGGTGAAGCAATCGGTAAATCCAATGGTTTGACGGTACTGCAGGTTGGTGATGTTAGCTTTGGTTCGCCGGCACGCATTACCGCAACGGTTCACCCCGGTAGTCGTGGCATCGTCGATATTGAGCGTGAAGTCACGCTCGGCCAACCGATTCACTCAAAGGGTGTGTTAATTCTGTCCGGTTACTTGGGTCACCGTTACGCTAAAGAGTTCCCGTTAGCGATCTCGGCCAGCATAGCGATGGAGCAATCCTACGGTTATGTGGACGGTGATAGTGCCTCAATGGCGGAGATCTGTACCCTGATCTCAGCGTTAACGCACATACCGATCAAACAGCAGTTCGCGATGACCGGATCCATCAACCAATACGGTGAAGTTCAGGCGATTGGTGGTGTTAACGAGAAGATTGAAGGTTTCTATCACCTCTGTGAGTCTCGCGGTTTAACCGGTCGACAGGGTGTGATTATTCCCAAAGCGAACGTCCGCAACTTGATGCTGAAACAGGAAGTGGTGGATGCCGTGAAAGAGGGGCTCTTCTCAATCTACTCTGTCGCAACCGTTGATGAAGCACTCGAGCTGCTAATGGGTCGCAGCGCTGGCAAAGAGAAAGCCGACGGCGTATTCACCCAACGCTCTATTGGTGCTGAAGTGGTTAAACGCTTGCGTGAGTTGTCTAAAGCGAAGGCTTAGTCTCTGCCGTTTCTTAGAGTGGGGTCAGACCACAGGTCAGACCCCTGTTGGAGTCTTCTCGCAGAGGAGACGATGAGATATCGCCTCATTTCGCTTCGCTCAATAAAGCTCCAGCAAATTTTTAATTTGCCCAATCCTCGGCCAGATGCTCATTCTTCAGCTTCACATAGTTGGCAGCAGAGTAGCTGAAGTAGCTCATCTCTTTTTCGGTCAGGTCGCGAACTGCTTTGGCAGGGCGGCCCATGTAGAGCTTGCCACTCTCTAGACGCTTACCTGGCGGTACAAGCGCGCCGGCACCGACAACGACATCATCTTCAACGATTGCGCCATCCATTACCGTCGCTGACATACCAATCAGGACACGGTTGCCTATGGTGCAGCCGTGCAGCATCGCCATGTGACCGATGGTCACTTCATCGCCAATAATCAACGGATAGCCGTCAGGATTATAGCTGCTGGCATGAGTGATGTGCAGGATTGCCCCATCCTGAACATTGGTGCGAGCGCCGATACGAATATGGTTCATATCGCCACGGATCGCTGTCAGCGGCCAAACGGATGCGTCATCACCCAGCACCACATCCCCAATGACAACCGCACTGGGGTCAACAAAGACCTTATCACCTAGGGTTGGGGTGATACCTTTAAAAGGACGTAGTTTCATATCGCATTCCTTGAATAACTGATCCGCTCACCCCATTGTATAGTAAAGCGTATAGAGTTTTTGATCTCGGAGAGACCGATGAGTAACCCACTGTTAGAACCATCTTCACTGCCACAATTCAGTACCATCAAACCTGAGCATGTTGTTCCCGCCGTCGATGAGCTATTGCAGCGTAACCGTGAGCGTATTGCAAAGATGACTGAACAACCACTGATGGATTGGCAGAGTTTAGTGGGTGAACTGGAACAGCTAAATGATGAATTAGCTCAAGCCTGGTCTCCGGTCTCTCATCTCAACGCCGTGGCGAATACCGATGAGATGCGCGAAGCGTACAACGCCTGCCTACCTAAACTCTCTGAATACTTTACTGAGCTTGGCCAGAATAAAAAGCTCTATGAAGCTTACGAACAATTTAGTCAAAGTGCGGCCTTCTCTGAACTTTCAGATGCCCAAAAGAAAGTGATTACTAACTCACTTCGTGACTTCCGTCTAGCGGGTATTGGTCTGCCAGAAGAGAAACAAAAACGTTACGCCGAGCTGCAACTAAAACTCTCTGAGTTGACCACTAAATTCTCTGAGAACGTCTTGGATGCAACGCAGGGTTGGACCAAGCATGTTACCGATGAGACCGAGTTAGCTGGGTTGCCCGATCATGTCCTTGAAGCGGCTAAGCAGGCGGCTGAAAGTGAACAGTTAGAGGGCTGGGTGCTAACACTCGACTTCCCTGTTTATCATGCCGTGATGCTGCAGGCTGATAATCGTCAGCTGCGTGAAGAGTTCTATACGGCCTATGCGACTCGTGCTTCTGATCAGGGGCCAAAAGCGGGTGAGTGGGATAACACCGATCTCATTGAGCAGATCCTGACCCTGCGCCTTGAGTTGGCGAAGTTGCTTGGGTTTACCAATTACGCGGAATATTCACTGGCCACTAAAATGGCTCAATCTACCGATCAGGTGGTGAACTTCCTTGAGGACTTAGCAGCTAAAAGCCGTCCTCAAGCCGCTAAAGAGTTAGAAGAGCTGACCGCTTTTGCTCAATCAGAAGAGGGTATGAGCGATCTGCAAGCTTGGGATATCACCTACTATGCAGAGAAGCTGAAACAGCAACGCTTCAACATTTCCCAGCAAGAGCTGCGTCCCTACTTCCCACTCCCTAAAGTGTTGGATGGGCTGTTCGCAGTAACCGAGCGCCTCTTTGGTGTCAGCGTTACTGAACTGAAAGAGTTTGATACCTACCATGACGATGTTCGACTGTTTGAGTTGAAGCGTGATGGTCAGGTACTCGCAAACTGTTACCTAGATCCATTTGCTCGTGCCGGTAAACGTGGTGGTGCATGGATGGATGACTGTCGTGTTCGCCGTAACATCAATGGTGATATTCAACTGCCCGTGGCGTATCTAGTCTGTAACTTCACGGCGCCGTTAGAGGGCCAGCCTGCGCTACTAACCCATGATGAAGTAACGACACTGTTCCACGAGTTTGGCCACGGTCTGCATCACATGCTGACGCAAATGGAACATGCCGATATCAGTGGAATTAATGGCGTGGCCTGGGATGCTGTCGAACTGCCCAGTCAGTTCATGGAGAACTGGTGTTGGGAGCCAGAAGCTCTGGCACTGATCTCAGGCCACCATGAGACAGGTGAGCCTCTGCCAGAAGATATGCTGAATCGCATGCTCTCGGCTAAGCATTTCCAATCGGGCATGTTAATGGTGCGTCAGCTTGAGTTTTCACTGTTCGATTTCATCCTACACCGTGATTTTGAGCCTGGCCAAACGTCAGTACAGTCTGTTTTGAACAGTGTTCGTGAACAGGTGGCAGTATTGAACCCACCTGCATTCAACCGCTTTCAGCACAGCTTTAGCCACATCTTCGCAGGCGGCTATGCGGCCGGCTATTACAGCTATAAATGGGCTGAAGTTCTATCGGCCGACGCTTTCTCTCGTTTCGAAGAGGAGGGTATCTTTAATCAGGAGACTGGTGCATCCTTCAGAACCGAAATTCTTGAGAAGGGCGGTTCTAAAGAGCCAATGGAGTTATTTGTCGCGTTCCGTGGCCGTGAACCTGAAGTGGATGCTTTGCTTCGCCACTCAGGTATTGCCGCTTAATTCAGCGAAGGAGCTGCTATGAAACCAGTTAAACGCTTTGTCGCCGGTGTGGTCTGTCCACGCTGTGCCGCTATGGATAGTACACGAATGTATCGCGACGAAGAGCGTGAGTATCGTGAATGTGTTAAATGTGGGTTCGAAGACAGCATGCGCCTTGATGGCCGTCCAGAACCCAAAGAGCTAGAGACCCGAGTCTCTAAAGAGGGTGTGGACCCGCTAAAGAATACACCAGCAACCGAAGTTGAAGCTCAGCCACTGCAGTTCTTTACCAACCCTAATTTGCAGAAAAAGGATCACTGACGTGAGCCAAGATGCTGATATCTGTGGCTGGGCACGCCAGTCCGAGATAGAGCATCGTTACCACGACGAAGAGTGGGGTTTGTTGCGAACCGATGACCGAACACTGTTTGAGTTTATGGTTCTAGAGTCCGCTCAAGCAGGATTAAGCTGGCGCACTGTATTAAATAAACGGCAAGGCTACCGTCACCACTATCGTAATTTTGAACCCGAGCTCGTGGCTCAGTTTGGGGAGAAAGAGATAGAGGCGATGCTGGCTGATGCCAGAGTCATTCGTAATCGCGCCAAAATCGAAGCCTCTATTAATAATGCCAAGCAATTTTTGGCTATTTCGACGGAGTTCGGTGGTTTTGCGAAATACTTGTGGTCGTTTATGGAGAGTAAAGTGATCGTGAACAGACCCAAAACGCTAGCCGATATACCTGCAGAAACCGATCTCTCAAAGCAGATTGCGAAAGACCTTAAAAAACGCGGCATCCGTTTCTTCGGCTCAACCATCGTCTACGCCTACCTTCAGGCTACCGGCTTCGTCAACGATCACCTAGAGACCTGCCCCGCCTACCAGCGCTGCATCGATCATCTGTAGGAACGAATTGCCGCAGGCAAACCGTGACGCAGAGATAGTCGTGTCAGGCTGAAAGCCAGACACGGGGACTTTGTGGCGGGTCTTGTTGCAACGGTGTCTGGCCTTCAGCCTGACACCACCTTCAAATGTTATTTAGGATTGGATTACGCCTTAAACCAAACCCCACGCTGGTTATAGCGGTGGAAAATCCAGAACCCCATCAATGCTCTGACCAAAAATGCCGCGGTGAATGATAACCATAGGCCGGTATTACCTAGATCTTGTGTTAGCCACCAGAGGGGTAAAAACGTGCCAAACACAGTGACGACCATGATCTGCAGCATCGCTTTAGATTGAGTCGTGCCGACAAGAACACCATCTTGGAAATAGCTCCATACAGCGATCAATGGAAGCACCCAGATAAAGATCAAATAGTCCTGTGCGACATCCAATACCGATTCAATGTCGGTCATCAGGCTCAGAATAGAGTGCCCACCCAACATAAACGTGAGTGTAAGCCCCAGCGCAAACAACAAGGACCAGAGAGCTGAACTCTTCATGGCGCGGTAGAAGTTGTATCGATCCTTGGCACCCGCATAGCGACCACAGATCGCCTCAGCAGCGTGGGCGAATCCATCGAGAGCGTGCGAGATCAGCATCAAGAAGTTCAACAGGAGAGCATTAGCCGACAGTATATCCGTTCCAAGTCGCGCACCTTGTGAGGTGAAGAAAGCAAACATAAAGAGCAGTGACGCGGTCCGAACAAATAGGTACTTATTCACGGTAAAAATCGCGCGATAGGCTGACAGTTGACGAAGTGAGTTTGGCAAAATTGCACCATCAATCAGGTTTAGATGGCGCTTCATCAGCAGTAACCCAAGAACCACACCGGTGTATTCAGCTATCAGTGTTGCACTGGCTACACCCTCTGCGCCCCAGCCGAAACCGAGCACAAACAGCAGATCTAACACCAGATTTGTCAGGTTGACGACGGTCATAATGATCAGGGGTGAGCGTGTATCTTGATTACCGACAAACCAGCCCACTAAGACGTAGTTGAACAGCGCCGCTGGAGCACCGTAGATTCGAATATCGGCATAGCTTCGAGCGGTGTCGTGGACATCGGAATCGGCACCCATCCACTCTAAACCCAAAGTGAGTATGGGGATTTGTGCGAGCCACATAAGGCTGCCGAGACCCAGTGCGATCAGGGTTGCTTGCGCTAAAAAGGTCCTATTTGCATTGCCATCTTGGCGTCCCACAGCCTGTGCAATCAGCCCAGTGGTTCCCATTCGTAAGAATCCAAACGCCCAGTAGATGGTGGTAAACAGTGTGGCTCCAATTGCCACCGCCCCTAAATGCTTCGGATCATCCAAATGGCCGACAACGGCGCTATCGACAAGACCCAAAAGGGGAACAGTGATGTTGGATAGCAGCATCGGCCAGGCCAGCGCCCAAACACGCTGATGCATGCTCCAATCATTCAGTTGAATCATGCCCGTGCCCGGGGTGCGAAGAAGATCAATAAGAAGATCACCAGTGCGCAGACAACGACACTCGGGCCCGCTGGAGTGTCCGCAAACCAAGAGAGCGCAATGCCTCCAACAACCGCGATAGACCCAAGCATACTGGCAAAGATAGCCATCTGTTCAGGCGTGGCAGACATACGCCGCGCCGCTGCAGCCGGCATGATCAATAGAGAGGTAATGAGCAGCACACCAACCAGTTTCATCGCACCGGCAATCACCATGGCGATTAACAACATTAGGGCGAGTCTATAGCGAGCAACCTGTATCCCCTCTACTTGGGCCAGCTCCTCGTTAATCGTAATGGCGAGTAGTGGTTTCCAAAGCCAGTAGATCGCGGCTAAGACGGCTATGCCTCCCAACAGAATCCACTTAAGGTCTTCGGGAGTTATCGCTAATAGATCCCCAAACAGGTAGGCCTGAAGGTCTATGCGAACGTTATCCAGTAGTGATATGGCGACCAGACCCAGTGATAGCGCACTGTGCGCCATAATCCCCAACAACGTATCGGTGGCTATCCAGTGTTGGCGCTGCATTGCGACTAAACCAAGCGCCAGCGCTACACAGCAGAGCACGACGGCTAAGCTCAGGTTGATATCAAACAGAATGCCCAGTGCGATGCCGAGTAGAGCTGAGTGAGCCAAGGTGTCACCGAAGTAGGCCATACGGCGCCACACAACAAATGCACCTAAAGGGCCCGCAACGATGGCGACTGATAGGCCGGCAATCAGCGCATAGATGATGAAATCAAGCATGATCACCTCCACAGCAGTCACCTTCAACGACGTTACCATGCATATCATGGCTATGGTTGTGATGGTGATTATAGAGCGCTAGTGTTGACGCGTGAGAAGCGCCAAACAACTCTATGTAGGCAGGGTCTGCGCTGACGGCTTCTGGATGTCCCGAGCAGCAGACATGTTTGTTCAGACAGACGACGTGATCGGTCGATGACATAACCAGATGCAGATCGTGTGAAATCATTAACACACCGCACTTTCGTTCTTTACGGATATCCGTGATCAGCCGATAGAGTTCGGTTTGACCATTAATATCGACACCTTGAACCGGCTCATCCAGCACCAATAGATCGGGGTTTCTTAACAGGGCCCTTGCGAGAAGAGTTCTCTGCATCTCACCGCCGGAAAGATCGTGAATCGAATAATCGATTAGGTGTTCAGCACCCACCGAAGCGAGTGCGGCCTCGATCTCATTTTGGTTATAGCCATGTGGAATCTGCAAAAAGCGTTTAACGGTTAAAGGTAGTGTCCGGTCGATCTGAATTTTTTGCGGCATATACCCGATGCGCAGGCCCGGTTTCGTCCAAACAGTGCCTTCGGTCGGTTTCACCAGTCCAAGTAACACCTTTACCAGTGATGACTTACCCGCGCCGTTGGGTCCGATCAGTGTGGTGATGCAGTCGTTATGCAGTGGCAGGTTCACATTGTTGAGCACCGATTTATTACCAAAGCGCAAACTGACCCCGTCCAATCTGGCCAGATCTGGATTACTCATGATTCACTCCCACGACAATCACTGCAAAGACCTAACAGCTCGATATTCTCTTCCTCAAGCTGAAAGCCGTGCGTATTAGCGACTCGATTAAAGCTCTCTTGAAGCTCACTGGTCTCAATTTCGGCTGCGGTTTTACACTCTCTGCAGATCATAAATGCCGATGGATGTGGGTGTTCTGGATTTGAGCATCCAACAAAAGCGTTGAGTGATCCGATTTTGTGAATGAGCCCCAGCTGATGCAAAAAATCCAATGCCCGATAGACCGTCGGTGGCGCTGAGTTAAAGCCCGCGTCAGCCAGCGCGGGTAACAACTCATAGGCACCCAGTGGCTTATGGGAGCTCCAGACGAGTCGTAACACTAACTCGCGAATAGGAGTCAGACGCTGGCCACTCTCTTGGCAGATCGCCTTGGCGTTATCTAACGCACCACTGACGCAGTGATCGTGGTTGTGGTCTGAATTGAATGCGTCGTTGATTTCAAGCATGCTTTATCTCAATTATTGTTATATTATAACAATACATTTTCTGGTTTATAGGCATTGTACCCAATGACACACAAATTTACCGCTTCTGTTGCTACCTCTCTCTTACTAGCATCCACTCAAGCTCAAGCCGATACTGTGATGGCCAGTGTTAAACCGCTGAGCCTTATTACTGCCGAACTCTTAGTCAATGTTGCCGAGGTTGATACTCTTCTGCGAGACGGTGCCTCCCCGCATGACTTTGCCCTGCGTCCCTCCGATCGTAAGCGACTGAACAATACAGATTTATTGATTTGGGTCGGCCCTGACATAGAACCCTATCTAGAGAAAGTAATCGATGCTTCTAAGGTTGAGCATTTAGCGATGCTTGATGAGCATGCAGAGCATGGTGAAGATGATCATAGAGATCCTGATCATGAAGAGGAGCATCATCACGATGAACACGAAGGCCATGAACATGAAGAGGAACATCACGATGCTCATGATGAGCATGAAGGTCATGATCATGCCGGTCTGCACCCTTGGCTAGATATCGAGACCGTTGAGCACTTTGCGGAAGAGCTGTCGGTTGAACTTCAGCACCACTTTCCTGCTAAAGCCTCACAAATCAAAGAGAACGAGACCGCTTTCTTAGCGTCACTGAAACAGTTCGAAAGCCAAGCAAAAGAGCAATTAGAGCCCGTTCACCAAAAGGGCTTTCTGGTTTTCCATGACGCCTACGATGGCTTTGTGAATCACTTTGATCTTAACCAGGTTGGCTACTTCACAGTCAGCCCCGAACTTAAGCCAGGTGCCAAACATTTAGCCGAACTTCGTGAGACGTTGGAGCATAGTGGCGTTTCATGTGTCTTTAAAGAGCCACAGTATCGACCTGCTTTGATCGACTCGATTACACGAGGATTTGAAGTTCATGTCGGTGAACTGGACCCGTTGGCCTCCGATGTTGCTCTCGCGCAAGGAGCATACGTCAACTTCATGCAGGGCTTGGTCGATGAGTTCACGGAGTGTTTAGCTAAACGCTGATTTAATCTGCATACCCTGAACCAAACGCTTTAAAAGGCATCTTCAAACCGAGCTCAGGAACCTGCTGACCAATCCAGGCAGGAAAGGTATTACTGTTAGGGCCGGGAAAGAGAGTGTATTCGTTAGCCCAAGGGTAGCGTTTGGCTGCTTCGTCAATTTTAGGAATTAAGTGTTCTGCTTCAGCGCCGCGAATGTCCAAAATGAGCTCTGGTTTAGAGTTATACCAGTAGCGATCAGGGATATCCTGTTTGATTTGTAGGGCAGGTAATCCGCGTCCGGTGCGCCAACCGACAACGTCGTAAACGGTGTAGTGTTGTGCATTTTTCTGCTTGGTAGAGATCCATGTATGCACTGCAAAGTAGCCACGCACACCGAACAGATCTGCACCGTATACTTGGATAACTGCCTCAGGGTGCTCACTGGGTAGCGGTGCGATTTCAGCACTATCGCGTTTGGCGGTTCGCCAATCTTGAGTACTACAACCAGCTAAAAAAGCCGCTATTAGAAGCGTCGCTAATGGTTTAACCATAAGTTTTAATGAGGTTTGGTCGTGTTTGGTTTTTGCATGGCCCAAGGTTTTCCATTACAGGTTTTACGGTTTGGGCAGTTAGGTAGACAGCCGCGGCAGGGAAGTGGTGCATTGTTGCTCATAAAAATCTCCTTTCAGACATCTACGCCCAACAAAGCAAATCAGGTCATTCACTATCGACTGCGCAGCCTAAAATCTGTGATTCCCAGTCATCATCAAGACGCGCTGCAATCATCTCAATGCGACTCTCGTCACACACATCGATTGCGAGCTCTTTTAGGGATCCATCCGCTAGGTTATAGCCAAATAGCCCCTCATTGGTGATAAACACCGCTTTCATTCGCTCAACCTCTAAGCCCGATAAGAAGAGATAGAGTTTGGAGCGATCAAACTGGTATCGCTGATCAAATCGCCACCCAACACTTAAGAACCCATCGCCTTGGTTTTCTGCTTTAAGAAAGCCAATTTCAGGGAGAGGCTGTTCGCTTGCCAGAACTGATTGGTGCGAATGGTGATGGTGTGCATGAGCAGCCTTAGCATGGGTGCTGCCAGACAGCAGGCTAGGGTCGAGCTGACCCTGTTCGGTAAACGCGAGTGGTTTGCTTGGGGAAAAATGCTCGTCTATATACTGTGATAGACGCTCTTTATCTCCCTCATCGTAAAGATCTTGTTTATTACCAATAACGACATCGGCAATCGCAATTTGCTGATTAAAGGTCTCATGCGTTGTATAGCGTTCATCTTTAAGCTGGCGCGCATCAACCAGTGTGATGATCTTTTGAATTGAAAGAACGTCCTGATAGTGCTCATTGGAGAGAACTTCTAGCACCTCTTTAGGGTGGCCCAAGCCAGTGGGTTCAATCAGAAGGCGATCGGGCTTAGCTTTTGCGAGCAACATGTTCAGAGCGATCTGCATCGGCAACCCTGCTGCACAACACATACAACCGCCAGGTACTTCCCCTATGAATACTCCCTGCTCTTCTGAGTATTGGCCTTGCATCAAGCTACCATCGATACCGATCTCGCCAAACTCATTAACCAAGATGGCCCAGCGTTCATTTTTTGGTTTGTTCTGCAGTAAGTGAACAATGGCAGAGGTTTTACCGGCTCCTAGAAACCCTGTAATGATATTGGTGGGGACAGCTTTAATCGTAGTGTTATCGTTTAGCATCGAATAAATCATCTATTGATGGTGTGACTGAGGATATTAATACCAAACCTATTGAATGTCTGTTGCGTAGAGAAGACAAACTTGGGAGATTAGAGATGTTTGGTTTATTTAAGAAAGATCCATTAAAGAAGTTAAAAAAAGAGTATGCAGAGCTAACAGAGCAGGCGATGCAGTTGCAGCGCAATGGGGATATTGCGGGTTACTCACAGTTAACGAGCAAAGCTGAGGCTACCTACAAGAAGATTCAAGAACTTGAGAGTCAGTAGTGGGTTTACCTATTGTGAAAGCTGGCTCAACTCTTCAGTTTTAAGCAGTGTTTCAAAAGCAGGCTTGGCGAATAAGAAACCTTGCTGGTAGTAGATTCCTAGTTCCTGCAATGTCTGCTTCTCTTCAACGGTTTCGACACCTTCCGCAATGATCTGAATACCAAGATCATCACACATCGTTTTCACAGACTTAATGATTGCAAAACGTGTCTTTGAGTGGTCAATTTCATGGATCAGCTGGATATCGAGCTTGATCAGATCAGGCTTAAATTCCGTCAGCATATTTAAACCTGAGTACCCAGAACCAAAATCGTCCATAGCGGTCTTAAAGTCCTGCTCCTTATAAAACTCAATCGTTCGTTTCAGGTGAGCAATATCGTCGACACGCTCAGTTTCGCTGAACTCAAAAATCAACCTTTTGGGATCAATCGAATAGACTTTTGCCGCTTCGAGTGTGGTGCGAATACACAGCTCAGCCTTATAGATAGCCCTGGGCATGAAGTTGATACTGAGGAGCGACTCATCGTCAAAACGCGACGCAATCTCAATGGCTTTAACGCGACAAGTCTGGTCAAAGCGATAGAGGTTCTGTTCATTGACCTGTTCAAAGACTGATCCGGCCCCCTCGCCGTTAAGCCCCCTTGCCAGTGCCTCTTGGGCAAAAATCGTCTGATGGCGGAGATCAACAATGGGTTGGAAGGCCATAGTGAAATCAAAGCCCAACACCTCACCATTTAGGCACTGCTTACAGCCCAATTTTGAGTAGTCGATCGGTGTTATGACTTTGTCACTTACCATGTTGCATACCTAATCTGAGATTAGTTTCAGCATAGTTCAGTCTGTTAATGCCTTCAAATAAAAACCTTATTAACCACTAATTTGTTGGTAGATGGTTCGTGTATCAACAACAGCGTTGTGCTTTGCGGCCATTAGATAAAGCCCCGCCATTTTACGGTGTAAAAACAGTACATCGGCTGGTGGGGTATGCCACGCATCTGGGTCTTTACTAACACTCATACCAATCTCATGGATGCGCTTAGCAATATCACTCTGACCAAAATCATAAGGCGTTGTTGACCTGAGGGGTTCAGAAGCAATGGTAAAGATATCGATAACCGCCGCTTTGTTTGCCACATCGGTACCATTTTTGAAAAAACTAAGCACTTCTAAAGCCGCTTCAAGGCCTGCACGGTTTTGCTCAATGGCCTGATCTATGGCCTGTTTGTAGCGATCTACAAACTGAGGATCGAACTGCCTTACCGCGCCAAAATCGAAAAGAATCAGTTTGCCAGTGTCTGGGCAAACATGAAAATTTGCGGGGTTGGGGTCTGTCTGCATTAAGTTCATCTGCAGGAGTTCGGTAAAGAATAGCTCCAGCATCAACCCCATAATACGGCTGGCATCCTCTGGGTGATCTTTTAGCCACTCTTCAATGCCCACGCCCTCTATAAAGCTCATCGTCATGATGTTAGTTTCAGAAAGCTCGGCGAAGTAAGTTGGCATTATTAGATCGCAATTGATGCTAAAGTTGCTGATCTTGCCGGCGAAATCTGTCAAATGCCGTGATTCTGCGCAGTAATCAGCCTCTAAGTGAAGCTGGTGCCTTGCTTCATCAACCAATTCATCTATATCCAGCCCTCTGGGCAGTAAACCGCTTAGCCTGAGCAGTGAAATGACGTTATCGATGTCGCTGTCGATGCTCTGTGCCACACCAGGGTATTGGATTTTAATTGCTAACTCATTGTTATCCAGTGTCCGTGCTTTGTGGACCTGCCCAATAGAAGCGGCGGCAATGGGGTCGAACGAAAAGTAGTTAAACCGATCCATCCAATCACTGCCCCAGCTCGACTCAAGCGTATGTATGAGCTGAGTTTTAGGCATGATGACGCCTTGTGACTGTAACCTAGCTAGGACAGCGGCCAATTCAGGGGGTAGTAGGGTACCGGCATCCATTGAGAGTAGCTGACCTAATTTCATTGCTGCGCCACGCATACGGGCTAGCTTATCGGCTACATCACTCATGTTCTTAGGTGTTAAAACCAGCTCGTTTAAAGAGGGTGCTTCACCTTTTATCCAGCGTTTAGAGCCTTCTGTTAAGACGTTTCCTGCAAGTTTTGTAGCTAATCCGCCCATGCTTAATAGGCGTGATGCTCTGCTTTTGGGGACGGGGGAGGCAGTGGTTAAGGTTTTCTCATTCATGAAGTGGCGTACGTGAACGATAAACCTTCAGATCGAAACCTTTAATCAGGTTTGAGTAACGGTGGCCTAGAACGGCCACCAAGATGATTTAAGACGGTCGCGACAACCTTGCAGCTGACTGCCATACATTCGCGCATTGGCATCGACCTTTTTAGCAACACCAATTAACCAGGCTTTTTTATTGAAGGTCTGTTTCTTCCAGCCGCCGTGGCCTTCGTGATATGCAAGGTATTGGTTGTAGGCGTCCCATTTAGAGATACCCAAAGTGCGTTGTGAGATGCCGGCGTACCAACCCATAAAGTCGACAGCGTCGGCATAGTTCTCTCGGCTTGCCCAGAATCGGCCCGTTTTACTTTTGTACCAATCCCAAGTGGAGTCCTTTGCTTGTGCATACCCGTAAGCTGAAGAGATCCGCCACCACATTGGCACCCCTAAAAAGGTATCTCGTGGCGGTGCTGCATCGTGCTTAAAGCTCGACTCCTGGCGCATAATCGCCAACTGAACCTGCATCGGAAGCCCCCACTTCTCTTCCGCCGCCATCGACGCTTTGTACCAGTCAGGCTTCTCATTAAAAATGTAACAGGCGTTCTCAACATTGCGCGGAGGCGAGGTTGCGCAGCCAGCTAGCAACAGCACAGAAAACAGAGCAATAAAACGTGTCATAACAACTCTTAATTTAAACATTTGACTAGGAGAGGCTAGCACATCTTGGTTTTGCTAGCAGCGGTAATGCCGTGATGCGGCCTTTCTAATCTGTAAATGGGTGACTCATTGTTTTATAGGAATTTGCGACTACGCTTAAATTATTAGCAAATTGGAGATTGTTATGATCATTCGCACAGTTTTAGCCTCGCTTCTCTCTATCTCACTATTGGCGACATCCCCATTGGCGGTTGCAGAAAAAGGAAAAGAAAAGCCAGAACATCACCAAGAGAAAGCCAAGAAAAACAAATCGCAAAAAGCAGGCGTGGCCAAGCAGGAGGCTGTTGATCAGCTTGTTAAGGAGTTAGGGCTAAAAAATCGCGGCCAGCTTCATAGGCTATTGGGCGGATTAAACTCAACTGATATCACCACCATCACAGCCAGTGATATTCCAACAAGCAAACTCAAGCAAAGAGTCATGGATGGTGATAAATCTGAAGAGACAGTTGACCAAATTCGAAAACTAAACAGAGCGGCTATTACCTTGTTGGCTAAAGAGCCAGCAACATCAGAAGAGATTGCGCAATCAGTGGCTGACGTTCTTGAGTTGTTGAAAAATTAAATTGAGTCTTTGATATGCGGTATTGGAAGCGAAAACCGCATTAACTGGGTTAATTCTAGAGTGATTCTTTGCGGATGGGTTTATGGTAATACAAGCATTTTGTACTAGTCTTAATGATACCGGTAGTACGACTTCATAGATGAAAGGATTCCAGCATGACCACACAAATAGATAGTATTCCTACCCACGAGCGTAAAGTGTTCCTTGAACAGCATCCTGAGATGTTTAAAGCAGCGCCTTTTAGCTTCCTGCTAGCCTTAATTCTGGTTCCGATTGGCATCGGTTTGGTTATTTTTCTGATCTGGTGGTTAAAGGTAAAAACGACAAAGCTGGTTATCACCGATCAAGAGGTTGAATTCCACTGGGGCATTTTGAATCGAGATATGGTCGAAGTGAATCACGCCGCGCACCCATCTGTTGCGATAAAGCAGTCATTACTGCAAAGAATATTTGGTAATGGTGACATCACCATCACACGAGCAGGCGATGACGCAGATCTTGTGATCAAAGGATATGATGACCCAAATGAGATAAAGCGCATGATTGACGCTTGCGCACCACAATGAATGAGATTCTTGAGATCGGCAAAGAGGTTTACCATAGAACACAAACAAAAAGCCCAGTCGTTTGACTAGGCTTTAAAGATGGTGCCTCGAGGCGATTACGAACAGAGATCCTGTAAAGTCTTATATAGTATTAATAACAATAACTTATAGTAATTTTGCGTCTTCTAGCGTCCTGTAAGATTCATTGAAATACCGTATCAAAAACGGTATCGTTTACGGTATCAGACGGTACAGGACAACAAAAGTGAAGCGTGTTTTATCAGATGCAAAGGTCAAGAACCTAAAGCCCCAGGAGAAGGGGTATAAGGTCACTGATGGGGGCGGCTTGTATGTCTACGTTACCAAGACCGGAACAAAGTCCTTTCGTTATGACGCAAAAATAGACGGTAGCCGGAAGACAATCACCTTTGGTACCTATCCTGCCATGTCACTCGCAGAAGCTAGAGAAGAGCATGAGAAAGCACATGCGCTAGTTGCTAAGGGCATTAATCCAAAAGACGCTACACCGGATAAAAATTGCTTCAGCTATTACTCACATGAGCAAATGAAGACTCTAGATCTAAGGGGGTCTACCTATTCTAAGCGTATAGGTCGAATGGAGAAGTATCTCTTCCCTGTCTTAGATAAAAAAGACGCTACTCAAATCACAGCCCAGGATCTGAGTCAGTTACTTAAACCCATCGCTGAATCTGGTAAACGTGAGACAGCCCAACGTTTAGCGATTTACTGCCGTCAGACATTTGATTACATGATCGGTCTACAGTTAATTGAAAACAATCCAGCTGATACTGTTAGACGCACACTGCCGAAAGTTAAGGAAACTAGGAACTTTGCCCACTTAACAAAAGTAGAGGATGTGGCGCTATTCCTGAAGGCGATCGATACCCATACTGGAGACTACGCTGTTAAGAAGGGACTACAATTTATGTCCCTAGTTTTCTTGCGCCCTCACAACATCAGGTTCTTGAGATGGAAGTATGTCGACTTTGCGAACAAGCTAATTACATTTCCACCAGAAGAGATGAAGACTGATCGAGAGCATAAGGTTCCATTGTCTAAGCAGGCGATTAGTATCCTAAAGGATATGCAAAAGCTCACAGGCAGGTTTGAGTATGTGTTCATGAGCTCCATAAGCATTAATAACAATAAACAGCCGATGACGGAGAACACCTTAAACGTAGCAATCACTAGGTTGATCAACCCTAATACTGGCGAGCAGTTTGGAAGAGGGTTCATGACTTCGCATGGCATAAGGCATACCGCCAGCACGCAACTCAACGAGCTAGGTTACAATCCTGATGTAATTGAAATGCAACTTGCTCACGCTCCCAAGGATAGGATTAGGGCTGTTTATAACAAAGCAGAGTACATGCCTGAGCGAACAAAGATGATGCAGGAATGGGCCGATTATTTGGATAAGTTAAAGAATGACTAAATCACTTAGAGACCTTATCAACCTTAGCGAAGCAGCATCCACAATTAAGCTGGATGTATCAGATCTTCTATTTAATGCATTGGAGGGCAAACTGGACCTTTTCACTATCTCCACGTCAGAACGCACCCTAGATCTTTTTCCATGTAAAAAAGAGTGGGTTGATGAGGAGGGGTTCTTTATTGATACCTACGATCGTGAAAACCGCCAGCATTTTGAGTTAGAAATTGGACAGGTTTTAGCACTGAACAAGTCAGCAATTAAAGGGCTTATAGTTAATCAGAAATTTTTAGAAGTGGAGCTGCTTCGTAATCTTGGCGATGATCTAACTGACACAGAGTTCGATCACTGGAGAACAGCAGAAGAGCTATACGATCATCATAAGTGGGTCGATGGTAAACCTAGTTACAAAGAGGTTGAGCTAGACAATATCTTCATGCTCAAGTCTGAAGTTAACTCCTCGAAGCAACTATCCACCTCTCCTGTAAACAATGCGCTAGCTTCCAATACTTCTCTAAAAGTTATTGGTTTACTAATGCATCATCTGGCTAAAAGTCCCAAATACGCTTCAGGCACAAGCCCTAATAAAAGCCAGATTAAAGAGCTGCTATTAGAGCTAGCCGTTGAGCTGGACGTTAACAATTACGGCTTAAGCAAAGTCGATGAACGCCTGTTAGCTGAAGCCATGAAGTATCTGGAGACTCAGAAGAACTAATTAGGAATTTCCCCACCTGGGGAATCCTCTTCCCCCACCTGTGAGGGAGCAAACCCTCTAAAAATTTGTAATGCACCTACGCCGAATGACGGCGCAACTTAAACAGGAAAAGGTGCATATCATGCCTAAACTACTAAAGCTTAAAGACGTAATCGCCACTACCGGCTTATCACGTTCATACATCTACGCTCTTGCTCAACAAGGTGCATTCCCAAAACCAATCAAACTAAGCGAGCGCTCAAGCGCATGGATTCAATCAGAACTAGAAGAGTGGATTGACTCTCGTATCGCCCTTCGTGATCAGGAGGCAGCGTAATGAACTCTCTAAACACAACTAGCATCCTAGAAGTAGCTCCAACAACTGGAGTAAACACTGACCAGATCACTGAAAAGCTTCTTGACGGGGAACACAACATAATCATTGCCGAGCTACTTGTAGCAAAGCATAAGGACAACATTCTGTTTGATACCACTCGCAAGGAGTGGAAAGTTTTCCAGAACGGGGTATGGCATGAAGCTGAGGATGCAGCAAACCTAGTTTGGGATTTCTACTACCAAATCATTCTGGACATTTTCCACGGTGAATACCCAGAGATTGAGGCAGGTGAGCCTACTTGGCTTAAGAGCCAAATGAACCAAAGCAAGGTGAATGCTGTATTGAAGGTCGTCCAGATCAGAACAGCAAAGGGTGTGAAAAAGCTTAACGCGAATCATAACCTTATTGGCATACAAGACTCTGTATACGACATTGAAGCAGGCTCAACTCGACCAGCAGTAGCAAGCGATCTAGTCATGAAGTCATTGGGCACAACCTACGATTCAGATGCTACATGCCCGCTATGGGAGAGCTTCTTAGACACATCGATGCAGAGTGATCAGGATATGATCAAGTACCTTCAACGTCTTGTTGGTTACTTCCTAACCGCTAGCACAAAAGAACAGGAGATCTACTACTTCTATGGAACAGGCGCTAACGGCAAATCAACCTTTATTGACCTAGTAAAAACACTTCTAGGCACCTACGGCGTTAAAGCTTCATCTGATAGTTTCATGCAGAAGAAAAGCAGTGCACCAAACCTAGGCGCACACGCAAGTCTTGCAACGCTAGCAGGTGCACGACTAGCTATTACAGATGAAACAAACGACAACGAAACCTTCAATGCACAGATGCTGAAATCCATCTCTGGTGATGATGAGATTACTGGCAGGTTCCTTCGTGGCAATCCAATCACGTTTAAATCAACAGCGAAGATTGTTATGTACGGGAATGATAAGCCATACGGCAACATCAATGATGAGGGCTTCTGGCGCCGATTCCGGTTTATTGAGTTCGGGCATGTAGTGCCTGATTCACAAAAGGATAAAAACCTCCTTGTGAAGCTCAAAGACGAACTACCAGGTATCCTTAACTGGGCGCTTGCTGGACTTGCTGACTGGCGTAAAAACGGTATTCAGACCCCTAAAAAGGTACTTGATGAGCGTGACAACTACAGACGTGACCTGGATTCTGTTTCTGAATTCCTTCAAGAAAACACCAAGTCAGTACCTGGCCAGAAGCTAACAACCAAACAGCTTTTTGAATATTACCAACAATGGTGTGAGACCAACCTTAAACACCCAGAAACCAAACAAGGCTTTAGCAAACGCATTGCTTGGTACTTCGATACCCATATGAAAGGCCAGGTGAGCCCATACAGATCTAACAAAGATCGCGGTTACCAGGGCATTCAATTCGATGATCAATACCGCTTGATCGAATAAGAGTGACACGAGTGACGGCAAATTCCAGTTAACTTTTTTGCGAAACAGAAGCTGGAAATTGCTGTCACCCCACCCATTAGACAACACCTTCTAGATATCGAACCCTTATATATTATTTAAATAATATGTAAAAATACTTACAAAACAGATACTTAATACAGTTTTGATCTATGAAAATTATCGTTTTTTAGGATCGAAATCTATTGAAATTATAGGAATTTATTTATGACCAGCATGATTGAACTTGATCAGAAACTAGGGGATCTAAACTCAAACGAACACTACGAGATCCTAGTAAACAAAAAGAAAAATGAAAAGGTGCCACCCTTCCTAGTTATAGGAAATGGCAAAACAACGAAGGACTTTCCTGAAGATGTAGCCATTGATGCCATTAGAGTTTTAAGCAAACTATCACCAACACAGATTGGCCTGATAGCGGAGCTTAAAGACATCCTAGTGAACCAAACTATTAGGAACCACTATACTAAACGGAGAGTGGATAATCCCAATCTGATCATTCTAGATAAAAACAAAGATAACGAGCTGCACAAGAGCATCAGAACTAGGATGAGTGATAACAAAAATGGAACCAAACTTCAGGAACTAAGAGTACTGAAGCAACCCAAGCCAGGCACTTACATGCTGAACCCTTACATGTTCATACCACCTTATGAATTTAAAAGGATTGCAGAGATCTGGAAGGAAATGCCAACTAAATCATAACCCTCACACACCTAGTGGTCAGATTTACCCCGTGTCGTTGCGTCGGAACTAGAAGCACCCGAGCGAAGCGAAGTGCTTCGATGTTCCGTAAGCAAAAGACTAAGGGGTGAAGATGACGAAGCCTCGGCAGAGGCTGAGAACGCTCTTATGGCTATGCCATCTATCCTGAAGAAATCAAAAACATCTCCTAGGTCCTGTTCATAAAACTAGGGAGTAAGTATCTGATGCCGAACAAGCACTATTTCTAATGGTGATTGTGAAGGTATCCAGCAAGCGAAGCGCGGTAGGTGTCTATGATTTTCTACAAGCATAAGGATGAACACACAAATCCATCTTGTTATACTTGGTAGAATTTTTAGGAATTCGATAACATGAAACAAACTCCTATCTTGTTGGCACTTGCAATCGCTTCAGCTTCACGTGCTGTAGAAGCATCCGATGATTATGTTGACCTAGGTTATGCTGGTCACTCATCGAAATTTTATAATCAGACCTACCATCTAAAGCTATCAAAAGAGCTTACGGATACTGTTGTTGGGACTTTGGAATACAACACAACTTATGCTGATTGGCGAGATCCAGGCGAGCATGAAGAGTTTACAACCCATTCTTTTCTCTTTGATATCTACAAGCTATTCCCGCTTAACGACCACGCAGAAGCGTTTATTGGCGCAGGTTATAACAGCTCATTTTCTAAATTTAATTGTATATCGGGATGTGCGAACTCTAGTTACACAAATCAAAAACCTGAAGGGACCGCTTTAGAAGGGACTGTAGGACTTCGCTATGTTGCAGAGAACGGTTTTGCAATCTCAGGACAGTACACCGCTATTAATGATCTGAATGGCACATTCTGGACAAGCGATTCATCTTATGAATTTGATCTGTCATATCCAGTCCTTGACGATGTGAAGGTTGGTTTGCGTCAGCGAAACTACAAGGCAACTGGCGGTGACCTGGACTTCACTGCGGTGTACTTCAGATATTCATATTGAGTCGAAGGAAGCTAATAAAATGATCAAAACACTTTTCTTAGTCTTTGCACTAACTTCACTCAATGCTAAAGCAGAGGCTGTTAACGATGCTCGATATAATTTCCTTGAGGTTGGCTACTCGCAAATAGACGCTGGTAAGGTGGGTTCCGAGGATCGTGTTTGGTACGGACCTCATCTAAAAATTTCAAAGTCTGTGTCGGATCAAGTTTATCTTCAAGGGTATGTTTATTCCGTTGCTGCGGATGAGACAACCTCAGAATACAGTCAGGTATCTTATGAAGCATCGATACAGTCTAGATTTGAGATAAGTGGAAGCAGTGATCTGCACTACGGTATCGGGTACATGGACTACACACTAGATGCTAGAAATAAATCTAGTGGCAGTAAGGCCTCTATTCATGGTAGACATTTAATTTACAA
The DNA here is from genome assembly GCF_013283425.1 of Marinobacterium sp. xm-a-127. Taxonomy (NCBI): domain Bacteria; kingdom Pseudomonadati; phylum Pseudomonadota; class Gammaproteobacteria; order Oceanospirillales; family Oceanospirillaceae; genus Marinobacterium; species Marinobacterium sp. xm-a-127. The sequence continues at coordinate 82,875 of NZ_WBYH01000007.1, forward strand.
GTTGGGTGTAAATCATGAATTTTCTGACGGGTGGGTAGCAGACCTAGAATTCCAACATTTTCCAGAAATTTCTGATGTTGGCTTTGATTACAATCACACCTCGATTCAAGTAACAAAAACAATAAGTGAGACAATTTCTGCTGGAGTGAGTTTCGGTCAGATTGACCCAATAAACGTAGATGGTATTGATCGTAATACTACTGCTTCGGCATTTGTTCGTTATACATGGAAATGATTCAAAGTAAGAAATAACCCAGCCGTAGCCTTCGCAGCTGGGTTTTTTCGTTACAATAACTCATACTTCGCTAACGAGTAAGAATCCTTTCTAGATACGAAGATGTGATCAAGCAGCTGAATGCCAAGCAACGCCAGCGCATCTCTGACTTTACCTGTTAACTCCCTGTCTTCATCCCTAGGTACTACATCACCCTCTATATGGTTCTGACACAGCACTACAGCCCCAGCATTGAGTTCTAGAGCCTTGCGAGCAATAACCCTAAGCTTAATGCTAGATACGCTCACAGGGCCTCTAAAGAGCCTCTGGAAGCTGATCATCCTGTACTGGTTATTCATGAACATAGCACATAGCCATTCGTCCTTATCACATGCCAGCCTAATTCTAAGATACTTCTGCATCTCTACAGGTAATGCCAGGCCATTCTCCTGGCTGAGCTTGTTCTGGATGACGTTAAGCGCAGCATTGATTACCTGCTGTTCTTGGTTTGTATATTTACTCATGGGCTTATCCCCTAGTTGTTAGATTCCACCCACAAGAATCGAACTTCGGGAAATGAGCCCCTCGGATAAATACAACTAGGGGGGGGATGTGTGATCAATAAGTTGTGTAAGTAAGTAATACCTTCTCACCAAACGCGAGCAATTTGCCGTCTAGCGGTTCTGGTTGGCATTGAATGGGAGCTAGGGCGTTAATGTCACTTCAAAATTATAAAAGTGTAAACGCGCAATTGCGCACTTTGTCGAGTATCAGAAGTTCTCTAAGTAGCATAGACATGGGGCCGAATCCATAAGCGACTATTTTTTGTCAAATTTAGATCAGAGCTGGGGGGAGCGTCAAAGTTTTGGCGATTAAGGGAGCGGCAAGGGGCTGCCGTTACCCTTTACTGTTTCGAAATTACTTATTCAGGAAGAAGCCCCCACTGGTATTTTCCCAAGGACCACCTGAGAAGTTCATCGTCAAACGGCGATCGATCTCACCGGCGTATAGCAGATACGTGTAACCATCGATATCAACACCCGGCGCCATAACTAAACCTTCACCGCGGACCTTATACTTAACCGGTTGGACTGCGTTAGGCGCTAGCATAAAGTTGATTCCCTGCAGTGCGTTTTGGAAGCGATCGAACTCATTGCCATTTGCTAGCTCGATACGGTAGAGATCATCGTGCACGTATGAATCAGTCACGCTGACATACCAAGGAGCCGATACCTGTGTCCCGCTCATCGGCATCTGCCCCTCGATCAGTAGATTGATACCCATATCGGTATTTTCCAACTCGATATCGTCGATATCCATAAAGTCTTCAACAGTGGCAATAATCTGATCAAGCTCAGCGCGCTGTTCAGCGTCTAGCTCCGACATCAAAGAGAACTCAGCTTCAAAAGAGATAGTTGACAGCTCGCCTTGCCCCACGGCTCTTATCTCATCTGTCTTGAGGGTCACTTCGAGCTTATCGGCGTTACAGCCGGCTAACACACCCAGCAGTGTAAGCAGAGAGAGGGGTTTTATAACGTATTTCATGTGGTCTCCGTTTTTATTATTGTGAATGCTTACGGGGCCTAACACGAAATGGACTTACCAAAAGGAGAAGTTACACCGCATTCCAGGCTTAAGCTGAGCGCTGGAGCAGTAGCGTAGTTAGCGACACGGAGCTACGCCACTTCATAAGCGCGAAGTATAAGAGATGATGACACTCCGTTAGGAGTGGCAAACGTCGATTGAGGGGTGCCTAGTTCAGCGGCTGTTACCGGCACATAGGCGTCATATTCAACGGACGGAGAGATGGCGGTTAAGCGCACATTTCAGCCGTTACAGGTTTGTGATGATTTCTCTATAGCAGACGGAAGGCATCCAAACCGTAGATCTGCCGGAGTCGGCACAAAGAAGACGTCCAACCTTCATAAACCTCAACAGTTTTTTGAGTCAAGGTCCTTGACCTGTGAGTTAGACACAGGCTTATAGTCAAAATATAAACACTCTGATTAGTTTTAGACGAATCGATAAAGGAGATGATTATGTTTTATCGACAACTTACTTTTCTAGTTTCATTTGCGACTGCCAGTAGGAACTTATATGCAGACGGTCTTAATGGATTAAATCAATTCGATCATTCGATGATAGGGAGTATGGGGATGTTTGGCTGGTTTGGAATGTTGCTATTTTGGGGAGTCCTATTTTTTGTTGCTGTTTTGATTGTTCGATCGCTTCTACCTGGTAATTCTAAGCAAAAAAACAGCTCTGCAATGGAACTTCTAAATGAGCGATTTGCCCGAGGTGAAATTGATGAAGAGGAGTTCGCTAAGCGCAAACTCTTACTAAGTGACTCAGAGTCTCAGTAAGTGAGGCAACATGGATACACACAATACCGGGATAAATGAAGCGTTTCTTGTAAAACGAAATCTAAAGCTGACTGGGCTAACGGAACAGAAAATTGAGGTATTTACTCCAGAAATCCGAGTGATTAGAGGAATCGATACCGTCGAGTTTGACGCAACACGAGAGAGGATAAGAGTGTCATATGATGCATCCGTTACAAGTATAGATTCAATCCTAAAGATTCTTAAACAATACAGCGTCGAACCTAACAATGGCTGGTGGAACCAATTAAAACTGGGCTGGGATCGACAAATCGATCAGAACGTCAGCGACAACGCAAAGCACGTCCCTCATTGCTGTAGTAAGCCCCCACCAGGACATTAACCGAGATATAAAAAGGAGTCTTCCATGCAGGTAAATGAAGTTGCAAAGCTACTCTCTATCACGCCCGATACAGTTAGGTTTTACACGCGCTCCGGTCTCCTGAAACCTCAGATCAATCCAGACAATGGGTACAAACATTTCAGTCCATCGGACATCAACCGGCTCAAGTTCATCTTGGCAGCGCGTAGCCTGGGATTCAGTATCGATGATGTTAGAGAGATATTCGCGCGGACGGATCATCAGCATTCGGCCTGTGGTTTGGTTAGGGACATTATCAACCAGCGCCTGGAAGAGACTGAAGCCAGATTCCGTGACATGGTCGCTCTGAGAAACCGCATGATTGCTGCCGCTAAAACCTGGAACGAGATGGAAGACCAGTGTCCAACCAACGAGTCGATTTGCCACCTCATTGAAACTTTTACAGAGGATGAAGCTCATGAACAGCATTAAGGTCGCGAAGCATCCAATTATTCTGGATATTCAAGGCGCTAGTTGCGCCGGATGCGTCGCCAAAATCGAAAAGTCTTTGAAAGCAGTACCCGGTGTGACTTCGGCTGAGATGAATTTTGCTGATCGCACCGCGACTATCGAAGGCGACGTAGCGTCCGACACCCTGATAGATGCGGTAACTCAGGCAGGTTACGGTGCAAAAGAATCTGAAAACGAGTCGGAAGCTGACAGTCTGGCGGAGAAAGAAGCCGCTGACGCGCAGTACTACCGGCAGCTGATGCGCAATGTAGTGGTCTCCCTGAGCATCGGTGTGCCGCTGATGATCTATGGGCTGTTCATCGGTGAAATGTCTGTCACTACCGGTACGGAGAGACTTGTCTGGGGCATTATTGGCCTGGTTACACTGGCGACAATGGTGCTCGCCGGTCGCGGCTTCTATATCGGTGCCTGGAAGGCGTTTCGTACCCACTCAGCCAATATGGATACCTTGATCGCACTCGGAACGGGAGCCGCCTGGCTCTACTCCTTTGCTGTAGTAACTGCACCCTCGCTTTTCCCCGAAATGGCACGACACATCTACTTCGAAGCGACAACGATGATCATTGGTCTGATCAATCTGGGTCTGGCACTGGAAGTTAAAGCGCGGGGACGTACCTCGGAAGCGATCAAGCGGTTGATCGGCCTGCAACCCAAAACAGCCCGTGTCCTCCGTGGTGATGAAGAGGTAGATATCCCTATCGATGATGTTGTTATGGGCGACAAGCTACGCGTTCGCCCAGGCGAAAAGATTGCAGTCGATGGCCGCGTTGTCGAGGGACACTCCTCCATTGATGAATCGATGCTGACTGGTGAACCTGTTCCTGTCGTCAAAGAGATCGGTGATGAAATCATCGCCGGCACGCTAAACAAGAGTGGATCGCTACTCTATGAAGCGACGCGTGTGGGCAAGAACACAGCGCTGTCGCAGATTATCGCTTCAGTTAAAAAAGCGCAGAACTCCAAACCACCGATTGGACGCCTTGCCGATAAGATCAGCGAGTACTTTGTACCCGCGATTATGATCATCGCGATTGTCAGCGCGCTGATCTGGGCCAACTTTGGACCCGAACCCACCATTGCCTTCGCGATTATCTCAGCGACAACCGTACTGATTATTGCCTGTCCCTGTGCGCTTGGGCTGGCAACACCGATGTCCGTCATGGTTGGGATGGGTAAAGCGGCTGAGGCGGGTGTACTGATTCGCAACGGGGAAGCACTGCAAACCGCCTCTCAGATCACGGCGATGGTTCTTGATAAAACCGGCACTATCACTGAAGGCAAGCCGGCTGTGACCGATATTTTACCGGTAGCGGATCTCGACAAAGCAGGTCTGTTAGCACTGGTCGCCAGCCTTGAGACTGGATCAGAGCATCCACTGGCAGAAGCGATTGTCGAAGCGGCAAAAGCACAAAACCTGAGCCTGGAGAAAGTCACAGATTTTCACGCGCACTCCGGTCAGGGCGTCTCTGGCAAAGTAAATGGGAAGACGGTGTTACTGGGTAACGCTTCATTTATGAAGCAGAACGAGATCGACGTCAGTGCTCAGGTCGATGAAGCCCAGCGCCTTGCCAGTCAGGCAAAAACGCCGATGTTTATCGCAGTCGACAATCAGTTCGCGGGGATTGTTGCCGTTGCTGATCCGATCAAATCTGATTCCGAACTAGCCATTAAGCGCCTGCAAGCTCAGGGGATGAGGGTCATTATGCTTACCGGGGATAACAGTGCCACGGCTAAAGCTGTAGCCGCCCAAGTGGGTATCGATGAATATCATTCCGAAGTCATGCCTGAGGATAAGCTCGCCCATATTGAGTCGCTTCAGATGGCAGGTGAGATTGTCGGCATGACGGGGGATGGCATCAATGATGCGCCGGCATTAGCTAAGGCCAATGTTGGCTTCGCCATCGGCACCGGGACGGATATTGCGATCGAGAGTGCAGATATCACCCTAATGCGTGGTTCGCTGCACGGACTGGCCGATGCCGTTGCGGTCAGCAAGGCTACGCTAACGAACATCAAACAGAACCTGGTTGGCGCGTTCATCTACAACGTTGCGGGCATACCCATCGCTGCCGGTCTGTTATACCCAGTCTTTGGCGTACTACTCAGTCCGATTGTTGCCGGTGGTGCGATGGCCTTTTCGTCACTAACGGTCGTCACCAATGCCAATCGATTGCGCCTGTTTAAAGCGCAGCAGCATTAATTTTTGGGCGCTAGAGCGCTGAGGAGGAATAACCGATGATACTCATCAACCTAGCTGGCCTGGTATTAATCGGACTGATTGTCTGGTGGTTCTGGCTATACAAGCCTGTCGCCTCGGTTGCGTCAGCGAAGCAGACCATCAAAGTCGCTGACGGTGTGTACACACCCGCACATATCAAGATACCGGCAGGCAAACCCACAACGCTCAATTTTTTGCGTGAAGATAAAGCCCCCTGCTCTGAAATGCTGCTGGTCCCCGGTCTCGGCATCAGCGTCTCGCTACCCATAAACAAGGTAAAAGCGATCCAGATTCCGGCGAGCCCTGCGGGCAGTTATGCGTTTCATTGCCAGATGCAGATGTACCGGGGCGACATTACGGTCGAATAGATCGAGTCTTCAAAACATCTTAATTTCCATAGACCTAGCTTGGATGGATTATGAATAATGGAACAAAATTAGGCATTGCAGCTGGCGTAGTTGTTCTGAGTACAGCCCTTGCCTTCGTTTCGACGAACAGTGCTCAGGGCAAAATTGCCTACACTGATGCCAAAGCCGTGAGTGCAGGTAAAACGATTTATCAAAACGAGTGTGCCAGTTGCCACGGCGCCGATCTGAAGGGAGAGACAGATTGGCAGAAGCGTGACGAGAACGACTACCTTCCAGCACCACCGCACGACGAAACGGGACACACCTGGCATCACGATGATGCGCTTCTGTTCCAGTTAACCAAAGAGGGTGTTCAGTCGATCGCTGGCGCGGATTATAAGTCAAAGATGCCAGCTTTCGTCGGAAAGCTGACCGATGACCAAATCTGGTCGGTTTTGGCGTATATCAAAGCCCAGTGGCCTCAGGAGATAGCACAACGGCACACCGAGATTTTCAAAGATAAATGATCGTCTGAGCTATCACGGACGCATCAGTGAACTGGTCCCACTAAGGTGGTCAAAACTGTTGTTATTGCAAAAATTGATGCCCCGATGATCTTCTCCAGAAAGATAGAACGCTTCAATACACCCGCATCCTGCGTGTGTTTAAGCCGGGGTACCAACACCAATTTATGAAGCGCGGCCAGCGACAGAATTACCCCTACCAGAGCGACTTTAACCAAGAGTAAAATGCCATAATCGCTGGTAAAAAGATTCGACCAACCGGTCAACTGGTAGCTCATATACACGCCACCAGCAAGCAGCACCAAGACAGCCGTTACCGCTAGCTGACCGAAACGATCTAGTAAACTGTAGGCTTCACTAAATTCCAGGTGATGACAGGCCAACCAGAGTGGAAAGAGCGAACCCATCCACCAGGCGGTTAAAACAACATGGATTGTTAGAACACTTTGAAATAACAGTGGCTGTTCAACTGCGTGCCCTGCCTCACTGAACGACAGCGCCATAAGCCCCATACCGGCCAGCACAAAGAGCCCCTCAATCAATCCGAGCTCAATACGTTGCTCACGGTTCCCACTGCGAACTAATGCTAGAAACAGAAGACCTCCAAGAATCATTAGCAAACCGATGCTTCTTAGAAACAGTGCTTCACCCAGCGGCGACTCCCACATAAATCCGATCATATCGGGATCGAACATCCCGCTTAACCCTTCGTCATAGGCCTCGCCCACCCGGACCAGAAAATGCAGAATCGCGGCACTGACCGCCAACAGTGTCGCTATCAGGGAATAACGCATCAACGCCGGTTTGAGCAAAATCTGCTGCTGCATCAGCCATAGACTGGCTGTACCACCAATCGCAGCCGCAGCGCCGATATAAAGTAACCAGCGCGTACCAACAACAAGACCGTCCCAAACAATCAATTCCATACGTTAACTCCCTTTACTAGCTTTCTTATGGCTACCCTACTTTGTAGAGTTACTCCTGCTTAAATCCAAAATCTCCCTTCATCATATGCCCATCCTCACCCATGGCCTTCCATTGAACGGTATAACTACCGGGTTGTAGTGCTTGAAACATCGACTCAAAGTGAGTCCCTGCTTCCGTCGAACGCGCAAAGTTAACCGGTACGGAGTTCTCATTTGAGTCGAGTACTTTGATACTGATCAGCTTCGTAGGATTCTTGAAGGTCAGCTCTACACGATCTGTCGGCGCCGACATTGACGCGCCATTGGCCGGAAAGGTTTCATGCATAACGCCATGCGCGAATAGGTTGGTAGACAGCACCATAGCTGAGCTTAAAAGCAATAATTTCAATCGTTTCATCTCTGTTCTCCTGATTTAGTTTGGATGTACCCGCCAATTACATATTGTGTGCCCGACGCTCCACGCCATTTTGAACCTGAACCTCGCGTATAAATTCGATCACAGCCATGGTTTCTGCAAATCCAATTTTCTCCTGAGCAGGCATATCTCCGTATGGCCAATGATGCGCTCGGACACCGTGCTTGATTGCATTCACTATCGCCTGATTGGAGTGGTGTCCGGGATTATAGATATCATGAATGAGTGGCGGCCCCTTCTGTGAGCCTGAACCGTTCTCCCCGTGACAGGCTGCACAGGTACCGTTAAAGACTTTCTGCCCAAATTCAGCACGGCCCGAAAGTTCCCCGACGGTCACGTTAACATGCCCGTCGCGATGGTCCGCATTGGCCATCGCGCTCACGCCTAATGCGGCGGTGAAAAAAAGATTCTTGAATAGCTGTTTAGTGTTCATGTTAATTTTTCTCTTATTTATTTCCTAAGTTGTTGTATGAAATTATCCGACGGTGCCTAAAACCGGGAACGCATCCATCATCCAAACCGCAAAGAGCGTCAACCGCCCGGTAACCATGGCAATCCCCATAATCACCATTGTGATACCGGCACCAACGTAAAGATGACGACTGAATCGCGCTAAGCGAGCCATCCGCTTTTTAAAGGTACCCATAAACATCGCAACCAGCAGAAACGGTATAGCGAGCCCAAGCGCATAAAAGGTCAGAAGAATCACGGCACCCTGAGGATCAGCGTTTAAAGAACTCAGGGTGAGAATGACTGCCAATATTGGGCCAATGCATGGAGTCCAACCCAACGCGAACGAGATTCCCAATATAAAGGCTGTCGTTGGGTTTGCTGAGCGGATCGCAGGATGGAGTCGAATATCACGGTACAACCAGCTCAGCTTTAGGACTCCTGTCATGAAAAGCCCAAATACGATAACCAAACTACCTCCGACGAGATTGGCTTCGTATCGATACTCAGTGAGCAGCTGTCCCAGAAAACTGGTACTGGCACCTAATGACACAAATACGATAGAGAAGCCCATTACAAAAAACAGGCTAAGCACCATATGAGGCCAGTGATGCTCGGCGTGGCTTTTGTCGCCAGAACCTGCAACAAATGAGAGGTAGCCGGGCACGAGCGGCAGCGTACAGGGTGATAGGAAGGATATAATTCCGCCGGTAAAGGCGGCCAGCAAGCCTAATTGGGTGAGGTTTTCCATTATATCTACCTCAACCAATCACTTTTATCCAGCTAACCATGCCCGCCGCCTGATGCTCTATCATGTGACAATGAAGCAGCCAGCTACCGGGCTTACCCGCAATAAAGCGAATTCGGGCTGATTCACCGCTATCCATCAGCAGCGTGTCATGCCACAAATCAGGGTTGTATCGCGCTAGATCAGCCTTGAAATGGTGCCCGTGCAGATGCATGCCATGTGCCCAACCGGTGTTGTTTATAATCTCTATTTCAACCAACTCACCCGATCGCGCCTCAATTAAGGGATCAAGCGGTCGGTTTGCCACACCGTTGAATGCCCATATCTGCCTGTGCTGAATAAGCTCCTGCATGCTCATCTGCTGCCCGTTATAGACAGCCTGAGTCATTGAGCCCATGGCTCCGCCAGTCATGTCGAGCACCAACTTATGATCCGGTATCTGATCGGGGGATATCTCTTCTATAGGGTTAGCCGGTAAGGGGTCGGGAGACTGCACTCGTTCCGATTCATGCAAACCCTCTACCTGAAGATAGGCCATCTCGATGGGGGCTCTGTCCGTGGGCATCGTCACAGATAGCTGGCCTTCTGCGTCCCTCGGAATATCCAGAATAAGATCGTATCGCTCGGCCGGAGCCATCACCACCGTCTCTGTAACTTGCATCAAGTTTGCAAGCGGCTGTCCGTCTTTGGCTAGGATCCAAGCAGGAACTTCCGGCAGATCGACAGCAAAGATGCGCGCATTTGCGGTGTTCAGTAGCCGTAAACGCACGCGTGATCCTGCTTTTACGGTAAAGCTTGGCTGTACCTCTTTATTGATCGTCAGAAAGTTGCCTAGCCGACCACCGTGCGCCCACTCATGAAGACTCCCAAGACTCTCCGTATCCAGTTGCCCTTCATTGTTCAAGCGCCAGTCATCGATAACCATTAGGATATCCTGATCGGTATCTGAGGCGATCTTCTCTTCTACGACTAAGGGAAGGTAAAGCCCCCGAGCCAGCTGTTCGTATGTTTTATGATGTGAGTGCGCCCAGAAGGTTCCGGCATCTTCGGGCGTAAAGCGATAGGTAAACGTGCCGCCGGGTGGAATAGGCTCCTGGGTCAAGCCACTCACACCGTCCATCGCATTTTCAATTCGTAATCCGTGCCAATGAAGGGTCGTGGGCTCGGGGAGTTGATTGACCACCTCAATCTCCACCGGTTCCCCTTGTCTAAGGGTTAATAGGGAGTCGCTTAGCCCCCAGAGTTCGACTGGAATCTCTGATTCAGGAATCCAATTCCGCTGTTCGGGCCTTAACTCCAACCGAAAGCGACGCACCTCTCCGACTGACGGAAGCGCTGCCAGAACGGGTTGAGTAAAAACAGTCATGGCCGCAAGGCGTACAAAGTCTCTGCGATTCAGCTTCATCAGCGAGCCTCTTTCATCTGAGCGAGTATTTGTTCCAGATTTTGCAGAGGCTGTGCGCCACTGACCGGAATCACATTACCGTTACGATTATCCCGCAAGAAATTACCCGGAGTTCCGCTCACGCCAGACGCCACGCCGTTCTGATAGTCTGCTTCAACTTTATCTTTGAATCGCCTTTCAGTTATGCAAGCAATAAAAGCGCCACGATCCAGCCCTATCTCTTCAGCCAGTGGAACCAGGTTCTCTATAGGGAAACCTTTCCCGTTGGAGGTAGTTCGTTCATAGATAAGGTCTGAGAACTGCCAAAACGCATCAGATCCGCCCACCGCCGCCGCACATTCAGACGCTTCAGCCTGAGCTTGAGCGCCCGGGTTATGGAAATCGAGCGGAAAATGTCGGTATACCCAGTTTACGTCAGGATGCTTCTCGATAAACTCAATCGCGGTAGTATGAAATCGTTTACAGAAAGGACACTCGTAATCGGAGTACTCAATCAGCGTAAAGTCCGCATCCTCACGTCCGCGAATGTGATCCTTAGCAGGATCTACAGCTGCCAGATTCTTGGCTGCTTGCTCCAACGCCTGACGTTCGCGATCGGCTCTCGCCTCATTCTGTTTAGCAATGTAGCGATTGATCGATGCTTCAACTTCTCTGTCAAAGTCATCGCTTTTTAGATATTCGCTGATGCGCTGATCAACTATACGTTCAATTTCATCGCTGTTATCGATTGCGTAAACGGGGGTAATCGCAACGCTTACTATTACTGCCAGGCTACAGCGCACACGGCTTAAAGTCCGGTCCATGAATATTCTCCGAAAAAATAGAAAATTGCCGATACAAGTCGACAGAAACTACATTAAAGATAGATAAGTTTCAGAGTTATGAGCGCGGTGGCGGGACAGTAATCATGTAATGCCCAGTAAGTGTCGCAGGCACTGAGGTTTGGAAGGACGGCACATCAGCTAAGCTGATTCGCGAATCGACGGGGAGTAGAGTTGTAGCAAACAGGCTGGTACAGACGGAGGAGCACCTCGGCGATTGTTGATTACAACAGCCATGCTGCGCAGCGTGATGACTCATATGAACAGATGACGACATCTTCTCAGTCATTTCTGCACCAGACACATCAGCTGTGCTCAGCGAGGCAAATCCCAGCAGCAAAAATGACAGCAGTGTGGAAATAAGGAGCTTCATCACTAACGTAAGTAAACATCTGGCTAAAACGAATTTCACGAATTTTAAAGCTATTAGTCTGACTGGGAACTGAACCGCTGAACTTATGAGATACCAACGGGTTCAACTTGTCGTAGTCACCGAAAAAACGTCTGCTTAACCGATACATTAGATAATGCTAACGGTCCGAATAGGGCCAAAACTAGGCATTTACTAGGTTCCAGCAAATGGCTCAGGAGGGTCGTGAATTGCCACTCAGCCCTAATTTAAAGCGGACGGATTTAGCATCTCTAGGTATTTGATTATCCATCCGTTCACTACCCAAGCGCCTAGTTACAAGAACTCCCAGACATGAACTTATCTGTACGTTCATGTACGTCAAAACACGTTCTGTGTATGGGCTTGTATGTAAAGGTTCCTGGATGGGAACGTGAGAACTAGGTGTATGGTCGTGTACGCAAATCAGAAGGGCTAGTTTTGGTGTATGCACCAGTAACAATGAGAGGCTGTTACCGGCACATAGCAGTCGTTTACAGCTGCGAATTAAATCAGAATCTAGCCAATTAAAACATTGGCAAGCCCCGAATCGCCTTAGATGCTTGAAAGTTGATCAAGTAACACCTTATATGAT
>NZ_WBYH01000008.1:0-37708 GCF_013283425.1 Marinobacterium sp. xm-a-127
CGGATAAGAGGATTTAATCTGCTGACCTTGGTGGTCAACAACGTACCGTTCAAGGACGGTGAGCAAGTACAGGATCAATCAGACAGGAATGCCGCCTGATGCCGTACACCAGATTTGACAATATCTCCTCCCTCATTAAATTTTGTAATTTGGTACAGAAGAAAACATTTACCAAAAAAGAGATTCTTTTTAACGGTAGTACTTTTTACGTCAAACCCAGTAACCACAAGGCCTACAGACAGGTTTGTGTCATGGAATTTTCGCCAAAGGCCTCTAAAACGGAATTTGTACTCAAGTTTGTACACACTTTCCGAGGTTACGCTTGAACATCATTGAAAAGCAAAGAAACGAGAAAAAGACAAAAAGCCTTTAAATTCAGTACGTAGAGATGTGATTGTGGTGTGCAATGAAAGGTGGTTTTAAGCGTTGAAAGGCTGGGCGGCATCAGGGTGGGAGATGATTGCAAAAGTGCGGCGGTTAGCCACTTGATCGTGAACTGCGTTTGACATGAATCGTTCTTCTAGAAAATTGAAAAGAGCCGTCGCTCAGAATTGGCGCGTATTTTCGCTGATTCTAAGCGATTAGACAAACGACTCGACCGTTTTAGAGCAGATTGACTAGGAACCTAGCTCTTCCGCTTTGGTTTCTACCGTCGGTTGAGGCACTTTACTGCCATCTTCACCGTAGATTTCACGAATCAGTCTTTGCAGGTCGACGCGCCATGGACGTTGACGAATACCGAAGGTATTCAAAATCTTCTTACAGGTCAGCACGGATGAAGTTGGGCGTTCGGCCCCCTCCTCTTCTGCGCCAGCCACCGGGCGAATTTTACGAACCGCCAGCTCCTCATATTGGCCAGCAGCAGCGATGATCGCCTCAGTAAATCGGTAGCGCGTTGTGATCTCTGCACCGGAGTAGTGGTAGGTACCCCAGTGATCAGCACCCTCTTCCAACTGTTGGATAATCGCCAAAATTACTCGAGCCACATCATGCGCAGCGGTTGGGCATCCACGTCGATCATCCACCGCTTCAATGGTTTTATACTCACGCGCTTTATCGAGCATTTTGGTCAGATAGTTGACTCCGGACTCACTGAATACCCAGCTGATTCTAAGAATAATGTGTTTAGGTTGATAAGCTCTAACATGCTCTTCACCGCGCAGTTTTGACTCACCAAAGGCTCCTAAGGGAGCCGGCTCATCCAGTTCAGTATAGCCACTCGCATAGTGACCATCGAACACGTAATCAGACGAGATATGGATAATTGGAATACTAAGGTCACTGCAGGCTTTAGCCAGATTAAGAGGCCCATCCGCATTAATTGCAAAGGCTTTGCCTGGGTGGGCATCGGCCGCATCAACCTGATTGAAACCGGCACCATTAAGAACGTAATGTGGAAGTACATCCGCCAATTTGGCTTCAATGGCAGCCGGATCAGTCACATCAAAACTGCGATGGTTGACGGGGATTATTTCGATATTTTCTAGCTTTTCAGCGACACGACAAAACGCTCGGCCAATCTGCCCTTCCGAACCGGTTACTAAAATTCTAATTTTATCGCCGTACAACTCTGAATCACTCCAACAACCATTAATATGAGTTTAAAAAGGGGAAACCGGCAGTGCAACCAGTAATTGCTGCTTCAGTCACACCCTTGCAGGTTGTGACTGCTGTGCGATCATTTCGATCAGAACTTGAGAGGTTAGATAACGCGCTTTGTCATTACTGCGTAAGCTGATAACCGAATCTAGAACATCGCACGCAGCGATTGAGATCTGTTTTTCCAGCAACACTTGAGCAACCTTAGCAAACTGATCACTCGACAGCCGGGTAAAGTCATAGACTTTACTGAGTAGAAGCAGATCGCCCGACTTCAATTTATCCAAAATCTTTAAGAGCTGAATGGGTTCAGAGGTCTCTTCAAAGGCCACTGAATCAAGCTCGATACCGGCCACTCGAGCACTGTCAGCCAATCGAGCCTGAAGCTGGGCTTTACCTTCATCGTCATGTATTGAGGCGTATCCAAACAGTGACATAGATCCTTAGGCTTTGATGCGTGTAAGACTTTCTTCAAGCCAGTCTACAGAATCCTTATGCACTTCTTCAACAGTTCTCTCTGTCGTTTCGATAGGTTTACTTATAAGCACATCAACCGTACCAGGGTGCTTAATAAAACCCTTTCCTGGCCAGAAACGACCCGCATTATGAGCGATGGCGACTAGAGGAACTTCACTGCTCACAGCCAACATAGCTCCACCTTTATTCCAACGACCTAATTCACCCACCGGAAGTCGGGTACCCTGAGGAAAAATAAGGATGGGCACACCCGCAGACAATTTTGCCTTACCTTGGTCCAGCAGTTGTTTTAGTGCGCCTCGACGTTTACTGCGATCAAGAGCGATCGGTTCTAGCAGAGCAAGCGCCCAACCAAAAAATGGGATTTTCAGTAACTCCTGCTTAAGGACCACCACCTGTGGCTGGATCAACAGCTGAAAATAGATCGTCTCCCACTCACTCTGGTGATTAGATATAGCAACATAAGCACCCGATGCAGGGAGGTTTTCTCGCCCCTGAACATTGACCTTAACGCCACAGCAGACTCGTAGCCAAACAATGTAGAAGTTATTGATCGCGGTTACAAAATAGAATCTTGGTTTAAACGGCAGTGCACGAGCAACCACCAGACAGAGTGATGCCCAGACGATCGTCACTGGATAGAAGCCTGCGTAATAGCAGAGCGCACGAACAAACCCAATCAGCTTAGTCACTGCATCAACCCCCTGTCACAGGCGGGAAGAAGGCGACTTCATCACCCTCTTTAATGGGAGCACTTCTATCAGACATCTCATGGTTCACCGCAACCAAAACCGTCGACCCATTAATGGTTGAAGACCACTCTTCCCCGTGCATTGTCGAAAGATGATCAATCAAAGAGTCGACTGAACTGATACCTTCAGGGAGATCTATACTCTCTTCAGAGCGACCGATGCGATCTTTTAAACTGGCGAAATAGACAATTTTTAACATGTAGCTTCCAAAATAGTGCTGTTATTCAGCAATCCAGTGGCCCGATTTACCACCCTTTTTCTCTTGCAGAGAGACTTGATCGATCACCATACCTTTATCGACCGCCTTACACATATCATAAAGTGTCAAACCGGCCACAGAGACAGCGGTCAGCGCTTCCATCTCAACACCCGTCTGGCCACTCAATTTGCAGATCGCGCTGATCTCAACACAGCTCTCTGCTTCATTCGGCGTCAGCTCAACTTTCACACTCGACAGCATCAGAGGGTGGCACATTGGAATGAGGTCGGAAGTACGTTTAGCCGCCATGATCCCAGCAATACGTGCTGTCGCCAGTACATCACCCTTTTTATGACCGCCATTGACGATCATTGAGAGAGTCTCTGGCAACATGGTCACACGACCATAGGCTCTTGCTTCACGGAAGCTAACCTCTTTTTCAGAGACATCGACCATTCGAGCCTGACCCTTCTCATCGATATGAGTAAACTCTGACATCAGTGGCTCTCCGTTTGCGCATTGTTGTAGTTTAAAACCGGTTTAGCGTACATCGCTTTCAAAATATCTTTAGCAGCGCCATCAACCTGACTCAGCCTTGACTCAAGTAACGCCAGCCCCTCATCAGTTGCTTCACCTGCAGCGGCTAGATTGGTGGCATGCAAGCGGTAATTTTGGTGTATCTGACGGTCAATTTCTGCCGCCAGCTCTTCTGCCGATTCAAATTCACCTCGAATAGGCTCACCAAAGCCTACATGAACGCGGCCTTTGTCACCGACAATCCCTTTGACGATACTCTGAATATCTTCGAACTCACTCTTCTCATAAGTTCCGCCCTCAGCTTTGGCAGCCAACTCATTGGCTTTAGCCGAGTCACAAGGGTCTAGTTCGTATGCGATAGATACTGGGACAATATTGAGTCGCTCCACCATCTCAGAGAAGCTACGTTGCTTACGCTGAGACATATAGAACATTTTCAGTAGCGCTGGATCTGTACGATCGTCACCATCTTTCGCACGCCCTTCGCGCTGAGCGATCCAGACGGAATGTCCCGTGGTGACACTGTGATCGATGTAACTAGAGAGCTGAGTTAAGGCCGTCATCATCTCACGTCCTTTAGCAGAACGGTTGACGATAAACGACTTGTTCAAACGCATCAGATCTGACACGTAAGGCTTACGCAGCAGGTTATCACCGATCGCAATTCGGACTGTGTCCATCCCTGCATGGTAGAGCATCCAATTCACGAACGCTGGATCCATAGCAATGTCGCGATGATTAGAGACAAACAGATAAGCATCCTCTTTATCGAGCTTATCCAATCCACTGCAACTTAACTTGGTCGTGGATCGTTTGATCATCTTGTTCATGTAGCTTTCAACAAGCTGTTGAAAATCACGAACGGTATCAACATCACCCATGCGTGCCGCTAGATACTGCTTGACGATGGGCCTTAAAAACCATCCCGCCCAACCTGAGGCTTTAGGAAACTGATACTTTGTAATGGCATCCACAAACTCATTATTGTGGAGGAGATCAAACAGAACCTGACCCACTTCATCATCGCGGTAGGGGCGAATCTCTTTATAGGGGTCGTCGTTGTTAACAGCAGTGTGACTCATAGATATCCAGTGTTATAGCAATAGGCGCTTATTTTAGAGCTTTAAGCGCTAATTAGCACCTGCCATCTACCTAAACAAAAACGGGGAGGGTTCATAGAACCATCCCCGTTTAAAAAATGAGTCGAATTAAGGACTATTTGGTCACTAATTCAGGACCCATGATGCTGTAGGGTAGCCAGGTCGAGATCGCTGGCACATAGGTCACAAGAATCAAGAAGACAAAGAGTACCGCGACAAACGGTGCGGCCGCCTTCACGACACGCGACAAGCTCATACCTGTAATCCCCGAGGTTACAAACAGGTTCAAACCGATCGGTGGTGTGATCATACCGATTTCCATGTTAACTACCATGATAATACCTAGGTGAATTGGGTCGATGCCCAACTCCATGGCAATCGGGAATACAACCGGTGCCACAATAACCAATAGACCGGATGGCTCCATGAACTGGCCACCGATCAACAACAGAATGTTGACTGCAATCAGGAATGACCACCAAGTAAAGCCCACATCGAGCATCCACTCAGTCACGTGCTGGGGAATACGCTCAGCCGATAGAGTGTGAGCGAACAACAGTGCATTGGCGATGATAAACATCAGCATCACTGTGGTTTTGGTACCCTCAAGCATGGTCTTACGGCTCTCTTCACCGAACAGTGATGGGAAGAAGGCTGTAATCAGAGTCACAAAGTTACGTTTCCAGATCGCTAAGCCTGCAACAAAGCAGTGAGCAAAACTCTCATTCATGGCGTGACTGCGCTTAACGGTGTAGAAGATGGTCAAGGCGATACTGACCACAGCACCCCAGATTGCACGCTCGCCAGCGGTTACCGTGCTATCTGGATCCGACGTCGCAAAGAACGACAGGATCATCCAGACTAAGAAGAGTGACACACCATAAACCGAACCACTGAAGCCGACTTTCGCGTGTGGCGCATCCGACTCAAGTACCCATGGCGTGTTTTTCAAAGGCCCCATATCGCGATAGATAAAGAGCGCAACAATAATTGAGTAGACCGCCGCAACAACCGCAGCCTCTGTTGGAGTGAATGCGCCTCCGTAGATACCGCCCATGATGATGACGATCAGGAACAGTCCCCAGAATGCATCCTTACCACCACGAACGATGGTACCGAAACCTTTCCACTCCTCTGCAGGCAGGTTTTTAATACGTGCAACCACGTAGATAGCCAGCATCAGCATACCGCCGGCAATTAGACCTGGAATAACACCAGCCAAGAACATACGACCTACCGACACATCCGTCGATGCCGCGTAAACGACCATAACGATAGAGGGCGGAATCAAGATACCCAAAGTACCCGCGTTTGCGATAACACCCGAAGCGAACTCTTTTGAGTAACCCACTTGGCGCATACCGGCGATAGCAATCGTACCGATCGCGACAACAGTCGCTGGCGATGAACCAGAGAGTGCAGCAAACATCATACAGGCCAATACTGACGCCATCGCAAGACCACCACGGAAGTGCCCCACTGACGCAATCGCAAAGTTAATCAATCGTTTCGCAACACCACCGGTCGACATGAACGACGACGCGATAATGAAAAACGGGATCGCTAAAAGAGTGTAGTGTGTACCCACACCAAACAGCGAAATCGCTACAGACGACAATGAGTCTGTAGAGAAGAAAGTAATAAATAGAATTGAGGATAGGCCTAGCGCCACACCCACAGGAAGACCGATAAAGAGCAGACCCAATACCAGTGCAAATAGAATTAATGCTTCCATCAGTTCAGGCCCTTAATCTTTCAGTGCATCTTTGTGCTCATCAACAAGGTCTTCCGCCTCGTGACCAGCAATGAGGTGATGACGTGCACCGGTCCAAATACCGACAAACGCCTGCAGTGAGCGATAAGCCAACAGAGCCAAACTGATTGGCAGAATAACCAACACCAACCAACGTTGAACACGCTCTTTAACGCCGAACCACTCCATAATGAAGTCAGGCCAACGCATCTCTTCGACACCGATGTTGATCTTGTACATTTTAGCCCAGTACTCAATGGCACCACCGCGGACATCGACGCCCAAGGCTGCCAACCAAGCACTATCAAGAAGAATCAAGGCGTACATCAGCGTTGCAAAAGCTGCAAACAGCGACAACCACTTACCGACCCTGCTAGGTACCGCATTAAGAACGATATCGACACCCAAGTGGGTACCATTCTTAATACCGAAGCTCATCCCCATCAAAATCAGCCATGAGAACATCACCATGCTGAATTCAAGTGCCGCTGACCAACCGGTTCCGAAGGCGTAGCGAGCAATAACCTGACCAAAGGATACGGCCATGATCGAGAAGATGATTAGAACAAGGAAATTCTCTTCCAGTTTTTCCATAAATCTTGGGAAACGTTTCTCTAAGCCCCAGATCACTAGAATAAGAATTAAGAGGTAAAGATGCGGCCACTCCACGTCAGTACTCCAATATGTTGAGCTACATAAGCTCGGGAAAAGGAAAGGACGGGCTCTAAACGAGCCCGTCGATCATCAACCTAAGTTGATTAAGAGTTTGCAGCAGCTTCGATTAGATCAGCACCGATCTTATCTTCAAACTGTTTCCAAACAGGTTTCATAGCGTCAACCCACTCTTTACGCGCAGCATCGTCAAGTGTGTTGATTTTGCCGCCACCCTTAAGGATGTTTTCACGGTTGCCCTGCTCTTTCGCTTTAACTGCTAGGTTAGCTTCGTTAGTCACGTCTTTAGCGATCGCAATGAACTGCTCACGAGCGTCTTTAGGCATAGAGTCTAGGAACTCTTGAGACGTCATGAATAGGTATGCAAGAAGCTGGTGGCTAGTCTCAGTCGTTGAATCTTGCACTTCGAAGAACTTCTTAGTGTAGATGTTTGACCAAGTGTTTTCCTGACCGTCTACAACGCCAGTCTGTAGTGCACCGTAAACCTCTTTAAATGCCATTGGCTGTGGTGAACCGCCCATTGCTGCGATCATCGCTTTAGCAACGTCAGAGTTCTGTACGCGGAACTTTAGACCTTCAGCATCAGATGGTTTTAGTAGTGGTTTGTTGGCAGAGAAGTACTTCATACCAGACATCCAGTAACCTAGGCCTACAAAACCAACATCTTCCATTGCAAGAAGAAGGTCCTGACCAGCATCAGAGTTAGTGAAGCGCATTGCAGCGTCCATATCTTTGAAGATGAATGGAAGGTCGAATACGCCAAACTTAGAAGTGTAAGAACCGAACTTAGATAGTGAAGGCGCTAGGATCTGTACGTCACCTAGTAGAAGCGCTTCAAGCTCTTTAGAGTCACCGAACAGTGTAGAATTTGGGTAAACTTCGATACACATAGTGCCGTTCATTTCAGCGTTTACACGCTCAGCAAGTTTGTTAGCCGCAACCACTTTAGGGTGAGTTGTACCACCAGTAACGTGTGAAAGTTTTGCAACGATCTCGCCAGCGTCACAGTTAGCCTGTGCAGTAGCAGCCGATACAGATAGAGCCAAGGCAGAAAGGCCAAGAGTTAGTTTTTTCATTATTTACACTCCAGTTTGTATTAGGTCACAACGACCTTGTAAAAAGCACTTTTGCAAAGCAGAAAACGTGCCAACAACCTAGATATATATTTATTTTCAACAAGTTAGTGAAAATAAATACAGGACATAAGACTTAAAGGAGGCATTAATGGCGGATGCTCGCCGAAGCTAATCAGCAAGAAGTGGCGGAAAACCGCCACTTAGCAATGCGATGGCTTACTACTGATTGTCGATGTACTTAGCCGCGTCAAATGTACGGATCCAATCGGGATGAAACACCATGACAGCGGTCATAAGAATGCCGTTAATGAGCCCCTCTGGGAACATAATCAACGGCAAGAAGGAGATGTACTCGTGATAAATCGTTTGCCAACTGTGGATACCTGACAAGCCAAGCACAAGCGACAGGGTCAACCCCGAGCTAGCGACTGCAAACCCACCACCAATAAAGGCGGCTAAAAAGAGATAGGCAAAGAAGTTAGGCGGGTATCGTCTCTCGATATATTTAAGAAGCGTGATGGTCAGTGTCGCTGGCACCACAACAATCGCAATTAAATTTATGGCCAGCATATCAAAGCGCTCCACTCCAACTAGAGTGATGCCGAGCATCGCAATCGCGCCAGCCAAGATGGCAAGATCCCAGCCAAACATCAGTGTCAACGCGGTAATACCCAAAAAGTGAACACTCAACCCTTCCGATAGGCCCGCTCTAAAGGTCCAAGTCAACATCAGCAAGACCATAGCGCCGAACAACAGATGCTGAAGTCGAGGCTCAGCCCAAAGCGCTTGAAAAGGCACACGTTTAAAGGCACTCCAGATAGAGGTAACCGCTAAAAGTGCCGCTACCAGATGCCAAATAAGATTGATGTCTAAGATAGGATTTTCCATCTGTTTAATTTACACCGGTCGTGACATTAGGATCGCATCCTCCCTACCCTCTTGACCGATCAGCGGGTAGTAATGTTTACGCAGACCGTCCGTGACAAAACCCACCGATTGATAGAGACGAATCGCCGCCTCATTAGAAGCACGCACTTCCAACATGACACGGCTGATTCCATCCCCAGTGAACTGTTCAAGCTGATCAGTCAGCATCTTCGCCGCCCAACCTTCTCCACGCCGATCAGGCACTACGCCAATGCGGAGCAGTTCCGCTTCATCAAATAACCTTTGGTAGAGCGCAAAGCCGATCGGTTCGTTAGCGTCAAACAGTGTGTAGCAGGGAAAACGATCATCTTGAGATAGATACGTCTGCCATTGAGATTTTGACCAGTAATCAGGAAAGCACTGTTGATCCAGAGCAAACAGTTGATCAATCGTCATCACAGCAGGCATTTCAGAAGATAAACACTAAACCAGTGGCTGAAGATCAGACCAGATCTGCTGTTTAGCGCCAGGCATATTGAGCGCCTGCGAGAGTGATTGGGTCGTTAGATAGTTCAGTCCCGATTGTTGCAGTGGCAGCAGTTGCCCATGAGTCTCATCCACACCTTCACCAACCACCCAATTCGCAAGCCCCTCGCCAAACAGAATAACGGTCTCTAGACCAGACTCTTTCTGCATAAAGCTCAACTGTCGCTGCACATGTTTTCTCGCTTCATGCGGCCCCTGATCCAGGGTTTTACCGGCAAGCATAGGCCACTCAAGCGTAATCGGCAGTGTGATTGATTGTGGTGACTCTCCAAGAGCTTGAACAATGCCCGCCAAAAGACGCTTATGCTTATTGGAGAAGCCTTCGCGAGCACGAATGGGAAGATTATCGATTAGTAGGAGTCGGCCCGCTCGAGCCATAACAATTTTATAACGCGGCGCAGGTTCAAAGCTTCGTTTGACCGAAGTAGTGGGCGATGTTTGAGGCTCTTTAGAACTCTCATCAGCCGTCAACTCAGCAACGGCAGCACGTCTGATGTTAGAAGAACCTACCTCTGCCTCATCGGGAGCGGAGACCTCTAAGGCTTCACCAATCTGAGTAATCGCACGACGCTCAGCATGAGGCTCGACAGGCTTGTGTGCTTGTGGAGCCAACGCCTGCATCACCTCTTCATCGTCACCAAGGAGATCCGCAGGATGAGCAAAGCGATAGACCCAATCAGGCGAAGGCTTTGCTGCTGGCAAGATTTGACGAGGCATCCACTGCTGGATACCAAGCTGATCTAAATAGGCGGCTTGGATTCGAGCCTGCTGAACTGACATGATTAAACCTGTGGGTGCGCTTTTTCCGCGTTAGTATCCAGAAGATTGAGCGCATGGATATAGGCCTTAGCCGATGCAATGATGACATCGGTATCGGCACCTAAACCATTTACGATGCGACCACCCTTCTCAAGACGCACGGTGACTTCACCTTGCGAATCGGTTCCTTCAGTCACGGCATTCACCGAATAGATCAACAGTGTAGAGCCAGAGTTCACCTGTGACTCAATCGCTTTAAAGATAGCATCGACTGGACCACTACCCTCAGCACAGCACGAGTGCTCTTGCCCATCAATACTCACAACTAGATCGGCTTGAGGTGTCTCACCCGTTTGCGATGTCACAGATAGGTTGACCAACTGAAAACGTTCGCTTGACGCTTCGGCACGGCTATTGCTGACCAGCGCCATAAGATCCTCATCAAAGATCTCATGTTTCTTATCGGCTAACACTTTGAAGGCTTGGAAAGCGCTGTTTAGATCAGCATCACTCTTGAACGTAGTACCCAGCTCCTCAAGACGTGATTTAAATGCAGCACGGCCTGAATGCTTACCCAATACCATTTTATTGGTCGTCCAACCGACACTCTCTGCGGTCATGATCTCATAGGTTTCACGGTGCTTCAGTACACCATCTTGGTGAATGCCCGATTCATGAGCAAAGGCGTTAGCGCCGACAATCGCCTTGTTAGGCTGAACAGGGAAACCTGTCACGCTAGACACCAGTTTAGAGGCACCGACAATGTGCTGAGTATCAATATTGGTCTCAAGACCCATAACGTCTTGGCGAGTTTTCAGTGCCATAACGATCTCTTCTAGGGCTGCGTTACCAGCACGCTCACCCAAACCGTTGATCGTACACTCCACCTGACGTGCACCCGCTCCCACGGCTGCCAGTGAGTTGGCGACCGCTAGGCCTAGATCGTTATGACAGTGGACAGAGAAGATCGCTTTATCCGAGTTTGGAATACGCTGAATGAGCTCCCCGATCACCTCAGCAAACTGATGAGGCACGGCGTAACCGACCGTATCAGGGATATTGATAGTACGAGCGCCAGCATCGATCACTTTTTCGATAATACGGCACATAAAATCCAACTCAGAGCGGCTAGCATCTTCTAACGAGAACTCGACATCATCGATCAGATTACGCGCTCGCTTAACGGCATGCACAGCCTGCTCGACAACACGATCAGGCTCCATCTGAAGCTTGTACTTCATATGAATCGGCGAAGTCGCGATAAAGGTATGAATACGACCTTGCGCAGCATTCTTCAGCGCTTCACCCGCACGATCAATATCCGCATCCAAAGCACGAGAGAGTGAACAGACTCGGCTATCTTTGATGTTGTCGGCAATATTTTTCACCGCCTCGAAATCACCAGGACTCGCAATGGCGAAACCCGCTTCAATCACATCAACTTTCATACGTTCAAGCTGACGAGCGATTCGCAGTTTCTCTTCACCGGTCATAGACGCACCGGGACTCTGTTCACCATCGCGCAGCGTGGTATCAAAAATAATAACGCGATCGTTGCTCATAAGGGTCTCCACGAATTTAGGCCGTAGAAATAATTTCTCTAACGGCTCGCTATAAAGAGTAATTGGCCTATGATAGCTTGATGATCGACCAGTAGAAAGGGAAGAGTAGTGAGTGAACCAATGAATGATTTCGATTTTGATCACTTAATTGATCGCCAAGGGACCTGGAGTGACAAGTGGTCTAAATACGCCGGTACAGACATACTTCCAATGTGGGTTGCTGATACCGATTTTCGCTCTCCACAAGCTGTGATTGATGCTTTAAAAACGCGTGTCGATCATGGCGTTTTTGGCTACACCCGCACACCAGAAACACTCAATCAGCTGTTTTCTGAACGCATGCAGCGCCTATACAACTGGACGGTCTCTGCTGAAGATCTAGTCTGGTTACCCGGTCTCGTCTGCGGGCTAAATTTAGCGACCCGCGCTTTAAGCACGGCTGAGCAATCCGTCATCACCGCCCAACCTATCTACCCACCCTTTATGTCCGCTCCCGCTCTCTCTTCGAGGGCGTTGATCACCATTCCCATGAAGGGTCGTGTCATTGATTTTGATGCACTAGAAGAGGCCATTACAGCAGAAACCAGACTGCTACTTTTCTGCAACCCACACAATCCTGGGGGTGGCGTCTACCGCCATGAAGAGCTCGAGAGGCTCGCACAGATCATTATCGATCAGGATCTATTGATCTGCAGCGATGAGATTCATTGCGATCTCATTTTACAACCTGAACTACAGCACACACCGATCGCGAGTTTGAGTGAAGAGATCGCCTCACGCACTGTGACGCTGATGGCGCCCAGTAAAACCTGGAACATTGCAGGGCTGGCCTGCTCTGTTGCGATCATTCAAAACCCCGAATTAAGAGCGCGATTTAAAAAGGTACGCAAGGGCATAGTGCCCGACGTCAATCTACTGGGCTACACCGCGGCAGAAGCCGCCTACTCACAGGGAGACGAATGGAATCGCAAGCAGTGCGAATACCTGAAGGGAAATAGAGACTACCTGATCTCTGAAATAGGCAAGATTCCCGGCTTAAGCATGCTACCTAACGAGGCCACCTACCTTGCCTGGATCGATGCCAATCAGCTTGGCGTCGACAGCCCACAACAACTGTTTGAATCTCAGGGTGTGGGACTATCTGATGGGGAGGATTTTGGTGCACCTGGATTTGTTAGACTTAACTTCGGGTGTCCAAGATCGCGTATTGAGGAAGCGGTTCGTAGGATGAAGCTGGCCGTCGATTCGCTCTAACAGCGCTCAAACCCGAAAGGGACAACCTCTTTGATACTGCTCGCGCCAACTTTGATCATCAGCAACCGATCAAAACCAAGTGCCACGCCGGCACAAGCTGGAATGCCGGATTCTAGGGCCGAGACTAAACGAGTCTCCAGCGGTCGTCGTGGAAGCCCTGAGGATTCACGCTGCTGATCGTCAGCTTCCAGCCGTTCAGCCTGCTCAGCGGGATCTCGCAGCTCCTGATAACCATTCGCCAACTCCATACCGCCCGCATACAGCTCGAAGCGGGCAGCCACTTTGACACCCTGATCATCCTCAACAACCTCAGCCAACGCAGCTTGAGAGGCGGGAAAATCAAATACTAGCACCGGTTCAATGAGTTTCGGCTCAATCAGATGCGACATGACCAGCTCGAGCCAAGTATCTTTGCGATCATCCGTAAAAGGGCACTCAAAATGGGGCTCAAGCAGAGCTTTTAACTGGTCAATGGTCGCTTGATGAGGATCCACGCCCACAAAGCGTTTAAACAGTTCACGATAACTGAGACGCTCCCAATGCTGCGGCCCCAGCACCGCAGTAACCAGAGCCTGAACTTCATCCATCAGCTGCTGCGCACTGAAACGAGGGCGATACCACTCAAGCATGGTGAATTCAGGATTGTGAAGCCGCCCTACCTCGCCATTCCTAAATGCTTTAGCCAACTGATAGATGGGGCCTGAGTCAGCTGCCAATAGGCGCTTCATGGCGTACTCTGGCGAACTCTGCAGGTAGTAACGCTGCTCTTCAGCCCCGGGGTAACTTGAGTAGGAGACTTCAAGTGAATCGATAAAAGGATCACTGACTGCCGCTTGTGACAGACATTGAGTATCCACCTCCATGACACCGCGTTCAGCAAAAAAAGCGCGCACATCAGCCAGCATCTTTGCTCGCTCACGAAGTGTTAAGATCTCTGCTGTAGGTTGCCAGTGATTTCGATTCATACAGACTCCAAAATTAGAACCAAAAACGGCAGCCGAAGCTGCCGTTTCTATTACGAACCCGTGTTAGGCACGGCTTACGTATTCACCGGTACGAGTGTCGATCTTAAGAACTTCACCCTGGTTGATAAATAGTGGCACACGAACCACTGCACCCGTGCTGAGAGTCGCAGGCTTAGAACCGCCCTGAGCCGTATCGCCTTTAAGGCCTGGATCAGTTTCAGTCACTTCAAGCTCAACAAAGTTAGGAGGTGTCACAGCAATAGGGTTGTCGTTAAATAGAGTGATCATCACTTTGTCACCCTCTTTCAACCACTGCGAACAGTCGGCAACGGCTTTCTCATCCGCAGCGTACTGTTCAAATGTGCTTGGCTCCATGAAGTGCCACATCTCACCATCACTGTAGAGGTACTCCATGTCACGATCCATCACATCGGCTGTTTCAGCTGATTCGTTCGATTTGAAAGTACGCTCCCAAATACGACCCGTCATAAGGTTACGAAGACGAACTCGAGTGAACGCCTGACCTTTTCCCGGTTTAACAAATTCAACTTCAACCATGTTACATGGATCGCCGTCGATCATCACTTTCATGCCAGTCTTAAACTGACCACTTGAAACGTTTCCCATCTCTTTTTCCAAATCATTGATTGAATGTTTGACGAGCATTCTACTTCAAAGGAGAATCGGCTCCAACAGATCGTTTACATTCTTGGAAATTTTGGTCACTTCAATGATGCAGCTGTTGGACATTACGCCAAACTCTTGGCAAGACTCACTGAAAAGTGCCATCACCGATCCTAAAGCCTTACTGGAGAGACTGTCCCTACCCAACGAGCTACTCGAACAGGCTCAAGCGGCTAGCCAGCTCTTCCCATTGCGAGTCCCTCTTGAGTTCCTAAATCGCATGGAGCTAGGCAATCCAAACGATCCTTTGCTGAAGCAGGTCCTTCCGATCAGGGACGAGTTTATTCAGGCTCCAGGTTTCACAGAAGACCCGTTAAACGAGAGTGATGCACGCCCGACTCCAGGCGTTGTGCACAAATATAAAGATCGAGCACTGTTGATCTTGAGCGGAGCTTGCGCCATTAACTGTCGTTACTGTTTTCGCAGACACTTCCCTTACTCTGACAACCAGCTTAGTGGGGAGCATTGGCAAAGGGCTCTCGCCTATCTAAAAGAGCATACAGAGTTAAGAGAGGTGATCTTCTCAGGCGGTGATCCACTGGTCACCTCTGATCACCGTTTTTCAAAGATGGTAGCGGATCTTGAAGCCATACCTCATCTCGAACGACTCAGAGTCCACACTCGCCTACCCGTGGTGATTCCATCCAGAGTAACCGATCAACTCAATGACACCTTGCATATTTCAAGGCTCAATTGCGTCGTGGTCCTTCACATCAACCACGCCAATGAGATTGATCAGAGTCTGAGCGACGCCGTCACCAAGCTAAAACAGAGTGGTGCAACCATTCTCAATCAAGCGGTGTTGTTAAAAGGGGTCAATGACAGCGCTGATGAGCAGGTCAGACTCTCACGTGCTCTGTTTAGCGCAGGCATCCTCCCCTACTACCTCTTTCTTTTTGATCCTGTCGCGGGGGCCAGTCACTTTGATATCCCGATTGAACAGGGTAAAGAGATCTTTACGCAAATGCAGAGAGAGCTACCAGGATATCTTGTTCCTAGACTCGCGAAAGAAATTTCAGGCAAAACATCAAAAACCTTGTTAATATCCAGTTAAGGTTTTTGGAGAAAACAACGTGATTGCAAAAAGAATAACAATGCAAAACGCTTTAAAACTGACGCTACCAGCACTGGTATTGTCAGGTTGTATCAGCTTGCCAGACACAACAGCTAAGCTGACAACTCAACAGCCCATCACACCCGCTCCACCACAAAAAACCCTGGTTATTCACCAACTTCAGACGGAAGTCATCACCCAAAAAAATGTTGCTGCAGTCATCGACTTTAGCAATCAGACGGATCGCGACCTGGACTACGTGATGTTTAAGACGATCGCTTTCGACGCAGAGGGTAAGGTTATTCCTGCGATGAAGAGCGGCGATGATCATGCCTACTTGAGAATTGCAGGGCCTTTGTCGCCCGAGCATAGAACCGGCGATCAACACTGGGATAAGGTGTGGGCTGACAGCTCGGTTAGCTGTTTTAGAATTGAGAGTGCCGAACTGATCTTTTCAGACTCAAGCGTAGAGGACTACTCTACGGATCAGATAGAGCTCCAACTACCCACCTTGCAGCCTGCCATCTGTCAGCACGACCAAGGGTCGCTGGCAAGTAACTGATTATCAGTTTCGCGAGGTTATTTACTCCGTGAGGGCATGACTGGAAAAGCGGTGACGGTGCCCTCGGCATCCGTAATACGAGCTTTTCCTCGCTTCTCAACCTCATCAATCTGAATAATGGCCTGCATCGGAACGAAAGAGCGTTTTACACCTGCGAACTCCTGCTGTAGACGATCTTCGGCAGGATCAATCAGCATCTCAGTGTGACTACCAAACACGAAACCCTCTAGCGCAAAAACCCCCACATATCAGCACTGTAAACCTGTTCAACGTAAAGCTCGTAGACTTTATCTTTGTTGATGTAAGTGACGCGATAGAGGCGTTTGGCATCGGCCATTGAGAATCTCCAATCAATCTAAACTTGAATTGCCTAATCAGGTTAGTGGGGGCGCTCTAAACAATTGCAAGTTCGTTAGCGCCAAAGAGTGCGCTGAGGTATACTTCATCGCCCCAAATGATGGGGCATAGATTCAACGTAACGACAGGTGAAACATGACTAAAAAGCTCTTTATCAAGACACACGGATGTCAGATGAATGAGTACGACTCCGCACGAATGGCTGACCTTCTGGGCGATAGCCACAAGCTGGAGCTAACCGATAATCCAGAAGAGGCTGACGTCCTGCTTCTAAACACCTGTTCAATTCGTGAAAAGGCGCAAGAGAAGGTGTTCCACCAGTTAGGCCGTTGGCGTCTTTTGAAAGAGCAAAAACCCGGATTAATGATCGGGGTAGGCGGCTGTGTTGCAAGCCAAGAGGGCGAAGCGATTCGTGATCGCGCGCCGTTCGTCGATATGATTTTTGGCCCACAGACCCTACACCGTCTTCCCGAGATGATTGAAGATACCAAGGGGGGCAAGGTCGGTATCGTTGATGTCAGCTTCCCAGAGATCGAAAAGTTCGACCACCTCCCCGCTCCTAAAGTTGAGGGGGCAGAGGCATTTGTTTCAGTCATGGAAGGTTGTAGTAAGTACTGTACTTTCTGTGTCGTGCCCTACACCCGTGGCGAAGAGGTCAGCCGACCGCTGGATGATGTGATAGCCGAGTGTGTTGAGCTGGCTGAACAGGGCGTGCGTGAAGTCAATCTACTGGGCCAAAACGTCAACGCTTACCTCGGTGCGACTCATGACGGTGATACGGCTGATCTGGCTGAGCTGATTCGCACCATCGCCGCGATTGAGGGTATCGATCGTATTCGTTTCACAACCTCACACCCTGTAGAGTTTACCGACAGCCTGATCGAGGTTTATGACGAAGTGCCGGAATTGGTGAGCCATCTTCATCTACCGGTCCAGAGTGGCTCTGACCGCATACTAATGGCAATGAAGCGCGGCCACACGGCGATTGAGTACAAGTCGAAATTACGTCGAATCAAGGCGAAGCGTC
The DNA here is from genome assembly GCF_013283425.1 of Marinobacterium sp. xm-a-127. Classification (NCBI taxonomy): domain Bacteria; kingdom Pseudomonadati; phylum Pseudomonadota; class Gammaproteobacteria; order Oceanospirillales; family Oceanospirillaceae; genus Marinobacterium; species Marinobacterium sp. xm-a-127. The sequence goes on from NZ_WBYH01000008.1 coordinate 17,803, forward strand.
CAGATATCAGCTTCTCGTCGGACTTTATCATCGGCTTCCCAGGTGAAACGGATGCCGACTTTGAGGCGACCATGAAGCTAATCGAGGATATAGGTTTTGATACGTCGTTCAGCTTCATCTACAGCCGTCGCCCAGGCACCCCTGCGGCAGACCTGCCTGACGACGTATCGGAAGAGACGAAGAAACAACGCCTACACATTTTGCAAAGCCGTATCACTCAGAACGCTTTGCAGATCAGCCGCCGCATGGTCGGAACCACTCAACGCATTCTGGTCAACGGTTACTCGCGTAAAGACCCTGGCCAACTATCGGGTCGCACGGAGAACAATCGTGTTGTGAACTTCCGTTGCGATAATCCAGACCTGATTGGTCACTTCGCCGATGTCCGCATTGCTGAAGCGCTTCCGAACTCGTTGATCGGTGAGTTAGTTAGCTCCGAGCTGGATCAATAATGAGCGAAACACAATCTTTCCACATCAACCTACAGCCTGAAGATGGCGCAGCCTTGGCTAATCTAGTCGGCCAGTTTGATGAGCACTTACGTCTGATTGAAGAGCGCACCGGAGTCCAAATCGGTAACCGTGGATTCCAGTTCAAAGTTGAAGGTGCAATTCAGGCCGTTCGCCCGGTCTGCACACTGATTGAAGCACTGTACAAAGAGTCTCTAAACGGCAAACCACTTGCCCCATCAGACATTCATCTATCGCTACAACACTCAGGCATTTCACAAACTGATGTGAAATCGACTGCGACGGATGATGTCACTATTCGTACTCGAAAAATGACGATTCGACCTCGCGGGGAGAATCAGCAAAAGTACGTTCAGTCGATTCGTTACCATGACATTAACTTTGGTATCGGACCTGCCGGCACCGGTAAAACCTACCTTGCGGTTGCTTGTGCGGTTGAGGCCCTTGAGCGCGAAGAGGTCAGTCGAATACTACTGGTTCGCCCTGCCGTCGAAGCGGGTGAAAAACTCGGTTTTCTACCCGGCGATCTGACTCAGAAAGTCGATCCCTACTTACGCCCTCTCTACGACGCACTCTATGAGATGATGGGCTTTGAGAAGGTAGCACGCCTGATCGAAAAGAATGTCATAGAGATCGCACCCTTAGCTTACATGCGCGGCAGAACGTTGAACGGCTCGTTTGTCATTCTTGATGAGTCACAAAATACGACACGCGAGCAGATGAAGATGTTTCTTACCCGCATAGGGTTTGGTTCAACCGCCGTTATTACAGGGGATAAAACCCAGGTCGACCTACCACGCGGCGCCAGCTCTGGCCTAATTCATGCGATGCAGGTACTGGATGGGGTGAAAGGGATTGGATTTACTCACTTCGAAGCGAAAGATGTGGTTCGTCACCCTATCGTGCAGCACATTGTACGTGCTTATGAAGCGTACGAAGCCAAACATACAGACGAGCGTAAATAGTGATTCATTTAGAGGTTATTCGCGCTGTTGATAGCAACTCACTCCCGAGTGATGAGCAGTTTCAATCCTGGGCCGAATTAGCGGCATCACAGCTATCGGGCGAAGCTGAACTATGCATTCGTATCGTTGATGAAACCGAGAGCCAGACACTGAATCGTGAATATCGCGGTAAAGACAAGTCGACCAACGTACTCTCTTTTCCGTTTGAAGCACCTCCGGGCTTCCCTGGCAATATATTAGGTGATCTAGCGATTTGTGCCGCGGTTGTAGAGCGCGAAGCAACCGAACAAAACAAACAGATTCATCACCATTGGGCTCACATGGTGATCCATGGGGTATTGCATCTACTTGGATTCGATCATATAAAGGATGAAGAAGCCGAGGAGATGGAGTCACTTGAACGAGAACTGCTCGCTCAACTCCAAATCCCAGACCCCTATATTTGAGGCAACCACACACTATGAGTGAAGACCGATCGAGCGGCTCATCCAAAAGCTTTTTTAGCAAACTTGCTTCAGCTTTTTCGGATGAGCCCAAAACCCGCGAAGACCTGTTTGAAGTTCTTTATGAGGCCAACGACACTGGCCTACTAGACCAAGATGCGCTAACGATTGTAGAAGGCGCTATACAAGTGACCGACATGCAAGTGCGTGACGTCATGATCCCTAGATCACAAATGGTCTCGGTACAGATCGATCAATCTGCCCACGAATTTATGCCACTGGTCATCGACAGTGCACACTCTCGCTTTCCTATTGCAGGTGAAAACCCAGATGAGATCGTCGGCATTCTTCTTGCCAAGGATCTTCTTCCCTATGCACTGGACGGCCGCTTAGAACAGTTCAGTCTCGCTGAGCACCTTCGCAAAGCAACCTTCATTCCTGAAAGTAAGCGACTGAACGTCTTGCTACGTGAATTCCGTGTCACACGCAATCACATGGCCATCGTCGTTGATGAGTACGGCGGAATTGCCGGTCTTATTACCATCGAAGACGTGCTCGAACAGATCGTCGGTGATATCGAAGATGAGCACGACGAAGATGAAGACGAGGGCAACATCAAAGCCTTTGAAGATGATGGCTTCATTGTCAAAGCGTTAACCCCTATCGAAGACTTTAACGAGTACTTTGACGTCGGCCTACCTGATGATGAGTTCGATACCGTGGGTGGACTGGTGACACGTCAATTTGGTCACCTACCCGATAAAGGGGAGACGATTCGACTCGATGACTTCACCTTCACCGTGCTAGCGTCTGAAAACCGCAGAATTAGACTGCTACAGGTTAAGCACCACAAGGAGTAGTGATGCTGCTCCAGCCTCTTGTGAATAGGACTTTGGCGGTTGCTGCAGGGGCAATAGCGACACTCGCTTTTGCCCCTTTTAGTTACCCGCTATTAGCGATTGTCTCTATTGCCACCCTCTACTTGCTGACCCTTAAATCCGATTCAGCGTTCCTGATGGGTTGGCTCTATGGTTTGGGATACTTCACCGCCGGTGTCTCTTGGGTCTATGTGAGTATTCACTTACACGGTGGCATGGGTGTTTTAGCCGCCGCACTGATGACTCTCATGTTCACTGGCGCGTTAGCGATACTCTTTGCCGCACAAATTTGGCTCTACAAACGCCTGTTTACTGACGGCTCAGCACCAGGATTTGTCGCTCTTTGGATCTTGTTTGAATGGGTGAGAAGCTGGCTATTTACCGGCTTCCCTTGGCTGCTCATCGGCTATGCGTTCATCGATACACCACTTATCTCATTAGCCCCGATCGGCGGCGTGTGGCTAGTGTCGGCGATGGTTCTGATCATTGCTGTCTCGGCTTCCCATGTCATCCACCGTAAAAAACCGACCCCTCTCCTACTGATCCTTGCGATATTAGGTGCCTCTTACCTTATTCCGTCACACTGGACAGAGAGTTCAGAAAAGACCGTCTCGATCACATTAATACAGCCCAATTTAGCCCAAGAGTCTAAGTGGCAAATTGAGCAAGTTGATCGACACATACAGAACATTATTAATTTAAGCGTCCAAGCGCCCGCTACCGATCTACTCATTTGGCCTGAGACCGCCGTACCCAAATTAATAGGCCGCGCCATCAACCAGATCAGTCCGCTAGTGGAGATCCTCAACCAACAAGGCACCACGTTAATTTCAGGTTTCCCAAGAAAAGAGTGGAGTGAGAGCCAACAGCGAAACCTGTACCACAACTCGGTGGGCACGTTGACGGGTAAAATCAGCCTGTACGACAAACAGAGACTGGTCCCTTTTGGGGAGTACATTCCCTTTGAAAATCAGTTGCGAGGGCTGATCGCCTTTTTTGATCTCCCCATGTCTAGCTTTAGCTTGCCAGAACAACCAACTTTTCAGGTAGAGACACCTCAGGGGTCGCTGGCGGGCGCAATCTGTTATGAGATCGCCTACCCAGAGTTGGTCAGAGAGAATGCCAATCAGAGTGACATGATTCTGACGCTCTCTAATGACACCTGGTTCGGCGGATCTCATGGCCCAGATCAGCACTTTGAGATCGCCAGAATGCGTGCTATCGAAAATGGTAGGCCCGTGATAAGAGCCACCAACAACGGCATATCAGGATTCATTGATGCCAAGGGTCAAGTCTTAGCGACCGCACCCAGATTCGAGACGGCGATCCTAACCCATGAGATCGCCCCAAGCATGGGCCAAACCCCCTATCAACAGTTGGGGTTGTGGCCAGCGCTTATCCTTGCTGCAGCACTGTTATTAGCCGCGCTATTTAGACATCGCTCGTTCAAACAGAACCGCTGAACAGTCACGACAAGGCTGTAATTTTTGACTCTCGCTCAGCATCTGCTTAGCTCCACACTGTGTACAGACAAACTGTCCAGGTAGCGCGATTTCACCGGCGGCGTAGTGCGCTTCACCATGACTCAACTGCTCACGGAGTAACTCTTGTTCGATACGGGTTTTATCGGCCACTCTCATCAAGCGATCGACAATTCCCTTCTCCAACACAGCAAGGTCCAACTCCAACCAATCAGCCAGCGCTCCGCCGACCTTTTGAACACCGATTGAGAATTGCTTCAGATCACGCATTAGGTAGGCTTTTAGCAGGGCTGCTTCATCTGCAGACATTTCAAGTGCTGTCTGCTCCAGATCAACCGCTTCATTGACCGCTAAGGTAAGTTTCTCAAGCGTCACTTCACTGGCACCATCTAGAGAATCCATCACTTGATCGACCAATTGATCATAACGGCCAGAATCGAGCTTATCTTGGTTTGTATCACTCATAAGCAAACTCCTTTTAAGAGCGGATTATTCAGCAGCCAAACCTGTCGGCGCGACCGCATCTGATGTATCCTATGCAGTATTGAACAGTATTAATGAAATAACCATTGAGCGGTGTCATTTCTTAGCAAAGTAATTTGCTCCAAGAACAATGATGCCGTTTTTATGTTTGCAGAATATAGAGACCGATGAACGAACAGTACCAACCCCAGGATATTGAACCAAAAGTCCAGCAGCAGTGGGAAGAATCCGGCGCATTCAACGTTGAAGAGGATTCCAGCAAAGAGAAGTTTTACTGCCTCTCGATGTTCCCTTACCCAAGTGGTCGCCTGCACATGGGCCACGTACGTAACTACACCATCGGTGATGTCGTCTCTCGATACCAGCGCATGCAGGGAAAAAACGTTCTTCAGCCTATGGGTTGGGACGCCTTTGGCCTACCAGCTGAAAACGCTGCACTTAAAAACAATGTGCCTCCTGCTAACTGGACCTACAGCAATATCGATTACATGCGTAATCAGCTTAAACAGATGGGCTTTGGTTACGACTGGGATCGCGAGCTAGCGACCTGCCACCCGGAGTACTACCGTTGGGAGCAGTGGTTCTTTACTCGTCTTCTTGAGAAAGGCCTGGTCTACAAAAAAGAGGCCGAGGTGAACTGGGACCCAGTTGACCAAACCGTTCTGGCTAACGAGCAAGTGATCGATGGTCGCGGTTGGCGCTCTGGTGCGATTGTTGAGCGTAAGAAAATCCCTCAATGGTTCCTGAAAATTACTGACTACGCAGACCAACTACTGGAAGATCTAGAGAAGCTGGATCATTGGCCAGAGCAGGTCCGCACCATGCAGCGCAACTGGATCGGCCGCTCTAAAGGGGTTGAGCTGAAATTTGCGGTGCCTAACAAAGGTGATCTAGAGGTCTTCACAACCCGCCCTGATACGCTGATGGGTGTTACCTATGTTGCCGTTGCACCACAACACCCTCTAGCACTTGAAGCAGCCGAAAATAACCCAGAACTTGCTAGCTTTATTGATGAGTGTCGTCACCAAAAAGTCGCCGAAGCTGACATGGCGATGATGGAAAAACGCGGCATGCCATTGGGCATCGAAGCCACTCACCCTCTCACTGGTGAAATGGTGCCTGTTTGGACAGCAAACTTTGTTCTGATGGATTACGGCTCAGGCGCTGTCATGGCGGTTCCTGGACACGACCAACGTGACTGGGAGTTTGCAACCAAATACGGACTGAACATCAAACAGGTCATCAAGCCTCTGTCCGACGATCAGACTGTCGACTTGACGCAAGAAGCGTTCACAGAGAAAGGCGTTCTGTGCAACTCGGGTGACTTTGACGATCTAGAGTTCGAAATGGCGTTTAAAGCCATTGCGACTGAACTGAACAACAAAGGTCGCGGTCATACAACCATCAACTTCCGCCTTCGCGATTGGGGTGTTTCACGCCAACGCTACTGGGGCGCACCGATCCCGGTTGTTAATTGTAATAGCTGTGGATCAGTACCCGTACCTGAAGATCAGCTGCCTGTGCTTCTGCCAGAAGAGGTAACCTTCGACGGCGTCGGTTCACCGATTAAAAAGATGGAGAGCTTCATCAAAACAAGCTGTCCAAAGTGTGGCGCAGATGCAGAACGCGAAACGGATACCTTCGACACCTTCATGGAGTCAAGTTGGTACTTTGCTCGCTATGCAAGCCGTTACTCAGACAGTGCGATGCTGGATCCTCAAGCAGCCAACTACTGGCTCCCTGTTGATCAGTACATCGGTGGTATCGAGCACGCTATTTTGCACCTACTCTACTCACGCTTCTATCACAAACTACTGCGTGACGAGGGTCTAGTAAACTCTGATGAACCTTTCACTCGCCTACTCTGTCAGGGCATGGTTCTAGCCGATGGCTACTACTACGAAGATGAACAGGGCGGTAAGGTTTGGATCTCACCGGTTGATGTAGAGACTGAGACAGACGAGAAAGGTCGTGTGACCAAAGCCACTCATAAAGAGACGGGTAAAACGCTGATTCACGACGGCATGTCCAAGATGTCTAAGTCGAAAAACAACGGCATCGACCCTCAGGTTATGATCGATCGATACGGCGCCGATACGGTTCGTCTATTCATGATGTTTGCGGCACCACCAGAACAGTCACTAGAGTGGTCTGACTCAGGTGTGGAAGGTGCACACCGTTTCATCAAACGTCTCTGGAAACAGGCACACGACCATATCGCAGCCGGCCCAGCATCAACTTTAGACACGTCCAAGCTGAATGATGGGCAGAAAGAGCTGCGCCGTAAGACTCATGAAACCATCCAAAAAGTGACGGATGATATTGAGCGCCGCCAGACATTCAATACAGCCATTGCCGCTGTCATGGAGCTTTCAAACAGTATCGGTCGATTCAACGATGACTCCGAGCAAGGACGTGCTTGTAAACAAGAAGCGCTTAGCGCTGCTGTCCAGCTGTTGTCCCCGATCATTCCACACGCAGCCGATCAGCTGCTGACTGAACTGACGGGTGCAAGCCAAAATGATAGCTGGCCAAGCGTTGATGAATCCGCTTTGGTACGTGATAACATCGAGATGATTGTGCAGGTTAATGGCAAACTTCGTGCTCGTATCAATGTTGCCGCCGATGCCGATAAGGACACAATTTTGCAACTGGCCCTGGCTGAAGCTAATGTTCAGAAATACATGGAAGGCCTAACGCTGCGCAAAGAGATTGTTGTACCAGGCAAACTGGTCAACATCGTCGTCAGCTAGGAGTAAAAGATGAAGTTGTCACGTACGTTCGTTGCAGGTTTCGCCATGCTGTTTCTAACAGCTTGTGGCTTCCACCTAAAAGGGCTTTATGAGGTACCACCAGCGTTACAGCAATTAACTCTGGTCGAAAACACCACACAGCCCACTTTGTTAGGCAGAGAGCTGACAACTCAACTGCAACGCAACGGCGTGACCCTAACATCCCGAGCTAAGCTTAAACTGATCGTTGAATCGGCACGCTACAATCGCCGCGCGGTGATTCTTGATGCCAATGCAGATGCACAAGAGTACGAATTGAGCGGTGAAGCTCAATTTGCCATCTATCAAGGTGATAGCACAGCGCCCGCCATTGAGCGCCGAGTCAATGTTCAACGCAGTGTTACCGAAACTTCAGACACCTTGGCGCAAGAGACTCTGGAAGCGCGCTACCGCTCAGAGATCAATCGTGCACTGGCTGAACAGATTATTCGCCAATACCTAAGTTTCGTTCCGCGCTAACCTATGAAAGTTAGAGTTGATCAGCTACCTCAGCAGCTCAACAAGCTAAATACTGCGCTACCGGTGTACCTTGTAACCGGGGACGAAACACTTCAACACGACGAAAGCTGTGACGCCATTCGAGCCCATCTTCGCGGTCTAGAATTCACTGAACGAGAGCTCTATCACATCGATTCCAGCTTTAACTGGGACAGCCTGATGGAGGCCGCCAATAGCCTCTCTCTATTTGCAGAGCGCAAAATTATTGAGTTACGACTCGGTTCACAAAAGATCAAAAAAGCCGAATCAGATCTGCTACAACGCTATCTAGAGAACCCTGCGCCCGATACGGTGATATTCATTTTGGCTGATCGACTCGATGCCGGTGCGAAAAAGAGCGCCTGGTTCAAGCTGGTCGAAAAGCTCGGGCTAGTGGTTGAAATCTGGCCCATTGAAGTTGACCAACTCCCGCGCTGGCTAGCGACACGCCTTCAATCTTTTCCAATCTCTATGGATCAAGAGGCGATCGGCGTCTTAGCCGATCGTGTAGAGGGCAACCTACTCGCGGCACAACAAGAGTTAGAGAAGCTCTCTCTGCTCTACCCCAACCAAACCCTTGATGCCAACCAGGTTGCCGAGGCGGTTGGCGACATGTCACGATTTGATGCCTTTGCACTTGCAGATGCGGCGATACAAAGACAACCTGCAAGAGTACAACACATTCTGCAGGCGCTAAGACAAGAGGGTGTCGAACCGACCTTCATACTCTGGGCCATTTCACGTGAGTTGCGCACGCTAAGCAGCGTGATTACAGAGATATCAGAAGGGAAGAATTACGATACGATTGCGAACAGACTGAGACTGTTTAGCAAACGTAAAACCGCTATTCGCAATGCCAGTCGTCAGATTAAAGTCTCGGAGATTGAGCAGTTACTGCGACTTTGTGGACAAGCTGATCAGGCCGTTAAAGGACAACTACCGACCGACCCCTGGTTAATAATTGGACAGATCTGCTTACGCCTAGCGGGTGTCGAGATGGCTTCACTCCATACCCAACACTCAGCCCCTTAAGCAAGCCTAACCACCTCAGACCTTAGCTACTTGGCTCCCGCAAAAGAGAGCTGCCGCCACGCCTCATAAACAACAATGGCACAGGCATTAGACAGATTCAAACTGCGTGAATCAGGGCACATCGGCAAGGTAATTGCATCGGTCGAATCGATGACACTCTGAGGCAGACCCCGTGTCTCCGGGCCCAATAGAATCATATCACCCGATGCAAAATCAGCATCGGTATAGGCGCGATCCGTTTTGGTCGTCATCGACCATACTTTTCTTGGGGAGACTGATTGAATACAGGCTTCTAATGACTCATGAACTTTCATAGAGGCAAACTCGGCATAATCCAATCCCGCTCTGCGCAGGCGCTTATCATCCAGCTCAAAGCCGAGGGGTTTAATCAAATGAAGGGAGAAACCCGTGTTAGCACACAGGCGAATAATATTTCCGGTATTGGGTGGTATCTCGGGTTCGTAAAGAGCAACGTGAAGCATATCGGCACCTAAACTGTTAGATGCCGATTGTAGCATTAAGCGACTCTAATCCGCCTCAATACCCAGCTCTTTTAGCTTGCGGGTTAGGGTATTTCGCCCCCAGCCTAAAAGTTCAGACGCATCACGTTTACGGCCACCCGTATGTTTAAGCGCAGTCTCTATCAACACCTGCTCAAACTGACGTTCAGCCTCTTTGAGGATGCCCCTCTCCCCTTCAAAGAGACGCTGATCAGCCCAGCCACGCAGTGCTTGTTCCCAATTACCATGAACAACAGGGCGTTCATTTGAGGACTCTAGAAGCTCTGGTGGTAAATCAGAGACAAGAACCTCTCGACCAGACGCCATCACGGTAATCCAGCGACAGGTGTTTTCCAGCTGTCGCACATTACCTGGCCAAGTCAGATCGCGCAGAAAACGCTCTGTTTCCGGCTTAAGAATCTTAGTCTCAACGCCCAGCTCTTTCGCCGAACGTGACAAAAAGTGGCGAGCGAGACGAGGAATATCTTCACGACGCTCATTTAACGAGGGGATGTGAACTCGAATCACGTTTAGACGGTGGAACAGATCCTCACGAAACTTGCCCTCTTTAACGAGGTTTTCGAGATTTTGGTGGGTAGCTGCAATGATTCGAACATCAACTTTAACCGGTGTATGACCACCGACACGGTAGAACTCACCGTCAGCAAGAACACGCAAGAGTCGAGTTTGAGTATCCGCAGGCATATCGCCGATCTCATCAAGGAACAGTGTGCCACCATCGGCCTGTTCAAAACGGCCACGGCGCGAAGCTTGAGCTCCGGTAAAGGCACCCTTTTCATGCCCGAACAGTTCAGACTCAATCAAGTCATGTGGAATAGCCGCCATGTTCAATGGAATAAACTCATTACCCGCACGCGGACTGTGGCGATGCAGAGCATGGGCCACCAGCTCTTTACCTGTACCAGACTCACCATTGATCAATACAGTAATCGGGGAATGAGACAGACGACCAATGGCACGGAACACCTCCTGCATAGCCGGCGCCTCACCAATGATCTCAGGTGTATCATCTTCAACAATCACTTCGGTTTGTTGACGCTGCTCTTCAACGTGCTGCACCGCTCGCTGAACCAGCGCTACCGCCTCATCAATATCAAATGGCTTAGGCAAGTACTCAAAGGCACCACCTTGATAAGAGGCAACCGCGGAATCTAAATCTGAGTGAGCGGTCATGATGATAGTCGGAATGTCTGCATAATCAGCTTGAAGCTGCTCTAGCATCTCAAGACCATCAATGCCCGGCATACGAATATCGCTGATAATCACATCAGGCTGTTCACGCTTAATTTTACGCAGCAACGCATCGCCCGACTCAAACACTTCTGTCGCCAAGCCACTGCCAGAGATCGCTTTCTCTAAAACCCAACGTATTGAGCGATCATCATCTACTATCCAAACGGTTGCTGGCTTAGACATCTCAACTCTCCAAAGGAATTAAAATTTTAAAATTTGTTGTACTGGGTTTCGAGGCGACCTCGATTAAACCCTGGTGCTGACCAATAACAGATTGGGCAATCGATAGTCCCAACCCAGACCCTTCCGCACGACCGGTCACCATCGGATAGAACACGGAATCTAAAAGATCCTTTGGTATGCCCGGACCGTTATCGATAATCTCTACGCAGCAGACCAGTCGATGCTGCTCTGCGCCCAGCGTAATTCGTCTGAGCGCTCGTGTTTTCATACGGATTTGCGGAGCGGCTGTTTCAGACTCTTTCAGGGCCTGCATCGCATTTCTGCAGATGTTTAAAACCGCTTGGATCAACTGTTCACTGTCGCCGTTAAACTCCGGCAGACTTGGGTCGTAGTCACGAACCAACTGAATCTCTTGCTCGCTTTCAACTTCAATCAGAGCACGCACACGCTCGAGCACCTCGTGAATGTTCACCGGGTGTATGTTGGGCTTCTTGTAAGGCCCCATCAGACGATCCACCAGATTTCTTAACCGATCCGCTTCATCGATGATAATTCCGGTGAACTCTTTAAGCCCCTCATCATCCAGCTCGCGCTCTAGCAACTGTGCAGAGCCGCGAATCCCGCCCAACGGGTTCTTGATCTCATGTGCCAAGCCACGCACAAGCACTTTGGCGGTGGCATGTCGATTCAACATCTCCTCTTCACGCTCAATTCGAACCAGGCGATCACGTGGGTGCAACTCCATCAGTAGAAACCCATTCGGTAACCTTGAGATGGTGTAATCCGTCATCAACTCGTTACCACCAAAGGTAATCAGAGCGGCTTCGCGTTTACTGACATGCTGTCCCGTCGCAGAGACACTCTCTAATAGCTTGAGCTCCTCTTCGGAACCAATAAAGAGATACTCGATGTGTGAATTTTTTAAGCGTTTAAAGCTACCCTCTAACAGAACCTCAGCGGCCGGATTCATATACTTCAACTCGAACTTCTGCCCCAGTACCAATACAGCCGTATTGAGGTTTTCAAGAATCAATTTGTACTGTTGCGATCCGAACATTAGGTATTCCCAAGGGTTTTGATGACTTAACAGCTCTACTCTAGCGTTAAGCCTTAATAGCTCTACTTAATAAGCAAAAAGGTTGCCAACTCAGCGAAACCCAGTAACCACGGGCTTTTGAGTTTTAGCATGCACAATAGAATGGCATATATGAAGATATTATGCACCATTTTGGTGCGAGGTGTTTTGTGCGCATCCATGCGCCTGCAGGATACCGTTCGTCCTGGCATGCCCTGCTCCTGCACATCCTTTTGCTCGCAGGATACCGTTCGTCCTGAACATAAAAAACCCGGCAGGTGCCGGGTTTTTTGAATCGATAAGATCTTAAACTGAGTAGTAAAGATCGTATTCGATTGGGTGAGTTGTCTGGCTCACTTGAGCACACTCTTCACGCTTAAGTTCGATGTAAGCGTTTAGCATGTCTTCAGTGAATACGCCGCCGCGAGTTAGGAACTCGTGATCAGCTTCTAGAGCGTCCAGAGCTTCTTCTAGTGAAGAACAAACCTGTGGGATCTGAGCAGCTTCTTCAGCTGGTAGATCGTAAAGGTCTTTGTCTGCTGCATCGCCAGGGTGGATCTTGTTCTGGATACCGTCAAGACCCGCCATCATTAGCGCAGAGAACGCTAGGTATGGGTTAGCGATTGGATCAGGGAAGCGTGTCTCGATACGACGGCCTTTAGGGCTAGTTACGTATGGGATACGGATAGAAGCTGAACGGTTACGAGCTGAGTAAGCTAGCATAACTGGTGCTTCGAAGCCTGGAACAAGACGCTTGTACGAGTTAGTACCTGGGTTACATAGAGCGTTAAGCGCTTTAGCGTGCTTGATGATACCGCCGATGTAGTAAAGAGCTTCTTCAGATAGGCCCGCGTATGCGTCGCCAGCGAAGATGTTAACACCGCCTTTAGATAGAGACTGGTGAACGTGCATACCAGAGCCGTTGTCACCAACGATTGGCTTAGGCATGAACGTAGCTGTTTTACCGTAAGCGTGAGCAACGTTGTGAACTGCGTACTTAAGAATCTGAACTTCGTCAGCTTTCTTAACAAGGGTGTTACCTGCCACACCGATTTCACACTGACCAGCAGTTGCTACTTCGTGGTGGTGTACTTCTACGTGCAGACCCATCGCTGTCATCGCGTCACACATTGCAGCACGAAGATCGTGTAGAGAGTCTACTGGTGGTACTGGGAAGTAACCGCCTTTAACGCGTGGACGGTGACCTGTGTTACCGCCTTCGAATTTGCTGTTAGAAGACCATGCAGCTTCTTCAGAAGATACAGTGTAGCCACAACCAGACATGTCAGAGTGGAAGTGAACTTCGTCAAATACGAAGAACTCTGGCTCTGGACCGAACATAGCGCTGTCAGCGATACCTGTTGATTTCAGGTACTCTTCTGCACGCTTAGCAACAGAACGTGGATCACGCTCGTAACCAAGACCTGTAGCAGGCTCAACGATGTCACAACGGATGATGACTGTTGCATCTTCAGAGAATGGATCAACGATAGATGAAGAGTCATCTGGACGAAGGATCATGTCAGAGTCGTTAATACCCTTCCAACCTTGGATAGATGAGCCATCAAACATTTTGCCGTCTTCGAAGAAGTCGTCACCCATTTCGTGAACTGGGATAGTTACGTGCTGCTCTTTACCTTTAGAGTCTGTAAAGCGAAGGTCGATCCACTTCGCGTCAGTTTCTTTGATCAGATTTAGTGTCTGTTCAGACATTATGGCTCTCTCCATTATCAGATATTGCCAGACTAGTAGCCTTGGGTTTAAGCCTGCACCATGCAAGCTCAGTCTTCCTAACGAGCTAGCAAACAGTATGCCAACTCGAAAAAAGTCTTTATTTACGGTGATTTACCGCATCAGCAACGAATCACCAATGACAATAAACGCACCAATTTGATGCACACCTAAAACATACGCACCACAATGGTGCTTTAAACTATTACTAGTCTGTCGATGTGTGCCAATATGATACTCCAGCCAAAAAATTTTGCACTAGATTCGCTTCTAACAATTGTTCATATGGTCCAAATTTATTGGCTATTAATTCGCCTTGATCACGCTCGACGCGTATAATCCGCGCATCTTTAATTAATGAGACTCACCTCGTGATCGAAAATCTTCGCAATATCGCCATCATCGCACACGTCGACCATGGCAAAACCACCCTAGTTGATAAACTTCTAGAGCAGTCAGGTACCCTTGGCCGTCGTGATGAAGGCGCTGAGCGCGTCATGGACTCAAACGACCAAGAGAAAGAGCGTGGCATCACCATCCTTGCCAAAAACACCGCCATCACTTGGAACGACTACCGCATCAACATCGTCGATACTCCTGGGCACGCCGATTTCGGTGGTGAGGTAGAGCGTGTTATGTCGATGGTTGACTCGGTCCTTCTGCTTGTTGATGCAGTTGATGGTCCAATGCCACAAACACGCTTCGTTACTCAGAAAGCCTTTGCACGCGGCCTTAAGCCAATCGTTGTTATCAACAAAATCGACCGTCCTGGTGCACGTCCAGATTGGGTTATGGATCAGGTTTTCGAACTGTTCGACAACCTAGGCGCTACCGATGAGCAGTTGGACTTCCCGATTGTCTACGCCTCAGCGATCAACGGTATTGCGGGTGATGATCACGAAGCTATGGCTGACGATATGACGCCTCTATTTGAAGCGATCATCAAGCACGTTGATGCGCCTCACGTCGATACAGAAGGTCCATTCCAGATGCAGGTCTCTGCGTTGGACTACAACAGCTTTGTCGGTGTTATCGGTGTGGGTCGTATCTCACGCGGTAAGATCTCTACCAACACGCCTGTTAAAGTCATCGATTCACACGCAAAAATGCGTTCAGGTCGTATCCTTAAGATCATGGGCTACCACGGTCTTGATCGTGTCGATGTCGACAGTGCACAAGCAGGTGACATTGTCTGTATTACCGGTCTAGACGAACTCAACATCTCAGATACGCTGTGTCACCCAGATGTTGTTGAAGCACTACCAGCACTCTCTGTCGATGAGCCAACCGTCTCTATGACATTCCAGGTCAACGACTCTCCGTTTGCCGGTAAAGAGGGCAAATTCGTTACCAGCCGTAACATCAAAGAGCGTCTAGAGCGCGAATTGATTCACAACGTAGCACTGCGTGTAGAGCCGGGTGATAGCCCTGAGAAATTCCGTGTATCAGGTCGTGGTGAACTTCACCTATCGGTACTGATTGAGACCATGCGCCGTGAAGGCTTCGAACTTGGCATCAGCCGTCCTGAAGTAATTCAGAAAGAGGTAGATGGCGAAATCCACGAACCTTACGAGATCGTTATGATCGACGTTGAAGAGCAGCACCAGGGCTCGATCATCGAAGAGCTAGGCATGCGTCGCGGTGACATGACGAATATGGAAGTTGACGGCAAAGGCCGCTGTCGCCTGACCTTTATGATCCCTTCTCGCGGTTTGATCGGCTTCCGTAGCCAATTCCTAACCATGACGTCTGGTACTGGTATCATGAACTCAATCTTTGACCACTACGGTGTGGTGAAAGAGGGTGAGACGGTGACTCGTAACAACGGCGTACTGGTTTCGATGGTTAACGGTAAAGTACTGGGCTACGCACTCTTCTCTCTTCAGGAGCGCGGTCGCCTCATGATCGGTCCAAACATTGAAGTGTACGAAGGCATGGTCATTGGTATCCATAGCCGCTCGAATGACCTAACGGTTAACCCAACCAAAGGTAAGCAGCTAACCAACGTCCGAGCCTCAGGTACTGATGAGAACATCGTGCTAACGCCACCTATCCGCTTTACTCTAGAGCAGGCTCTAGACTTCATTGAAGATGATGAGTTGGTTGAAGTAACACCTGAGAACATCCGTATTCGTAAGAAGTTCTTGAAAGAGCATGAGCGTAAACGCGCTAAGCGTTAATTAATTTGCAATAAATGCAAAACATAAAACGGTGCCAATGCAAATTGAGCACCGTTTTTTTATATTCAAACGAAATAAACGGAGTAAACTAAAGTCCAAGAAATCTTGAAGTGACAAACTAGGAACCACCTAATGACCAACAGCATTTTTTACCGGGTCAGCCCTATTCTTTTTTCAATTATTGGTATGGCGCTTAGCCACAACCTATTCTTTATCATCCTCCCTTTAAGAATGCAGTCGGCGGGCATTGAGTCTTCACAAGTCGGTATTGCTATGGGTATGTTTGCCGCCGGCTCTATCCTGGCAGGGATGTTTGGGGCCAAAGTCGTCAACCGCGTCGGTCATATCCGCGCCTTTGCAACAATGGCTGCAACACTGTCGATCGTCTCAATACTGCACACACTTCTTGAATCGTTCATCATCACTTCCCTGTTAAGGGTCGTTGCAGGCTTCTGCTTCATCACCAGTTTTATTACTCTGGAGAGCTGGCTTAATGTCACCAGTGATAGCAGCAACCGCGGTAAACTGTTCAGTGTCTACCAGATATTCTTTGCTGTCGGATTCGGTTCAGCACCTTTTGTGATGAACATTTTCGAAGAGAGTGATTTTAGACTGTTCGGTATTATCAGCGCCGTATTAGCGATCGCTCTGATTATTATGTCGATGTCACGCATGCCAGCACCCGAGCTACCTGGCCGAAGCCGCCCAATGTCATTTGGGCAACTATGGAAGGTCTCTCCATCAGGTACTCTATCTTGCCTGGTGGCGGGTTCTATTGGCTCCGCAAGCGTATCACTGATCGCTCTATACGCTTACGATCGAGGCTTTAGCGGCACACTACTATCAATCATTTTAGGCTCCTATTTGCTTGGGGGCCTCATGACACAATACCCAACTGGCTGGTTTGCGGATCGTTTCGATAAACGTACGGTGGGCGCTGTATTAATGATGATTGGTGTCGGTGCAAATGCCGTCATCATTATCGATTTTTACAGCGCTCTACCCACCTGGTTCGTCACCTTCTTCTTCCTACTGTCAGGGGGCGCTGGGGCCGCTATTTTCCCGCTAGCTGTGACACAGGTGTTCGACCACATCGACAGTAAAGAGGCGATGCCTGCAACCAGTATGATGCAAATTCTATTAGGCGTCGGTGGTGTCGTCGGCCCTATCGTGGCGGGCGCTATGATGGAGTGGTTTAGCTCTGTTTGGCTCTACTTCTACGTCATTTCACTGCATCTACTGCTGATGCTCTTCTTATTAGTGCGTAAGCTCTTCTTGCGAACCGAACGTCTAGAACCCGCTCAGCCCTACCAGTTCACAACCAACCCTGCATCCGTGCCTCCTCTTGAGGAGTACGTGGCTGCAGAGATTGCAGAGCCGGCGCTTAAACTGTTGATTGAGGCACTCAAACAGAACCCGAAAGATCCTCAGCACCTAATAAAAACTGCACTGGAATCTGCTCACCTAAAAGCAGAAGAGGTAGCATTACAGATGGTATTAAAGCTGCCCAAACGAGCGGGTGAGTTAACCGAACACTTAGTCACAATCTATCCAGAGAATCGACTAAAGGTAGCTAAGTCATTGACCGACTTCTTTGATCTGCATAAAACCCGTATCAATTACGCCATTGTGGGAGGGCTTAAAACGGATGCGAGCCCACAGGAGATATTTGAGATCGATCGATTAATTGAGCTGCGTAAGAAACGCCTAGAAGATGCGGGGTTACCAGTAGAATGAGAACACTCTACCCAGAAATAAGTGCCTACCACAGCGAGCAACTGGATGTAGGCAAAGGGCACAGCCTCTTTTTAGAGCTTTCAGGCAACCCCAATGGCGAGCCTATTCTGTTCGTCCACGGCGGGCCAGGCGGTGGTTGTTCGCCCGAGCATCGACGCTTTTTTAACCCAGAACATTACAAAATCATTCTATTTGATCAACGCGGCTGTGGGCGCTCGACGCCGCATGGCAGTTTAGAAAACAACACAACGGAACACTTAATCGCTGATATTGAAAAGATTCGTACCCATCTCGGCCTAGATAAGTGGGCACTATTTGGCGGTAGTTGGGGTTCTACGTTAAGCCTTGCCTACGCACAATCTCACCCAGAGCGAGTCAATGCACTGTTTCTAAGAGGTATATTCCTCTGTCGACCTAGAGATATTCAGTGGTTTTACCAAGAGGGAGCAAGCTATGTATTCCCTGACCATTGGGAATCATTTATAGCACCGATACCGGCCGATCAGAGAAACGACATGGTCAGCAGCTACTATAAAGTTCTGACCAGTGATAATGAACTAGAGCGTATGGCAGCAGCAAAGGCTTGGTCTATTTGGGAGGGACGCTGCTCCACATTAGATCCTAACCCTAGTTTGGTTGACCACTTTGGTAATCCTCATGTCGCATTAGCCATGGCGCGTATCGAAGCACACTATTTTGCCAACAACTCTTTTATGTCTGAAAACCAACTGCTCAATCACTGTGATCGCATCAAAAAGATACCGACCTGGATTGTTCATGGCCGATATGACATGGTTTGCCCTATTGAGCAGGCACACCTATTGGCTAAAGAACTGCCTCAAGCAAACTTTGATATCGTTCGTGATGCCGGACACTCAGCCTTTGAGCCGGGCATTACAGACCGTTTAATCCATGCCACCGATCAGTATCTGGAGTTAACCAGCTAATGAAAGGACTTATTCAACGAGTCAGCAGTGCTAGCGTTGTAGTAGACGGCAACTGCGTCGGTGAAATAGATCATGGGATACTTCTTTTACTCGGTGTAGAGAAAGAGGATGACCGATCAAAAGCCGATAAACTACTCGACAAGGTGATCAACTACCGCATCTTTAGCGATGAATCGGACAAGATGAACCTTAGCCTTAAAAATATTGAAGGCGAGTTACTGGTGGTCTCTCAATTTACGCTGGTAGCCGAAACCTCCAAGGGCAAACGACCGGGTTTTTCAAAAGGGGCATCTCCAGCACTGGGTGAAGAGCTCTACAACTACTTTGTAGAAGCGGCTAACAAAACGGGGCTTAAAGTTGCGACCGGGAAGTTTGGTGCCGATATGAAAGTATCACTAACCAATGATGGGCCGGTTACGTTTTGGTTGGAGAGTTAGGAGCCGTTGGAGCGGTCTTGCGAAGGCCGCGATGGATTGGAGCGTAATTGGACAGCAGATGACAGGCTAAAGCCAGTCACTGATGTTCTTAACTCGCTACGGAGCTACGGTGACTGGCCTTCAGCCTGTCATCCGCTATAAACGTTGGCAGAGGGTCTCTTACGAAGTCCGACTGTAGGAGCGAACTGCCGCGTAGCGGCAGACCGCGATCACCGCGAAGCGGTGTATCAATGATTATGGACTGGTGCGAGGTTTATCTGACGGAGTGCCGGTGACTGGCCTTCAGCCTGACATCCGCCGTTGACGTTGGCAGAGATCTTTTACGAAGTCCGACTGTAGGAGCGAACTGCCGCGTAGCGGCAGACTGCGATCACCGCGAAGCGGTGTATCAATGATTATGGACTGGTGCCGGATTTATCTAACGGAGTGCCGGTGACTGGCCTTCAGCCTGTCATCCGCTATTGACGTTGGCAGAGATCTTTTACGAAGTCCGACTGTAGGAGCGAACTGCCGCGTAGCGGCAGACCGCGATCACCGCGAAGCGGTGTATCAATGATTATGGACTGGTGCGAGGTTTATCTAACGGAGTAGGCAATGACCTACAATAGGTTACGAACGGTGTTCGTAATCGCTTCGCGTCGCTTTCAGCGCCTCAACCCCGCCCCGTTGGGGCATGGTTTGTCACATGGACATTCGCTCAGAAGTCTCCTTGCTACCAAAAAACAAAAAACCCCAGGACCTTTCGGTACTGGGGTTCTTTGTTTATTAGGTGCCTGGCAATGACCTACTCTCACATGGGGAAACCCCACACTACCATCGGCGATGACGCGTTTCACGACTG
>NZ_WBYH01000009.1:0-3266 GCF_013283425.1 Marinobacterium sp. xm-a-127
ACCAAAAAACAAAAAACCCCAGGACCTTTCGGTACTGGGGTTCTTTGTTTATTAGGTGCCTGGCAATGACCTACTCTCACATGGGGAAACCCCACACTACCATCGGCGATGACGCGTTTCACGACTGAGTTCGGTAAGGGATCAGGTGGTTCCACGTCTCTATTGTCACCAGGCAAAACTGGTTAACGCATTGGATACTGTAAGATGCGTCTTGGTTGTCTATACAAGCTACAACCGTTAAATCAATCATTTAAACCACTCAGCTGTTCATCTGAAGCTTTCGCTCTCAGACAGCTTTGGCGTTATATGGTCAAGCCTCACGAGCAATTAGTACTGGTTAGCTCAACGCCTCACAACGCTTACACACCCAGCCTATCAACGTCCTAGTCTTGAACGGCTCTTTAGGGACCTTAAAGGTCCAGTGAGATCTCATCTTGAAGGGGGCTTCCCGCTTAGATGCTTTCAGCGGTTATCCCGTCCGAACATAGCTACCCGGCAATGCCACTGGCGTGACAACCGGAACACCAGAGGTTCGTTCACTCCGGTCCTCTCGTACTAGGAGCAACTCTTCTCAAATCTCAAACGCCCACGGCAGATAGGGACCGAACTGTCTCACGACGTTCTAAACCCAGCTCGCGTACCACTTTAAATGGCGAACAGCCATACCCTTGGGACCGGCTTCAGCCCCAGGATGTGATGAGCCGACATCGAGGTGCCAAACACCGCCGTCGATGTGAACTCTTGGGCGGTATCAGCCTGTTATCCCCGGAGTACCTTTTATCCGTTGAGCGATGGCCCTTCCATACAGAACCACCGGATCACTAGAACCTACTTTCGTACCTGCTCCACGTGTCTGTGTCGCAGTCAAGCACCCTTTTACTCTTGCGCTCAATGCATGATTTCCGACCATGCTGAGGGTACCTTCGTGCTCCTCCGTTACTCTTTGGGAGGAGACCGCCCCAGTCAAACTACCCACCACACACTGTCCTCGATCCCGATAAGGGACCTGAGTTAGGACTTCAACGTTACCAGGCTGGTATTTCAAGATCGGCTCCACTTGAACTGGCGTCCAAGTTTCAAAGCCTCCCAGCTATCCTACACAAGTAAGGTCAAAGTCCAGTGTGAAGCTATAGTAAAGGTTCACGGGGTCTTTCCGTCTAGCCGCGGGTACGCTGCATCTTCACAGCGAGTTCAATTTCACTGAGTCTCGGGTGGAGACAGTGTGGCCATCGTTACGCCATTCGTGCAGGTCGGAACTTACCCGACAAGGAATTTCGCTACCTTAGGACCGTTATAGTTACGGCCGCCGTTTACTTGGGCTTCGATCAAGAGCTTCGCCGGAGCTAACCCCATCAATTAACCTTCAAGCACCGGGCAGGCGTCACACCCTATACGTCCACTTTCGTGTTTGCAGAGTGCTGTGTTTTTAATAAACAGTCGCAGCCACCTGGTATCTTCGACCGGCCTCAGCTTAGGGAGCAAGTCCCATCACCAAAACCGGCGCACCTTCTCCCGAAGTTACGGTGCCATTTTGCCTAGTTCCTTCACCCGAGTTCTCTCAAGCGCCTTGGTATTCTCAACCTGACCACCTGTGTCGGTTTGGGGTACGATCCCACATAACCTGAAGCTTAGAGGATTTTCCTGGAAGCCGGGCATCAACTACTTCACTCCATATAGGAGCTCGTCATCAGATCTCAGTCATATAGGAACCCGGATTTGCCTAAGTTCCAAACCTACATCCTTAAACGCGGACAACCAACGCCGCGCTAGCCTAGCCTTCTCCGTCCCCCCGTCGCAGTTATGCGAGGTGCAGGAATATTAACCTGCTTCCCATCGATTACGCTTTTCAGCCTCATCTTAGGGGTCGACTCACCCTACCCCGATTAACGTTGGATAGGAACCCTTGGTCTTCCGGCGAGGGAGTTTTTCACTCCCTTTATCGTTACTTATGTCAACATTCGCACTTCTGATACCTCCACGGTGCCTTACAGCTTCCGCTTCAACAGCTTACAGAACGCTCCTCTACCATGCGTATAAACGCATCCGCAGCTTCGGTCTCTAGTTTGAGCCCCGTTATATCTTCCGCGCAGGCCGACTCGACTAGTGAGCTATTACGCTTTCTTTAAAGGATGGCTGCTTCTAAGCCAACCTCCTAGCTGTCTGAGCCTTCCCACATCGTTTCCCACTTAACTAGAAGTTTGGGACCTTAGCTGGCGGTCTGGGTTGTTTCCCTTTTCACGACGGACGTTAGCACCCGCCGTGTGTCTCCCATGATTGCACTCTTGGGTATTCGGAGTTTGCATCGGGTTGGTAAGTCGGGATGACCCCCTAGCCGAAACAGTGCTCTACCCCCCAAGGTGAGACATGAGGCGCTACCTAAATAGCTTTCGAGGAGAACCAGCTATCTCCGAGCTTGATTAGCCTTTCACTCCGATCCACAGGTCATCCGCTAACTTTTCAACGGTAGTCGGTTCGGTCCTCCAGTTGATGTTACTCAACCTTCAACCTGCCCATGGATAGATCGCCCGGTTTCGGGTCTACTCCCAGCAACTATGCGCCCTATTAAGACTCGGTTTCCCTACGCCTCCCCTAAACGGTTAAGCTTGCTACTGAAAGTAAGTCGTTGACCCATTATACAAAAGGTACGCAGTCACCGAACTAAGTCGGCTCCCACTGCTTGTACGTACACGGTTTCAGGGTCTATTTCACTCCCCTCACAGGGGTTCTTTTCGCCTTTCCCTCACGGTACTGGTTCACTATCGGTCAGTCAGGAGTATTTAGCCTTGGAGGATGGTCCCCCCATGTTCAGACAGGATAACACGTGTCCCGTCCTACTCGATTTCACTGAAAAAGGGTTTTCGAATACGGGGCTATCACCCACTATGGCCAGACTTTCCAGTCTGTTCTTCTAACCCAAATCCAGCTTAAGGGCTGGTCCCCGTTCGCTCGCCGCTACTAAGGGAATCTCGGTTGATTTCTTTTCCTTCGGGTACTTAGATGTTTCAGTTCCCCGAGTTCGCCTCTCTAAACCTATATATTCAGTAAAGAGATACCACTTACGTGGTGGGTTTCCCCATTCGGAAATGTACGGATCAAAACTTGTTTACCAGTTCCCCGTACCTTATCGCAGGTTACAACGTCCTTCATCGCCTCTGACTGCCAAGGCATCCACCGTGCACGCTTATTCACTTGACCATATAACCCAAAGGTGTCTGATCAACTGAATGGTTCTCGTAACGATCGATTTCGCCGGTTGGCGCTTGTAT